>NZ_CP061304.1:1214632-1821948 GCF_018687735.1 Polynucleobacter sp. MG-5-Ahmo-C2 | reverse complement strand
ATTTTTGGAGGGTCCATTGTAGCGATGCTACAAAGTTATCCACAAGCTACAAAAACGTGGAAAAGCTGTGGATAACTTGTGTATAAACCCGAAAAATCCATATAAATTAATGGTTTAAGAAAAAATCATACAAAAATAGAGAAAAACACCTACATATTCATCAAGATTGATTGACCTTTTGCTTTGCAACAAGGAAAATAGCAGGTTTTGCAGGGATCTATCATGAAAAGAACATACCAACCATCAGTAACACGTCGCAAGCGTACACACGGCTTTCGTATTCGCATGAAAACGAAGAGTGGGCGCGCAGTTTTAAACGCACGTCGTGCAAAAGGCCGTAAGCGTTTGGCTGTTTAATCCAGTCATTGAACAGCGCTAGGATTTCTGAATTACTAAAAATACGCCCCAAGACAAGTTTGTATTGGGGCATGTATGCTGCGCCCGTTTTAGATGGCAGTAAACCAGATTTGGGGGTTGCTGTAGCTAAGAAATTAGCAAAAAGAGCGGTAGACCGCAATCGACTAAAAAGGATGATTCGCGAATTGGTTTGGACGGCCCAAGCCACCACCTTAAATAAAGATGTGGTGGTCAAGCTCAACAAGCCCATTGGTCGCGAAACTCGCGGCAGACTTAGAAAAAAAGAAAAAGACCTTCTACGCTCTCAGATTTCGGGGTTGATTTAAGGTGCGCGTTTTAAATGATGCGGCAATCAGGCTGGTAAAAACCTACCAATTACTTTTGAGCCCTTATCTTGGTATGCACTGTAAATATGTGCCGAGTTGCTCACAATACGCCTGCGACTGTTTTAGTCATTACGGGCTTATAAAAAGCATTGGACTTGTTGCATGGCGCATTCTGCGATGTAACCCGCTGTCACGAGGCGGTTATGATCCTGCGGTAAAACAAACAACTCATTAACTTAAGCGAATACAAATGGACTTTAAAAAAACAATTCTTTGGGCTGTGTTCTCGATGTCAGGTCTCATGCTCTACAACAATTGGCAGGTTCATGAAGGCAAGCCATCTTTGTTTGGTGGTGTGCCAGCAAGCAGTCCAACCGGAGCCGAGAAGGCTGTAGCCGTAAACAAGGTAGATGTACCAACACAAATATCGGGTGCGCCGACTATTGCCACTGCTCCAATTGTTAATTCGAGCGCGATTGAAAGTGCCGAAAAGTTTGTTTTGCAAAACGATGTATTGGTATTGGAAATTAGCGCTAACGGCGGCAATGTAATCGACGCAAAATTATTAAAAGCATTGACTGTAGAAAATAAGCCGGTCGAACTTTTCCAATACACACCAAATCACAAATACTTTGCTCGTTCTGGTTTGATTTCTTTAAACAATAACGACCTACCAAATCACACTAGTAACTTTAAGTTTATTCAATCGGGCAAGGACGGCGCAGGGCGCCCATACCTGACCATTGCCAGCGAGCGCAATGGCGTCAAGCTAGAAAAGACCTTCATTCTTAATCCAGGAAGCTATGTGGTTGATGTGGGCCATCGTGTTACTCAGTCGGGCACTAGCGCTGCGCCCTTGGTTCTCTATACAGAGTTAGTAAGAGACGGTAGCCAAGAGAAAAAAATTGGGCCGTTTGATGGCGCCTTCTCGGCAAGCACCTTTACTGGGCCAGCCGCATACACCGATAAAGAAAAATTTAATAAGCTGGAATTTACGGCGATTGATAAAAATAAGGTCAGCCTTCCAACACAGGTGCCCGCTGGCGATCCCGCCTGGGTTGCAATGGTTCAGCACTACTTCGCTAGCGCATGGATTCCTGCCGATAAATTTGCACGCGATATCTATGTGGGAAGAATTGATAACGGCCTGTATCGCATTGGAATGCAAACGCCTTTGGGTGTGGTTGCGCAGGGCTCAACGGTTGTTGAAAAGTCTCGCCTATTTGTTGGCCCACAAGAGGAAAGTGTTTTAGAAACAATTACTCCGGGCTTTGAATTATTAAAGGATTATGGCTACTTGACTATTTTGGCAAAGCCCATTTTCTGGTTGCTAGAAAAAATTCATGGCTATGTTGGTAACTGGGGCTGGTCAATTATTCTCCTGACGATTTTGATTAAGCTGGTCTTCTTCCCGCTTTCAGCCGCAAGCTACAAGTCGATGGCGCGTATGAAAGAAGTGCAGCCACGCCTGATGGCAATGAAAGAGCAATATAAGGGTGAGCCACAAAAGCTAAATCAGGCAATGATGGAGATGTATCGCAAAGAGAAAATCAATCCTTTGGGCGGATGTTTGCCAGTCGTGATTCAGATCCCCGTATTTATTTCTTTGTATTGGGTCTTGTTGTCATCTGTAGAGATGCGTGGCGCCCCTTGGGTTTTATGGATTAGCGACTTATCCGTTCCAGACCCTTATTACATTTTGCCAGTCATCATGGCTGTTTCGATGTTTGTGCAAACCAAACTCAATCCAACTCCACCTGATCCTATTCAAGCAAAGGTGATGATGTACATGCCAATCGTATTCTCGGTGATGTTCTTCTTCTTCCCCGCCGGCTTAGTGCTCTACTGGGTGGTAAATAATTTGTTATCGATTGCGCAGCAGTGGCAAATTAACCAAATGTTTGGAAAAAAAGAAGCCAAGTAATTTATTGATGGCATAAGCATTCCATGGAAAACATACAGCAATGATGACTAGAAAGCTGCCCATCATTGCTGTAGCTACCGCCCCTGGTAGGGCTGGCGTTGGGGTTGTTCGTATCAGCGGACAAAGCCTCCAATCAATTACAAAAGCGTTTTTTCAAAAAGCGCTTTCACCCAGACAGGCAAACCTACTTACCTTGCGCGATGCCGGTGGTCAGACCATCGATCAGCTCATCGCAATTTATTTTGCCGCCCCCGCCTCGTTTACTGGCGAAGATGTTTTGGAGCTTCAATGTCATGGAGGCCCTCAGCTTCTAGAGTTGGTCATGAAGCGCTGCCTTGAGTTGGGAAAGGTTGATGGCCTGGTGATTGCTGAGCCTGGAGAATTTACCCTGCGCGCCTATTTGAACAACAAAATTGATTTAGCTCAGGCCGAAGCTATTGCCGATTTAATTGACGCACAAAGTGAGGCTGCCGTTCGTGGCGCGGCCAGATCATTGCAAGGCGATTTCTCGGAGAGTATTAATGATCTGATTGAAGAGATTACTCAGCTGCGCATCTTGGTTGAGTCCACTTTAGACTTCCCCGAAGAAGAAATTGAATTTTTGGAGAATGCGCAGGCACGCGCTCGACTGTTTGCTGTCAAAGAAAAATTAGAGTCTTTGCGGAATGGCGCTAAACAGGGAAAAATTCTACGTGACGGCATTCAGCTTGTTCTTGCCGGTGCTCCTAACGTTGGCAAGAGCTCTTTACTCAACAGGCTTGCAGGCGAAGAGGTTGCTATTGTTACCCCTATCGCAGGCACCACTCGTGATCGTGTAAAAGAAAGCATCACCATCGAGGGTGTGCCGATGCACATTATTGATACTGCCGGCTTGCGTGAGACAAGCGATCTGGTTGAAGCAAAAGGCATCGAAAGATCTTGGGATGCAATTCGTCTGGCTGACTTGGTGGTTTTTTTAACGGACCCCAATTCCGCTGAAGATGGGTTGAAAGAGCGGATTCTCCAAGAGCTCCCTGCAAAGTGCCCGGTTTTAGAGGTTATCAATAAATCAGACTTGATGTCTTTGGTATCTCCCGCGGCTCCAAAAGAGGTTATTGTGATTTCAGCCAAAAATGGCGATGGAATTGACCGTTTAAAGCAAAAAATACTAGAAATTGTGGGGTGGAACGGCTCCCAAGAGGGCGCGATTGTAGCCAGAAGAAGGCATTTAGACTGCCTCGAACGCGCTTCAGAACATATTGCAAGATCTGAACAATTCGCAGCAAATGGGAATAATTCGCTCGAATTATTCGCAGAAGAGTTATCTTTAGCCCAAAATCACCTAGGGCAAATCACTGGAAAGCTGCTTCCAGACGACCTTTTGGGAAAAATTTTTAGCCAATTCTGCATTGGTAAATAGAGGGTTTCCTCTGTGCCTGGTCAAGGGCTTCAAATATGACCAAAATGTTAAAATCACGGGATTAAAAATTTAAATCTTCATAGGAAAACATATGACTACAGCAACTGCCGGCCAAATTAATGCTAATGCGCCAGCGTACGTAAAAAACAAGCGCTTGATTGAGTGGGTCGGAGAAGTTGCCGCCCTTACTAAGCCAGATGCGATTCGTTGGTGTGATGGCTCCCAGGCTGAATATGATGAGCTCTGCGAGCTTTTGGTTGGTGCTGGAGTGTTTAAGCGCCTAAACCCAGCTAAGCGTAAAAATTCATTTCTAGCCCTCTCGGATCCTGAGGATGTAGCGCGAGTTGAAGACCGCACATTTATTTGCTCCGCCAAAAAAGAAGATGCTGGTCCAACCAATAATTGGGTTGAGCCAAGCGAAATGCGCGCTACCTTGAATCCATTGTTTGATGGTTGCATGCGCGGTAGAACAATGTATGTGGTGCCTTTCTCTATGGGCCCAATAGGCTCCCCAATTGCCCACATTGGTGTTGAGTTGTCTGACAGCCCATATGTTGCAATCAATATGCGCCTCATGACTCGGATGGGTAAGGCCGTGGTTAATCAATTGGGCGCCGATGGTGAGTTTGTTCCCTGCATTCATACTGTTGGCAAGCCATTGGCTGCTGGCGAAAAAGATGTTGCCTGGCCAAACAATAAGAACAAATACATTGTTCATTACCCAGAAACTCGTGAGATCTGGTCATTTGGTTCTGGTTATGGCGGCAATGCTCTCTTGGGTAAAAAATGCTTTGCTTTGCGTATTGCATCCAATATGGGTCGAGACCAGGGCTGGCTAGCTGAGCACATGTTGATTCTGGGCGTAACTTCACCAGAGGGTAAAAAATATCACATTGCGGCTGCATTCCCATCTGCTTGTGGCAAAACCAACTTCTCCATGATGATTCCACCAAAAGGATTTGATGGTTGGAAAGTAACCACTATTGGTGACGATATTGCATGGATCAAGCCACGCAAAGATGCCGCGACAGGCAAAACCCGCTTGTTTGCAATTAACCCAGAGTCTGGTTACTTTGGTGTAGCCCCAGGCACAAACCGCCAGACCAACCAAAACTGTATCGATTCTTTAAACCAAGATGTGATTTTCACGAACGTTGGTTTGACAGATGATGGCGATGTTTGGTGGGAGGGTTTGACAGAAACCCCGCCAGCACACTTAATCGACTGGCAAGGCAAAGACTGGACTCCAGCCGATGGTGCTGGAGGCCGCAAAGCCGCACATCCAAACTCACGTTTTACGGTTGCCGCCACTAATAACCCGGCGGTTGATCCTAAGTGGGACGATCCAGAAGGCGTTCCAATTGATGCGTTCTTGTTTGGCGGACGTCGTTCAAACACTGTGCCATTGGTTAGCGAAGCCCGCGACTGGGTTGAGGGTGTTTATATGGCTGCCACTCTTGGTTCCGAAACTACCGCAGCGATTACCGGCCAAATTGGCGTTGTACGCCGTGACCCATTTGCCATGATCGCATTTGCCGGCTACAACATGAGCGACTACTTCCAGCATTGGCTCAATATAGGCAAGAAGCTGGAGGCCGAAGGCGCCGTATTGCCTAAGATTTATTGCGTTAATTGGTTCCGCAAGGATGAGAATGGTAAGTTTGTTTGGCCTGGTTTTGGCGAAAACATGCGCGTACTTTCTTGGATCTTGGAGCGCGCAGAAGGCAAAGCAAGCGGCAAAGAAACTCCATTTGGCATTTGTCCAGAGCACGGCGATATGCATTGGAATGGCCTTGATTATTCAACAGAGAAATTTGCTAAAGCCATTCATGTTGCAGTTGATGACTGGAAGAACGAGCTAAAACTCCATACAGAATTGTTTGATCACCTTGGCGATCGTTTGCCAAAAGAGTTGAAAGAGACCCATAGCAAAATCGAGCAACGCTTGAGTGCCTAACCCCAGCACTACAAATCCATCTACACCAGCTAAATGACAACACCCCAACACCATGAAATAGTGGTGATTGGGGCGGGCATTTGCGGGGCAACCATTACAAATGAGTTGCTTCTTCGCGGCAAATCCGTATGCATTATTGATGCAGCACCCTCACCCGCCACCGCTTGTTCAAGCCATGCTTATGCTATTGCCCATCCACACATAGGTAGGGGATCTCCGCGTTTACTACGTTTAACAAGAATTGCCTTTTTAATGGCTGAGGTCAGGTGGGGCAAGGTTTGGAACCAGCATGGCATCTTTCAGCCAACCAGAAAAGATAAACATTTTGATCTTGCAGAAGTAAGTAGTTTTCTACAGTCTTTAGATCTTGATGACGACATTGCAAAACCCTTAGATGCGCAGGAGGCAGAAAAAATTTGCGGCATTCAACAAAGCGGAGTTTGGCTTCCTCGCGGCGCTTCTTTAAATTTATTTGAGACAAGTAAGGCCCTATTGCAAGAGCATGAAAACTTATCTTGCCTTTGGAACACTCGCGTTGCACAACTTGCGAAGGCTGATGAAAAATGGCTTTTATTGAATGATGCTAATGAAGTAATTCTTTCCGCAGATAAGGTAGTGGTGGCAGCTGCAATCGAGAGCAAAGCGTTAATGAGCAGCATCGGAATACGTCTGCCCCTGAAGCCGGTTCGCGGGCAGCTCAGCATATTTTCCATTAAAGAAAATGATGCTTGGGCAAACCGCTTGCCAAGAGTGGGTATCTCAGGTGATGGCTATTGTCTTCCCGCCCAACAGCTTAAAGACGGCAGCTACCGCTGGATTGTAGGCTCTAGCTTCGATGAGGGAGAGGACGACCTTTCCCCAAGAATGATCAGCGATGACTTTAATCGCGCACAAGCACAAGGTTTGCTCGCTTACCCCGAGGGGGATCCAGGGTCGCTAATGAAAGCTGGAGAATTTGTTGGCGTGCGTTGCGTTGCTGGTGACCGCCTGCCAATCATTGGTGCGCTTACTCAAAGACCCGGTATCTTTTTGGCTGCCGCGCTAGGATCGCGCGGCATCTTATGGTCCGCCCTAGCAGCTAAGCTGATTACATCTCAGGTGCTAGGCGATGACTTTGCTTTGCTTGCGCGCTTAGGCTTTGCCGCAGATTTGCTTGCAGCGCTAGCCCCTGCCCGTTTCTTCGCAGGCGCTTTTGCTGCACCGGCAGCTTTGGCCTCAAACTCAAAACCAATTTTGCCATCAGCGCCTAAGGCTAAATAAGCCTTAAAGCCACGACCAGTGCGGTTTGATTTGAAATTGGTTAAGAGGTCTGTTTTACCCTCTTTAAGCAGCTTCTGCACTTGCTCAGTCGAAATCTCTTGTTGCAAAACAACTTTGCCAGTTTTGAAATCACAGGTTTTGCTTGGTCCAGTATTGTTCTCGCAAACGTAGCGCATGCCATCCTCATAAATCGCGCCAGAGCATTTTGGACAAACACCCAATGCTGGGCGACCTGTGAAATCTATAGCTTCAGTTTCTTCATCTTGTGAATTACCAAAATCAAATTCAAGCTTAAATCCTGCATTTGGATAGTCGGCATCATCTTCTGGAATTTCACTTAATTTGATGATGGCTGCAAATGGGCGACCCATTTTGCTGCGGAAGCCCTGTAGTGGCCCTATTGTTTTCTCGCGCAGCAATTCTTCCACTTCAGGGTATTCAAATGCGCGACCACCGGGGGTTTTGCTGATCGTAAAGCCACACTTTTCACAGGCAAAGCGGCGATAGTTTTCTTTCACCGGACCCTTACAGTGGGGGCACGGCGTGGTCATGGTCGCGTAGTCGCCTGGAATGGTATCGCTATCATATTCCTTGGCGCGTTTGACGATACGCTGAGTCATCTGTGCAATTTCTTGCATAAAAGTATCGCGATTCATCTTACCCTGCTCGATCAAGGAAAGTTTATTTTCCCAGCTACCAGTTAAATCGGGGCGCGTTAATTCTTCAACATCTAGGCCGCGCAATAATGTCATTAACTGAAAAGCTTTTGCCGTGGGAATAAGTTCTCGTGCTTCGCGCACGATATATTTTTCAGCGAGTAATCCTTCAATGATTGCTGCACGCGTTGCAGGTGTACCTAAACCTTTTTCTGCCATCGCTTCGCGCATTTCGTCATCATCAACCCACTTGCCGGCGCTTTCCATGGCGGATAGCAAGGTTGCTTCTGAATAGCGTGCTGGCGGCCTCGTTTTTAATGGAACCGCAGCAATGGATTCGCTTTGAACAGTTTCGCCCTCTTGGACCGGCACAAGCTCATCGTCGGCTTGGTTTGATTTTCCATAAACAGTAAGCCAGCCTGGATTAACAAGAACACGACCCTCGGTTTTGAAATGGTGGCCAGAGACTTCTGTAATGCGGGTTGTGACGCGGAATTCTGCAGCAGGATAAAAAACAGCCAAGAAGCGGCGAACGACCAAGTCGTATAGTTTTGCCTCTGGCTCGCTTAAATTTTTAGGTGTTTCGAGCGTTGGTATGATCGCAAAGTGATCAGAAATTTTGGAGTTATCGAAGATGCGCTTGTTTGGCTTGATCCAGCCGTAACCAGCTTTTGCTTTTGCATCTTCTGGGCCGCCCTTAAGAATCTGCTTGGCAAACGCACGATAGTCCTGTGAGTTCTCAGCAAGAATTTCCATCGTTTGTTTAACGGTATCCAAGTAGTCTTCTGGCAATGCTTTTGCATCAGTACGTGGATAGGTTAAAACTTTGTGACGTTCATAAAGCGCTTGCGCAAGACCGAGCGTATTTTTTGCAGAAAAACCAAAACGAGCATTCGCTTCACGTTGTAAGCTTGTTAAATCAAATAGCTGGGGCGCTAGTTGTGTTGCCGGTTTAGCTTCTTCGGTAACAGCCGCTTTTTTACCGCGACATGCTGCAACGATGCTTTGGGCCGCAGCTTCGCTCCATAGGCGATTCTCACGTGCATCAGGTTCTGCAACATCCTTCTTAAATTTTGGGTCGAACCAGCGGCCTTCATAAATTCCTGCTGCGGCAATAAATTCCGCCTTTACTTCCCAATAATCTTTAGAAATGAATTTACGAATCAACTCTTCGCGCTCAACAACGATGGAGAGCGTTGGCGTTTGCACGCGACCTACAGTAGTTAAGAAAAAGCCACCACTCTTGCTGTTAAAGGCAGTCATCGCGCGAGTGCCATTGATGCCCACTAACCAGTCGGCCTCTGAGCGACAGCGCGCTGCATCGGCCAATGGTTGCATATCTTCATCGCTGCGCAAACTTGCAAAGCCATCGCGTATTGCCGCAGGAGTCATTGATTGCAGCCATAAGCGCTTGATTGCTTGAGGCGCTTTTGCGTGTTGCGCAATTAAACGGAAAATCAATTCGCCTTCACGGCCCGCGTCACAGGCATTAATTAAAGAATTAATATCTTTGCGCTTAATTAATCTTTGTAAAACCTTGAGACGTGATTCAGTTTTGGCGATTGGGCGCAAATCAAAATAAGGGGGTACCACGGGTAAGTTGGCAAAAGACCATTTGCCTCGTTTAACGTCATATTCTTCTGGGGCTGCAATTTCTAATAGGTGGCCAACTGCAGAGGAGATGACAAAGTCATCGTTCTCAAAATAGTCTTCGTACTTCGTAAAGCCGCCCAGGGCCTTGGCAATGTCATTGGCAACCGATGGCTTCTCGGCAATGATGAGCGCCTTCGGTTGATCCGTAGAAGAGGTTTTGGAGCTGCTTTTGGTAGATGCTTTAGCCACGCGTTTGCCTAAATTTGAGCCTGAAATGATGTTTTTAATAGGGAAAAAGGATGAACAATTTAAACCAAATCAGGGTTTGGTCAGCTGCTTATCCCTTTTTTATTATTAACCGATAAATTGGGAAAAGTCCAAACGCACTGGTTTTTTGATTTTCTGGGACCTATTTTTGTGACCCTAATGGAGCAAAAACCCTCATTTAAACCACTTTAAATGAGGGTTTTATCAAAAAATTAACTCCTCCAAGACGTCTCTAGGTTTTCTTGCGAGCTTCGCGCCTTGCTGTATCAGGAGGTTACAGCCGCCAGAAAGGGGGTGTCCAATAGCTCCCGGCACTGCAAAAACCTCCCTTCCCAGCTCTCCAGCTAGGCGTGCAGTAATCAGAGAGCCTGATCTTTCGGCTGCCTCAATCACGAGCACGCCGAGCGATAACGCAGCAATAATTCGATTGCGCCTGGGAAAGTGACATGATCTTGGGGGCGCCCCTAAGGGAAGCTCTGAGACTAAAAGCCCGTGCTGCCTAATGCTGCTTGCTAAATCAAGATGTTCTTCGGGGTAAACAATATCAAGTCCGGTCCCGCAGACTGCCATGGTGAGGTGCTTGGGGCCTAGGCTCAGGATGGCTTTGTGGGCGGCGCCATCAACCCCTCTTGCAAGCCCCGAAATGATGAGTAAGCCGGCTCGCGATAGCTCCTCAGCAAACAAAGCGGTATTTTTAAGGCCCTCAGCGCTAGCTTTGCGAGAGCCCACTATTGCAACCATGGGCATTTGGAGCAAGTCGGGATTTCCATCTATATATAGATGCTTGGGGGGATCGTATAAATCATTCAGACGTGGCGGGTAATTTTTATCGCCTAGCGTAATTCTGGCGATGTGCTTTGACTTTGGGAATTGGAGCATTAAAGGATTGTGAACTTTGGGGAAATTAGAACAATCGGGACAGGCTGATAGCTCTGTTGGATAATTCCTATATGGCTTTGCTAAATGTCCTTTGTTATCCAGACCCACGCTTGCATAAGGTTGCCAAACCAGTTGCGCAGGTGGATGCGCGCATTAAAAAAATAGTCGCCGATATGGCCGACACAATGTATGAGGCTCCGGGGGTTGGTTTGGCTGCAACCCAGGTCGACATTCACGAGCGCATCGTTGTTATCGATGTGTCTGATGAGCAAAATGAATTGATGGTTTTTATAAACCCGGAAATTATTTGGTCGAGCCCAGAGAAAAAGTCTTGGCGTGAAGGCTGCCTCTCAGTGCCTGAGTTTTACGATGAGGTTGAAAGGCCTGCACAAGTCCGAGTGAGGGCCTTAGATATTGCTGGTAAAGAATTCGAGGTTGACGCTGATGGACTATTGGCAGTTTGTTTGCAGCATGAGCTTGACCATTTACAGGGAAAAGTATTCGTTGAATATTTATCGATGCTTAAGCGAACTCGTATTTCACAAAAACTAAAAAAGCGCACCAAAGAGTTAGTGGGTGAGCGTTAAGCGCTGCTAATGAAAATTGTATTTGCTGGAACCCCTGAGTTTGCTGCGCAAGCAATGCGCGCTATACATGCTGCTGGACATGAAATTGTTCTAACGCTCACTCAACCTGATCGCCGCGCTGGCAGGGGCATGCATCTACAAGCTAGCCCGGTTAAAGAGTTTGCTTTAGAAAAAAATATTCCTGTGCTGCAGCCAGAAACGCTTAAATGTAATAGTGCTGACCCACACAAGCAGGTGCAGGAGCAAGAGGCATTCCAGCGGCTTGCTGAAATTAATTTTGATGTCATGGTTGTGGTTGCTTATGGCCTGATCTTGCCGCAAGATGTTTTAGACATTGCGCAGCGCCCAGGCAGGCATGGCAGCTTTAATATTCATGCATCTCTCTTGCCTCGTTGGCGTGGCGCTGCTCCGATACAGCGGGCCATTGAAGCAGGCGACACAAAAACCGGTATTTGTATTATGCAAATGGATGCCGGTCTAGATACAGGCGGCACAGTCCTCAGCGATGAACTTGAAATTACCCCCGCAGAAACCAGCGGCACTTTGCATGACCGACTGGCGACACTCGGCGCCAAGTTAATTGTTGATGTGCTACATCTTTTGCAAGAGGGTAAGGCCATGCTTCCTAGCCCGCAAGCAGGTGAAGGCATTACTTACGCTGAAAAAATAATGAAGGGTGAGGCAGAAATTGACTGGAGCTTGAGCGCACCTGAAATTGATCGACGCATTCGAGCCTTTAATCCTTTTCCTGGCGCTACAAGCAATGTTGAAGATCTTGCAATGAAGTTTTGGAACTCTCGTATCCCAAAGGCCGGATCTTTTAGCGAAACCGCCCGTCCCGGTGAGCTTTTAGGCTTTAGCGAGGAAGGCGCCTTTATTCAATGTGGCAGGGGAGTTATTGAGATTTTAGAAATGCAAAAGCCGGGCGGAAAAAAAATGACCCCCAGTCTTTGCATGCAGTCACTTGGTTCCCATGAACAATCAATACGCTTTCATGCAAAGGAGTAGGAATGTTTAATTTCGCAAAAACTGCTGTCTTGATGGCGGCAATTACGGCATTGTTTATTGTCGTTGGTGGGATGTTGGGCGGGGAGCAAGGGATGCTAATGGCATTGTTATTGGCCCTTGGCATGAACTTTTTTAGCTATTGGTTTTCCGACACGATGGTGTTGAGGATGACCAATGCGCAGCAGGTTGATGAACGATCTGCACCACAGTTTTATGCATTGGTACAAGAGCTTGCTGACAAAGCTGGCCTGCCCATGCCCAAAGTATTTTTAATTAATGAGGATGCGCCCAATGCATTTGCAACGGGACGCAATCCAGAGAATGCTTCTGTCGCAGCTACCACTGGAATTCTTAAGATTTTGTCTAACCGGGAGCTGCGCGGAGTAATGGCCCATGAGCTAGCGCACGTTCAGCATCGAGATATTTTAATTTCTACAGTTGCAGCTACGATGGCTGGTGCAATTTCTGCGCTCGCTAACTTTGCAATGTTTTTTGGTGGGCGTGATTCTGAGGGCAGGCCTAATAATCCGATTGCGAGTCTATTGGTTGCTATCTTGGCGCCCATTGCCGCGAGTTTGATTCAAATGAGTATTTCGCGTGCAAGAGAATATGAAGCAGATCGCGGCGGAGCAGAAATTAGTTCTGACCCAGAGGCCTTAGCTTGCGCACTAGAGAAAATTCATGCTTACGCACAAGACATTCCATTTCAGGCTGTGGAGCACCATCCAGAGACGGCACAGATGATGATTCTGAATCCCTTAAGTGCTGGCGGCCTTGCGCAATTATTTTCAACCCACCCACCAACTGAAGAGCGAGTGGCACGCCTCATGGCTATGGCAAAAAATGGGGCATATCCCAGAGCAAATTCATTTGACTGATAAAAAAATACCGCATAGTCTTCCACTTTCTGAAGCAATCAGTATTGCTGCACAAGCTATTGGTGAGGTAATGAGTGGCCGGTCACTGACGGAGGTTCTGGATGAATTAGATCCTCATGAGCGCCCCATTGTGCAAAGCCTGAGCTTTGATGCCTTGCGTAAATGGGTTCGGTCGCACGAGTACATTAAAGAATTTATTCCAAAGAATCCACCGCCAGAGGTGGATCATCTGTTGAGTATTGCAATTGCACTTTTTTTAAATGAAATCACAGATGGCAGAGGCTACGCCGCACACACCATTGTTGATGAGGCTGTAAGCGCTTGCGCTGACTACGATAAAACGATGTATGCCAAAGGCCTGGTGAATGCAGTGCTTCGCAAGGTTAGTCTTGTCGTGCAGCCTCCAGAGGGTGAAAGACGTTTTCCCCCAGATCCTGTTCCGATGTTTGTTCCGCCCTGGTGGCGTGCCAACTTAAAACGAAATTACTCGAAGACTTGGCAGTCAATTTTGTTCGCCCAAGCAAAACGCGCCCCGTTAATTTTGCGCGTTAATCAAAAACAATATTCACGGGAGCAATATCAGGCACTATTGAGCGATGTTGGAATTGAGTCTCACCCAATTGAAGAGCTTGCGGGAGTGAAACTTTCCGCTAGTTTGCTCTTAAGGAATGCAGTTCCTGTTTCAGAGCTGCCAGGCTTTTATAGTGGTTCGGTATCGGTTCAAGATGCTGGAGCGCAGTTGGCGGCAACCCTTTTGAGCCCTCAGCCGGGCGAGCGAATATTGGATGCTTGTGCAGCACCCGGTGGAAAAACCGCACACTTGTTAGAGCTGTCTGATTGCGAGATGGTGGCGTTAGAAATCGATGGTGAGCGTCTTGGCAAGATTAGCGGTAACTTAGACCGGTTGCGCCTGCACTCTGACAAGGTACAGGTGCTTCGAGGCGATGCATCCAAGGCATCTTGGTGGGATGGTCGCCTTTTCGACAAAATTTTGCTCGATGCACCATGCTCTGCCTCGGGTATTGTGGCCAGACATCCAGACATTCCCTTTTTAAGGCGTGAGGCGGATATCAAGTCTTTGCAGATCAAGCAGCGTGGTATTTTGGAACAGGCTTGGAAAATGTTGAAGCCCGATGGCCTAATGCTCTACGTTACCTGCTCAGTATTTCCAGAGGAGGGGGAGGGGCAAGCACACTGGTTTACCGCAGAGCATGGCAATGCGGTACGATTAGATGCTCCAGGACAGATTCTGCCGACGGATATAAGTGATGGTTTTTACTATGCTTTGTTTAAGAAAAACGGGCCATGAGCCAAAGAATTAAACAATTCATCTTCTTATGCTTGATGGCGTTGAGTGTATTTTCAACAAGCGCAAGTGCAGAAGGAATCAAAATCAAATCCTTTGAGTTGGAGAGGGTTGATAACGACTGGCTTTTAAATGCCACTTTTCAGATTGAGCTTTCCCCTGGTCTTGAAGACGCTGTGCAAAAAGGGGTGGTTCTGTATTTTCAAACAGAGTTTGATTTAACCCGCTCGCGTTGGTACTGGTTTGATGAGAAGTCAGCGCTTACCCAAAGACAAACTCGGCTGTCCTATCAACCCCTTACCCAGCAGTACCGAATTGCTTCGGAAGGATTTACATTTTCCGCAAAGACAATTTCAGAGGCCTTGCAAGCGGTTGGCAGCATTGGCGGCTGGCGTGTAATTGATGGTAGTCAGTTAGATACAAGTAAAGCATATACGGCCTCCTTACGTATGAATTTGGATTTAAGCAAATTACCCAAGCCATTTCAGGTGAATGCCTTAAACAATCGTGATTGGAATGTTTCTAGCGATTGGCTGCGCTTTCCCTTTTTGCCAACCAGCTCCAATCTCATTAAGCGATGAGAGCATCCTCAACGCCGTTAAAGGGGGCCTTTTTTACATCTAGGGCCTGGAGAAAAAAGGCAATTCCAGTTGCGATTGGAGTGATTGGCGCGTTCGCATTATTGCTCTTGGTCTTGCTATCGATTGCCTCCTCAAACACAGAGTTTTTTGATAACTACTTTATTTGGCTTTATGCGGCCAATGTTGTTATTGGGGTTTGTCTAACCCTGGTGATTTTGACTTTGGTAACGGTGATTGGTGTTCGCTGGTACAGGGGCCATTTTGGCACTCGTTTGATTGCTAAATTGGCAATGATTTTTGCTTTAGTTGGGATTGTTCCAGGCTTAATTTTGTATGGCGTTTCATTGCAGTTCGTATCACGTAGCATTGAAACTTGGTTTGATGTAAAGGTCGAGTCAGCACTGAACTCTGGCTTAGAGTTGGGGCGCGTTACCTTGCGAATTGCTCAAGAAGAGATTCTTGCCGAGGGAAATTTTATCGCCGAGCAAGTTGTACAAGTACCTGCTGGTGCGACATCTGATCAGGTTGGCGCGATGATCATGAAGATACGCAATCAATTCGGTATTCAAGAGGTTAGCCTTTTTAATATTCAGCGTAACTTGATCTTAACGAGCGAGTTAAGGCCTAAAAAATATTTACCTGCACCTAGCGTTGAGATAGTTGCCGAATCTTTTAAAAAGAAGGGTGTGACTTTTTTAGACCAGGTTGAAATGGAAGATGGTCAGCGCGGTTATCAGGTAAGAGCGATTGTGCCGATTGTGCGTAAGAAGCCGATGCTAGGCAAAATGGAGTCCAATAAAGACGCAGAAGATAAATATTTTTTGCAATTGGTGCGCTTTATTCCAAGCCCGGTAGCTAAAAATATTTTTGCTGTTGAGTCTGCTTATAGCGAGTATCAAGAGAAGTCTTTAGGGCGCGCTGGCCTTCGTAAAATGTTTGTTGGCACACTAACGCTCACCTTATTTTTCGCTCTATTTGTTGCCGTCACTTTGGCTTTGCTGCTGGGGCGTCAATTAGCGCGCCCGTTATTAATGCTGCTTAAGGGAACTCAGGCGGTTGCACAAGGCGATTTATCGCCCAAGCCCGAGCTAGATACCGGCGATGAACTCGGCATGTTGACGCGCCAATTTAATGTGATGACTAGGCAGCTTGCTGATACGCGTACTTCTTTGCAAGAGTCCAAGGCATTCCTGGAGAAGGTTCTAGGGAGCCTAACGGCAGGTGTTTGTATCTTTGATAAGAACTACAATGTAGTGTCGAGCAATGCGGGTGCAGATCGAATTTTTGCGCAAGACTTAACCCTTTTAGATGGTAAGCCACTCAGCAGTAACCTGGCGCTTTCAGAGTTTGAGGGGGCCATTAAAGAGGGTTTTGCAACGATGAAGCTTGCGGTTGCTAATGAAAGCCCCCCCGCGCCCCAGATTTCTCAAAAAGGGGCCCCTGTCTGGCAAAAACAAATCCAGCTACACACTGCCAATGAATTTGAGAACGAACTGGGCGTCACCTTGTTTGTCCGGGGCACAGAACTGACAGCAGATTTGCGTATGGTGGTGTTTGATGACATTACCGATGTGGTTAGCGCACAAAGATCAATTGCTTGGAGTGAAGTTGCTAGACGCTTGGCCCATGAAATTAAAAATCCACTGACCCCAATTCAGCTATCAGCTGAGCGTTTGCAGCATAAGCTGGCTGGTAAGTTGAGTCCGGAGCAGGAAGAAATGATTAATCGCAGCACTGAGACCATTATTGGTCAGGTGCAGGCAATGAAAGAGATGGTGAATGACTTTAGGGATTTCGCCAAAACGCCAACCCCACAGCTAAAGCCAGTTTCGATCAATACACTGATTACAGAAATTTTGGGCTTATACGAAGGCAGCCCCTTGCGCACTCAACTTGACCCAAGCTGTCCAGAAATTATGGGTGACCCAACTCAGCTCAGGCAAGTTATTCATAATCTATTACAAAACGCACAAGATGCCACGCTTGAGGGCCCCCATCCTGGCGAGGTCGTTGAGGTAAAAACAGAATTAGTGCCCTATGGAGAGCACAATGGCGTAGAACAAAAAGCCGTGCGATTAACAATTAGTGATTCTGGGGTAGGATTTCCAGCTAAGATATTGGCAAGAGCATTTGAGCCTTATGTCACAACCAAGACTAAGGGCACGGGATTAGGTTTGGCGGTTGTTAAGAAAATCATTGATGATCACTCTGCCAAAATTGAAATACGAAACCGTATGCAGGGGGCAGAAGTGATTGGTGCGCGGGTATCGGTATTGTTTATGAATCTAGCAAAAGAGGCGGCCTAAGTATGGCTAGTATTTTGGTTGTTGATGACGAGATGGGAATTCGTGAGCTTCTCAATGAGATTCTGACGGACGAAGGTCATACGGTGTATGCAGCGGAGAGTGCTATTCAGGCCCGTACCATTCGTGAGCAAATGCGCCCTGATCTTGTCTTGCTGGATATTTGGATGCCAGATACTGATGGCATTACCTTGCTTAAAGAGTGGTCTAAAACAGGTCAGCTCACCATGCCCGTGGTGATGATGTCTGGTCATGCCACTATTGATACGGCAGTTGAAGCTACACGAATTGGCGCATTGAATTTTTTAGAAAAGCCAATTGCATTACAAAAGCTGTTGAAGACCGTTAGTAAGGCCCTAGAAAGTTCCCCAAAATATGTTGAGCCAGCTACGGAAAGGGCCGTTCCATCCAACGCCAATCAGGCCGCCGCCCCAAAGCCAGCTGCTGGTGAGCCGGCTCCAGTGCCGCTTGAGGGTGAGTACATTAGCGGTATTGCAAAAACCTATTTTGATTTACCTTTGAGGGAAGCAAGAGACCTCTTTGAGAAAGCTTATTTTGAGCATCAAATGCAAATCATGGGTGGCAGCATGACCAAGATTTCTGAGTACACGGGTTTAGAAAGAACCCACTTGTATCGCAAGCTAAAAGCCCTGGGCATAGATACATCTCGCAATAAGGGCGAGCAATAAGACTGCAGGCGAATAAATCTGCCAAATAGGATGTTGGCAGAGCACTCTTTTCGCTACCATTCTTAAAATTACTCCCATGGAAATTAAGGTCAACTTTCTCGATAAGTTTCGTCTAGAGGCGAAGTTCGATGACTTCACTGTAATCGCGGATCAGCCGATACGCTATAAGGGCGACGGCTCTGCCCCTGGCCCCTTTGATTACTTTTTGGCCTCATCCGCTTTATGTGCTGCTTATTTTGTGAAGCTGTATTGTGATGCGCGCAAGATTCCCACAGAAAATATTCGTCTATCTCAAAACAATATTGTTGACCCTGAAAACCGATATCAGCAGATTTTTAAGATTCAGGTTGAGTTACCGGAAGATATTTCTGCCAATGATCGCCAAGGTATTTTGCGCTCCATTGAACGTTGTACAGTTAAAAAAGTGGTGCAAGCTGGCCCAGAGTTTGTGATTGAGGAAGTAAAAAACCTGGATGAGGATGCACAGACATTGTTGGCTCTAAAGCCAGTTGGTGATGCCAGCACCTTTATTGCTGGTAAAGATTTGCCGCTTGAGCAAACGATTGCCAATATGACTAGTATGTTGGCGAATCTCGGAATCAAGATTGAAATTGCCTCATGGCGCAACATTATTCCCAATGTCTGGTCTTTACATATTCGTGATGCGCACTCACCGATGTGTTTTACCAATGGCAAGGGGTCAACGAAGGAAAGCGCTTTGGCATCAGCCTTGGGCGAGTATATCGAGCGACTAAGCAATAACCACTTCTACGCCGGAACATTTTGGGGTGAAGAGATTGCCAACAGCACATTTGTTCACTACCCGAATGAGCGCTGGTTCAAACCAGCCACCAACGACGCTCTGCCAACAGAGATTCTAGACAAATACTGCCTGAAGATTTTTAATCCTGATGGCGAATTACGTGGCTCACATTTAATCGATACTAACTCTGGAAATTCTGAGCGCGGTATTTGTTCGTTGCCGTATGTACGTCAATCAGATGGTAAGACCGTTTATTTTCCATCTAACCTTATTGAAAATCTTTATGTCAGCAATGGTATGAGTGCTGGCAATACTTTGGCTGAGGCGCAGGTGCAATGTCTGTCAGAGATTTTTGAGCGCGCAGTTAAGCGCGAAATTCTGGAAGGCGAACTCGCTCTTCCTGATGTGCCCAAGGAAGTGCTCGCTAAATACCCCGGTATTTTGGCCGGCATTCAGGGCCTAGAAGAGCAGGGCTTTCCTGTACTGGTAAAGGATGCATCGCTGGGTGGAGTTTATCCAGTGATGTGCGTCGCTTTGATGAATCCGCGGACAGGCGGTGTGTTTGCATCATTCGGAGCGCACCCCAGTTTGGAGGTCGCACTGGAGCGGAGTTTGACGGAATTGTTGCAGGGGCGAAGCTTAGAGGGCTTAAATGATTTGCCTCCGCCGACCTTTGCAAGTGAAGCAGTGGCTGAACCAAATAATTTTGTTGAACACTTTATTGACTCTAGCGGTATTGTGTCCTGGCGCTTCTTCAGCGCAAAGCCCGATTACGATTTTGTCGAATGGGATTTTTCTGGTCACGGCAAGAACTCAAATACCGAAGAGGCGGCAACCTTGTTTGGCATTCTCAAAGATATGGGTAAAGATTCTTACGTGGCGGTATACGACCAGCTGGGTGCGATTGCATGCAGGATCTTGGTACCCGGTTATTCAGAGGTCTATCCAGTAGAAGATCTGATTTGGGATAACACCAACAAAGCGTTGCTGTTCCGCGAGGATATTTTGAATGTCCATTCCTTGGGTGATGAACAATTAAGTGCTTTGCTTGAGCGCCTCACGAATAATGAACTAGATGAATATGGCGATATCGCTACATTGATTGGTGTTGAGTTTGATGAAAATACGCCCTGGGGTCAGCTAACAGTTCTGGAATTGAAGCTTCTAATTCATCTAGCGTTGGGGCAATTTGATGAGGCGCTAGAGCTGGTTGGCGCCTTCCTTCAATATAACGACAATACTATGGAGCGCAGGTTATTTTATCGGGCTCTAGAGGCGGTGCTGGAGATTCTGCAAAACAAAGATTTGAAGATTGATGACTACATAATCAACTTACGCCGGATGTTTGGCGACATCAGAATGGATGCCGTAATGGGCTCGGTGGATGGCAGCGTGCGTTTCTACGGACTAACTCCAACCAGCATAAAACTGGAAGGCCTTGATAGGCACCATCGCTTGATCGATAGCTATAGAAAATTACATGAGGCACGCTCCAGGGTCCATGCCAGGGCTACTTAGCTGGGACAGGGCCAATTTCTGGGCTAAAGCACAGTTTCATTTATAATCCCAAGTCTTGGCCTGGTAGCTCAGTCGGTAGAGCAGAGGATTGAAAATCCTTGTGTCGGTGGTTCGATTCCGCCCCGGGCCACCAAGAACCCCTGGTCCGTACCGGACACACGGTTTACATCCGGTACCGACCACATGGTTTACAGTTGCCGTTCACATCCCCCCATCATGAACTGTCCTTTAAAAGGACGCTTTATTTATTGGGGATTTGTCATCCCTGCGTTGGTTAACCGTCGATTTAAGCGACGCTTATTTACCATCACTGCTTGTAATGTCGTTTAAAACGAGATTAAACAGCTTGTAATCAAGTTGTCATATCTAAGGATAACTATCAGGGTTCAAACTCTTAGCTAAGGGATGGGCATGCTATACCTTTTGCAAAACACAATTGCTTCCAGTATTCGACCAATGCGTCAATCTCTCAGGATTGTGCGGGCTACTTTAAATAGTGCGGCCAACCCATTTATTAATACGGAACTCCATAAATCTAATCTTGCTTGGCTAGATGTCATAGAGCAATTGTCAGGCGCTCATCTCAAGCCGGAGTGGGGTATTCATGAGACTGAGGTTAATGGAGGGGCAGTTGAGATTCAAGATGAAATAGTTCTCAAGCGAACTTATTGCCAATTAGTGCATTTCAAAAAAGTAGCCACAAAATTACATCAACCAAAACTACTCATTGTTGCTCCCTATTCGGGGCACTTTGCCACCCTTTTGCGAGGTACCGTTGAGGCAATGCTACCAGAGCATGATGTTTACATTACTGATTGGTTAGATTGCAAGAACATTCCCACCAATCAAGATCGCTTTAATCTTAATGATTTCATAGACTACTTAATTGATTTCTTGCATTTCTTAGGCCCTAAGACCCATGTGTTGGCAGTGTGTCAGCCTACCGTAGCCGCCCTTGCAACTACTGCCATCATGTCAGATTGGGGTGATCGCTGTCAGCCATGCTCATTAACGCTGATCGCTGGACCGATTGATACTCGAGTAAATCCAACCAAGGTTAATGAGTTTGCAAAATCTCACGATCTAGAGTGGTTTGAGAAAAATTTGATTCAACCTGTGCCACCACCATTTTTAGGCATGGGCAGAAGGGTTTATCCAGGTTTTTTACAGCTAAACAGTTTTATGGCTATGAATTCTGATCGTCATGCCATCTCAATTGATGCCATGCACGAGGCATTGGTTCGGGGAAATGAAGAAGAAGCCCATCGGCGCAAAGCTTTTTATGATGAATATCTTTCAGTGATGGATTTAACCGAAGAGTTTTATCTTCAAACCATCAAAGAAGTCTTTCAAGAACATTCCTTACCACAAGGAAAGATGATGAGCCGTTGGCATCAGGTAGATACTAAACATATTCGCAAAAGCTATTTGATGGTCATAGAAGGTGAAGAGGATGATATTTGTGGTGTTGGTCAAACGAAAGCGGCATTTGATATCACGCCAAACCTACCTGAAAAACACAAACGCTACGAGTTGATTCAAGGAGTAGGGCATTACGGAACCTTTAATGGCGCAGTGTTTCGTCGCACGATTGCCCCAATGATTACCCAATTTATTCAAGATGCTGATCAGCACCATGAAGTAACAGTTTCACCTTCCCAAGTAACTACAACAGGAGACCAATCATGACCTTAAACCATTTTGGTGGATCAGGACAGACATCAGGACAAATGAACCCCATGAAAACTATGGAGGGATTTTATAGTTTGCTGATGCCTATTTGGGCTATGACGAGTAATTCTATTGAAAATCATAAAAAATTACACGTAGAATTAATTGAGTTAATGCAAGAAGCCAATGAGCGGGTTACTGATAGAGCAGTTGAAGCGGTTGATCATAGTAAGCCTAATGAATTTATGGCGGCCATGACTATTGCCTGTCAAGCATTTGGACAAACGAATCTAACAATTTATAGCGCCATGGCTGAGCAACATCATCAATTTATGGACAGCTTCTTTCAGCTAATGGATAAAGGGCATCAGCAGATTTATAAAGATGCCAGTCAGATATAAAAAAGTTGTCAGGCCAGGGCATACCCATTAATGCCTCAAGGATTTGACATCCTAGGCCCTGGTCGATTCCGCCCTGGGCCACCAAGAAACACCGGTCCGTACCGGACACATGGTTTACACCTGCAGTAAGCAATCTTCGTACTTTCATTCCACGGCATAAAGTGTTAACTATGTGTCGAGTCGTACAAAACCCTCACCAGCAATGGTGGGGGTTTTGTCTTTTAGGCGTTACTTTAAGTAATGCTGGGCATGCTGGAAAGTATCTAGGCAATTACTACACATTCTCAATGGCGATACCAGTAGATTGTGGTCTGAGGGGTTGCTTACGGCTATTACTTAGAAAAATTGAATTCTAAAAACCCTTCATTCATTGCCATATAATTCTCAATACCGAAAGATTGCCCCTCAATTTCCGATTAAAGGTCATACCTTTGAAAAATCAAGGATTCAACTACATTAAGTTAGTTCTGCGCGATGAATTTCTAGCACTCAAAGAACTATTTATTGAGAGAAAAATATTCCTCATCATAGTCATAGCCATTTTGCTGGCTATCATATTGCTTCTTAAACCATTCCCGCCACGCTCAGTCACTTTAACGACAAATAAAAGCACAGAGTATGCTTACACCAGGTTGGCGGAGGCCTTCAGAGATTCGCTTGAGGAAAATGGCTTAAAAGTGGATTTAATTGCTACAGCTGGCACTATAGAAAATGCTAATCTGCTCGAGAATCCGAATAGTGATGTCAATGTTGCTCTTATTCAAGGTGGGGCCATAAGCAATGAGCAATCACAAAATTTCTACTCACTCGGAAGCATTGCCTATGAGCCAGTATGGATTTTCTGTAGAAAAGATTTAGTAAAAATGCCGCAAGAATTCAAAGATTTAGCAAGACTTAATTTAAACGTAGGCTTAGGACCAGCAGGGGGAGGCACTCTCCCCTTAGTAAAGCGCCTTTTTGAGGCGAATGGAATTGAGATTGCCAGTCGAAATAATTTTAGAGTCAGCTCTTACGAGGCTGACTTTGAAGATCTCCTCAAATCGAAATTAGATTGCACAATTGAAGTGATGCCCTATCATGATAGGAAAGTTCAGTTTCTACTCAGAAACCCAAAAATTGCACTAATGGGTATACCAGATGCAAAAGCTTATCAAATGTCAGTTCCATACCTTGAAAAACTTGTCTTACCAGCCCATTCTGTTGATATTGCTAAATCAATACCTGATAAAGATATTTCTTTAATTGCTACTACTACAACGCTTGCTGTTAAGAAGGATTTGAATGAAGACGTTCAAACTTTACTCCTTGTAACTGTACGTGATTGTTTACAAGATTTTAAAAGTTTGTTTTTTGCATCTAGAGGGGAATTTCCGAAATATATGGACCCCTCTATACCCATAAGCCCAGTTGCTAGAAAATTTTATAACCAAGGTGTGCCGCAAATATTTAGTCACCTTCCTTTTTTCTTAGCAGGATTTACAAATAGATTATGGATTTTCTTGCTCACCGCATTTGCGCTACTGTATCCATTGGCAAAATTAAATATGAAGTTGCGTTCTATTAATTATGAAATCAGGCAAAGTCCATATCTTGAGGAATTACTCTCAATAGAGAGAAAGATCACCGCTTCTCAATTAGTTAAATCTGATGCTGAATACCTTCTTCAGCGGCTAGAGAAATTAAATAAACAGGTTATCTCTGAAAGAGTACCCATTGGCATGGAAAATTCATACTTCAATCTCCTTAGTGCGATTGAATTAGTAAGAAGTAAAATTGCATCTAATTCCAGATATTAATCCGTCGATCGCGAGTTCGATTCCGCCCCGGGCCACCAAGATTTAAATAATGCCCTGCTTCGTGCGGGGCATTTTCATTTGCTCTGACGCAGAAAAATGTTTAAATTGGCAGGGTTTAGTAAAAACAAAAAATAGGATCCCAATAATGATCAAGATACTTAATTCATGGCCTGATTGGCTAATTATTCTGCTGTTCTCAATAGCCTGCTTAATTGCGATGTATTCACTTCATGCCATTCTAAGGCCTATTTTAAATAAGTTGATACCGGGCGAGGAACGAGAACTATCAATCAGTATCCACAGCACCATGGTGTCGGCCTTAGCGGCAATCATCGCGTTTTCAATGGTTCAAGCCTTAACCAATTTTCAAAAATCTGACGCGATTGTTTCGCTTGAGGCAACCCAAATTAACAATCTGGATCGGTTATTGACTCGCTATGGCGACCATAAGTTTGATGTCATAAGATCAGACCTACTTGCTTACACCGAATCAATTGTGAAAGATGAGTGGCCCACTCTTTATGAGGGGCACGGAAGCGATAAAACCCAAAAACTATTTTTGCCTGTAGCACGAGCGGCTGTGGGCATTAAGCCATCAAATGGTCGTGAAGAAATGCTTTACGGTGAAATAGTCAAATTAACCGAATCTATAGCAGAGTCACGAGATTCAAGAATTGAGATTGCCCATATTCAAATCCCATATATTTATTGGCTGGCAATCGCCATTCTTTTTGTGGCCAAGACATTGCTTTCTTCAGCTTATAAGCCCTCCCGTGAAGAGTCATTTTCTTTGGGCGTTCAGATGGTGGTGCTCGCCTCGCTCTTGGCCATCGTATTCATTTTTGATCAGCCATTCCTAGGGGAGACGGCAATTCAGCCTGATGCGATTGTTGACACAATTAAACTAATGAAAGCAAGGCAGATGTAGTTTTCAGATAGGATGAGAACTCCTTAGGCCCTGGTCGATTCCGCCCTGGGCCACCAAGAATTCTTGAAGCATTAGAGTTGGCCCATAGAATCTCTAGTGTCAGCCGCGGTCAGTCACCATTTCTCCCAGATATCTCCATATTGAATCGTCCTTTTAAAGGACGCTTAATGAACGGGGGATTTGACATCCCTGTAGTGGTCAAGTGTCGATTTAAGCGACACTCATCTAGGGTCGGTGCTTGAGATGTCGTTTTAAACGACATTACCTCTTGAGTATTATTTTTTCTTTAGCAATTCCAAGGAATCAGGATGTTTTTCTAGTAGACCTTCTTTTTCTAATGTGGCGATAGCCCTATATAACGCCTCATGCGTAACGCCGATCTCTGAAGCCATGGATTTGAAATCAGACTGAAGTGTCAATACGCCTTGTTTGCCTTCGGTCTCAATCAGATGAATTAATTTACTGCGAATGTCTTTAAGTCCCAATCGTTCAGATTGTGTTCGAAGGCGCATGATCTCTTTGCTAAGCAACTGCACCCATTTCATTGAGAACTTGCTATCGGCGAGTGCTTCTCTTAAAGATTTAATGGGTAGCGTGATCGCTTGTCCATTGTGAGTCGCAATAGCATCACAGTGATAAGCATCTACTAACAAACTGGCTTCACTGACAAAGCCACCCTTACATCTTTGTAATGTAGTGGGCTCTCCATGGCTACTGATTCTCGTAAGAACAGCTTCGCCCGAAACAATAAAGAACATGTATTCAGGTTTTTTGCCCTGATGGAAAAGGTAATCACCTTTTTCAAAGTGATGGGCATGACATTGCCCCAATAGTCCTTTGGGCAGGAGCTCCTTTAGCAGTTCAGGAATATAGATGTCCATATGATTTAAATCATACGCTCTTTGGATGATTGAGCGAATAATCAATTCATACAAAGGAGGTTGGTATGGAAACAATCAATTTAACGGTAAGTGGAATGACTTGTGGTGCTTGCGTAAAGCATGTTGAAAAAGCCATTAATTCAATTGCTGGGGTGCAAAAGGTTGAGGTAGATCTTGCCTCTGGCGCAGTCAAGGTTGAAGGCAATATCTCGCAACAGGTAAAAGAGATTATTGCGGCATTAGAAGAGGATGGTTATCCCGCAAAGATCAGTTCTGATGCATCGCCTCAAGCAAAGGCTAAGAGTGGTTCTTGTAAGAGTGGCACAAGTTGTTGCTGTAACTAACTAAATGAATAGGAAATTCAAAATGAAAACTGTAAACAAAATTGCAATTAGCGTTGCCACTGTCATGGGTCTTGGATTGGCTGTAGCCTATGCTCAGCCAGGTCCAATGGGTAATGGCATGGGCCCAGGCATGATGCGTGGCCAAATGATGCAAGGTCAGATGATGGGGCAAAACGCCAACATGAAAATTATGCGTGAGTTGATGACTCCTGCCGAAAGACTGGCCATGATGGACAAGATGATTGATGCCAAGACAGTAGAAGAGCGGCAAGCAATCATGACAGCTACACATACAGAGATGGAAAAGCGCGCCAAAGAAAAAGGCATTACTTTGCCAGCAGGACATGGCCCGCAAATGATGTCGGGCAGAAACTGCGGATAAATCAGTTGAGCGTGGGTAGAAGCCACCTTCGGGTGGTAACACCGCTCAATGCAGACAAGTTATTGATATAGATCAAATGGCTTGGTGCTTATGAGCATAGTCTTAACAAAGCAAAAATAATAATTAATGGGGGTTATATGAAATGTAATGTTGGCCGTATCGATCGCGTACTACGCATCTCTGTTGGACTGGTCTTAGTTGGTTTAGCCGCAAGCAATGTGGTTGGCGTATGGGGCTGGATTGGCATTATTCCTTTGGCAACTGGCTTATTTAAGTTCTGCCCAATGTATCCAATCTTGGGAATCAATTCTTGCGGCGCTGGCTGTAGCAATGGCAGTTGTTCTAAGTAATCTTTTGCCAACAGCTAACAAGCAAATCACTGATAAGGATCCAAGATGATCAATCCAGAACAAACCAGAGCATCTAGCTCTAAAGGTTGGAGTCCCTATTTGGCAGGTGCCTTAGTTGGAGTGCTGGCTATCGTTTCTGTCTATCTGACTACCGTTTATATGGGCAAGTCCACCTACTTAGGAGCATCAACTACTTTTGTTCGCGCGGCAGGTCTAGCAGTTCAAGTGGTAGACCCTAGCTATGTTGCACAAAATGTTTATTACGCAAAAGAAAAAGTTGTTATTGATTGGCAATTTCTCATGGTGATTGGCATCTTTTTTGGCGCATTGCTTTCCTCAAAAATGGATGGCAGTTTTAAGTTAGAAAGCCTGCCACCATTATGGGAAAAACGTTTTGGCTCTTCAGTTCCAAAGCGTGCTGTATTTGCTTTTGTTGGCGGCATCGTGGCAATGATTGGCGCTCGCTTAGCCGATGGCTGTCCTAGTGGACATGGACTGAGCGGCATGATGCAGTTATCAGTAAGTTCTTTTGTCGCATTAGCCATGTTCTTTGGTTTTGGCGTCATCGTCGCAAGCTTCATGTACAGAAAGGCAAGCTAATCATGTCTATAGATCAACTATTAGGATTAGCAACTGGCGTTATCTTTGGTTTCTTATTACAAAAAGGGCGTGTTCTACGCTATGACAAGCAAGTTGCCGCATTGCTATTAAAAGACATGACAATATTTAAGTTCATGCTCTCAGCCATTGTTGTGGGTATGTTTGGTGTTTTAGCTTTGCATGAGATGGGGCTTATTACATTGAGCCTTAAAGCAATGAATGTCGGTGGCATTTTGGTGGGCGGCGCATTGTTTGGTGTGGGTTGGGCAGTCTTGGGCTATTGTCCTGGCACCTCAGTAGGCGCAGTGGGTGAAGGTCGCTGGACTGCAATCTTTGGCGTGATTGGTATGGTTGTAGGCGCAGGAATTTATGCCCAAATGTATCCATTCTTTAAATCAACGGTGCTTGCTTGGGCCGACTTAGGAAAGATTGGATTACCCGAGACTCTTGGCGTTAATCAATGGGTTGTTGCCGTAGTATTCGCGTTGATTACTCTTGGTATGTTTCGCTGGTTTGAGAAAAAAGGACTTTGAAGGTATGCGAGAGCTTTGTAGTTGGCTCTCGCTACGCCTTAACTCGCGATGTCGTTTTAAACGACAAATTCGGCATTATCTAAAACTCATATGAAGGCATTAAAAGAAGCTCTAGAGAAATTAAGACAGACTGGGTCTATTGGGCTTGAAGACTTTAGAAATCTGAAGATGAAGGATATTGAACAGCTCACCGAAGAAATTAAGCAGTGGTGTCTTTATGGAAATGGCAATCCTGAGAAGTTGGGTAAGAAATATAAAGAGCTTTAACTTCAAGTGTCGATTTAAGCGACGCAGACTCGAGCGTCCGTTAAAAGGACATCTTATATATGCGTATATACGCATATATGGCTATTAGCACTTTCATTTCAATCATCATGTTGAGAAAAAGACTATTAAGTCAGGCTCAGCAAGCCATGAAAGTAAAGAGCATAATAATTTAGGTAATCTATCAATAAGAGGTAATTAAATGCTTGATACGCTTATTTTGAGCAGAATTCAATTTGCTTCGAATATGACCTTTCATATTCTTTTCCCAACGATATCCATTGCATTGGGGTGGGTACTCTTCTATTTCAAAGTTAAATTTAATAAAACAGGCGATTCGATATGGAGTGATGCTTATCAATTCTGGGTCAAGATATTTGCCTTAACTTTTGCTCTGGGTGTTGTTAGTGGCATTACGATGAGCTTTCAGTTTGGAACCAATTGGCCTGGATATATGGAGACTGTAGGCAATATCGCAGGGCCATTACTGGGTTATGAGGTTTTATCCGCATTCTTTCTTGAGGCAACTTTTTTAGGAATCATGTTGTTTGGCTCTAAGCGAGTCTCTCAAAGGGCTCATACTGTCGCCACATTTCTAGTTGCTTTCGGTACTTCGCTTTCAGCATTTTGGATCATTGCATTAGATTCATGGATGCAAACTCCACAAGGGTTTGTGATGATCAATGGACAAGCACATGCGACCAGTTGGATTGAGATTGTCTTTAATCCTTCGATGCCCTATCGCTTGTTCCATATGATGACAGCCTCATTTTTGACGGTAACATTTTTAATTGCAGGCATTTCTGCTTATCGATATTTAAAGGGCATTAATCTTTCTGGCAACCGAGCCCTGATTAAGTTAGCAATGTCTGTAGCGGTTGTATTGACACCATTTCAAATTGTGCTTGGTGATTTGCATGGCCTAAATACGTTAGAGTATCAGCCTGTAAAAGTGGCGGCAATGGAGGGAATTTGGGAAACAACAAAAGGTGCCCCTGCGGTTTTGTTTGCCATACCCGATGAAAGCCTTAAAGCTAATCAATATGAAATAGCCATTCCAAAGCTGGCATCTTTATATTTGACTCACTCATTAGATGGAGAGGTGAAAGGTTTAGATGCCTTCCCTGGCGCTACTCCACCAGTTAAGCCCGTGTTTTTTGCTTTTCGCATTATGGTCGGCATTGGTATGTTGATGCTCTTTACTGCAGGCATTGGCTTTTATCTGACCAGAAAAAGTAAAGAATTACCAAGGTGGTTCTTAAAAGCTCTAAACGTTATGACATTTTCTGGTTGGCTAGGAGTGCTTGCTGGTTGGTACGTGACTGAAATTGGTAGACAGCCCTATCTTGTTAGTGGAGTCCTAAAAACGGCTGATGCAGTTACTAAAGTGCCTACTAATATGATTTTGGGAACCTTGGTGATGTACGTAGTACTTTATTTGGGACTCATTGTTTCTTACATTTGGGTGGTTTTTTATTTGGCAAGACAAACTAATCCTGTGCATATTATTGATGGGCAAAAATCAGGCTTGACCAACAGCATTGCCGGAGCATAAACATGATTCCTAATTTATCTGAACCATCGGGTTGGTTGCCACTTTTCTTTTTGGTTGCAATGGGCATTGCTATGGTCGCTTATGTTGTTCTGGACGGATATGACCTAGGCGTTGGCATCTTATTAAATCAGGCAAGCGATTCTGAAAAAGACATCATGATTTCATCAATCGGCCCTTTTTGGGATGCGAATGAAACGTGGTTAGTGCTTGGAGTTGGCGTACTCTTGATTGCCTTTCCAATGGCACATGGAATCATTCTGACCGAGCTTTATTTGCCTGTGGGCATCATGTTGGCCGGCTTAATATTGCGAGGCGTATCTTTTGACTTTCGCGCAAAAGCACATTTGAGCCAGAAGGCAGTCTGGAATTTTTTATTCTTTTTTGGTAGTTTCTTGGCGGCGGCATCCCAAGGTGTGATGGTTGGTAGAGAGGTGATTGGTTTTGATTCGGGCTACTTAGGTTGGATATTTTCTTTCATCGTGGCGCTTTGTCTGCCTGCTGGATATGCTCTATTAGGAGCCAGCTGGCTGATTATGAAGACGTCTGGCGAGTTACAACTTAAGGCTGTTGGCTGGGCAAGAAAATGCCTCTTATTAACGGCGCTAGGTGTTGGGATTATTTCTGTGGCGACACCATTCTTTAGTTCAGCGATTGCGGCTAAGTGGTTTAACCTTCCTAATATCTTTTTCTTACTTCCTTTTCCAGTTCTGACCCTGGCGTGTTTTGTCTTAATTGATTTGAACTTGATAAAAATGCAAAGAGATAAGCCAGCGGCAGTTTGGATTCCTTTTGCCCTAAGCGTAGCCATCTTTGTTCTGGCTTTTTTAGGAATTGCTTACAGCATGTTTCCTTATATCGTCGTGGACAAAATGACAATCTGGGAAGCGGCTTCCGCTACAGAGTCATTATGGGTAATATTTTGGGGCGCTGTAATTGTGCTACCAACTATTATCGGATACACCATTTATTCCTACAAAATCTTCTGGGGCAAAACTGAGCCGCTTAGTTATTACTAAAACAGCAATTTAAGCGTCGATGTAATAGACGCTTACTGAAACGTCCTTTAAAAAGACATCTCATATATGCGTATATACGCATATAAGGCTATCAAAGTAAAAGTTGCCGCGATAATTAACGATAGATGTCGTTTTAAACGACATTACAAGACACTATGGCAGTTGAGTGGAAGGATATGGCAACACAATCTGTGCGCACAGAAAAATTGCCCCTCGCAAGATTCTGATTTCATTGCCAAATTTGACCGGCACAAGGACGTATAGTTTTTGATAAGTCGAGACTAGTGACTCAAGCCCTTGAAATGCTTGCGAAAGCGGTCTATCGGAGGATATTTGAAAATCCTTGTGTCGGTGGTTCGATTCCGCCCCGGGCCACCAAGAATCTCAATAGCCCACTTTTTGGGCTATTTTCTTTAGTGGCTTGGTAGGGGTAGCCACCATTAGAGCCCGATATCCTCATCATGAATTGTCCTTTTAAAGGACATGTCAATTAAACATCCCTGTGTCGGTCAAGAGTCCATTAACTCTCAATGTCGTTTAAAACGACATTTATTACCTCTATGTTCTGCCAAAGTATTGCTATAGAATTTAAGAAAAAAAGGCGCCAACAAATTCATTTTGAAAAATATTGCCAAAATCCATTTAAGCAATATTTATATTGTCTTTTTTATTGGGATCTTTACTTCCAATGCGTTGGCTCAGATAAAAGATGATGCTATTAGCCCAGATGTTGTAGCGATTTCAGATCGCTTGATTGGGAAAATTCAGCCATCGGATTCTGAAAAACAGTGGATCGATGCCAATCATAAAATTAGATTTTGGGTAAGTGCTGAAGCCCCGCCATATTTTTACGATAAAAAGCAGCCCGTTGGCTTGGCAATAGATTACGCCAAGATTACATGTGCGGTATATAAGCTAAATTGCGAATTCAAAGATCAATTCTCTGGCTCTTTTTCTGAGGCAATCCCTTTTATAGGAACAGCGAATGGTCCAGATGTGTTCATGACTGGCAGATTTTTACCAGAACGACTGAAGTATGTGCTGTATACAAATCAGTACCTTTTCTCTCCATGGGTAATTATCACTAGGACCGATAGCGCGCGAATTATTTCGCTTGGTGATCTGTCTGGAAAAAAAATTGTAGGCGTTAAGGGCTTTGTCGTAAATGGCTTGGTGCGTAAAGAGGTATCTGATTTTGAGTTTATCGAAAAAAAGACACAACATGAAGCGCTACAAGCCATTTCATCGGGCGTTGGCGATGCTTATGTCGCGGACTTAGTCAATGCTACTTTTATGATCGCTCAGTATGGTTTTTCGAATCTTACAGTAGCGGCCCCTACAAACTTTCCCATTCAGGGTGAGTCTATGATGGTTAGAAAGGATTGGCCTGAGTTAGTCACCTTAACCAACAAAGTGCTCGACACATTAACTGAGCAGGAAAAGCAAAGCCTAAAAGAAAAATGGTTTTCAGTACGATTTGATTATGGTTATTGGCGTATTGTGGCAATTTACGCATCCATCTTTGGGGTGATGCTATTGCTGGGACTCATTCTTTTTTGGTCTTGGAATAAAAGGCTGAAAAAAGAAAAAGCACAAATACAAATGTTATTAGACGAACGCGATTTTATGGTTGGCTCACTACTAAAAGCCAATAAGACCGCGGCGACTGGTGCCCTATCGGCATCCATTGCGCACGAACTCAATCAACCACTTGGCGCATCGAATCTGAATATTCAGTTTCTTAAAATGAAATTAGAAAATGGGGCTCTTAATCCTGAGTTGGGTAAAGAAATCTTGGATTCACTTGAGCAAGATAATACGAGGGCTGCGACGATTGTTAAATCCCTCAGATCAATCTTTACAGATGGCGAATCCAACACTCAAGCAGTTCAATTGGGCGACTTGGTTTCAAGCGTTCTAGAGATTGTCAAGCCAGAGCTTAAGAGCAAGAATATTCAAATTCAGCTTCGAGTCGATGATGATCTGGTGATTATGGTGAATCCATCTGAAATCGAGCAAGTCATATTAAATCTACTGAATAACGCAATTCAGGCTTTGGCTAAGTCAGGAACGCTCCAGCATCGTATAGCATTAGAGGCTACTAAGGTTGGTCAGTCCGTCCGTCTCAGTGTTTCTGACAATGGGCCAGGTGTGCCCGTTGAATTCAAACCCCAGCTTTTTGAGCTCCTGAGTACAACCAAGCAGACTGGTATGGGTCTAGGTTTATGGCTTTGTAAGCATATTGTTACTAGATATAGTGGCTCAATCCATCATGAGGATTTGGTTGGCGGTGGTACACGGTTTGTCATTGAATTGCCATCTGCTGCCTATAGCTAGAGTTAGGCATCCTAGGCCCTGGTTCGATTCCGCCCCGGGCCACCAAACTTAATAATGCCCTGCTATATGCGGGGCATTTTCTTTTGGTCAGGCGCATGAGATGGCAACTTGACAAAGCGTACGCTTTTGCGTACTATATTCAAAAGGAGTGAAATCATGACCACAATAACCGCAAGCGAAGCACGCGCCGGTCTCTACCGGTTGATTGATCAGACAGCAGAGTCACACAAGCCAGTAGTTATTTCTGGTAAGCGAGCAAATGCGGTTTTAGTTTCTGAAGAAGATTGGAGCGCTATTCAGGAGACGCTGTATCTATTGGCAATTCCAGGAATGCGTGAATCAATTAAAGACGCTATGGCTGAGCCTATTGCTAAAAGTAAAAGGGCATTGAAGTGGTGACTTGGAATTTAGCTTATTCCAAATATGCCATTAAGGATGCAAAAAAACTATCTGCCGCTGGCCTTAAAGATAAAACCCAGGCTTTATTGGATATTTTAGAAGTAGATCCCCTACAAAATCCACCGCCTTATGAGAAGTTAGTTGGTGATCTAAAAGGGGCTTACTCACGCAGAATTAATATTCAGCATCGCTTAGTTTATGAAATTTTCCGCAAGGAGAAGACGGTTCGAATCTTAAGAATGTGGACTCACTACGAATAAAGTAGGCATTAGTCTAAGTGCGGATGTAGGCATCCTGTAGCCGTGGTCGATTCCGCCCGAGGGGAGCAATGGTAAGTAATTGTTCTTACTTTTACTAAGGGCGGTAATCATCAGCGAATTTACCTCCCAAGAGGAATTCATGGGAAGATAAAAGCCGCCTTGATTTAATTTCTTGGGGCTATGTTTGATGGTAAATTGTTCTCTTACTGCACCACCCATTTCAGAAATACCCGAAACGCGATAGTTTTTCATGGTCCCATCAGAGGCTAGCGTTATGTGCTCTTTTAGGGTTGGTCCTCGCCCATTTTCTTTAAAGTCAAAATTAACATCAACTTTATTGCCATGACGTTTGACGGTTTGATGACCTGCTTTGACTCCATTTTCAAGTAGGACTACGTACTTTACTTCAGAAGACAGAGCAACAAAGCAGGACCCCATCAAAATAAGAAGCAAAAGAATTTTACGAATTAGTGGCATGAAACCTAAGTGTTGGAAGAAAACCAAAGAATTTACAATTTCTTTGTTACTTGCTCATTACATGTATTTAATTGATCGATTCTGCAACGCCAAAAAATATTCAAAGCATCTTTGGGGTCTGGGGAATGGCGGTTCGAATTATATGAGTATTAATGTCATGGTTTCATGCTCTAATGACACTCAATATGATTACTGTCGTTATTGCTTCTTATAGATATGGACACCTTGCCGCCCATTGCATCGAGTCACTGCTCTCCCAAACGATTTCTCCTGCGAGAATTTTATTTGTTGATGATGGTGGCTTTGATTGCAATCATTTACCAGCTTTATATCCTGATATTGAATACGTACTGAGGGATGAAAATTTAGGTGTTGTAGATAACTTTCAAGACATGCTTTCTAGAGTAAATACTGAGTATGTCTTATTTATAGGGGCTGATAATTGGTTGCGCTCAGACGCAATTGAAATGCTATCTAATGCCAGTGCCGATATTGTCACTTACGACGTTATTGTTACCGGAGAATTAAAGAAGGACATCTTAATGCGGATACCCATCCAAGCGTTTCCCCATCAAGGTGATTTATATTGGAATCGTCAAGAACAGCATCACGGATCCATGATGTATAGAACAGCCTTGGGTCAAAAAATCGGCTATAAAAAGAGATATGAAGATGGTGCCCACCCCCAAGAGGATTGGAACCTTTGGGATAAGATGCTTGAACAAGGTGCCTCTGTAGCTAGTATCAAAGAGGGACTTTTATTCTATAGAAGGCACCGAGAAAATTTTTTGAAATACTCTCATGAAATTTTCCAGATACCGGAGTTAGAGAAAAGTTACGACTTTGAATAATGGCTAGAACCCAGGTCAACTTCTCCCCGGGCCACCTATAAACAATAAAACTACCTACGGGTGGTTTTATTGTTTATAGGGTGTAGAGTGAAGTTTATTAGGAGAGCCACATGACAATAGCTACGCCCACCAATCAAGAGCTACAAGTTTTAGAGGCTCTGCGTGCCCACAGAAGAAAGCACCGCGCCGGTCTTCCCCTTCAAAGTTCTGCGCACATAGAACAGCCCATCGGATCATTAACTATCGGGCAAAAAATATCAGATGTGGTAGCAAAGACCGTGGGATCTTGGAAGTTCATCATTATCCAAAGTGTATGTATCTCTACTTGGATTGTTTATAACTCAATAAGCAACAGCAATACTTGGGATCCGTACCCCTTTATTCTTTTAAATCTAATGCTGTCATTTCAGGCTGCCTATACCGCACCGGCAATTATGATGAGCCAAAATCGACTCTCAGAAATTGATCGGCAACAGGCTAATAATGATTTTGAGGTTAATGTAAAGGCAGAGCTGGAAATTGAATTGCTCCATCAAAAAATAGATATGATGAAAGAGAAAGAGCTGTTCGCCTTAACAAAGGCCGTAGAGGCGCTGAGTCAAAAATTTGATAGCTATCGCAAGTAAGAGGCGGTATCTCTCGCCTATTTGTTCGAATGATGATTTGTCCTTAAAAGAACTTATCCACTAGACATCCTGATGCTGCTTACTATCGTCTGAAACGATATTAGTTGTCACAATCATGAAATATATATTTCCATATAATTGGAAATATGAAAAATACTCAAGTTATTTCAGCATTTCTCGCACTAGGGCAAGAAACCCGGCTTAATGTATTTCGCCTCATTGTTCAGCGTGGTGATAAGGGATTAACTCCGAGCGAGATTATTGAAAAACTAGGCATTCCTAATGCCACGCTTAGTTTTCACCTAAAAGATTTGCTTGATGCCGAACTCTTGTTGGTTGAGCGTCAAAGCCGTAATTTGATTTATCGCCCAAATGCAGAACAGGTACTAAAGTTAAGTGAGTTTTTATTAGATAACTGCTGTGGTGGTAAACCGTGTAGCCTCGTTCAACCTCTTCAGAAAGCCAAGGCCAAATGAAACAATACAACATTCTATTTTTATGCACCCATAACTCAGCCCGCTCAATTATTGGTGAGGCACTTTCTTCTACTCACCCAAGTGGCAAGTTTGTTGGTTATTCAGCGGGTTCTAGTCCAGGCACTTCTGTTAATCCCATTGCAGCCGACCTCGCAAAAGAAATGGGCTATGACTCAGCCAAGCTCAAAAGCAAAAGTTGGGATGTCTATGGGCTGCCTGATGCTCCTAAGATGGATTTCATCATTACTGTTTGTGATCAAGCTGCTGGCGAGCAATGCCCTTATTGGCCGGGCCAGCCTGTGACTGCTCACTGGGGCTTTCCAGATCAATCACAAGTTCAGGGTACAGACTTAGAAAAGAAAGCCGCTTTCGTAAGCGTTATGAATGGACTTGAAAAGCGAATTAACATTCTTGCCGCAATGCCATTGGATAAACTAGATTCAATGAGCCTAAAAGAGATTCACACAAAAGCATGAAATCTTACCTCTCTGAATTTATTGGCACAGCCCTGCTACTAGCAATCGTTACCGGCTCGGGAATTATGGGCGAGACATTGGGGGCTGGTAATGCTGCAGTCGCGCTTCTAGGAAACAGCATTGCCACCGGAGCAGGCTTATATGTGCTAATTACTTTGCTTGGACCCATTTCTGGTGCGCATTTCAATCCAGTCGTTACATTGATGTTTTGGAAGTTGGGCCATCTCGATTTGAAAAAAATGTTGGGCTACTGGGTTTGTCAGTTCAGTGGCGCTATTGCTGGAATATGGCTGACCCATTTAATGTACAGTCTGTCCATAATTCAAGAATCTACCAAGGTCAGAGCAGGCCCAGGTATTTGGGTAAGTGAATTTGTATCAACCCTCGCATTACTCGCGGTAATTCGTATTGGTGACAAAGAGGCTAAAGATAGAGTACCCATGCTTGTAGCCCTAACTGTCACAGCAGGCTATTGGTTTACTTCTTCAACATTTTTTGCCAATCCTGCCGTTGCCCTAGCAAGAAGTTTGACAAATACATTTGTTGGAATCGCCCCGAATGATGTTTTCGGATTTGCGCTTTTTGAAGTGCTGGCGGCATTGGTGATGCTAGTATTGTTTTGTCATTCAAAGCGGCAGTCTTAGCGATAGGATTAAGCCTCCTGGACCTAGGTCACCAAGAATCAAGATAGCCCAGTAAACAGGCCATTTTCTCTTGAGGCTCGGCTTGGTTAGATTCCATTTCTCAAGGATTTTCAATCCTCCCTGTGACTAGACCGTCCATGAAAAACAGCATTACTCAATCAAATGATCTCTACCTCGCTTGCCTTTTACAAGATCGATACCATATTTGATTGTGGCTACGAATAAGATTGACCCCATCACATCTCCGCAGAACATGGCAATGAAGTGATTTAAGCTGCCCGAATCTAGGCCCCTTGTCACAAACCATAACTGATGAAATCCCGAGCTCAATAAAGAGTATGCAAGGATTGACCCCAAAAGCTGTTTGAAGGAAATATTGCTCAAATCCGGTCGAACTCGAAGGTTGTGAATTACAAAATGCCTACCCAGTAGAGGTGCCGCCGCACAGATAATCGCAATGCCCAGGGTTGTCATTGGGTCGGCGTAATAGTAGCCAATATAGTTAATGAACAAAGAGGCGATGGCTAAGCCGATGGCGCCGGAGTAATCGAATATCAGCGTCAGAAAAATACGGATGCCCGCAGGCAGGAAAATCCAATTAACCCCTCTAGCATCTTCAAGTGGCGCAGTAATGAATTTATTGACGTAAAAGAATCCCATATAAAGCGTGATACTAAGGGCGACTTCGACGAGGGATTGGCCAAAGGCTTTGAAAATAGGCATTCAATAATTATGAGCTTTATTAGTGCACAGCATACTGGTTTTTACCACGGGGGGGGTAAAATCTCGGCCATGAAAGCTATTAAACCTTCAGCCTATATTCGTTTTTTGAATTTTATGGATGGCCTAGATCGAATCAGTCCAGGTAAGAAACTAGATGCAACCGAAGAGCAACTCCTTAACCGCATTGCCTTGGGAGCCTCACAAGGCAGTGTGCTGCTGGTTAGCGATTTGATTTCCTTGCGTGAACTTGGTTCACAAGCGACGCTCCATGGGCGCATTCAGAATTTAGTCGCAATGGGTTACGTAAAGCTCAATGAGGACAAGGCCGATGCTCGTAGAAAGCAAGTGGTTCCTACAGTAAAAGCAATGAAGCATTATGAGGATTTATCTGCTTGTTTAGAGAAGGCGCTAAAAAGTAGTTAGGTGGGATAGTCCTTTTTATGCCTTGGGTTATCAAGAAGCAATAAAGCCGCCTTAGGGCGGTTTTTTATTTTGATCTGGCAGAATTTCGCACCTTAGATTAGGATGGGGCTCTTATTTCAACTACCAAATAATCCTATTCAAATGAGCCGCTTTAATCAAAAAATTCTTACTTTAATTTTTGTATTCAGCACCCTACTTTTTGCTTCGCAAGTAAACGCTGGCCTAGCAGACGATCTAAAAGATGGCCAGCATGTTTTATTGATGCGACATGCTGATGCTCCCGGCTATGGAGACCCAGCTGGCTATGTAATTGGCCAGTGTTCAACCCAACGCAACTTAGGTGATTATGGGAAAAAGCAAGCCAAAGCGATTGGCGATTGGCTAAGCAGGCAAGGTATCGAGAATGCTCGAATTTTCAGTAGCCCTTGGTGCAGATGCTCTGATACGGCTCGGCTGCTGAATTTGGGCCCTGTAAAAACAGAGTTGTCACTAAGCTCTTTTTTTGATGATATGAGCTTGGAGCAAAAGAAAACAAAAGAACTAACGCAATTTATTAAAGGTACATTAGATAAGCAAGCTAACGCCCCCATTATTCTGGTCACACATCATGTCAATATTCGAGCCTTTATGGGGAAAAATATCAGTCAGGGTGATATGGTTTTGGTGAGGGTAAATAAAGATGGAGGATATCTTTCCCACACAATATATCCTAGTCGGGAACTAGCTGATGCCTCTAAATGATTACAACCCACTTTTAGTGAAAGATCGCCAATTCAGAAGAGGCCGCCGCATTCATTTGGCCTACTAAATAATAATCAATACTTAGTTGATTGTTATATGACTGTAAGTCTGCTTGTAGGGCTGTTGTATCAATATCCTGCAAATTACTGATATAAGAATTAATCCCACTCTCGATCCCAGTAATATTGCTAATGGCTGAGCTTAATAGGGTGCCGTATCCTGTTAAAGCCGATTGGTCTGCTGAGAGTTTGCTTATGTATGTTGTTAGCTCATCATATGTAACCCCGGGGCTGAGATAGTCTGTATCACCTTCAGTCCAGCTGTAATCTGAAAATAGATTGCCAATATCCTCGTAATTATTCGTAAGGGCAATAGTTGAGTTTGTGTCTGAGCTGAGTGCCGGATAAATAGTGATTCCGTCGTCGCTTGTTAGTAGATTGTTACTATTACTATTGATGTACGCACTGCTAGCGGTGTTGGTAATTTGGTTTGCAAGAGTGATATAACTAGCCCAAAGGCTATTGAGTTCAGTGTCATAAGTTGAGCTTGTTGGATCTAACGAATCGGCTAAGTTAGCTAAAGTCTTCATTTGGTACATCAGGCTAGAGATTGATGTAAGCCCCGTCTGTGCAACGTCAACAATATCTTTTACTGTCTTTAGATTAGTCGCTCTTGTATCCCAGGTGCTCAAGTCTGAGGTGAGGGTCAAAATAGCGCTCGCGCTTGCCGCACTTAAATCTGGATTTACATTAGTTGCTAATGTAGTTTGCACAGTTGCGACTTTACTCTGAACGGTGTTTATCGCATTAGATAATGTGGGGGAAAGCTTGGAAATTAAGGAAGACACTCGAGGCACCCATATATAAATGACCTACTGTCATTTAACCATAAATTTTGCATAAAACCGTGCCTTTACATATCAAATAACGGAAAACTTAAGAGAAACTTGAGGTTTTGGAGGTTATTTATTTGACCTTCCACTAAAAAAGGCGGTCTAGAAGTGGATGGTCGCTCCATTCAGCTACGCCCCACGTCACTGAGGCGCATTAAAGCCACCCTCAGGTAATTTCTTGGCCTGGTTACCGCTTCGCGGCACATGAGAGAATGTCATCATATAAATTGATGGATGTCTTTATATGAAGCAAATATTCAAACTAGTTTCCTTGCTTTTATTTGTTGCGCTTCTAGGGGGTTGCCTTGCTAGTACCGACTCATCGGTAGGGGTCAATTGCGGCCCTAGTGAAGAAAAGCCAATCTGGGAGCGGCCGCTTGTTTGTCAGGGCAGATAATCCCCTTCATTACATATGACAAACTTTAGCGAACTCCCTGCCGATCTTCCTATTCCGCAGGATGATGGCTCTACGGATCATCTACAAGGCATGAGGCTTCCCAACCTTTCATTGCGGGCCACCAATGGCCAGTTGATTGAAATCGGGGGCGTTAAGGGAAGGTTGGTGATTTATTGTTACCCAATGACGGGGCAGCCTAATGTGGCTTTGCCTGATGGCTGGGATCAGATTCCTGGTGCTCGAGGCTGCACGCCACAGAGCTGTGCATTTAGAGATCACTATCAAGAGTTACAGGCTCTTGGCGCTGATGTAATGGGCTTAAGCGTTCAAACCACAGATTATCAACAAGAGATGGTTGATAGACTGCACTTACCATTTCCGGTTGTAAGTGATGCAAATTATGAGTTTCAAAAAGCACTGGATATGCCAACTTTTATTGCGGCAGGTATGACATTGCTGAAGCGAGTTACTCTGATAGCGAATCATGGCGTGATCGAAGCTGTTCACTATCCAATCTTTCCGAGCGACAGCGACGCAGCTTGGGTTGTAGATTATTTAAAAAAGCGTTAGTCAACACTCTCGCCCTCCAGTCTGGAATATAAAAGCTTCGCTAGAATAATTTTATTAATTTACGTTGGGGTCAGCCAGAATGAAACAGATCTTATGCAAAGTTGTTGCTATATCTATTGGCTTTAGTCTGTATGCGGCAGTCTCTCACGCAGAACCATCGATTCCTCCTTTTTATCAGGCTGTGAGCAAAATGACTCCAGAGGGTAAATTGGGACAAGTCATCAAAAAAGAACAAATACCAACACCCATTTCTGGAGCACAAGCATGGCGAATTGCATACATCTCTTCAGATGTGAGCGATAGAAAAACCATTTCTACTGCACTCATTGTTGCGCCGATTGGTAAGGCCCCAGCAAAGGGTAGGCCGGTAATGGCATGGGCACATGGCACTACAGGAACGGCGCAAAACTGTGGGCCGTCCCAATTAACCAATCCCGCTGTTCCACTAAATGAATATTTCTTATTGAATGGAAACTCTTGGACAGATTATGGACTTCCAAGCGTAGAGGCCTTTATTAAAGAAGGCTATGTAGTTGTTGGCACTGACTATCAGGGTCAGGGCGGCGGGGGCAAGCATCAATACGCAGTAGCAATTACTCAGGCCAAAGATACGATTGACTCAATTAGAGCGGTTGGTTCTATGCCAGAAACCGGCGCGGGCAAGAAGGCAATCATTTATGGCTGGTCACAAGGTGGTGGAACTACTATTGCTGCCGCCAGCATGCCAGATTACGTCTCCAAAAAAGGAACGGCATTTGACGATATTCAGCCAGTAGGTTTCGTGGCACTAGCTCCCTATGATGTTGCGGTAACAATGCCTGGAACTAGGCTTGATCAAGCGATATCAGAAAAAATGATTAGTGAGTTAACGGCAAGTTTCTCAGATAATGTTTTTAACTTTGCACATTTTTCGATGACCCTATGGGGTACACAGGCAGCCTTTCCAAATCTTCAATTAACGGATTTATTAAGCGATGATGGCGCTAAAGCAATCGATACAATTTATTCTAATAAGTGTATTCATGCATCAGCCGATACCTTGAACTATGCCTATGGTTCAGAATATAAAAATCTCTTAAAGCCTCAGGCGCAGAATACTTTGGCGTGGGCCCAAGCGTTTTTGAGGGGAAGTGTTAATCCAGTTAAGCCATTGGCCCCCGTAGTTATTTACTGGGGCACAAAAGACACGGTTGTACCCCCCGTGATGGGCGAGCTTTATCAAAAACAGATGTGTAAGCTGGGCGGCAATATTGATAGAGTTCAATTGCCGGGAGAACAAACCCATTTTTCTACGCCAGGCACCGCCGCACCTTTATATTTACCTTGGGTAAAGGATCGTATTGCAGGAAAAACTTTAGCGAATGCCTGCCCACAAAATTGACGGTAATTTAATAGTATGATTTTTCCAGACCTACTGATTCAGGCCTTAGTACTGGGCTTCCTGGGTCTGGGCGCTGGGGTTTTGGGGGGCGTTATAGGATTCGGTACTACGATTATCTTAATGCCAGCCCTAGTGTATTTTTACGGGCCAATTCAAGCAATACCCGTGATTGCACTGGTTGCCACAGTCGCAAATTTATCTCGTATCTTTTTGTGGTGGGGCGCGATCAACTGGAAGGTATGTTTTGTCTACAGTATCACTGCAATACCCGCAGTGATATTAGGCGTGAATACTTTGGTTGCTCTTAACGATCGTCTTGTTGAAATTACCCTTGGGCTTTTTCTCATTTTCCTTATTCCGATTCGTAGATGGATGCGAAAAAAGAATTTTTATTTGAAGCTATGGCAAATGAGTTTGGTGGGTGCTGGAATTGGCTATCTCACTGGAATAGTGGCGACGACAGGCGCCATTAATACACCATTCTTCTTGGCATTTGGTTTAACGAAGGGCGCCTTCTTGGGCACTGAGGCTGCAAGCACCTTATCCATTTTATTGACCAAGGGGATTACTTTTCATCAGCTTGGTTTTTTAAATGCCGCTGCAATTGTGCAGGGTCTATTGATTGGCGGCTTTGTCTTGATAGGCTCAATTTTTTCTAAACGAATTGTTTTAGCTTTACCAGAAGAGAAGTTTTTATTGCTGATGGAGCTAGTTATGCTGATCTCAGGAGCCTCTATCTTGGCGATGTCTTTTTTAGGGGCATTAGTAAATCGTTTGCGTCTTATTTAAAGCGATAAGCCAGGGCAACAAATAGATTGTCTTGAAAAGAGCGATTCATCACTGGGCTATTGTTAACCCCATTACCCATCCATTTGCGCTTGCCATATACATTCACATACCAGTTATCGACTACAGGTATCTCAACCATTACACCTGCTAGTAGGTTGTTAGTAGCCGGTGCCGAGTAGGCGCTATAGCCTGTGAGTTGGGACTCTCCAGGATTGATGCCGTAGTAGTAATTGGCATACTGGCTTGATTGCCTCTCTACTCCCACTTGTGGATAAACAATAATTTTCTGATAGGTTTCTAGTTCAGCAAAATAAAGAAACTCATAAAGAGCACCCTTGGATTTTCCAAAATCATGATAGGCGTTCACAAAGAATCCACCAATGGGAGTTTCTTGAAAGCTTCCTATACCAAGAGGTATTGGATCGCTACGATTAATCGAGGTGCCATTAAATGGCGACTTCACTTTATAGGAATCCAGATTAATTTTGCCGATGACTTCTAAGTAACCATAACCCATCTTGACGGTTTTAATGCCTACCTCATCAATGCGCACAAAAAAACGCTGATAGTCAAAAAAGGCATAGGGCAATGCTAGAGATTGCGTTCCTTCAGTTCCAATGCGCAGGTTGGAGGTGTAGACCGCTGCACCAATATCGCCGACTATATGATCTGGGAGGCTATCTGGAACATCGTCCATGGCATACAGTGGTGTCGATAGAAGGACAAGCAGCAGATAAGCAGGGGCTTTTAGGAATAGTTTCATGTTCACTACTTTAGAGGTCCAAGTTATCCAGGGCCAAGCTATCAAGATGGCTAGTGTCTGCCCAGTTTTCGACTTTCCAGCCCAATCCATCATGGCTAATCCAGTTGAGCGATGCATTTGGAACGGCTACTACTTTTTCTGAATCAAGCGCTTGATTACTTGCTATTCGATACATCATGTCTAAGGCTCCGCCATGACTTACTAGCAAAATAGTTTTGCCAGCATGACTTTTTTGAATTTCATCAAGCGCAAATTTGATCCGACTTGAAAATTGCAGGATACTTTCTCCGCCACGCATCTCTTGGTGAATATCTCTGCTCAGGTGAGCTTGCCAGAGATCTGGCTCAATGTGGGGCGCCTCATTCAGGGTGAGACCCTGCAAAGCACCAAGATTACGTTCTCTCAGGGCACTGTGGCCAATAGCCGAAACCGAGTACAAGCTTTCGATGGCTTTAGCGGTTTGCCGAGCTCTTTGTAAGTCACTGGTGTAGAGAACATCAAATTCAAAATTCATGTTCTTCAGAGCTCTGGCCATCTGAGTTGCCTGGGCTAAGCCGCGAGTATTTAGCTCAATATCAGTGTGGCCCTGCAGGCGGCGCTCGGCATTCCAATCGGTTTCTCCATGGCGCACTAAGCAAAAGCGTGTTGTAGTCATGTAGCAATAATAAGGGCTAATTATTTCTTGAGAGTCCAGGCTCGTGGGTGATGTTCAAACCCTAAGTGTTCGTAGTATTCATGTGCTTTTGGCGCAGCCAGCAGGACGATCATGCAATCTTGGCCCAGATGATTTTGGGTTTCCTCGATCAATTGCTTGCCGATTCCTGTGCGTTGATATTCTTGGTCCACTGCTAAGTCAGCCAAGTAGGCAATATAAGCAAAATCAGTCAATGAGCGCGATATGCCGACTAACTTGTCACCATCCCATGCCGTAATAGTGAGGTTTGCATTTTTGAGCATGGACTCAAAAGTATTGATGTTATTAATGGGCCTTCGCTCTCCTAATGTTGAATGAGTGTAGAGGTCGATGGCTTGCTCTGTAGTGATGTTGGCATTGACTCGGTAGCTAATCATCCGATTCCTTTTAGGAGAGTTGATTGCCCATGATAAACATTCAAATCAAAAAAAGCCCCGAAATATCGGGGCTTGGTATTTATGCAGCAGCTGCCTGTTTACTAATTGCGCGCAAAATTTTGCTTTTCTCTTTTGGCTTATTGCTGGCCTCGAGTAGTTTATTGAGCTGAGTAGCGTTTAGTGGCCCAAGGCGTGGTTTGCCTGTTTTTGTGAGCATGGGGTCATTTTTTCTGTTTCTTTGATTTTGGCCTACAGCCATGAGTTTTCCTAGGGTAATGAAATGATGAATTCAAGAGAGATGCTCAAGAGATCCCCCTATCTAGGGCGCACAATAGTGATCACAGTTCAGAATAACAGCTTAAAAGTTCAGGCGCTATGATGAGGGCATGATTAATCTTCCAAATATCATCTTTGCCTTGGTTATGGGGTGTTTGATGTCATTAAGCATCACGCTCGCAACCACCTTTTTGCGCGTTGGGCCTGCTGCTAATTTCTTTCTAGTATGGCTTGAGGTATGGTCGGTGGCCTATCCCGTCGCCATTGTTTGCATTTTGATTTATAGACCACTTGCCACCAAGATAACCGCCTTACTGGTTGAGAAGATTATGTCCAAATAGCACTTAAAAATAAGGAATGATATATATGAAGCTTTATTTCCCTACTGTATTTTGCCTATTGGCTTTGAGTGCGTGTGCAGCCGTGTACACGGATGCATCTGATGCAAATCACGTTACCTTTTTAAACAGTAGCGGCGAGACCATGGAGCAATTGACAAAAAAGGCGGCTGACTACTGTGCGCAATATGGCAAGATTGCCTCTTTTAGAAATAGCGATACGCAACTGGTTGCAGTTTTTGACTGTAAGCTAGCGCAGGTCAAAAATAAATAATCAACCAGCTAGGTCTGATTGATAAATGAGACCGGCATGTTCTCTCAGCGCATGGAATTGAATGGATTCCCAACGTTGTTGGGCCACATCCAGTTCTGATTTGTGCGAGGCAAGAAAAACAGATGCACCTACAACATCTTCTGCCATCCGATGGATATTTTCTTGAATAAATTTTTTCAAAGCAACGGGATCATCTGAGCTAACCCAGCGCGCTAAGTTATAACGAGCAGGTAGCAAGCGCACTTCAGCGCCATACTCAGTTTGTAAGCGATGACTTACGACTTCAAATTGCAGCTGACCGAAGGCTCCTAGGAGCATGATGCCGCCAGCCATGGGACGGAATACCTGAATAGCGCCTTCTTCGCCGAGTTGCATGAGGCCAGTTCTGAGCTGTTTAGAGCGCAAGGGATCTGCAGATTCAACCATGCGAAAAATTTCTGGGGCAAAAAAAGGCAGGCCAGTAAATTGCAATTGCTCACCTTCAGTAAGGGTGTCGCCCAGCCGTAACAGGCCATGATTGGGTAATCCAATAATGTCACCTGGAAATGCCTCATCCAAAATGTCGCGTCTTTGTGAAAGAAAAGACAATGCATTGTTGGTGCGCACCTCTTTGTTATTACGACAAATCTTTAATTTCATGCCTCGCTGAAAGTGTCCTGAGCAGATACGTAAAAAAGCTACGCGGTCACGATGCGCTGGATCCATATTGGCTTGAATCTTAAAGACTACTGCAGAGAATTTATTTTCAGCAGGACTTACTTCGCGTTGTAGTGCTTTGCGTGATCCTGGCGATGGCGCTAATTCAACAAGCGTATTTAAAATTTCTCGCACGCCAAAATTATTGATGGCTGAGCCAAAAAATACTGGGGATTGGCGACCCGCCAAGAATGCTTCTCGATCAAAGGCAGGCATGGCTTCTTTGATAAGCGCTACTTCTGCCAGGGCATTTTCTAAATCTGCTCCAAGTCGGTCTTTGAGTACTGGGTCATTCACATCGACTACGGCATGTGAGTCTTCTGTAACGCGATCTTCACCCGCCTTAAACATGCGCATACGCATATTAGCGATATCAATCACGCCTGCAAAAGATTTGCCCATACCAACGGGCCAGGTAAACGGAACCACCTCAATACCTAAGGCAGTTTCGATCTCATCCATTAATTCCATCGGAGGCTTAACCTCGCGATCCATTTTATTAATGAAGGTAACGATAGGCGTATTGCGAGCGCGGCATACCTCAAGTAGGCGTAAGGTTTGCGATTCGACGCCATTGGCAGCATCAATTACCATCAAAGCGGAATCTACCGCCGTTAGCACACGGTAGGTGTCCTCGGAAAAATCTTGGTGACCTGGCGTATCTAAAAGATTAATGATGCAGTCGCGATATTCCATTTGCATGACCGAGCTTGCTACAGAAATGCCGCGCTGCTTTTCAATTTCCATCCAGTCAGATGTTGCATGTCGACTGGCTTTGCGTGCTTTAACGCTTCCTGCGATTTGGATGGCGCCTGCATATAGCAATAATTTTTCAGTAAGCGTTGTCTTGCCGGCATCTGGGTGGGAGATGATGGCAAAGCTGCGACGACGCAATACTTCTGCGGCCGGAGTGCTGGAGGTAGTGGTATCGATGGTAATTCCGTGCTTATTATCTAGTTTGGAGGCAATTATAAGCGCGCTAGGCTGCCTAGAATTGCTCTTCAGGCCTTATAAATCGCCATTGACCTGGGGGCAGCGGCCCCAGTGAAATGCGTCCCATTCTGACGCGCTTTAGGCCAATAACCTTGAGCCCAACCATTTCACACATTCTACGAATCTGGCGCTTACGACCTTCGCGCAATACAAATCGGAGTTGATCTTCATTTTGCCAGCTCACTTGTGCTGGCTTGAGCGCAACACCGTCTAGAGACAAGCCATGTTTCAGCCGATCTAAGTCTTCAAAGGAAAGCGCGCCTTCAACGCGAACTAAATATTCTTTTTCAATTGGACTGTTTTCACCAATCAATAGCTTGGCGATGCGGCCGTCTTGGGTTAGTACCAGCATCCCAGTTGAGTCAATGTCGAGCCTACCTGCAGGCGCTAGACCTTTAGTGTTAAAGCGAGGGTTGCGGCCTCTATCAAGTGGGCTGGCAAAGTAATTATCAGGCGTGATTAAGGAGGCTGCTGGTTGGTATTCTTGCTCATCATCATAGTGAGAGATATAGCCAACAGGTTTATTCAGAATTACAGTAATGCGAGAAGCTTGTTGTGCTTTAGCACCAGATTGCAATTCAATTTTTTGATGCCGATAAGCGCGAACTCCTAACTCATTGACTACTTCGCCATCAATAGTGACTAAGCCTTGCTCTATATAGGAGTCTGCTTCACGACGTGAACATAAGCCCAACTCTGACAGCAGTTTAGAAACCCGTACTTTTTCTTCCATATCTCCATTATCCGGTAATTACTCGCACCAGGCGCTAAAGCAGATTTTTAGGTGCGGACAATATGAACGCTACAAGGCGCCTCTTCAACAATCTTTGTCATGGAGGTTCTCCAGGGCGTGACCTTATTAGGGGGTTTGTGTGATGCACCAATCAAAATGAGAGACGCATCATTGTCTTTCGCAAACTCCACAATCCGTGCGGCAGGATCAAGCGCTTCCAGAACGTGATAAGAAATTCTTTCTGGAGGAAGCTTGAGGGGTTTAGCCCACTCCATTAGCTGAACTAAGTGTCCCCGCACGATACCGCTTGCAGTTTCGCTTTCATGATTGCCCTCATAGGTCGGGGTGCTTGCGATAGTACTCAGGCAAATTAAACGACCTTCGGGATAGGCAAGCAATACGTTTTTGGCGGTGACTTGCATGCGTTCTCGTAAGTCTTGATCAGATTGACGGGTATCAATTGCGGCAATGATCAACTGGGCATCGTAGTTACCCATGCTAGGACGAGGACTTGGGGAGGGTTCGTAGCCCGCTGCTCTAAAGATGCCCTTCAGGTTTTGCCAAAAGCTGGGCGGCTCTACTCGCTCACCACGTTCTGTAATTCTGATGCCCTCAGGATCTCGTAATACTTGTCGTAGTTGGGTAGCGCTTTGATAACGACCCGCAGCTTGCGGCTCTAGACATCTCAAAACTACCTCTTGTAGCCAGCGGGGAATTTCTCGACGAATCGCGCGTGGCGGAAAGGGCTCTGCCCACATACGTCTTCTGAGGCCACTCATGGTTTGAGGGTTGCCAAAAGGCAATTCACCAGTGAGTAGTTCATACATAATCACACCAATGGAATAAATATCACTGCGTGAGTCAGACCGTACGCCAGCTACTTGTTCGGGAGAGATATAGGGCGCAGAGCCAATTCCCTTGCGCATTTCCTCTGCAAGTAAATCTGGATAGCGCTCATGATGCGATAGACCAAAATCAATCAGCGTTAATTTACCTTTGGCATCAATCAGGATATTTTCTGGCTTGATATCTAAATGGATTGCATCTTGCGAATGCAGTGATTGAACCGCTTGTGCGAGATCGGCGCCAATGCGAACCACTTCATCAATCGTAAAAACTTTGCCCTCCTGAATGAGGTCTTCTAGTGGCCGACCCTCAACCCTTTCCATGGCGATGTAAGGGCGAGTTGCCATATTTCCCGCACCTAAAAACTTTGGAACATAGGGGCTTTTCAGCGAGCGCAGAATGGTCAGCTCTGTTTCAAAACCAATTAAGCTCTCAACTGGCTGATCTTTTCCTACTCGAGGTATCTTAATTAGGATGGGGCCATTAATTCCTTCTTTCGTGGCCGAGAAAAGACTCGCCATACCACCTCTATGAACTTCTTTTCCCAATACAAAGCCATCAACTACTTTACCCTCTTGAAATATGTCATCTACTGCTTCAATATCTGTGTTGATTGGCATTGATTTATTTGCCAGTAATTAAGCGATTGGCTAAGTCTTCCGGAAGTCCAGCACGGCGAACTTTTTCTGCAGCAGAAAAATGATCATACGGAGTGCGATGAAATGTCAGCACTTCAGTTTCGGGCTCAAAAACTGCAAAGCAGGCTTCTGGATTTCCATCTCTTGGTTGACCAAGGGAACCAACAACCCCAACCCATTGGCGATGTTGTAAGACTGGAATTTCATCACCGGGATGGGGTGCAAATCGAATTAATTTCCCAACGGCACTTTGATAAAAAAGAGCCTGTTCATGCGCATGCCCTACAAAGGTATAGTTTTTGCCGGAGTGTTGGGCACAATGCCAGGCGCTCATGCTATCGGTGACGTAGTTCCAATCGGCAGGATTTTGAGCAGAAGCATGCACAAAACAAATTTTTTCCTCGTTCACTATCAGCGGTAAATTTTTCAGAAATTCAATATGATTTTCTTTTAGCTGAGTCTTAGTCCATTCGATGGCGGTATTTGCGCTGGCATTCATTTGCTTGTGACTATCTTTATAGATGGCCTCATCATGGTTGCCCAATACAGCAATTGCTTTTTTCGCCTCTACCAATTCGGCAATGCGATCAATGATGGCTACGGGATCAGCGTTATACCCAACAATATCTCCCAAAAAGACCATGCGGGTTACGCCAAGTTCTTCAGCCCTGGCCATGCAGGCCTCGTAAGCCTCTAGATTGCTATGAAGGTCGGCAAATAGCCCAATACGCTCACTCATCCCTCAATGATAGGTTAAAAGACCTTTAGATAGAAGGCTTATAGGGATTGGCTTCGTTGCCAGGAGGATTTTTAAAGCGCTTATGAACCCAATAGTATTCAGCAGGGCGCAGGCGAATTTCTTTTTCAAAATATTGGTTTAGGCGAGCAGTATCTGATTTGGGATCGGGCCCCGGAAAATCTTCCAAGGGTTTGCTGATTTCACAAAGGTAGCCAGATTCATCTGACTTTAAAGTGGTTGTCATCAGACAAACATCAGCCCCGGTAATTTTGGCTAGACGTGATACCGCAGTAATGGTATTGGTTTCAATGCCAAAAAAAGGAACGAATTCGGAATCTTTTGTACCAAGGTCAATATCTGGCGCAATGATAATGAAGTCGCCATTACGAATCTCCCGAATAATTTCTTTTGAGTTCCCTTGCCGATCAATTGAATTGCCACCAAAACGATTACGCCATTCAATAATTTTCTGATTGAAGAAGGGGCTTTTCATTCTTTGAAAAAACCCAGAAGTGCGTGGCCAATGATTTTGCTTTGCAAGAGCGCTCAAAATAATGCTGCCCTCAATGCCGGTGAAATGCATGTTAACTAAAATCCGGGGTTTTTTACTCGCTAGGTCTACGGCTGATTTCACTTCAATCATATCGGCCAGCTGTTGCTTGCTGCCCAACCAAATAATACTTTTCTCAACCAGGCTTCGACCAAGTAGGCGCCAATGTTTTTTGCGCAACAGATCAATCTCCACATTATTCAATTTGGGAAAACACAGCTGCAGGTTTGTCTTTACAACCTGATTTCGATCCCCCGGAATGCGGGCAGCAATGTAACCAAGGCCATAGCCAATCGACACCAAAAGTCTATAGGGCAACAGGGAAAGGAGCTTCAGAAAAGCAACTACTGCGTAATTAGAAAATGATTTGAGCAAATGCGGATTATTCGGAGTCGTAACGGGTTAAAGTTTTTTTGTAGCGAACTTCCATCTCTTCAGTAGAGCTACAAGACATTCCTAAATCTTTTACAAGCCCTGTATCAAGACGATAAGCCCAGCCATGCACAGTAAGATCTTGGCCGCGGGCCCAAGCATCTAGAACGATAGTGGTTTCGCATACATTGACGACTTGTTCAATCACATTGAGCTCACATAAACGATCCTGACGTTTGGGTGTTGGTAAAACTTCACCCAAGTAGCGCTCATGTTTTTGGTGCACATCCTTAACATGACGCAACCAGTTATCAGCAAGACCTACACGACGATCACTCAGTGCGGCATGTACACCAGCGCAACCATAGTGCCCAACTACCAAGATATGTTTGACTTTCAATAAGTCAATTGCGAATTGAATTACAGATAAACAATTTAAGTCTGTATGAACAACCACGTTGGCTACATTGCGATGAACAAATAGCTCACCTGGCAAAAGATCAACAATTTCATTGGCGGGTACGCGACTATCGGCACAGCCAATCCAAAGGTATTCTGGGGCTTGTTGGTTTACTAGGCGCTTAAAGAAATCGGGGTCTTTGGCGATCATCCCTTCAGCCCATGCGCGATTGTTAGCAAATAGGTGATCTAATGTTTTAGAGCTCTTCATAATCATGGTTTAAGTTTAAAGTACTTTAATGACTCCTATTTGGCTAAAACAAACCCCTAACGGAATTACGTTAAATCTGCATTGTCAGCCAGGGGCAAAGCTCACCAAAGTGGCGGGTTTACACGATGGCTGTCTAAAAATTTCTCTTCAAGCACCCGCCCTAGAAAATAAGGCTAACGAGCTTCTGTTGGCCTGGCTTTCGAAGCAACTCAAGATTCCTCAAAAACAAATTCAATTTATCTCTGGGCAAAATAGCCGAAAGAAGCGGGTGGAAATCTGGGCGCCGATTAGTCTTGAGCAGATTATTGAGACACTTAAACCTTAGCTACCAAAAGATCGCCCACAAGATTCCCAAAATTAAGACCCATTTGCCAATGTAATAAACGCTGCGATGTGAAGCTTTCAGCTTTTTGGCTTGCGCTCTGAGGTGATAGAAGTATTTAAATGCGACATTTACAAATCCAACTTTTTCACCTGCAACATTTTGGGATGCTGCTGCGCTCATAACATAGCGACCAAACCAATGATTAATCCATCGCACTACTTTCGTATAAACGGGGCGCTCAACATCGCAGAATAAAACGATGCGTTGATGATCAGTTTCATTTGCAGCGAAGTGAATGTAGGTTTCATCAAACATGACAGGTTCGCCATCTTTCCAAAAATAGCGCTCCCCATCAACCTCAATAAAGCACTTGGGATCATTTGGCGTAACAAGGCCAATGTGATAGCGCAAAGATCCTGCGTAGGGGTCGCGATGGCGCACCAGTGTTGCCCCTGGGGGCAAAGAGGCAAACATCGCTGCTTTAACGCTTGGTATGGACTTGAGGAGCGCCACTGTATTAGGGCAGTTCGCTTGCGCAGAGGGTAAGTCTTTTCCGTACCAATAGAGGTGAAAACGCTTCCAACCTGTCCTAAAGAAGGAGTTAAAGCCAATGTCGTTATAGCCGGTTGCTGCTGCAATAGCGCCATCTGCATTTAATGAGAGCGCCTCTTGGCGAATCATTTCCCAGTTATCTTGTAAAAGCTTCATTTCTGGAAATTGGCTTACTGGAATAAAAGCACTTGCTTTTACTTTGGAAAATAAATATAAAAGCGTATTGACGGGAGCTAAAAGCACCTGGTAGTCCATAAGTGATCTCACGATCCCAAAGCGAACTTTGCCTCTAAAATAAACATAAATAGCTGAGGCTACAAAAATAAAAAACACAATGTGTCGAATTTGCATGGAGATTGCCAATGTGAGGTAACTGGCAACATTTTAATTTGTCTGTAGGCTCTTGATGGACTATTTCTTATCGGGGGATGCTCATATACTGAAAGAAGATAGTTTCCGGCGCCCAGTTAGGGTTTATGTGGACATTGACTAAGGATGATCGTATGAATAGGTTTATAAAGGGGCTCTTAAGCCTTGTTTTAATTGGCCTAGTGGGTGTTTCGGCATACACATGGGTGATGCTCACTTGGAGCTATGGAAGTGGCGAGCGTGCAGGATATGTGCAGAAATTTTCGAATCGTGGCTACATATGTAAAACTTGGGAAGGTGAGTTGGCGATGGTTTCCATGCCTGGCACTATGTCAGAAAAATTCCTCTTTACGGTGCGTGAAGATGCCGTAGCGCAAAAAATAAATGCTAACTTAGGAAAAAAGGTAGCCCTAAAATATGAACAGCATATTGGCTTGCCTACAAATTGTTTTGGCGACACAGAATATTTTGTTTCCGATATAGTTGTTTTGGATGAGTAATTTGTAGTGGAATTAAAAAATTGCTGCAACGAAGCTTTATTTTTGTAATTTTTTGTGGTTAAAATCATGTAAGCGTAATGTGCGCTGACATCAATATCTATAAGGAGCTTCACTTGAACAAAGCCGAACTAATCGCAGCGATTGCTGACGACGCGGAGATCTCTAAAGCAAAAGCTGAATTTGCATTGAATTCAGCAATTGAGAACATCATCAAAGCTGTTACCAAGGGCGATTCAGTACAACTGATCGGTTTCGGTACATTTGCATCTGGCAAGCGTGCAGCTCGTATGGGCCGTAATCCAAAAACTGGTGAGCCACTCAAAATCGCTGCAGCTAAAACAGTGAAGTTTTCTGCTGGTAAAGCATTTAAGGATTCAGTTAACAAGCGCAAGAAGTAATTCTTCCTTGCTTGATAAAAAAGCCCGGCATGCCGGGCTTTTTTATTCCTTCAAGAATTCAAAAAATCAAGCTAACTATTTTTAAATTAACTTTGCACAAGGCGGCGATGGCGATGAATGCTCATCAATATGCCAGCACCAAATCCAAGGGTCACTAGGGCCGTTCCACCATAGCTAATAAACGGTAGTGGAACTCCGACAACCGGAAGTAGGCCACTCACCATGCCAATATTGACAAATGCATAAGTAAAGAAAATGAGTGTTACTGAGGCGCCCAATAAACGAGTAAATAGGTTGGGCGCACTTGCCGAGATTGCTAAACCTCTCTTGATAAGGGCAAAGAAAAGGGCAATCAATATGAGATTGCCAAGCAAGCCAAATTCTTCCGAGAAGACTGCAAATACAAAGTCAGTATGTTTTTCTGGAATGAATTCCAAATGGGCTTGAGTTCCCTGAAACCAGCCTTTGCCGAAAAAGCCGCCTGAGCCAATGGCAATCATGGATTGAATGGTATGAAAGCCTTTTCCAAGCGGATCACTGCTGGGATCTAGCAAGGTACAAATACGGTGCTTTTGGTAGTTGTGTACCAGGGGCCAGACTATATCTTGCGCACAAATTGTGCTGCCAAAAATAATAATGAGCAGAATTCCAAAAACGCCGATACCAACAAAAGGCAAAATCCATTTCCATGGCAAACCGGCCAGAATGATCACGTAGAGTCCTGCGGCAGAGACAAGGAGTGCTGTCCCTAAGTCGGGTTGACGAGCAATTAGAAAAACGGGAATAGCCAAAATAATTAATGCTACAGCGTAGTCCCAAGTCTTCTGAATGCCTTCGCGCTTTTGGAAGTACCAAGCGAGCATGAGTGGCATCGCAATTTTCATGATTTCAGATGGCTGAATAACAATGCCAATATTTAACCAACGACGCGCACCTTTTTTAATTAAGCCAAATGCAGCAACTGCGACAAGTAATGCAACACCAAAGCCATAGATCCAAACGGCACCCATTTCTAACCACTTTGGTGGAATGCGAGAGACGATCCACATCACCACAAATGAGAGTGCAAGATTGCGCAACTCATCTGCGATTTGTACGGGCGTATTTTGACTCGCAGATAGAAATGTAAAAAAGCCAACCATTGCCAAGCCAAGCAGAATAAGGCCTAGCTGGCGATCAAGCCCAGCAAATATGCCAAAGAAAAAACTTTTTATTTTGATTAAGGGGCTCTTTTCCATTCAGGAATCTCCTTAGGCCACTTGCCCTCAATGTAGTAGTCAAGCGCCTTTCGCGCAATCGGCGCTGCATATTGCGCACCAAAACCTGCGTTCTCAACCACCATTGCAATCACGATGGTGGGTTTATCTGCAGGAGCAAATGCAATATATAAAGCGTGGTCTCGCAGAAATTCTGCAGTAGATCCATGTTTATAGTCTTTTGAATTTAAACTAAAAACTTGCGCAGTACCGGTTTTGCCGCCAACCTGATATCCAGCCCCTTTGAAGGCAGCTGCAGATGTTCCAGAGTTATTTACTTCGACCATCGCTTTTTTGACGATCTCAATATTTTCTTGGTTCAGGTCAATGCGATAGCTTTCTTTTGGTGTTGTTAAAACCCTGTTACGAGTAAATGGATCTTCAATTGCTTTTACTAGGTGCGGCTTCATCACAATACCGTTATTAGCTACGTTGGCCATTGCATGCGCTAATTGCAGAATAGTGAACGCGTTATAGCCTTGACCAATACCTAAAGAAATCGTTTCACCTTCGTACCATTTCTGCTGTTCAGGTTTTTTGAAGGTATTTTTCTTCCACTCAGTTGAGGGTAGTACACCTTTAGCTTCGCCTTGCAAATCAATGCCGGTAATTTGACCAAACCCGAGTGGCTTCATGAAGTCATGCATCATGTTTACACCCATATCGCGAGCGAGCATATAGTAATACGTGTCACAAGACTCAACAATTGACTTTTGCATATCTACGGTGCCGTGACCACCTTTTTTGTCGTCGCGGAAGGTGTGATTACCAAAGTCGAAATAACCTGGATCAAAAATAGATTGTGAGGGCGTACGCTTTTTGTTTTCTAGAGCAGCAAGCGCCATAAAAGGTTTATAGGTTGAGCCTGGCGGATAAATTCCTTTAAGCGGGCGGTTATAGAGCGGTTTTTGTGGGGAGTCATTAAGCTCTTTCCAGGTTACCGAATCAATGCCCTCAACGAAATCATTTGGATTAAAGTTGGGCTTAGAAGCGAAGGCTAGGACATCGCCGGTTTCTGGCTCGATAGCAACAAATGCACCACGGAAATTGCCATAGAGTTGCTCTACCAAGTATTGCAATTTGATATCAACCGAGAGCACAATGTTTTTACCTGGTACAGATGGAGAGTTAGAAAGCGTTCTTACCGGTTTGCCACCCGCTGTAATTTCCACTTGATCGTAACCAGGGACACCACGTAAAACACTCTCATAGCTTTGCTCTAGACCAATCTTTCCAACGTACTGAATGCCGGGTAAAAAAGAGGTTTGAAGAGCGTCAGAGTCATCTACTTTAGAGCTCTCAATCTCAGCCTGCATACGTTCTTTGTCGCGCTGGGAAACACGACCGATATAGCCAATTAAATGGGATGCTAATTCGTTATAGGGATACTCGCGAAAGCTCCTGGCCCGGATCTCAACCCCTGGAAAGCGGTAGCGATTAGCCATAAAACGAGCAGTTTCAGCCTCATTCAGCATGGAGCGTAAGGGAAATGTGCCCATATTTCTGGAATCTTCCAGAGAGCGCTTGAAGTTACGGCGATCTCTAGGGGAGATATCAATAATTTCAGAAAGGCTATTAATGAGCTGATCTATATTCTCCCTAGCTTCCTCTGCGTTCACATCTAAAGTGAGGGCCGAATAGTTTCGGCCAATCACAATGCCATTACGGTCAATAATTAAGCCGCGATTTGCTGGGGCCGGGACTAGAGCGATGCGATTGCTTTCGGCCAACAAGGCATATTTACCGTGACTGATGAGCTGCAGCCACACTAGGCGAGTTACTAAAAGTAAGAAACAAAATGTTACAAATAAAGCGGCAATATGAATACGTTCTTGAAACGAATCGAGGTCCGGTTTTTTAAAAGAAACCATACAAGCTCTTAGAGTGGCCGATTATGATCAACATCAATCGGTCTTCGCTGGGGCGCCAATAAGACGTGAGTTGCTAGTGGCCAAAGTAGTGCTTCGACGATGGCTTGAATAGCGCCCGTTAAGGCCCACCAATATAACTCCCCGCTCAGTAGCCAGTGCACCAATACGGGAAACAATGAAACCAGCAGGAATATCGGTAGAAGATGCAGAGCTTGTGATAATAGAGGGAGCGTAATAATGCGTCGATGCCAAGAAATGGCGATGTAAGCGACTAGTGAATAACTAAAGGCGTGCAATCCTAATAAATCGGAATTGTGTACATCCATCATCAAGCCCAAGAAGAATGCCGAGAATACGCTGACATAGCGGTGCTGATGAATATTCCAAAATATGATGCAGATGATTAGCCAATCTGGCACCCAGCCGAAGTTTCCAAGCGGCAAAAAATTGAGCAATAGCGCACAAAACAAGCTGAAATAAATAAACACCGGGCTTACTGGGCGAAGGATATAACCGCTTTGAATATCAATCATTGCATTCCTCGCGCCCGAGTTTGACGACGACCTGGATTATTGGTTAAGGGCGTACCTGATGAGGGTTTATTGCTAACTATTGGGGCCTTAGCATCAAATTGCGGGTCGTATAAAAAGGCTAGTGCTTGACGATAACGATTGACTGCTGCCACTGGCATGCAAAATACGTTAGAGGAGTTTTTGTCAGCGTTACGCTCAATTTTGCTAATAACCGCTACTGCAAAACCTGGTGGGTAAACGCCATCAATACCAGAGGTGAGTAAGATATCACCAACCTCTAAATCGCTAGCAACAGGTAAGTAGCGCAACTCCAATGGATTGCCCCGGCCAGCACCAAAAACGGCTGCTCTAAGTCCATTTCGGGCAACTTGTACCGGAACTGCAAAGTCACGGTCTTCCAATAGCGATACTTCGGCTGAACGCTCATATAGCCGAACTACCTGCCCGAGTATGCCGGCGTCATTAGCAATTGGGTTGCCTAGCTTTAAACCATCATTGCTGCCGCGATTAATCACAATGCGCTGTGAAATGGGATTGGGTGGATTAAACAGAATTTCAACAGGCAAGGTTTCGAATGAAACTTGTTTTTGCAGGGACATCAGCTCGCGTAAATTTTGATTCTCAATCAGCAAGAATTCGGATTGATTCGCCAGCAATGAAAGTTCGGCTTGGCGAACTTTCATTGTCTGATTCTCTTGTTCAAGCGTTGAGCGAGTGGTGAAATATTCTGAAGTTACCTCATAAGCATTACGTGGGGCCATCATGATGTATTCAAGTGGACGCAATACCCAATTCGCATGATTGCGGATGGGATCGAGTGCTTTAAAGCGAAAGTCGATCAGCATCAAAGCAATGCCGACCGATAGACAGACAATCAGTTTAAGTAAGGCTGGAATGCCCTGTCTAAAAAGTGGAGGAGCGCTATGTTGCAATGCCCTGATCGACGTGTATGTCGCCTACTCGTGCGAGAACACTCCGCCTAACTTATCCATGCGCTCAAGAGCAATACCGCAACCACGAGCAACGCAAGTTAAAGGATCTTCCGGTATGTGAATTGGTAAGCCAGTTTCTTCTAGCAAGAGGCGGTCAAGGTCGCGCAATAGGGCGCCACCACCAGTAAGCATCATGCCCCGCTCAGCAATATCAGACGCTAGCTCAGGTGGAATTTGTTCAAGCGCTGCTTTAACTGCGGTCACGATTTGATTTAACGGATCAGTTAGCGCTTCAAGAATCTCATTGCTCGTTACTGTGAAGCTGCGCGGTACACCTTCAGAAAGATTGCGTCCCTTAACTTCCATCTCGCGCAATTCTGCTCCAGGGAAAGCGGAGCCAATTGTTTTCTTAATCAATTCAGCAGTTTGCTCACCAATCAACATTCCATAATTGCGACGAATGTAATTGGTAATGGCTTCATCAAATTTATCTCCGCCAACGCGAACAGAGCCTTTGTAAACCATGCCGCCTAATGACATCACACCAACTTCAGTTGTGCCGCCGCCGATATCAACAACCATTGAGCCTGCAGCTTCTGAAACAGGTAGGCCAGAACCAATTGCAGCAGCCATAGGCTCTTCAATTAAAAATACTTGTGAAGCGCCGGCGCCTAATGCAGATTCGCGAATTGCACGACGCTCAACTTGGGTAGATCCACAAGGAACGCAAATGATGATGCGTGGACTTGGCCTTAATAATTTGCTTTCGTGCACAAGCTTGATGAATTGCTTGAGCATTTGCTCGGTAATGGTGAAGTCGGCAATAACGCCGTCTTTCATGGGACGAATTGCTTCAATATTCCCCGGAACGCGACCCAGCATCGCTTTTGCTTCTTTTCCGACTGCCAAAATAGTTTTTTTGCCATTTGGTCCACCTTCTTGGCGAATCGCTACTACCGAAGGCTCATCGAGGACAATACCCCGATCACGCATATAAATTAAGGTGTTGGCCGTTCCTAGGTCTATGGCTAGGTCATTGGAAAAGTAGCTTCGAAAAAAACTAAACATGATGTAGTGGGAAAATAGAAGTTATTAATGAAAATATATCGGAATGATACTCTACGCCCCATGAATCTTGATGATGTCCAGCGCATTGCGCACCTTTCTAGGCTTGAGTTAAATCAGGCAGAAGCTGAGGCAGTTTTACCTCAGTTGCAGGCTATTTTTTCGCTGGTAGAGGAAATGCAGGCTGTCGATACCACCGGGCTGGAGCCCCTTGCCCACCCCATCCTCTTTTTGCGTGACTTGGCACAACCAATGCGGGAGGATCAAGTAAGTGAGCCTGATTGCCGTGCGGAGAATATGAAGTCAGCCCCGGCCCAGCAGGATGGCTACTTCCTAGTTCCGAGGGTGATTGAATGAGTTGGCACAACACCCCCATCGTGCTCATGGCAAAAGCTCTGGCCGCTAAAGAGATTTCTAGTGCCGAATTAACCCAGTACTTTTTAGACCGTATTCAGGCTGGAAAGCAGTGGAATGCATATTTAGATGTGAATGCTCACTTAAGTTTAGAACAAGCATATAAGGCAGATAAGTTAATTTCATCTGGCAAAGGTGGCAAGTTGACTGGCATTCCAATAGCGCACAAAGATGTCTTTGTAACTCGCGGTTGGAACACGACTGCTGCCTCCAAAATCCTGGCTGACTATCAAAGCCCCTTTGATGCTACGGTGGTTGCTAATCTTGGCATCCCTGATGAAAGCAATCCCCATGGTGCTGGCATGGTTTGCCTTGGCAAGACCAATATGGATGAATTTGCCATGGGTTCTTCGAACGAAAACTCCGCCTATGGCCCTGTATTAAATCCTTGGAATGCAGCCCATGTTGCTGGTGGATCTTCGGGCGGCTCTGCTGCTGCCGTTGCAGCTGGCTTAGCGCCGATTGCTACCGGCACCGATACTGGCGGCTCCATCCGTCAACCAGCAGCATTTTGTGGTCTTACGGGCATTAAGCCTAGTTATGGGCGCGTATCTCGTTACGGCATGATTGCCTACGCCTCCTCTTTGGATCAGGCTGGCCCTATGGGCAAATCTGCCGAGGATTGTGCTCTGGTGCTATCTGCAATGTCATCGCATGATCAACGCGACTCGACATCCCTCGCGGATTCAGGTGAAGACTATGGTCGTTATCTCAATCAAAGTTGGCAAGAGAGCAGCACAAATTCTGCGAAACCGTTAGAAGGGTTGCGGATTGGTTTGCCAAAAGAATTTTTCGCCGAAGGCTTAGCAAGCGATGTTGCGAAGTCTGTCAATGAAGCTGCGAAGGCTCTAGAAGGCTTGGGTGCAAAATTAGTTGAAGTTAGCTTGCCTAAAACAAAATTATCTATACCAGTCTATTACGTATTAGCGCCAGCAGAAGCGTCGAGTAACTTGAGCCGTTTTGATGGTGTGCGCTATGGCCATCGTGCCAGTGAATACAAAGATCTTGGTGATATGTATCAGAAGTCTCGTACCGAAGGCTTTGGTGCGGAAGTCAAGCGCCGTATCTTGATTGGCACTTATGTGCTGTGCCACGGCTACTATGATGCTTACTACCTGCAGGCACAAAAAATTCGTCGCATTATTGCAGCTGATTTTCAGGCAGCATTTAAAGAGTGTGATGTGATTCTAGGGCCCGTTGCACCTGATGTAGCTTGGCGCTTAGGCGAAAAGTCAAAAGATCCAGTGCAAATGTATTTAGAAGATATTTATACGCTCTCAACTAATTTAGCGGGACTACCAGCAATGAGTGCGCCTTGCGGATTTAATGTAAATAATTTACCAATCGGTATGCAGCTGATTGGTAATTACTTTTCTGAGGCGCGCCTGTTACAAGTGGCGCATCAATATCAACAAGCCACCGATTGGCATTTGCGACAAGCTAGTGGGGTGGCATGATGCAATGGGAAGTCGTTATTGGTCTTGAGACCCACGCTCAACTAAAAACCAACTCAAAAATATTTAGTGGTGCTAGTACGCGCTTTGGCGCAGAGCCGAACACACAAGCATGCGCAGTGGATTTAGCTTTGCCAGGAGTGTTGCCCGTGCTTAATCGCCAGGCCGTTGAGCACGCGATTTGTTTTGGATTGGCAGTAGGGGCAAAGATTTCACCAGCAAGTATCTTTGCGCGTAAAAATTACTTCTATCCAGACCTACCCAAGGGATATCAAATTAGCCAGATGGAAATTCCGGTGGTGGTGGGCGGCCATCTTGAAATCTTGGTTGATGACGAAATAAAGATTGTTGAATTAACGCGCGCCCATATGGAAGAAGATGCAGGTAAATCTGTTCATGAAGAGGGTTTTCTTGGGCCTCATGGCGAGCCCTCCAGCGGCATTGACTTGAATCGTGCTGGCACCCCACTTTTAGAAATCGTTACAGAGCCTGTCATGCGTAGCGCTGCAGAGGCAGTTGCCTATGCAAAAGCTCTGCATAGCCTAGTAGTGTGGTTAGGGGTATGTGACGGCAATATGCAGGAAGGCTCCTTCCGGTGTGATGCCAACGTTTCTGTACGTCCAATGGGGCAAAAAGAATTTGGTACGCGTTGCGAGATTAAGAATTTGAATTCTTTCCGCTTCTTGGAAGAGGCAATCGAATACGAAGTGCGTCGCCAGATTGAGTTGATCGAAGATGGCGGGACAGTTGTTCAGGAGACTCGTTTATACGATCCTGATCGTGGTGAAACACGTAGTATGCGCAGCAAGGAGGATGCTAACGATTATCGCTATTTCCCAGACCCTGATTTACTGCCGGTCATGATTGATGATGCGTGGATTGCAGAAGTGCGCAGCAAGATGCCAGCGCTTCCTGCGCAGCTTCGCGAGCAATGGCAAGCAGACTATGGTTTGAGCGCTTATGACACCCAATTACTGACACAAGATCGCGATACTGCAAAAGTATTTGTGGAGCTATTGACGATTGTGGGTAAGCCTTTAGCCAAAGCCGCTGCAAACTTCATTGCTGGTGAATTTGCCTCTTCCCTAAATCGTGCGGGGATTGCAACTGCTGATGCGCCACTGAAGGCTGAGCATCTAGCCCCATTACTCACCCGTGTGTCAGACGGCACTATCTCTAATAAGATCGCTAAGGATATCTTTGCAATTTTGTGGGACGAGGCTGTTGCTGGCAAGGCAATAAGCACTGTTGATCAAGTGATTGATGCTAAGGGCCTCAAACAGATTAGTGATGGTGGAGCTATTGAGGCCATCATTGATCAAGTGATTGCAACCAATCAAAAGTCAGTCGAAGAGTTCCGCTCTGGCAAAGAGAGGGCGTTCAATGCACTTGTTGGTCAGATTATGAAGGCATCGCAAGGCAAGGCGAACCCTACTCAGGTAAATGAACTCTTGCGTAAAAAACTAAGTTAAGAAAGACATTGATGAGTGCAATAGATCCAAAACAGGTCGAGCAAGAAGAGTTGGTTGCCGAGTGGTTGAAGGCAACCCCCGGCTTCTTTGATCGCTACGCAGACCTCTTTAATGAGATTCGCATTAAGCATCCACATGAAGATCGTACGATCTCATTGCAAGAACGGCAGATGACCGTGTTGCGCACTCAAAATCAAGAACTCAATCGTCGTTTGAGTGAGATGTTGCACTTTGGTAGCCGTAACGATAAAACCCAGCAGAGCTTAGTTGCTTGGCTACTACGTTTAATGAAGGCTAACAATAAGTCCGACGTTGAGACTGCGATCATTTCTGGGTTGGCTGAGGTATTTGAAGTTGAATCGGCGCAATTGTTATCGCCTAATTCTGCATTTGGCCCTTGGATTGATACACCGCTTTGCGGTTCAGCTAAAGAGCTTGCGGCGGCGAGTGTAGATTTGCTGGCGTGTCAAACCACCATTGATCCAGAGTGGCAAAGCATGGTAGCCATCGGTTTGCCACTGGGTAAGAGTATTGGCGCAAATCAATCGCCTGCAGTACTGTTATTGGCCAGCAAAGACGAAACCCGTTTCACAGCAGATATGGGCGCTTTCTATTTGCGTCAGATTGCAGAACTAACTGCCGCAGCTTTGGATCGTATCCAGGCTTATGACATTCCAGGCGGCTGATCTTCATCCCCTCGTGCAAGAGTATTTGCACGAGCTACATGTGTTGCGTCAACTCTCACCACATACGCTCAAAGCGTACGTCATGGATCTAAGCGATCTACAAAATTTTGCTCTTGAAGACTCTATTGAGTTACTAAAGGTTAGTAATGGCCATGTTCGTCGTTGGGCTGGTCGTTTGCATTCCAAAGGCAAGTCATCTAGAAGTATTGCCAGAGCACTTTCGGCATGGCGTGGTTGGTACAACTGGTTAACAGAGAAAGATGCCAGGCGAGATGCGCATGCTGGTAAGGTGGCCAGTAATTTAGTGGCCAATCCAGTTGATGATGTGAAGGCCCCTAAACGCTTAAAGTCCCTACCTAAAGCCCTATCGGTTGAGCAAGCGCTGGCCCTAGTCAACCAGGCTGTCAGAGAGGCGCAAGAGAAAAAAGATTTGGAATCCACTCGGGATGCAGCGATTATTGATTTGCTCTACTCCTCAGGTTTACGTCTTTCAGAACTATTGGGTATTGATGTGATGCAAAGCAAAGATCGCCAACATGAATCTGCAGGTTGGTTGGATTGGGATGCTGCCGAAGTCACTGTCTTGGGTAAGGGTGGCAAGAGACGCTCGGTACCGGTTGGGGGTCCTGCAATGCACTCGCTCAATGCGTGGCGGCAAATTCGGAATGTGAGTAGCTTTACCGAGCAATCCAATGCACTTTTTCTGTCGGCAACCGGAAAGCGTTTATCACCGCGTACAGTTCAGGCCCGTCTACGTAATTTAGCAATGCGTGCTGGCTTGCCCACCCATGTACATCCCCACATGATGCGACACACCTTTGCTAGCCATGTCTTGCAATCTTCCCAAGATTTACGGGCTGTACAAGAAATGTTGGGGCACGCCAGTATTGCTAGTACCCAGATTTATACGTCATTAGATTTTCAGCACCTCGCCCAGGCATACGATAAAGCACATCCCCGCGCAAAGGCTGGTAAAGATTAAGGAACTGGGTAAGATAGTGGGTTTCTCGCTTGGGAAATGTATTACTTCTAGATTTTGATTGGATCATTCATGGCATTAATCCCGGTAACTATTTTGACTGGCTTCTTAGGAAGCGGCAAAACCACTTTGCTCAAACACATCCTCATCGAAGACCACGGCAAAAAAATTGCTGTGATTGAGAACGAGTTTGGCGAGGAGAATATTGATAACGATATTTTGGTTCAAGATCACGAAGAAAACATCGTCCAAATGAGCAATGGTTGCATTTGCTGCACGATTCGTGGCGATCTCGTTGAGGCTTTGAATGCGCTTTGGGAGCAGCGCAAAGATAAGAAAATTAGTTTTGATCGTGTTGTGATTGAAACGACTGGTGTCGCTAACCCTGGCCCAGTGGCGCAGACCTTTTTCATGGATGACGATGTTGCCGACCATTACGTCTTAGATGCTGTTGTTACCCTCGTGGATGCCAAACATGGCCCACATCAGCTAACTGAGCATGAGGAGGCGCAACGTCAGGTAGGTTTTGCCGATCAGATTTTTATTACTAAGACTGATCTTGTAACGCCAGCTGAAGTTGATGCTCTGCGTAACCGCCTGATGCATATGAACCCTAGGGCGCCTATTGCTGGCATTTCAAAGGGTGTAGTGCCTCTTCATGCGGTTTTAGACCTTAAGGGCTTCAATCTGAATGCCAAGCTAGATATTGACCCACATTTTTTGGAGCAGGATGATCACGATCATGAGCATTGTGGGCACGACCACAGTCAGGATCATGACCATAGTACCTGTGGGCACGACCATAGCCATGACCACCAGCATCACGGTCATGCAGGGCACACAGACCGCATTCAATCTTTCGTTTTTCGTAGTGATAAACCCTTTGATCATCAAAAGTTGGAAGACTTTCTGGGGGGCATCCTAGAGGTCTTTGGCGAGAAGATGTTGCGCTACAAAGGGGTGCTCTATGTGAAGGGCAGCAACCGAAAAGTCGTGTTCCAGGGGGTTCACCAGATGATGGGTAGCGATTTAGCCGGTCCATGGGGCTCCGAACCCAAGCAAACCCGCATGGTCTTCATAGGGATTGATTTGCCTAAGGACACCCTGCTGGCAGGGCTTGAGGGATGTTTGGCGTAGAAAGTTTCGGGTACAATCCGCCGCCACGGTCAATATTGGCAAATATTGGTTAAAGGGTAATAAAAGTTTGGCAGAATGAGGCAATAATGCTTCAAATCCAGGAAAGAATGAGATGACGGTAAAAACAGTAACAAAACCAGCAACTGCTGCTAAAGCTAGTAGCAAGGCTGCGAGCACTAAGACTGTAAAAGGTGCGCCATTAACTGAAGCTGAATTGCTCAAAATGTCTGACAAGGACTACATGAATGCAGCACAGTTAGATTTTTTCCGTCAAAAATTGCTAACCCTTAAAGAAGACATTTTGAAGAATGCTTCGGAGACCACAGAACACCTTCGTGAAAATATTTTGGTTCCCGATCCGGCTGATCGTGCAACGATTGAAGAAGAGCACGCATTGGAATTGCGCACGCGTGATCGTGAGCGTAAGTTGCTTAAGAAGGTTGAGCAAGCTTTGGCGCGCATTGAGTCTGGTGACTATGGTTGGTGTGAAGAAACTGGTGAGCCAATCGGCTTGAACCGTTTAATTGCAAGGCCTACAGCCAATTTATCTCTTGAGGCTCAAGAGCGTCGCGAACTCCGCCAAAAATTATTTGGCGAATAGATTTTCTTTGCGATGACCAAGCATTTGCCTACTCTTAGTGATATCTCTCCTTTATTAAAGGCGGAGATTCTTGCTGAAGCTTTACCTTATATCCGCGCTTATCACGGTAAGACTATTGTTATTAAGTACGGCGGAAATGCGATGGTTGAGGAGCGCCTTAAAGAAAGTTTTGCGCGCGACGTGATCTTATTGAAATTGGTTGGCATGAATCCTGTTGTTGTTCATGGTGGCGGACCACAAATTGATGAGGCTTTGAAAAAGATCGGCAAGACCGGAACCTTTATTCAGGGTATGCGCGTTACCGATGATGAAACCATGGAAGTGGTGGAGTGGGTTCTTGGCGGTGAAGTCCAGCAAGATATTGTCATGCTCATCAACCACTTTGGCGGTCAGGCAGTTGGCTTGACTGGTAAGGATGGGGGACTCATTCATGCCAAGAAGATGATGATTCCTAGCGAGAAAGAGCCAGGCAAAATGGTTGACATCGGTTTTGTTGGTGAAATTGAAGCTATTAATCCAGCCGTTGTCAAAGCCTTGCAAGACGACGCCTTTATTCCGGTGATCTCCCCGATTGGCTTTAGCGAAGAAGGTCAAGCCTACAACATCAATGCAGATTTGGTAGCTGGCAAGATGGCTGAAATTCTGCATGCTGAGAAATTGGTCATGATGACCAATATCCCTGGGGTTATGGATAAAGATGGACAGCTACTCACTGATTTAACCGCAAGGGAAATCGATGCCTTGTTTGCTGATGGCACTATTTCTGGTGGTATGTTGCCAAAGATTTCTTCTGCATTAGATGCAGCAAAGAGTGGAGTGAATTCAGTGCACATCATTGATGGCCGCATTGAACACTCCTTATTGCTAGAAATTCTGACCGAGCAAGCATTCGGTACGATGATTCGCTCAAGGTAACTAAATCGTGCGCGAACCTTTAGAGCCGGCAGATATCGACAACAGCAGTGCTGACGCTGGCAAGGCGCGTAAGCGTCCACGCCCTGGCGAACGTCGCTTGCAGATTTTGCAAGTGCTTGCGGAGATGTTGCAAAACCCCAAAGGCGAGCGTGTGACAACGGCGGCTTTGGCTGCCAAGATTCAAGTTTCTGAAGCTGCGCTCTACCGTCATTTCGCTAGTAAGGCGCAAATGTTTGAGGGGCTAATTTCTTTTATTGAGCAAACTGTTTTTGGCTTGATTAATCAGATTAATCAAAAAGAAGAATCTGGCCTTGCGCAAGCCCGTGGAATTTTGCAAATGCTGTTGTTCTTCGCCGAGAAAAATCCTGGCATGACCCGTGTTCTTTTGGGCGATGCTTTGTTGCAAGAGGACGATCGTTTGCAAGAGCGCATTACCCAGGTTTTAGATCGTGTTGAAGCCTCTCTGAAGCAGGCATTGCGGATTGCGCAATCCCAGGGCGGCGCATGGGCTCAAGTTGGCCAAGAAGAAGTCAGTATTCGCGCTGCCATGTTGATGAGTTTTGTTTTGGGTCGTTGGCATCGATTTGCCCGCAGCGGTTTTAAGAAGTTGCCAACTGAAGCATCTGATATTAGTTTGCGCATACTCCTCTCAGAATGAGCGAACTATACCTCTCTAGAAATACCATCCATTTTGCCGAGCCCCTGCCTTTGCAGAGTGGCGCCATGTTACCTGGCTACAATTTAGTGATCGAAACTTATGGCAAGCTCAATGCCGAAAAAACGAATGCTGTCCTAATTTGCCATGCACTGAATGCATCGCATCATGTAGCAGGCCCTGATCCTGATGATTCAGAGGATATTGGCTGGTGGGACAATATGATTGGTCCAGGTAAGCCTGTAGATACAAATCATTTCTTTGTCATTGGTGTAAATAATTTGGGCTCTTGCTTTGGTTCTACTGGACCAATGAGTACCAATCCAGAAACTGGCAAGCCTTATGGTGCCGACTTCCCAGTGGTAACTGTTGAAGATTGGGTGAATACCCAGGCTCGCCTTGCAGATAAGTTGGGTATTCGAAAGTTTGCTGCAGTCATGGGCGGTAGCTTAGGCGGCATGCAGGCAATGGCCTGGGCTATTCAGTTTCCGAAGCGCTTAGATCACTGTGTGGTGATTGCATCTACTCCAAAGTTGAGTGCACAGAATATTGCGTTTAATGAAGTGGCGCGTAATGCCATTTTGTCAGACCCCGATTTTCATGGGGGCAATTATTACGAACATGGCGTAGTACCAAAACGTGGCTTGCGCCTTGCTCGTATGGTTGGTCACATTACCTATTTATCTGATGATGACATGGCTGAAAAATTTGGGCGTGAGTTACAGCGCCCTAATGGCGAATCGAATGACTATCGCTTTAGCTTTGATGTGGAGTTTGAGGTAGAAAGTTATCTACGCCACCAAGGTGATAAGTTTTCTACTTACTTTGATGCTAATACTTATCTGTTGATCACTCGCGCCCTAGATTACTTTGATCCATCGCGTCGCTATGACGGCAGTCTAAACCGCGCTTTGGCAGAGGTGCAAGCTAAGTTCTTGGTCGTGAGCTTCTCAACGGATTGGCGTTTCCCACCGAATCGTAGCCGTGAAATTGTGCAGTCTTTGCTGAGCAATAAGAGCGAAGTCAGTTATGCAGAGATCGATGCTCCTCATGGACATGATGCATTCTTGTTAGACGATGAGCGTTATCACAATTTAGTAAGAGCCTATTTTGCGCAAATGTTGGAGGCTCAATCATGAGCGCCATGAATAAGCGTACAGACTTTGCAGCCATTGCCAAATGGATTTCCCCTAACAGCCAGGTGCTTGATCTAGGCTGTGGCGACGGCAGTTTCTTGGAGTTCTTGCAAAAACAAAAACCTGTTCACAGCTATGGTGTAGAGATCGATGATGCGCGCGTACTTTCTTGCGTACAAAAAGGTTTGAATGTTATTCAGCAAGATTTAGAAGGCGGCCTGGCGCTTTTTGAAGACAATAGTTTTGATATGGTTGTGCTCTCGCAAACATTGCAAACGATTCATCAGACTGAAAAGATTTTGCGTGAAGTTGTGCGTGTTGGTAAAGAATCAATTGTGTCCTTTCCAAACTTTGGTCACTGGTCGCACCGTTTGGCGGTAGGGCTGGGTCGGATGCCGGTATCAAAGAGCTTGCCTTATCAGTGGTACAACACACCTAATGTGCGCGTACTCACTGTGGATGATTTTGAGAAGCTGGCTTCCAGCCTTGGCCTCCAGGTAATTGATCAATGTATCTTGCATGATGGTAAACAAGTGACCTTGATGCCTAATTTTTTTGGAAGTTTGGCGCTCTTCCGCGTGCGCAGCGCATAGAATCGTGCAGAAGGCGGTTCAGTCGTGGCTTGCTGATTGTCGGGTGTATCTCGAATGGCCATGTCTACGAATGCTGTTTCTTGGCTTCTCTGCTGGGCTACCTCTCCTGCTCATACTGGGAACTTTAAGCTTTTGGTTGCGCGAGGCCGGTGTTGATCGCAGTACTATTGGCTATTTGACCTGGGTGGGTTTAATTTATGCATTCAAGTGGATGTGGGCTCCGCTAGTTGATCGTTTACAAATTCCGCTTTTAACAAAGTTATTAGGTCGTCGCCGTAGTTGGTTAATATTTGCGCAAGCACTCATTATTTTGGGTCTAGTGGGAATGTCTACTCTTGATCCTAAGCTTGCTCTGAACCCTGTTGTTTGGTGCGCACTATTAGTGGCATTTGGTTCAGCTACGCAAGATATTGCATTGGATGCATTTCGAATTGAATCAGCCAATAGCGATCATCAGGCAGCTTTAGCGGCTACCTATCAAACGGGCTATCGCCTAGCCTTGATATGGTCTGGAGCAGGAGTATTGTGGTTAGCCGCAAGGGCAGAGACAGGCGGTGGCTATGATGCTGGCGCCTGGCAGTTTGCATATTTATGCATGGCTGCATCAATCAGCGTGGGTGTGATTACTACTTTATTAAGTAAAGAGCCGGTGAAAATTGATTTGCCTAAGGCTCGTAATGCTAAAGCATGGCTACACCAAACCTTGATCGAGCCCTTTGCTGAATTTCTCACGCGCTATCGTTGGCATGCGGTTTTGATTTTGTCTTTAATCGCCGTTTACCGAATTAGTGATGTGGTGATGGGTATTATGGCAAACCCCTTTTATGTCGATATGGGTTACACCAAAGATGAAGTGGCCGCAGTGAGCAAGGTATTCGGTGTTGTGATGACTTTGATTGGTGCTTTTGTTGGCGGCGTTCTGACACTTCGTTTTGGTGTCTTGCGTATTTTGTTTTTAGGGGCAGTGTTATCGGCAGCCAGCAATTTGCTGTTTGCTTGGCTGGCCACTCAGGGCCATGATTTACACGGTTTGATTTGGGTAATCTCCGCTGATAATTTAAGTTCCGGCATTGCCAGTGCGGCATTCATTGCCTTTCTATCTGCGCTTACCAACATTCGGTATTCCGCAACTCAATATGCTTTGTTTAGTTCGATGATGTTACTTCTGCCCAAGTGGTTAGCAGGCTTCTCTGGAGTCTTTGTTGATCACTTTGGCTATCAAGCATTTTTCTGTGGTACCGCGATTATTGGTGCGCCAGTTTTACTGCTGATTTGGGCAACCATTCATTTCAAGATCATTCAGATCAAAAAAGATTAAGACAGTTTTTAAGTTACAGATTCCAGTCGTAGTCCACTACTAGTGGTGCATGATCAGAGAAACGCTCATCCTTGTAGACGAAAGTTTTCTGAGCTGTATCAGCAATGCCTGGTGTACTGATGTGATAGTCAATGCGCCACCCGACATTCTTGGCATAGGCCTGACCTCTATTGCTCCACCAGGTGTAACAAGACTCTCCAGCTTCAGGCTCGAGTTTGCGATACACATCTACGTAACCAACTTTGTCAAAAAGATTGGTAAGCCATGCACGCTCTTCTGGCAGGAATCCAGAGTTTTTGAGGTTGCCCTTCCAGTTCTTCAGGTCAATTTCATGGTGGGCGATATTGACATCACCACAGAGGATAATTTCACGCCCTGACTTTTTAAGCTTGATAAGGTGGGGTAAGAAGCTATCGAGATAACGATATTTGGCCTCTTGGCGCTCGGGCGAGCTCGAGCCTGAGGGCATGTAGACCGAAATGACTGAAAGCCCTTTAAAGCGCGCTTCGACATAGCGCCCTTCAGAGTCAAATTCCGCATTGCCATAACCATACAAGACATCATCTGGCTTATGTGGCGTATAGATGCCGCAGCCGCTGTAGCCTTTTTTCTCAGCATGGTGAAAATAGCCTTGCATCCCATTGGGGTTGAGAATGGCGTCTTCTAAATCATCGCGTTGGGCCTTGAGCTCTTGCATGCAGATAAAGTCTGCATTTTGTTTGATAGCCCAGGGTAGAAAGCCTTTTTTGACTGCAGAACGGATACCGTTGAGGTTCGCGGAAATGATGCGTAACATATAGACCTATGAGCTCAAATAATTCAAATCAAGATAACTTTATTCATTTTGCCTTGGAGGCAAAGGTTTTGTCCTTCGGGGAGTTTAAAACTAAAGCGGGAAGACTCTCGCCTTATTTCTTTAATGCGGGTGGATTTAATGACGGCGCACGTTTGAGTGCTTTGGGTCGTTACTACGCTAAAGCCTTGCAAGAGTCTAAGGTTTCCTTCGACATGCTTTATGGCCCCGCATATAAGGGCATCACATTGGCGGCTGCAACGGCTATTGCTTTGGCTGATGGAGGTTTAAATGTTCCCTATGCTTATAACCGCAAAGAGGCCAAAGATCATGGCGAAGGCGGGTCACTGGTTGGCGCTCCCGTCAAAGGCAAAGTGGTGATTATTGATGACGTGATTTCTGCAGGAACTTCAGTACGAGAATCTGTTGAACTCATTCGTGGTGCAGGGGCTGAGCCAGCGGCGGTTTTGATAGCATTAGATCGCATGGAGCGGTCGGGCAATGCAGTTGAGATTGGTGAAAAGTCGGCAGTGCAAGCGGTTGAACAAGAATTTGGCCTGCCAGTGATTGCGATCGCCAACTTAGCCGATTTGATGTCCTTCTTAACGGCATCTAGCGATACTGAGCTAAGCAATTATTTGCCTGCGGTAAAAACCTATCGAGATAAATACGGAATTTAAAAAAAATTTCTATTTAGATTTCAGCTTCGCCTTCAAAAACAGTCACTGCTGGACCCGTCATGATGACCGACTGAATAATATTGTTTGCAATTCCACCCCAAGCAATTTGTAGATCGCCACCACGGGTATGCACTTTTACTGGAGAGTCTAGTAGACCTCGGCGAATCCCGGAAACTACCGCCGCACAAGCACCAGTGCCACAGGCCAAAGTCTCTCCTGCGCCACGCTCGTATACGCGTAACTGGATTTCATTCCGATTCATGACTTGCATATAGCCGGCGTTTACTTTTTTTGGAAAGGCCGAATATTTTTCAATTTCTGGGCCCTCTTCAAGTACAGGTGCGCTCTTAAGATCGGCAACCACTTGAACGGCATGCGGATTACCCATCGAAAGCACGCCAACAAAGCTATCGTGCATAGCGGGGTGATCTAAAGGAAGTGCATAAAGGACCTCCTGAAACTCTTGCATGCTTGCTAGACCGCTTGCATTAAACGGAATTTGACTGTGCTCAAAAATAGGCGCACCCATATCAACTTCTACCTGACCATCAGGATGAGACTTTAGGGTAAGGACGGTATGTGCAACCTCGACACGCAATGGATTTTTGCTCGATAGACCTTGATCCAATACAAAGCGTACGAAGCAACGTGAACCATTACCGCACTGCTCCACTTCGCCACCATCGGCATTAAAAATCCGGTAGCGAAAATCTGCATCTGGACGAGTAGCTTTTTCAACAATCAGAATTTGATCTGCGCCAATGCCAAATTGACGATGCGCTAATGCTTGCCATTGCTCGCGTGTAATAAAGCCCAGCTCTTGATCAATGCCGTTGAGCACAATAAAATCATTGCCAGCCCCATGCATTTTGGTGAAGCGAATTTTGCGTCCAGAATTGTTTGAAGATGTGCTCAAGAGTATCTCGTTAATCGTAAAGGCTCGGCTCACCAGGCGGCCGATGTTTAAAGCGTTTATGTACCCAATAGTACTCTGCCGGTCTTTCTCGGACAAGCTCTTCAATGTAGTGATTTAAACGAGCCGTATCTTTTTCGACATCATCACTCGGAAAGTTTGGCAGCGGCTCGCTAATATGGCAGGTGTAGGCTTTACGATCTTGATTTAATGTGGTGGTCATCAAGCAGACTTCTGCGCCACTTAATTTGGCCAAGCGAGAAACCGATGTAATGGTATTGGTTTGAACGCCAAAGAAAGGCACAAAAACAGAGTCACGTGGACCCAAATCAATATCGGGAGCAATAAAGATAAAGTTGCCGGTTTGAATTTCACGAATGAGGTCGCGAAGGCGGCTTTGCCTCTCGATGGACTTGCCACCAAAGCGATTCCTCCATTCAATCATCTTTTGATTAAAAAAAGGATTCTTCATATTTTGATAAAGGCCTGCGCCGCGCGGCCAGTTGTGTTGGCTGGCTAAAACAGACAGAGCCATAAAGCCGCCCTCAAGGCCTACGAAGTGTGGATTGATCAGTAAGCGCGGCTTGCGATCACCCAAGGTAATTGCAGAGTCGATGGAGACAATGTCAGTAATTTGCTTGCCGCTACCAAGCCAAATGCGGCTTCTCTCTAAAACGCTCCGACCGAGTAATTTCCAGTGTTCAGTAGCCAATACATCGATTTCTTCCTCGCTCAGATGAGGAAAACATAGCCGTAGATTGGTTCTGACGACATCCGTACGGCCATTAGGTATATGGGCTGCAAGCCAGCCGAGGCCATAGCCAACATGGACGGTAATGGTGTATGGGAGGAAAGCAAAGAGGCGCAAGAAATTAAGCGCCAGGAAATTGAAGAGGTTGTGTAACCAGGTCATTTCAAAAGTTTATAACTAATTTCTAGGCGGCAATTCTGCACCGGCTGGATGCTTATAGCGGTTGTAAGACCAAATAAATTGTTCGGGAGCAACAAGAACAGCATTTTCAATGGCGACATTGAGTTCGGCGGCTGCGATATTGGCATCTTCAGATAAGGGCGCTAGCCGAGTGGCTTGCATTACCCAGCCTTCACCAATGCCTTTACGTTTCGCGGTAAACATCACGACCGGGGTATTGTTGCGGTTGGCTAAGCGCGCAGGTAGTGGAGTGGTGTAAGCGGGGCGCCCAAAAAATGGTACCCACACGCCTTCGCCACCACTGGGCACTTGATCTGGAAGAATCCCAATCGCCTCACCACGGTTGAGTGCTCTAGTCATTTGTCGAACGCCATGGAGATTGGTGGGAACAAAGTGCATATTGGGATAGGCGCGACCTTCTTCAACCACTTCATTGAGCCAATCTTGACGTGATGGCCTATACAAAATCGTTGCAGGGAAATGTTGTGCCAATACACGCGGGATGATTTCAAAGCCGCCAAGGTGGGGAGTCAACATCACTAAGCCATGACCCTCGTTTATGGCTACCTCCACCACATCCCAGTTATGCACCTCAACCAATTTCAGTGCTTTCTGAGGGTTGCGCCAAATCCACAAGCTGTCTGAGAACAGCATTCCAGAGGCCCTTACAGCCCTCCATAGTTTGAAGGGTAGTTTGTGAGCGCTAACTACAGCTTCATATTGCGGGCGAAAGAGCGATCGGTATTGTTGTGAGCCAACATAAGCCACTAGGCCCATACAGGCCCCAATCACTTGCACTAAAGCAAGAGGAAGCGCGGCAATGATAGTGAGGCTGAGCTTAAGAAGAGGTTTTCGCACCCCCCAATGATATTCAATGCGGCGATCAGGGCCAAATTTAAGTTCGCCTTGATGGGACAAGCCCTTTTCGGATAGAATGGCACTTATCGCTGAGTTAAGACAACTTGCAGGGCGATTCATAAATTCTGCTAAAGCGTCGCCGTTGTGGTTCCTGGCACGTCGAGTTGTCCCAAAGATCGTGTTAATTTTTAAAGGAATATGCAATGGCAAATGATTACTTCTTCACCTCAGAGTCAGTCTCTGAAGGTCATCCCGATAAAGTAGCAGACCAAATTTCTGATGCAATCTTAGATGCCATCTTGGCTCAAGATCCAACAGCACGCGTTGCGGCAGAAACTTTGTGTAATACCGGCTTAGTGGTGCTTGCTGGTGAAATAACTACTAACGCTAACGTTGATTATATTCAGGTTGCGCGCAATACCTTGCGCGAAATTGGTTACGACAACACTGCTTACGGTATTGATTACAAAGGTTGTGCGGTATTGGTTGCTTACGATAAGCAAAGCCCTGATATTGCTCAGGGTGTTGATAAGGCGCATGATGATGGCCTAGATCAAGGCGCTGGCGACCAAGGCTTAATGTTTGGTTACGCCTGTGACGAGACTTCAGAGCTCATGCCTTTACCAATTCATTTGTCACATCGTTTAGTGGAGCGCCAATCACAATTGCGTCGTGACGGCCGCTTGAACTGGTTGCGTCCTGATGCGAAGTCACAAGTGACTTTACGTTATGTAGATGGCAAGCCCGACTCCATTGATACCGTTGTGCTATCTACTCAGCATGATGAAGAGATTTCTCTCGACAAATTGCGTGAAGCCGTCATCGAAGAAATTATCAAACCAGTATTGCCTCAGCATTTAATCAAAGGCGCAATAAATTTTCTGGTAAATCCAACGGGCCGTTTTGTTATCGGTGGCCCGCAGGGCGATTGCGGCTTAACTGGACGCAAAATTATTGTGGATACCTACGGTGGTGCAGCTCCTCACGGTGGCGGCGCATTCTCTGGCAAAGATCCCTCTAAGGTTGACCGCTCTGCTGCATATGCTGGTCGTTATGTAGCGAAAAACGTGGTTGCCGCTGGTTTGGCAAGCAAGTGCTTAATTCAGATTTCTTACGCGATTGGCGTTGCCAAACCAACTTCGGTAATGGTGAGCACGTTCGGTACTGGCAAGCTCTCTGATGAAAAGATTGCGCAATTGGTATCTGAGCACTTTGACTTGCGTCCAAAAGGGATTGTGAAAATGCTCAATCTCTTGCGTCCTATTTATCGTAAGACTGCTGCTTATGGCCACTTCGGTCGTGAAGAGCCAGAATTTACTTGGGAGCAAACAGACAAAGCAGCGGCATTACGTGCAGCCGCAGGCTTGTAAGAAGGAAAAAAGCAGTTTGTAGATGTATTAAGGCGAAATATGGCGTAATTGTTTACAATTACGCCATACCTTCAAGGAGCGTTGCAAGGAATGCTGAGACCCAGCATTTCCCCAGGCTTGAAGGGAGTGGATTCTGAGGCTACCCCCGGAGTTTGCTAATTGCAACTGCGCTCGCTAACCCATGATTCAATGGCTAGCGAGTTTCTACTCCAGCATTGGATCTTATTTAGCTGGAGCATTCATGAATACCGTTGCTGATTTAAATAACTTTGTTGCAACTCGCTGCGCAATTGCTGACATTTCTTTGGCCGACTTTGGCCGCAAAGAAATTGCGATTGCTGAAACTGAGATGCCTGGACTCATTGCTATTCGTGATGAATTTGCCACACAACAACCATTACGCGGCGCTCGTATTACGGGCTCATTACACATGACCATTCAAACGGCAGTGTTGATTGAAACCCTTGAGGCACTTGGTGCAGAAGTGCAATGGGCCTCATGCAATATTTTCTCAACACAGGATCACGCTGCTGCAGCTATTGCTGCAAATGGCACACCAGTATTTGCTATCAAAGGCGAAACGCTTGAGCAGTACTGGGACTTTACCCACCGTATTTTTGAATGGGCGGATGGCGGTTATACCAATATGATTTTGGATGACGGTGGCGATGCTACTTTATTGCTACACCTTGGTGCGCGCGCTGAAAAAGATCAAGCTTGCTTGAATCATCCAACGAGCGAGGAAGAAACTATTTTATTCGCAGCTATCAAGAAAAAATTAGCACAAGACCCAACGTGGTATTCCATACGTTTAGAAAAAGTAAAAGGCGTTACAGAAGAAACCACTACGGGTGTTCATCGTTTGTATCAGATGTTTGCTAAAGGGGAATTGAAGTTCCCAGCGATTAACGTGAATGATTCTGTTACCAAGAGCAAGTTCGATAACCTCTATGGTTGCCGTGAATCTTTAGTTGATGCGATCAAGAGAGCTACGGATGTGATGGTGGCAGGTAAGGTTGCGGTGGTCTGCGGTTACGGTGATGTGGGCAAAGGCTCAGCTCAGGCATTGCGTGCCTTGTCTGCTCAAGTTTGGGTTACTGAAGTAGATCCAATCTGTGCATTGCAAGCAGCAATGGAAGGCTATCGTGTTGTAACGATGGATTACGCTGCTGATAAGGCAGATATTTTCGTATCTGCAACCGGTAACTATCATGTGATTACCCATGACCACATGGCAAAGATGAAGAATCAAGCTATCGTTTGTAACATCGGTCACTTTGATAATGAGATCGACGTTGCAGGTATTGAAAAATACAAGTGGGAAGAGATCAAGCCACAAGTTGACCATGTGATTTTTCCAGCCGCCAATGGCAAGCCTGAAAAGCGCATCATTATTTTGGCCAAAGGTCGTTTGGTTAACCTTGGTTGCGGTACGGGTCACCCTTCCTACGTGATGAGCTCATCATTTGCTAATCAAGTGATTGCGCAAATCGAATTGTGGAATGCGGTCGGTACAGATAAATACCCAGTTGGCGTATATACCTTGCCTAAGCATTTGGACGAAAAAGTTGCGCGTTTGCAGCTCAAGACTTTAAATGCTGAACTTACTGTGTTGTCTGATCAGCAAGCTGCCTACATTAATGTCATGAAGGAAGGCCCATACAAGGCTGACCACTACCGTTATTAATTCACTTGTTTAATAGATACCTAGGCCCGAAATCATGGAATTAAGCGTCGAATTCTTTCCTCCAAAAACACCTGAAGGTGAGAGTAAGCTGCATCTTGTGCGAGAGCGTTTTTCTGAAACGCTCAAGCCATCGTTTTATTCTGTGACTTTTGGTGCCGGCGGTTCTACGCAGTCTGGCACATTAAAAGTGGTGAGCGACATTCACGCTGCTGGTGCAGTAGTTGCTCCTCACTTATCTTGTGTTGGTAGCTCGCGGGAGAGCGTGCGTGAGATGCTCAAGCAGTATCAAGATTTAGGCGTTAAACGCATTGTTGCTTTGCGTGGCGACTTGCCATCTGGCATGGGCCAGTATGGAGAATTTCATCATGCCAATGAGCTGGTGGAGTTTATTCGTTCAGAAACCGGTGATTGGTTTCATATCGATGTGGCTGCTTATCCAGAGACACATCCGCAGGCAAAGTCTCCTGCAAGTGATATCGATTTCTTTGTACAAAAAATGAAGGCGGGCGCCAATTCTGCTGTGACCCAGTATTTCTATAATAGTGATGCTTACTTTCGTTTTGTAGATGAAGCCTATGACTTAGGCGTAGCTCAACCCATCATTGCGGGCATCATGCCGATTACAAATAGCACCCAATTGCTGCGTTTCTCAGATGCTTGTGGTGCCGAGATTCCTCGCTGGATTCGTTTGCGTCTTCAATCTTATGGCGATGATATTGCTTCTATTCGTGCATTTGGAGAAGAGGTGGTAACCGATCTCTGTGACCAGCTATTAACTGCTGGTGCGCCAGGATTACATTTTTACTCTTTGAATCAAGCGGATGCTGTTTTAGCAATTGCTGATAACTTAGATTTAACGAAGTAAGCCAGACTCCGTAAGCATCATGTCTAAAGGCTCATCGTGTGCTTGAGCCGTCCACTGCTCATCATTTAGCTTTTGCCAATCAAAACCAATTCCAATGCAGATAAGCTTGGGATTGTGTTTTCTGAGCTCAACCAGGGTTCGATCAAAGTAACCGCCGCCGTAGCCTAGTCGCCAGTAATGAGGTTTGCCATCCTCAATAGAGTTTGACCAACCTACGCAGGGAATGAGGATGCAGTCAGGATTGACTGCTGGTCTTGAGGAGTTATTGGGGCTTGGTTCGGGCACGCCGTGTTGGCTGGGAATTAATAGATCACCAACTTGCCATTGATAGAATTCAAGGTGCTTATCGGCCCGAGCATATGGAAGCGCAAGGCTTCGCCCTGAGTTTTGACTTGCCCAGGCAATTAAGCTTGGGAATAAATCAATTTCATCTTGAATAGGCCAATAAAGTGCTATTACCCTGAGGGAATTACCATCTTGAGCTAAAAAATGATTTAGGCCGGCAATGAGTTGATCTTGGACTGGAGTGTAGTTTTGCCTAGCAGCAAATTCTTTGCGTTGCTTTAACAAATCTTGACGAAGAGTTTTTGGCGAATTACCGTGCATATCGTCCATTATCAGGCGAAAATTAGAACATATCGTAATCAAGTTGATTTCAGGTGAATCCTAGCAAATATATACGGGGCTAGATGGTGAAAAAGAAGTTTGTAATTCTCAAAAGTAATCAGCTCCACTGGACCAAGATTTTGATCCTAGGGCTAGTCTTGGCCATGCCAAGCGCTTTTGCAGAAAAGAGCAAAAAACCAAGTCTGCCCAAGTCTTATGAGAGCAAAGCCATCCCGGTTGAGATCACCGATACAGATCGTATGTTTATCGACCTGCGTGAAGCTGCTAGAAAAAATGATGTCTTTCGTACGCAACAGCTTTCATCTAACCTAGCAAGTTACCAATTTGATGACTATGTGACCTACTTTCGAATTAAGCCGCAATTATTTGATAGTGGTGGTGGACCGCGCAGCGATTACAGCGCTGACACCCAGGTCATTGCATTTTTAAACCAGTATCAAGGAACCGCCTTGGCTGATCGCATGCGCAATGATTGGTTATTGGTGTTGGGTAAGAGAAAAGACTGGGCACGCTTCGATGCTGAGTATGCCAAGTTTGTTTTGGATGATGATACGCAGGTGAAGTGCTATTCCTTGCTATCAAAATTATCTCAAGGGGAAAATCCAACCAAGCTAGCAATTGATTCTCGTTCAGTGCTGCTAGACCCTAGCTATTTCGGGCAAGCCTGCCAAGAGTTGGTGCCTGCGCTGGTTGCTGCTGGTGGTATGACCCCAAGTGAGGCAAAAGCAATTGGCCGCGCCGCTAGTGAAAGAGGTTTTGACACCATGGCCCGTCGTTTGGGTGGCGAAGATCCAATTGCAGACGTTGTGAAGACTGCCAAGACGGATCCATCAAAAGCATATCGAGATTTTCTACAAACCTCATCACGCTATAGCAAAGAGAATCAGGCTGTTGCTTGGGGTGTGATTGGCCAATTTTTAGCCAAGAAATTAGATTCCAATGCAGATGACGCTTATCGCTTGCAGCAAGAGCTGGGCTATAACGAATTGCTCTCGGTTGAGTCGCAGGAGTGGAAGGTGCGCGCAGGATTGCGCGCCAAAGATTGGGTCTTGGTAAAAAATGCTGTCGAGGGCATGAATCCCATAGTGCGCAGCAAAGATCCTGCTTGGGCTTATTGGTACGGACGCGCTTTAAAAGCAGAAGGTCAGGACGCAAAAGCTAAAGAGAGTTTTGAGTTGATTGCTGAGCAATATAACTTTTATGGCCAGTTAGCGCGCGAAGAATTAGGAAAATCAAATCATGCTCCAGCTCGCACTAAAGTTACAGAGCAAGAGATTGATGCGATGGCTAATCGCAAGGGTTTTATAAGAGGCGAGCGCTTGTACGCTATGAATTTGCGTTTTGAAGGCAATCGCGAGTGGAATTGGGAATTGCGCAATATGACAGACAAGCAGTTACTCGCTGCTGCTGAATACGCGAAGCGCGTTAATTTATATGACCGCGTGGTGAATACTGCCGATCGCACAAAACAAGAGCATGACTTTAGCTTGCGTTATCCCACGCCTTATCGTGAAGAGCTTTCTCCAATTGCAAGACAAATTGATTTGAATCTTGCTTGGGCTTATGGGCTTATTCGCCAAGAGTCGCGCTTCATTATGAATGCATCTTCCTCGGTTGGTGCTTCAGGCTTGATGCAGGTGATGCCTAATACTGCAAAGTATGTTGCTAAAAAGATTGGCATGCTTAACTATACCAATGACAAGTTAAGTGATGCCAATACCAATTTAACATTAGGTAGCAATTACTTAAATATGGTTTTGATTGACCTGGATGGCTCTTGGGTGCTTGCGTCTGCTGCTTATAATGCCGGCCCTTCACGCTCAAAAGCTTGGCGCGAGAAATTGACTGGCCCCACTGAAGGCGCAATCTTTGCGGAGACTATTCCCTTTAATGAGACTCGTACGTATGTAAAGAATGTACTTTCCAATGCGAATTACTATTCATCCGTGATGAATGGTCAAGCACAATCCTTGAAGCAACGCTTGGGCGTGATTACTCCTAAGGCAGCCACTCAATCTGAATTACCCTAACTAGTATTTATTAATAAGAGAGCCTATGAAATACGACATCCTTCTCATCGGTGGCAATGGATTTGTTGGTCGTGTATTGGCTGCGCAATTGCAAGCTGCGGGTTATTCAGTTCTCTTGCCCACGAGCCATCTAGCCGCTGGTCGTGAGTTACGCATGTTGCCTAAGGTGCATATAGAGGATGCTGATGTGCATGATTTTGATGAACTACAGTCTTTGTGCGCACGCATTAAGCCTCATGGAGCCGTGATGAATTTAGTTGGCGTCTTGCACGATAAACCAGCGATGCCTTATGGCAAGATATTTAAGGCGGCACATGTCGACCTGCCAAAAAACATTATTACCGCGATGCAATTACATGGGCTTAAGCGGTATCTGCACATGAGTGCCTTAGGGGCAGATTCCAAGGGGCCGTCTATGTATCAGCGCAGCAAAGGTGATGGTGAGGTGGCAGTGCAAGCGAGCGATTTAGATTGGACTATTTTTAGACCATCAGTGATCTTTGGGCCCCAAGATCAATTTATTAATTTATTTGCCAAGTTAACTAAACTATTTCCAGCAATGCCATTGGCAAATTATCAGGCGAAGTTTCAACCGGTGAGCGTGGATGATGTTGCCAGTGCGTTTGTGATGACATTAAAAATGCCACAGACCATTCATCAATCTTATGATTTAGTTGGGCCTACCGTTTACACCATGAAAGAGATTGTGGAGTTTGCTGCACGCAAGGCCAAAACATCATGCGCCATTATTCCAGTGCCCGCCTTTGTAGGTTATTTGCAAGCATTGGCATTTGAATTTTTGCCGGGACCCACTTTAATGTCGCGTGACAATATTGCTTCAATGCAATTGCCTAATGTGTTGCCAGCGAATGGACGGGACGCATTAAGTGAAGTATTCAAAATCAGTCGGCGAAGCCTGGAGGGCATGAAGTAATGAAGATCTATGCAGTTGGTGGCGCAATACGGGACACTCTGATGGGTTTGCCTGTACACGACATCGACTACGTAGTCGTTGGTTCCAGTGTTGATGAAATGATTGCTAAAGGATTTCGTCCTGTGGGCAAGGATTTTCCAGTCTTTCTACATCCAGAAACTCAAGCTGAGTATGCGCTAGCTCGTACTGAGCGCAAAACAGGTCAAGGCTATAAAGGCTTTCATTTTTACGCAGACCCTTCAGTTACTCTGGAGCAAGATTTGGAACGCCGTGATTTAACGATTAATGCCATGGCCCAAGAAATTGGTGCAGATGGAAAACAATTCGGCCCGATCATTGACCCCTTTAACGGTCAAGAGGATTTGGCTGCCAAAGTATTCCGTCATGTGTCCGATGCATTTGCAGAAGACCCTCTTCGTTTATTGCGCATTGCGCGATTCGCTGCACGTTTTCCTGAATTCAGTGTTGCCGATGGGACGATGGCAGCATTAAAGGCAATCGTTCAATCTGGCGAATTAAATGCGCTATCCGTCGAGCGGATCTGGCAAGAACTGGCAAGGGGCTTAATTGCTGCCAAGCCTATGCATTTGTTTCAGGTGCTACTGAATACGGATGCCGCAAAAATCTTACTACCAAGCACGCTTACTACCAAGCTTGCAGCAGAATCATTTCGCGAGCAATTAATTGACCATTACGATGCAACTGGCGATAGCCTTGAAGAGCGTTGTGCCATTACCTTGATGGATTTACCTGCATCTGAAATTCGCTCTTGGGCTGAATGTGTGCGTATGCCCATTGAAGTGCGTGACTTTGCTGAGATTTTTAGTGGGCTGAGGTCATTGATTAATCAGTACGCAGAAACTAGGTATCAAGCAGTTGATATCTTGGCTTGGTTTAATCGTGCTGATGTTTGGCGTAAACCAGATCGCAGTCAGGCCTTGCTAAATCTTGCTGACAAAATCGGATTTAATGTTTCTGTGTTGACGACGGCAATGCGTAATGCACAAGCGTTGAATACAGCAGAGATTATTGCTGGCATTGAAGCGCAAGACCGATCTAATGGTGAGCGCATTGGCAGCGCATTTGAGTCTGCAAGGCTAGCCGCAATTACTGCAGCTCTTTAGTCCTAGGCTTTAGAGTCTACTTCTGCCACGCAGTCCGGGTAGGTCTTCCAAAGAATGCTCAGGTAGTAAATCCTTTAGATTTTTAGAAAATGCAAAAGCCTTGAAAAGCTCACCCATCTCGGCTTCAGAGAGCAGTTTTTGTAATGAATTTGAAATCGGCAAAAAAGTGGCTGGATCACTCGGATTGCCAATCTCTAGGGCAATATCTCCAATGCCGGCATCTAGTAAGAAAGCCGCTTGATTTGTGAGATAAACATCATCTGCATTTTCAGCGAGCGCACTACGAGCAATTTGTGACCACTCTACGTGCGTTGTTAAGTCACAAAGACCTGGCAGATGGAAAGGATCTTGAATCGCGTGATGGCGGTGGTGCGCCATCAATGTGCCTTCGAGTCTTTGTGGGTGGTAGTACTCGCTTTCTGGAAAGCCATAGTCCAAGGTCAAAAATAGGCCAGTATCTAATTGCTTTGCAATTTGGCGTATCCAGGCATCAGCAGTCATATGTAGTTCAGTGACGTAGCCTTCAGAAAAATGTTCACTTAAGAGGCTTTCAGGTAAGAGCCCTTGTTCCACTGGCAAACCCGTTTTCCAGTGGAGCTTGCCATTTTCAAAGCCAACCCCATGCCAGTACCAAAATCCATTTTGGTAAATGATGGCGTCGCAAGGAATGGCGTCGATTACTTCATTAGCAAGAATGACGCCTTTGAAACCCGTTGGTAATTCGCTAAGCCAATGACATTTTGTGGAGAGCTTCAATTCTTGAACAAGGCCACTAATACGTTCTTGTTGGCGCTGAGCTAAATCTGGAGAAATTTCGATCATGTCATAGCGATCAAGGCTAAAGTTGAGATCATGCAGGCGGCTCAAAATGGAGCTGGCAAGCTTACCGGTGCCAGCACCAAATTCGAGAATTTGGGTCGGAAGCCCTTTATCTTTGAGACCCTCAAGAATCGGCAATAGGGTGGAGCAAATGGCAGCCCCAAAGAGGGGGCTTAATTCGGGGGCTGTGGTGAAGTCGCCGCCAGCACCCAATTTGTGCGCCCCAGCGCTGTAATAGCCCATTCCAGGCTCATATAAAGCTATCTCCATATACCTAGAGAATGGCAACCAGCCACCCTGAGAGGCAATCTGAGACGCTATTTTGTCCTTGAGGAGCTCACTATGCTCCGCTTCAAGGCTGGTCAAGGTAATATCCATAGCTCGCTAGTCTAAGAGAATTTAATTGAACTCACCCTCATCCCGGAAACAGAAAGCAGTTTTAGTGACCGGCGCCGCTAAGCGCCTGGGTCGGGAAATTGCTTTGGAGTTTGCACGCCAAGGATGGGATGTGGCTGTTCATTATGGGCGATCTGAGCACGAGGCCAATGAAACCGTCACAGAAATCGAGATGATGGGAGTTAAATCTCAGGCTTTTCAGGCGGATTTGGCAGATGAGACCGCTATCAACAAGCTCTTTGCTGCAGTCGTTAAACAATTTGGAAACTTGCATTGCCTAGTGAATAGCGCATCCATATTTGAGTATGATCGCGCTAGTTCAAATTCACCACTAAATGCTGGCAGTTTGCAGAGCCATATGCAGGTTAATTTGACCGCACCGATTCTGCTATCTCAATTAATGTTTGAGCATCAGAAAAATAATGTCATTAAAGCAGATGATGAGTATTTGCCATCAGTCATTCAATTGCTCGATCAAAAGTTAATTAATCTCAATCCGGATTATTTGTCATACACCTTATCTAAAGCTGCACTAGCAACTTCGGTTGAAGTATTGGCAACAGATTTTGCTCCTCACCTCAGAGTCGTGGGCTTGGCGCCAGGAATTTCTTTGCCCTCAGGTGATCAAACCAATGATGGGTTTGCAAAAGCACATCAGATGACGCCATTAGGAAAGTCATCAACACCAAATGATGTTTCTACAGCAGCGGTATTTTTGGCGCAGGCTAATGCCATTACTGGAACCACTTTGTATGTTGACGGTGGTCAACATTTGCTACCATCATCACGCGATGTAATGTTTAAGACAAATTAAGTAGATTATTTATGCACGCTATTCTTTCTCATCCAGCTCTTATAGACTGCCGTCGTTTATTTTTGCGTGACTATGAAATCTATATCAACATCGGCGTGCATGATTTTGAAAAAAAAGCAGAGCAGCGAGTGATTCTGAATGTTGATCTATACATTCCATTTGCAATGAGTACGCCAAGGAATGATCAATTGGATGAAGTGGTTGATTATGACTTCATGCGCGAGACCATTAAGGCGCGTGCTTCTAAAGGCCATATCCATCTACAGGAGACCTTTTGCGATGACATTATTGAGGCAATGCTGGCCCACCCTAAAGTATTGGCAGCACGCGTTAGCACGGCAAAGCCAGACGTTTATCCAGACTGTCATTCTGTTGGCGTTGAAGTATTTCGGATTAAGCAAGCGTAAGTGAGTTGTCATGGGTGATATTCGTAAAGTTGTCTTCGAAGAAAATAAGCTAGAGAAAAAACTCTGCCGTTTGGTGGGTCAAGCCATCGGTGACTTTGGCATGATTGAGGATGGCGACAAAGTTATGGTCTGTGTATCAGGCGGCAAGGATAGTTATGCCATGCTAGATATTTTGATGAAGTTACGTGAGCGTGCACCGATTCATTTTGAGATTGTGGCTGTCAACCTTGATCAGAAGCAGCCTAATTTTCCTGCAGAGATACTGCCAAACTATTTAAAGAGCTTGGGCGTTCAGTTTCATATTGAAGAACAAGATACTTACAGCATTGTGAAGCGCGTTATTCCGGAAGGAAAAACAACTTGCGGTTTATGTTCGCGTTTACGCCGCGGCATTTTGTATCGTGTGGCAGATGAATTGGGGGCGACTAAGATTGCTTTAGGTCACCATCGAGATGACATTCTGGAAACTCTGATGCTCAATATGTTTTATGCGGGCAAGCTAAAAGGGATGCCGCCAAAGTTACGCTCTGATGACGGCAAGCATATCGTTATTCGTCCTCTGGCCTATGTTCCTGAGAAATTATTAGAGCGTTATGCGGGCGATATGAATTTTCCGATCATCCCTTGTGATTTGTGTGGAAGTCAGCCGAATCTTCAGCGCCAAGTAATGAAGGAAATGCTACGTGACTGGGAGAAAAAGTACCCTGGCCGTGTAGAGAATCTGTTTCGCTCAATGCATCACATCGTTCCATCCCATTTAATGGATGGAGAAGCTTTTGACTTCCAGAATCTAGAAATTTCTACTGAGTTATCTGGTATCGCCGCAAGATCATCCGGAGATAAGGCCATTGATGAATCTGAATTAGATGAATTGGCTTGTGGCACCCTCATCCAGGGGATTTATAATCCCTCTCTATGAATATCGTCATCTTGGCTGCCGGGCAAGGAAAGCGGATGAAGTCCGCCTTGCCCAAGGTCCTGCAAACTTTGGCAGGAAAACCCCTCCTTCAGCACGTTTTAGTTACTGCTTTATCACTACAAAATAAGCAGACTAAATCTGGTCCGATTGTGGTGGTAGGGCACGGTGCCTCTGACGTCAAAGAATTCCTGGCTAATGCAAGCAAAGTAGACCCTAGTTTTAGCAAAGTCAGCACTACACTCCAGGCCGAGCAAAAGGGCACTGGACATGCGCTCTTGCAAGCACTTCCAAAACTCGATGTACAAGAGCCTACTTTGGTTTTGTATGGGGATGTGCCGCTGACCAGTAAACAAACTTTGAGTAAGCTCGCGAAGTTGGCTGACGGAGTACGAGGCCAAGATTCTGCATTGGTATTACTTACTCAAAATCTTGCCAACCCAACAGGTTATGGCCGTATTGTTCGTGACACCGATGGTTCGGTAAAAGAAATTGTTGAAGAAAAAGATGCAACATCAGCACAAAAAGCGATTTGCGAAATTAATACGGGCATTATGGTTTTACCTACCAATGCATTGAAGAAATGGCTTAAATCCTTGCGCGCCAGTAATGCTCAGGGGGAATACTATTTAACTGATGTGATTGCGATGGCCGTCAAAGATGGCGTGCCGATTCGCACAACTCAGGCTGATGATGAATTTGAAACAGTTGGCGTCAATAGTCGTGATCAGTTGGCGGCCTTAGAGCGAATCCATCAGCTCAATATTGCTAATCAGTTGATGAATGCTGGTGTGTCATTAGCTGACCCTGCACGCATTGATGTACGTGGCACACTTGAGTGTGGTACTGATGTTTTTATTGATGTGGGCTGTATCTTTGAAGGCTGCGTCACTCTGGCAGCGGGCACAACAATTGGCCCTTACTGCGTGATTCGGGACAGCGACATTGGTAAAGGCGTTTCGGTGTATGCCTATAGTCATATTAATGGCGCCAAAGTTGGCAATCAGTCAATCATTGGCCCATATGCACGTTTACGTCCAGGTACTGATTTATCAAACGATGTTCATATTGGTAACTTCGTTGAAGTGAAGAACAGCAAGATTGCTGCAAATAGCAAAGCAAACCACTTAGCTTACGTCGGTGATTCGATTGTGGGCTCTAGAGTCAATATTGGTGCTGGCACGATTACCTGTAATTACGATGGCGTGAATAAACACCAAACTATTATTGAAGATGATGTTTTCATTGGTTCTGATACGCAATTGGTTGCCCCAGTTCGTGTCGGGCGTGGCGCTACATTGGGTGCCGGCACTACTCTCACAAAAGATGCCCCCGCAAATCAGCTTACAGTATCAAGAGCGCGACAAGTGTCTTTGCAGTGGCAGCGCCCCGTTAAGCAAGAGAAAAAACCTGTTGCAAAGAAAGTAGTAATTAAGAAAGTTACTGCCAAAAAAACCGCAAAGGGTAAAAAATAATGTGCGGTATTGTTGGCGCAGCATCTCATCAAAATATTGTTGATGTATTGGTTGAAGGCTTGCGTCGCCTTGAGTACCGCGGTTATGACTCTTGTGGTTTTGCAGTTATTAATGAAGGCGATGCAAAGCACCCCATTGAAAGAGCCCGCACCACCGCTCGTGTTTCTGAGTTAGCTGAGCAGGGTAAAGAGTTTATCGGCACTATTGGCATTGCCCATACACGCTGGGCAACACATGGCAAGCCAGATACGCAAAATGCACACCCCCATATTTCTAATGGTCTGATTGCTGTTGTGCATAACGGCATTATTGAGAATTATGAAACTCTCCGGGCAGAGTTAAAGCTTGCTGGTTATGTATTTACCTCTGAGACTGATACTGAAGTCATTGCCCATTTAATTCATCAGCAATATATTAGCGATGGTCAAAAAGATATTGCTCAATCAGTCAGAGCAGTTTTGCCTAAATTGCATGGTGCATATGCGATTGGTGTGATTGCTCAAGATAATCCAACTACTCTTGTAGGGGCTCGTGTTGGCTCGCCCCTGGTGGTGGCCCTTGGTGAGCATGAAAACTTTTTAGCCTCAGATGCACTTGCCTTGGCTGGGCGTGCCAGTTCAATGATGTACTTGGAAGAGGGGGATGTCGCCATCCTCACAGCAGAAGGCTCGCAAGTCATTGACCAATCTGGAAAGTTTGTACAAAGAGATCGCAAGCCAATGCCTGCACAGGCAGACTCTGTGGACCTCGGGCCTTATCAGCATTACATGCAAAAAGAGATCTTTGAGCAACCTCGAGCGATTGGCGATACGCTGGCCAATATCACTTCTTTTGGCCCAGAACTTTTTAATGCTAATCCAGAAAGCTGGAGAAAATTTGATCAAATTTTAATTTTGGCTTGCGGCACAAGTTATTACTCAGCTTGTGTCGCTAAATATTGGCTTGAAGAGATTGCCTGTATTCCAACTCAAGTTGAGATTGCTAGTGAGTATCGATATCGTACGACTGTGCCAAATCCAAATACACTTATTGTGGTGGTTTCTCAATCTGGCGAGACTGCAGATACTTTGGCGGCACTTCGTCATGCGAAGGCCTTGGGACACCAGTTCACCTTGGCAATATGTAATGTCGCTAGTAGTGCGATGGTTCGCGAAACGGGTTGGCATTTCTTGACCAAGGCTGGCGCTGAGATTGGCGTCGCATCAACTAAAGCATTTACGACCCAGTTATTGGCTTTGTACCTTTTGGCAGTCTCGCTTGCGAAACGAGCAGGCAAGATTTCTGCTGAAAAAGAAAAAGAGCTTCTTCGTGAACTGCGTCATTTACCTAAAGCGCTGCATGCCGTGTTGGCGCTTGAGCCACAAATCATTGCCTGGAGTGATGCATTTTCGAAGTGTGAGAATGCGCTCTTTTTGGGTCGTGGACTACATTACCCAATCGCACTTGAGGGTGCGCTGAAATTAAAAGAGATTTCTTATATTCATGCCGAAGCCTATCCGGCTGGCGAGCTCAAGCACGGTCCCTTGGCATTAGTGACCGAGAAGATGCCAGTTGTAACGGTTGCCCCTAATGACCTGCTTCTAGAAAAGCTGAAGTCTAATATGCAGGAAGTGAAGGCACGTGGCGGCAAGTTGTATGTCTTTGCTGACCAAGATACAAATATCGTTAGCACTGAAGGCATTAATGTCATCCGCTTACCTGAGCATTACGGCAATTTATCTCCTATATTGCACGTAGTTCCACTGCAGCTATTGGCGTATCACACTGCTTGTGCACGCGGCACCGATGTGGATAAACCAAGAAATCTTGCGAAGAGTGTGACGGTGGAATAAGGCGCAATCTTCAGTTGACTTCCCTCGCTGGTTGTGAACAAATTTAAGTATTTAAATCAGGGCTTTACGAGGCCCTGATTGTATTTTTGTGTTCAAATAACTCTTCTAAAAGAGGATATTTGTTGTAATTCATGTTTCTGTCAAAAGCTCTCCCCACTTTGCGTTTGAATTTACTTCTGCTGATTTGTGCAGGAGTTCTATCTGCTTGTGCGGTTGGACCAGACTTTAAGCAACCCGATGCTCCGAAGACTAAGTCTTATACAGAGAGTCCACTTACTCAAAAATTGACTACTGCCCCCGGCGTTCCAGGCGGCACTCCTCAAGAATTTGCTGAGGGGGAGGATATAGAGGCTCAGTGGTGGGAGCTTTATAAATCTCCAGAGCTTGATGCTTTGATTAAAAGGGCTCTTGAGCAAAACCCAAATTTAGGCGCTGCGGATGCGGCGCTTCGTGCCGCACAAGAAAACGTTAACGCACAAATTGGAGGGCAATATTTTCCAGCAGTTGGTTTGGGTGCGAGTGCAGTCAGGCAAAAACAACCTTCAGCAGTCTATGGTGTGAATTACGGAAGTGACACTTATAACCTTTACAACACCTCTGTGAATGTAACTTATAAGTTAGATGTCTTTGGTGGTGCGCGTCGCGCAGTCGAAGGCGCTAGAGCGCAAGCAGAAGTTGCTCAGTTTCAGCTGGAAGGAGCCTATCTATCATTGACTGCCAACGTTGTGACTAGTGCGGTTAAAGAAGCAGCATTACGTGCACAAATGCAGGCAACGGAAGAAATCTTGAAGGCCCAAACCAATTTGGCGGCAGTGACAGAAAAGCAATTGAAGATTGGCACGGTAAATAAAGTTGACCTCACCTCTCAGCAAACTTTAGTTGCCAACTCCCAAGTGGATCTATTTACTTACGAGCGTAATTTAGCATTTGCGCGTAATCAGCTAGCAGTACTTGTTGGTGAGCTACCTAGCAATGCCAATATTACAAAGTTTGATCTTTCTAATTTGCACTTGCCTGAAAAATTACCCCTCTCGGTTCCATCAAGCTTAGTACGTCAGCGCCCCGATGTGAGGGCTGCAGAGGCTCAGTTAAAGGCGCAGAATGCATTTGTGGGCGTGGCAACTGCAAATTTGTTGCCACAGTTCAATATCACTGGCTCGATTGGTGCCGCCTCGTTAACCTCTAATAATTTGTTTGGCCCGAACTCTTCCTTATGGACGCTTGGTGGCGGTATTTTGCAGCCACTGTTTCAGGGCGGTCAGTTATTGGCACAACGTCGCGGTGCAATAGCCAATTACGAACAAGCGGCTTTCCAGTATCAGGCGACGGTCTTAAATGCTTTTCAAGAAGTGGCAAATGCATTGCGCGCTCTTGAAACTGGCGCTCAAGCTTTGAAGGCAGCATCAGATGCAGAGCGTTATGCCTATGAAACATTGGACTTAGTTCAGCAGCAATATAAATTGGGCACTGCAAGTTACTTAGCAGTTCTCTATTACCAAAATCAGTATCAACAAGCAAAAGTGAAATCGGTCGCGGCTCAAGCAACCCGTTTTTCTGATACAGCAGCGTTATTTGCAGCATTGGGCGGCGGCTGGTGGAATCGCAGTGGTCCAGCATTTAAACCAAAAGACATAGCGAACAAAGATCAAAATGAAACTTCTGGAAAAAATTAAGAGCAAACTCATAGCGATGGTTCTTGCCTTATCGGCATGGATGAAGCTGAAAGCAGTCGAGTGGCAGTTGCGCGAGAAAGCAATCGCCCTATGGGAAAAAGCCAAAGCATTCTATGTTCGCATGGGGCAGAAATGGCGTGGCACAAAAGCATATGCGAAGTTGATGGCTATGGAGCCATTGCAGCGCCGTATGACTATCATGCTATGCGGGGTCTTTTTATTGCTCGGATTAATTTTTGCTTTCAATCAATTTAAGACTTTCATGATTAAGCATTTCATCTCGGGAATGGGCTTACCCCCAGCAACAGTTTCAACGATGGTAATCACCACTTCTGAATGGCAGCCTAAGCTGACTAGCGTTGGCAATATTCGCGCTTTCAGAGGCGTCGATTTAAGCACTGAAATTGGCGGTCTAGTGTTAACGGTGCCTATTAAATCTGGTCAAGATGTGCAAGAAGGCGACTTATTAATTAAATTGAATGATGCGTCCGATGTTGCCCAGCTCAAATCTTTAAAGGCGGTGGCAGATCTTGCCAAGGTTATTAATGAGCGTGATAGACAGCAGTTGGCTATAGAGGCGATTAGTAAAAATGTATTTGATACTAGTGCGGCTGATGCTAAATCTAAGCTCGCACAAGTGGAGTCACAGACTGCTTTAGTAGCTAAAAAGAACTTGAAGGCACCATTTGGAGGTCGGGTAGGTATTGTGTCGATCAATCCTGGTCAGTACGTTAATCCTGGGGATAAGTTACTAACTCTACAAACCTTAGATCCGATTTTTGTTGATTTTAATTTGCCGCAAAGTAATGCTGAACAAATTCAAGTTGGCCAAGAAGTTCTAGTGACAACGGATGCATTTAAAGATGCCAGCTTCACCGGGAAGATTACAGCTGTTAGCCCAAAGGTAGATACCAATACTCGCAATATTCAAATTGAGGCACAAATTGCTAACCCAGATAAGAAAATCCTTCCAGGAATGTTTGCCAATGTAAACATTAAGGTGGGCGAGCAGGTGAAATTATTAACGCTGCCACAAACTGCTGTGACCTATAACCCATATGGCTCAACAGTATTCATTGCTAAGCCAACTGGTAAAAAAGATAAGCAGGGTAAGCTAGCATTGGAAGCTCAGCAAGTATTTGTAACTACTGGCACAACTCGCGGCGATCAAGTCGCGATCCTCAAGGGGGTCGAAGAGGGCGCCACAGTCGTTACGAGTGGTCAATTAAAGCTGAAGAACGGCACACCACTCATCATTAATAATAAGGTGCAACCTGCTAATTCACCTGATCCCAAGCCGCAGGAATAGGTAGCCGATGAATTGGACTGACATATTCATTCGCAGGCCAGTACTTTCACTGGTGGTGAGTGCACTCGTTTTAGTTTTTGGTTTAAAGGCTATCGGATCTTTGCCAGTAAATCAATATCCGCAAACGCAGAATGCAATCGTCACAATCACCACTGCTTACTACGGTGCAGATCCAGAAACGATTGCTGGTTTTATTACGCAACCTCTGGAAGCTTCTATTGCGCAGGCACAGGGAATTGATTATTTATCCTCAACGAGTGTCAGTGGCGTATCTACTATTACCGCTACTTTGAAGTTGAACTACGATTCTAATGCGGCATTAACGCAAATTCAGACACAAATTAGCGCTGTTAAAAATCAATTGCCACCGCAGGCGCAGCAGCCTGTGCTGACAGTTCAGGTAGGTCAGTCTACTGCTGCGATGTATATGGGTTTCTATAGCGATGACATCCCCAATAACGCAATTACCGATTATTTGTTGCGAGTTGTAAAGCCTAAGCTGGATTCTGTTGAAGGCGTGCAGAATGCTGAGATCACCGGCGGCAGAAAATTTGCATTGCGTGCTTGGTTGGACCGTGAAAAGATGGCGGGCCTTGGAGTGGGCGCTGATGATGTCTATAGCGCGATGTCAGCCAATAACTACCTCTCGGCGGTTGGTAGCACTAAAGGCGATATGGTTGCAGTCGACCTAGTAGCCGGCACCGATTTACATACTTTAGATGAGTTTCGTAAGCTGGTAGTTAAAAAAGATGGTGTAAACATTGTTTACCTAGATCAAGTGGCCAGTGTTACATTGGGCTCAGAGGACTACAACACCAATGTTGCTTTCAGCGGCAAAAAATCGGTCTTCATTGCGATTAAGGTAGCGCCACAAGCGAATCTACTTGATGTTGCGCAGCGGGTTCGTGATGTGGTGCCCGGTATTCAGAAGCAGTTGCCGATTGGCATGACTGGTAAAGTCGTATACGACTCAACAGAGTTTATTACTAGCTCTATTGATGAAGTAGTCTCTACCTTGTTAGAAGCCTTGGTGATTGTGACCATCGTTATTTATCTCTTCTTGGGTAGCGTGCGCGCAGTTGCAGTACCGGTGATTGCTATGCCACTCTCACTCATTGGCACATTCTTTCTAATGCAAGTGCTGGGTTATTCCATTAATTTGCTAACCCTATTGGCTTTGGTATTGGCGATTGGCTTGGTGGTTGACGACGCCATCATCGTGGTTGAAAACGTTGACCGGCATATGAAGGAGGGTAAGTCGCCTCTAGAAGCCTCATTGATTGCTGCCCGTGAATTGGGCGGGCCTATTTTAGCGATGACGGTTGTCTTGATTGCGGTATATATCCCAATTGGCTTTCAGGGCGGATTAACCGGCGCCCTCTTTACGGAATTTGCATTCACTCTGGCTAGTGCAGTTGCCGTCTCTGGTTTGATTGCATTAACGCTTTCACCAATGATGTGCTCACGCATCTTTACTGAAGAGCAAGAAGCATCCTCTTTTGTGCAAAAGATCGATCAGGTGTTTGATAGGGTTCATCACAGCTATCAAACCACTCTGCGTGATTTACTCAGTACATGGCAAGTAATTATTGTGATGGGTGTAATTCTTCTCGGTGGCGTTGCTTATCTTTACGCCACTGCTCGTGCCGAACTAGCCCCAACTGAAGATCAAGGCATTGTGTTGATGCAAGCTTCTGGGCCACCTAATAGCACTGTTAATCAAATGCAGACTTACGCAGATCAAATTTATGCGATTGCAGCGGCAGAACCAGAATATGAGCAGGCTTTTCAAATTACCAGTCCAACCTCCAGCTTTGGCGGTATCTTGTTAAAAGATTGGAGTGAGCGCAGTCGTAATGCTACGAAGTTTCAAGAAGACATGCAGCAGAAATGGAATACGATTGCTGGTGCTCGCGTAGCGGCCTTTCAGTTTCCCGCCTTGCCTGGAGCCCAGGGCTTGCCAGTGCAGGTGGTTATTAACACGACTGAATCATACGAGCAGCTTAATGAAGTATCCCAGGCAGTGCTAGATAAAGCCCGTCGTTCTGGAAATTTCTTCTTTGTCGATTCTGATTTAAAGATAGATAAACCGCAGGACGTATTAGTAATTGATCGTGAGAAAGTAGCCGCTTTAGGCATGACCCAACAACAAGTTGGTGCCGCCCTCTCTGCAGCTTTGGGCGGTGGTTATGTCAATTACTTCTCAGTTGCTGGGCGCTCCTACAAGGTGATTCCACAAGTCAAGCAGGTAGATCGTTTAAATCCAGACCAAATTTTAGATTACTACATCCGTACTCCAAGTGGTGCGATGATTCAGGCGCGTACGATTGCAAGCATTAAGCAAAAGGTGGTACCTCAATCCATTAATCACTTTCAGCAGTTAAATTCAGCAACAATTTCAGGTGTTAGTACGCCGTTTATTTCGCAAGCGGATTTATTAGAGTACATGCGTCAAACTCTAAAAGAGGTTGCACCCAATGGTTACAGCATGGACTATGCGGGCCCATCACGTCAGTTTATGGCTGAGTCTGGTGGCTTCTTGGTTACGATGTTCTTCGCGATTTTGATTGTGTTCTTGGTGCTTGCTGCACAGTTCGAAAGTTTCCGTGATCCGATTGTGATTCTAGTATCAGTCCCGCTTGCGCTCTTTGGCGCGCTTATCTTTATTAATTTGGGATTCACCACTTTAAACGTGTATACCCAAGTGGGCTTAGTGACACTAATGGGGCTTATTAGTAAGCACGGTATTTTGATTGTGGAGTTTGCTAACGAGTTACAAGAGGCGGGACGCAGTAAGCTCGACGCTATTGTTGAGGCAAGTAGTGTGCGTCTGAGACCAATTTTAATGACAACTGCAGCGATGGTATTGGGCGTCTTGCCTTTAGTGATCGCCTCTGGCGCAGGCGCTGCTGGCCGTCAATCTATGGGTATTGTGATCTTTACTGGATTATCTATCGGTACGCTATTTACTTTGTTTGTGGTGCCTGCAATGTATCTGTTTATTGGCGCCGATCATCACCAGAAGAAATTTAAGCAAGAGTAAAGCGCGCCTAATGAAAGCTACTCAATGTCGCCTATTTAACGATATTGAGTTCTTTTTCAGCAACATCGTTATAGCAAGTTTCGTTCTCTAATCGCTTCAGCCACGCATCAATATTTTTGAGGTCTGCCCGCACGCCAGTTTCCTTTGGAAAAGTTTTATTCAGTAGAATCCAGCGGCTCACACAAAGTGCAAGTGCGATATCGCCAATATGAAATTTTTCGCCAGAACAATAAGCTTGTTCACTTAAGGTTTGATCCAGTAGACCTAAAAGTTGATTGGTATCTTGATAGGCCTTTTGAATCGCGTGATGATTACGCTCTGCCTCTGGTGTTCTGGTGAGGCCCAAAAACGCAATACGTAAGGCTGGCCACATTGTGCCCAGTTGCCAATCTAACCACTTTTCGGAACTATATTGAGCTCGAACGTCTGACGGGAATCGTTTGTTTTTGTCCTGCTCTTTGGCAAGATAACGCATGATGGTATTGGATTCCCAAAGGGTTAGGTCATTAACCATCAATGTGGGGACAAGACCATTGGGATTCATTTTTAGGAATTCGGGCGTATGGTTAACGCCAAAGTGAAGCCCGGCATCAATGCGCTCAAAGTCCTTACCTTCTTTTAGGCCTAACTCAGCAAGACACCATATTACTTTTTGAACATTGATGGAACTTTTGCGACCCCATAAACGCATCATGGCATTTCCTTAAAAGACTATTTAAGTAGTTTTTGCTTCTGAAAAATCAAGGCCAACAAATTTGCTGCGAGCAAAAATGAGCGGTTCTTTCTCAGGGTGATTTTTTAAGTTAATCACTTTGGCAACAATGATGTTGTGGTCTCCGCCGACATGAACAGAAACGGTCTCACATTCATAGTAGGCAACGCAATGCTCAATTTGGGTCAAGCCGCTTTGGGCAAGCTTGTGAGCAATGCCAGCAAATTGATTTTCTTTCACGGTGGCAAAATGCATCGCCAAATTTTCTTGGGAGAGTTCAAGAACGTGAATGAGGTGCTTCTTACCCACTTCTACCCAAGGCATCAGGCGAGAGTGTTTTTTTAGACTCCACAGAATCAATGGCGGCTCGAGGGAGACTGTATTGAAGGAGCTTATGGTGATGCCGTGATGCCCTTGGTGTTCATCAAGGCAGGTAATGACGGTGACCCCGGTTGCAAATGAGGCAAATCCTTTGCGTAACTCTTGCGAAGTAAATGGGGTCATCAAACTGGACTTACTTTGCTTCTGCTTTAACTGCAGGAGCGATAGTTGTGCCTGGAATTGGAATTAAGACTTCATTTTCTTCAGTCTTCACGCATTTAAAGCGATATTCCTTACCTGCTTTAGAAAGAAAGCTGGCACCCTCATAAAAATCGTTTCTACAAGCCTTGGTAGCAAAGTCCATAACGTCTTGTGGATCGGCGCTTGAAGTAATGAGACGCATATTGCCCATAGACATATTAATTTGGGTCGAATAGCACCCTGTCAGGGCTAAGCCAGAAATTGCGGTTAATAGTAGAATTTTTTTCATGGAAGCCTCCATAATTAGCAATGCTCGTTAGGATAAACCTATTAGGCATTTGTTGTGGAGAAATGCCTCGTTATAAAAGGAAGAGACATGTTTAGAGCAATATTAATAAATAAGGATGATCAGGGCTATCGCGCTGAGCTGGGGCAGGCAGATGAGGCCAGCCTCCCAGAGGGTGAGGTTCGGGTTAGGGTTCTCTATTCCACCCTCAATTACAAGGATGGCCTAGCTATTACTGGAAAAGGCCCAGTGGTCAGAAGCTTTCCAATGGTTCCCGGGATTGATTTTGCGGGAGAGGTATTAGAAAGCGCCAGCCCCGACTTTAAGACTGGGGATATGGTTCTCTTAAATGGCTGGGGGGTAGGCGAGGGGCATTGGGGTGGCTTGGCTCAGCAGGCCAGGGTGAAGGCTGAATGGTTAATCCCACTTCCAAAGGGGTTTACGGCTAAGCAAGCCTTAGCAATTGGTACTGCTGGTTACACAGCAATGCTCTGCGTCATGGCTCTACAAAAGCATGGTCTTAAGCCAAGTGATGGCGAAGTGTTGGTGACTGGAGCCGCAGGTGGGGTTGGTAGCTTTGCGATTACTTTGCTAAGCAATCTCGGATTTACTGTGGTTGCTAGCACTGGTCGAATAGCTGAGGCGGAGTATTTAAAGAAGTTGGGCGCTACGGAAGTGATTGATCGCGCAACTCTATCTGCTCCAGGCAAGCCTTTGGCAAAAGAGCGTTGGGCTGCAGTAGTTGATAGCGTTGGCAGTCATACCTTGGCTAATGCTTGCGCACAAACCAAGAGCGATGGCGCAGTAGCCGCTTGCGGGCTTGCTCAAGGCATGGATTTTCCATCCAGTGTTGCACCATTTATTTTGCGTGGCGTAACTTTATATGGCATCAATAGCGTCACCGTGCCACGTGCAAAACGAATTGCTGCTTATGAGCAATTGAGTAAATTACTTGATCTTAAAACTTTAGATGAAATCTCGCACGAAATTACTTTGGAAGAGTCTATAAAGTATGCCCAAGAGTTGATGGCGGGTAATGTGCGTGGTCGCTTAATTGTTGATGTGAATAAGTAAAACGAGGTTGAAACTTACTCTGCAGTTTGAGGTTTGCGCGCACTCAATGTTGACCAAACCTCAAGCTTCTCAGAGTTAGAAAGATCGGACCAATCTGCAATTTCAGTGAGCGTGCGATAGCATCCCCGGCAGTAACCATTCTCGGGGTTGATTTCACACCAATTGATGCAAGGTGATGGGACTGTTGTCAAAATAAACCTAATAGCAATTCAAAAGAAAAAACTCAAATCATGACTACTCAAGATCAGAGAAAAGCGGAAAGCGCTATTCATTATCCATTAGGAGAGGCGCTTCCTGAGCTTGGTAGCACGATTGAGATTGTCCCTGGCGTTCGCTGGCTTAGGATGAAGCTCCCTTTCGCTTTAGACCATATCAATCTCTGGCTTTTGCGCGATGAAATAGATGGTATTGCCGGCTGGACTATTGTTGACTGTGGTATTGCGAATGAGGAGACTAAGACTTCATGGGAGAAGGTCTTTGCTACTCAGCTAGAGGGTTTACCAGTCCTTAGGGTTCTCGTAACGCATATGCACCCAGATCACGTTGGTTTATCTCAATGGTTATGCGAGAAGTGGAATGCGCCTTTATGGATTTCCATGACAGATTTTTTAACCGCTCAGTGGCTCAGCTGTAAAGAAGGTGGGGCTGCAATTGGTACACGTGCTGGCGGCGGCGGATCTGCAGATCATTTCCAGAAACATGGCTTAACTAGTCCAGAGGATTTAGAAAAAATTCGGGCACGCTTTAATTACTACAGCAATATGGTTCCAGGTATGCCTCGCCAATATCGCCGCATTATGAATGGTGAAAATATTTTGATCGGTGGACATCAATGGCAAGTCATCATGGGATATGGCCACGCACCTGAGCATGCCTCAATATTTTGTAAAGATCTTGAAGTGTTGATTTCAGGTGACATGTTGTTGCCGCGTATCTCTACCAATGTCAGTGTCTTCGATGCCGACCCAGATGCAGACCCCTTAGGCTTGTACTTAGATTCGCTTGATGAATATTTGCCCTTGCCAGATGACACCTTAGTATTGCCTTCTCATGGCAAGCCATTTACAGGCATGAAGCCACGTATTGCACAACTGAAAGCACATCATGATGAGCGCTTGGCTGATACGCTCGGTGCATGTAAAAAACCGGCGCATGCTCGAGAGATTGTGCCGGTTCTATTTAAGCGTGAATTAGATATTCATCAACTTACTTTTGCGATGGGTGAGGCTATTGCCCATCTGAATTACCTACTTCGTCGAGGAAAGTTGGATCGCCGGCTTTGCGAGGACGGCGTGTTGAGGTTTTCCGTGGTTTAGCTTTCACGCCGCTTGTTTTGGTATGTGACTCTTCTTTTGGTGTCGCTCCTGTGGCGCCTGCTGCAGATACTGCATCTCCAAATGACTTTAAGGCCATCATCGTGGCGTGCTGTACTTCAAGGCCCTGAATAGTGGACTTGAGGATATTGAGGTTCAAATTTAGCCAGTTCTCAACACTTTTGAGGTCCTTGATACGCTTTTCAAGTTCTTCAACATCTAGGCCTGGAAAGGCTGCGCCAAAGCCACCAGCAGCTTTAGGGGCATCTGTGGTGAAGGGGAATTGGCCGGCCTGACCAGCTGCGCCTTGCCCCCACATGGTTTTAAACATTTCAAGGCTTTGATTAAATTCTGGAATTGTTCCAAACATACCTACTCCGGGTCAAATTAAAAGTGGCTTTTCCAATAGAATAAGGGATTCTAGAGATTTATCCCGGTTAATCAATGCAATCTAATGGTATGTCCCAGCCTTACACACGTGGTCAGGCTCTTCCCGAGCTGCTGAAACAGCGTATTCTGATTTTGGATGGTGCGATGGGTACCATGATTCAGCAATACAAATTGACTGAGGCTGATTACCGCGGCTTGCCTGCTAATACTCGCTTTGCTGAGCATCCAGGGGATATTAAGGGCAATAATGAACTCTTGGTTTTGACCCAACCGCAAATTATTAGCAAGATACACGAGCAGTATTTGGATGCTGGTGCCGATATCATTGAAACAAATACTTTTGGCGCAACATCAGTTGCTCAAGAGGATTACAAAATGGCCGGTCTTGCGCGTGAGATGAACGAAGTCTCTGCAAGACTTGCTCGTGCAGCTTGTGAAAAATACAGTACCCCCTATAAGCCTCGTTTTGCTGCTGGAGCTATTGGCCCCACACCAAAGACAGCAAGCATTTCTCCAGATGTCAATGATCCGGGAGCGCGTAATGTCACCTTTGATGCGTTGCGCGCTTCTTATCGTGAACAGATTGAAGGTTTGTTTACTGGGGGCGTAGATTTATTTTTAGTTGAAACCATTTTTGACACACTCAATGCCAAAGCGGCGTTGTTTGCGCTAGATGAATTCTTTGAAGAGACGGGTGAGCGTTTGCCGGTGATGATCTCCGGTACGGTTACTGATGCTTCTGGGCGAATTTTATCTGGTCAAACGGTTGAAGCATTTTGGAATAGCTTGCGTCATATTAAGCCGCTAACATTTGGTTTAAATTGCGCCTTAGGTGCCGCCTTGATGCGCCCGTATATCGCAGAGCTCGCACGTATTTGTGACGCAGCCGTATCTTGCTACCCTAATGCTGGCTTGCCTAATCCCATGAGTGATACTGGCTTTGATGAAACCCCAGAAATTACTTCAAGCTTAGTAGATGGTTTTGCTAAAGATGGCTTGGTTAATTTAGTCGGTGGTTGCTGCGGTACTACACCCGATCACATTCGCGCGATTGCTAACGCAGTTGCTAAACGTAGGCCTCGTGCTTTCTATCGCGAAGATTCTGAGGCAGCGGCATGAGTAAGTTAGATAAAAAAGCCATGCCTGCAATGAAGCTTTCAGGGCTTGAGTCATTTAACATGACTCCAGAAGTTGGTTTTGTGAATATCGGCGAGCGTACGAACGTCACAGGCTCCAAAGCCTTTGCTCGCATGATTCTGAATAACCAGTTTGATGAAGCGCTCGCAGTAGCGCGTCAACAAGTTGAGAATGGGGCACAAGTCATCGATATTAATATGGATGAGGCGATGCTGGACTCTGAGGCGGCCATGGTGCGCTTCTTAAATCTGATTGCTTCTGAGCCTGATATTGCTCGAGTTCCGATCATGATTGATTCTTCCAAATGGACCGTGATTGAGGCCGGCTTGAAATGTATTCAAGGTAAGCCAATCGTTAACTCCATCTCCCTAAAAGAAGGTGAAGAACCTTTCAGAAATCAGGCGCGCTTAATACGTCGTTATGGTGCTGCTTCTGTGGTGATGGCATTTGATGAAGTTGGTCAAGCGGACACATTCAAGCGCAAGACAGAAATCTGTCAGCGTTGCTATCAAATCTTAGTAAATGAAATCGGCTTTCCAGCTGAAGATATTATTTTCGACCCAAATATTTTCGCAATTGCTACTGGTATTGAAGAGCATGATAACTATGCGGTCGACTTTATTAACGCTACACGCTGGATAAAACAAAATCTTCCGGGCGCCAAAGTCAGTGGTGGCGTTTCTAATGTGAGCTTCTCATTCCGCGGTAACGATCGGGTGCGTGAAGCGATTCATACCGTATTTTTGTATCACGCCATTCAGGCTGGTATGGATATGGGCATTGTGAATGCGGGTCAGTTAGGCGTATATGCTGATTTAGATCCAGAGCTCCGTGAACGGGTTGAGGATGTGGTTCTGAATCGCTTTCAAGTGAAAGAGGGCAAAACGCCAACGGAGCGTTTACTCGATATTGCCGATCAATTTAAAGGCGGTGGCGCTAAGCAAGTAGAGAACTTGGTATGGCGTGAGGCTCCTGTGCGTGAGCGTTTAACCCATGCCTTGGTTCACGGCATCACCAATTTTATTGAAGAAGACACAGAAGAGTTACGCTCTGAAATCATGGGTACAGGTGGTAGGCCGATTGAGGTAATCGAAGGCCCGCTCATGGATGGTATGAATGTTGTTGGCGACTTGTTTGGTGCGGGAAAAATGTTCTTACCTCAAGTAGTTAAAAGTGCGCGCGTTATGAAGCAAGCTGTGGCTATTCTGATTCCTTATATTGAAGAAGAGAAGCGTCAACACGTTGCTGCTGGTGGTGAAGCCAAAGCCAAAGGCAAGATCGTGATGGCTACAGTGAAGGGTGATGTGCACGATATTGGAAAAAATATTGTGACTGTCGTTTTGCAATGCAATAACTTCGAAGTAGCCAATATGGGCGTGATGGTTCCTTGTGCTGAGATTCTGAAGCGTGCTAAGGAGGAAAATGCAGATATCATAGGCCTTTCTGGTTTGATTACGCCATCACTGGAAGAGATGACTTATGTTGCTCAAGAGATGCAGCGTGATGATTATTTCCGTGAGCGTCAAATACCACTGATGATTGGTGGTGCCACAACCTCACGCGTGCATACCGCTGTGAAGATTGCGCCGCATTACGATGGTCCGGTAGTGTATGTACCGGATGCATCACGCTCAGTATCTGTAGCATCAAGCCTACTTTCAGATGAGAGTGCTAAGAAGTTTATTCAAGACTTGCGTGATGACTATGTTCGTATTCGTGAGCAACATGCTAATAAGAAAGCTGCGCCAACCATTTCTTTGGAAGCGGCTCGTAAAAATCGCGAGCTCATTGATTGGTCTTTGTATGTCCCTGAGAGGCCAAAATTTATTGGTCGCCGCGTATTTAAAAACTTTGCACTAAGCGACATTGCTAAATATATTGACTGGACCCCATTCTTTCAAACATGGGATTTGGCTGGCAAGTTCCCGGCCATCTTAGATGATGAGATTGTGGGTATTGAGGCTCGCAAGGTATTTGAGGATGCTAAGGTCTTGCTTGATAAGTTGATCAAGGGCCAATGGTTGCAGGCTGATGCGGTAGTGGCTTTCTATCCTGCTAATACGATTGGCGACGATATTGTTTTGTATAGCGATGAAGCGCGCGAGCACCCACTATTTGTGTGGCATAACTTACGCCAACAGGCTGAGCGTCCAGTGATTGATGGGCTGCGCAGACCAAATCGTTGCTTAGCGGATTATGTTGCTCCAAAAGATTCTGGTGTGGCTGACTACCTTGGATGTTTTGCGGTTACAACTGGCCATGGCGTGGAAAAGAAAGTAGCAGAGTTCCAGGCTAAGCATGATGACTATAGTGCGATTATGTTGAAAGCTTTGGCTGATCGCTTGGCAGAAGCATTTGCTGAGCTGATGCATCACCGAGTGCGTACTGATTTATGGGGTTATGCCACGGATGAGATTCTGACGAACGATCAGATGATTGAAGAAAAGTATCGTGGTATTCGTCCTGCACCTGGTTATCCCGCTTGCCCGGCTCACGAAGTGAAAAAAGATCTACTGAGAGTCATCGGTTCCGAAGATATTGGTATGACCTTGACTGAGTCGATGGCCATGAACCCGGCTTCTAGTGTGAGCGGTTTTTATCTTGCCCATCCAGATGCGCGTTATTTTAATGTTGGAAAAATCTCAGCTGATCAGCTTGAGGATATGGCTAAACGTCGTGGTGAGTCTGTCGAAGATATCCGCCGCCAATTGGCAAGCCTAATAGATTAAACGCCCCACATCACGGGTTCGTCTTTGGCTTTAGCCTGCTTCATTAGCTCAAGAAACGGGTAGGCCCTTTGGCCAAGGCGATCAGCCAGCTTTGGTTTTTCAGCCTCCTCTTTAGTTTCATCCTGGGTCTTAGAGCGCTCCTCGAGATCTTTGAGGATGGCAGTCTCTAGAGTTGTAATCAGGGCGGGGAGTTGCTCAACCATGAGGATCCCGCGAGACTCTAGTGGACGACCCAAAATATCGAAGATCCGCTTGGTCAGATCGGCCATCATAATGACGTCTGGACCAGCTTTTGAGCGAAATTGATAGATCATTTCAATAGCTTACCACCTGATAAACTCACTCTTCTATGTTGTTAACCAATAAAAATCGTTTAATTCAGATGCTTGGCAGTGCGCTTGGGAGCCTTGCTCGGGAGCGTGGCTTAGATCAGCCCACTGCGCCACGTTTAGAGCGCCCCAAGGCCGTTGATCATGGTGATGTCGCCTGCAATATCGCTCTTCAGTTATCAAAGGCCTGGAAGCTCAATCCCAGGGAGTTGGCTCAGGCTTTGGTTGAGTGTTTACAAAAAGAGCCTGGTTTTGACCAGCTTATTAATTCTTGTGAAATTGCAGGCCCTGGATTTATCAATTTTCGCTTAAGTAATGCTGCAAAAACAGCGGTAGTCAATGAGATCCTGACAGAAGGCCCCTATTTTGGTGAGCTACCAAAAGATCGGGCTACAGTGGCAAACGCTATGATTGAGTTTGTTTCAGCCAACCCTACAGGTCCCCTGCATGTTGGTCATGGCAGACAAGCTGCGCTTGGTGATGCGCTGGCAAATTTATTGGCAACCCAAGGGACTAAGGTGCATCGTGAGTTTTATTACAACGATGCTGGGGTGCAAATTGCTAATTTGGCTTTATCTGTTCAGGCGCGTTTAAATGGCTTGAAGCCTGGCGATTCGGCTTGGCCAGAGCAAGCTTATAACGGTGAGTATATTGCCGAGATTGCTGCTGCTTTCAAAAGTTCTCCAGAGTACAAGGATGATCTTGAGGCCATTCGTCTTTTTGCGGTTGCTTATTTGCGTAATGAGCAAGACATCGATTTGAAAACGTTCGGCGTGCAATTCGATTGTTATTACTTAGAATCATCTCTATATACCGACGGCAGCGTTGCGCAAATTGTGGGCGATTTACAAAGTATCGGCAAGACCTATGAGTCTGAAGGCGCATTGTGGTTAAGAACTACAGATGATGGCGATGATAAAGATCGTGTGATGCGCAAGTCTGATGGCAGCTTTACTTACTTCGTTCCTGATGTGGCGTATCACACTAGTAAATGGAATCGGGGTTTCCATAAGGTCATTAATGTACAAGGCAGCGACCATCATGGCACGATAGCCCGCGTTCGCTCTGGCTTACAGGGCGTGGCACAAAAGCGCGGCTGGGATATTCCGAAGACTTATCCAGATTATGTTTTGCATAAGATGGTAACCGTGATGCGCCATGGTGAAGAGGTCAAGATTTCTAAACGCGCGGGTTCTTATGTCACCGTGCGTGATTTGGTTGAGTGGTCTGGCGGAGTTACTCCCGAGATGACTCCTGAAACAAGAGAGTTGGCATTACAACGTGGCCGTGATGCGGTGCGCTTTTTCTTGATCTCACGCAAGGCAGACACTGAATTTGTTTTCGACATTGATTTAGCCTTACAGCAAAATGACGAGAATCCAGTGTTTTATGTTCAGTATGCTCATGCGCGCATCAATTCAATCTTGCAGCAATGGGGTGGTCAAATTTCTGATTTGGCTTCAGCTGACTTATCTTTGTTGCAAAGTAAGGCATCAGACCATTTATTGCGTCGTTTAGCAGAGTATCCTGAGGTGCTTACCGATGCTGCTGCTGAGCTGGCTCCTCATGCGCTTGCGTTCTACTTGCGGGACTTGGCCGGCGATTTTCATACCTTCTATAACGCAGACCGTGTGCTAGTAGACGATCAAAATCTCAAGGCGGCTCGTCTGGCGTTACTATTGGCGACCCGCCAAGTACTACAAAATGGTTTAAAAGTATTAGGGGTATCTGCACCCGCTAAGATGTAGTGGCGGTGTATGAAGTGAAAATGTAAGATGAGGAAATGATGAAACAACCGAATCAACAAGCTGGCTTCATAAAGATCGACGGGAAGAACGCCCAGTATGGCGGCACTATCCTCGGTTTTGTGGTCGGCCTGGGCGCGGGATTAGGAATTGCCCTGGCGATTGCCCTGTACCTCTCTAAAAATACCCCTCAAGAAAAGCCTGGGGTTCGTGCGCCTAATCTACCGCTCACCATTAAGCCTTCCGCAGCACCCACTGAAGGCGAGGCTGCGGCTCCGATAGAGCCATTGGATTTGAATAAGCCTTTGCAAGGAAAGTCACAAACATCGGCTCCATCTGATCCGATTGGCGATTTGGTAAGCAGCAAAAAGCCAGCCGAAACTGGCTTAAAAACGGATGCCATTTATTTCCTGCAAGTAGGGGCGTTTGTAAAGCGCGCTGATGCTGACGCACAAAAAGCAAATTTAGCCATCCAAGGAATTCAAGCGCAACTGAGTGAAGTGACTGCTGATGGCAATACTTTATGGCGTGTGCGTGTAGGCCCTTACAATAGTCCTGATGAGGGCAATCCAGTGCGGGATAAGTTAAGCAGCATGGGCATTAAACCAACCCTGATTAAATCCAGCAAATCATGATCTCATTTAGCAAAAGAGCCTTTACATTACTGACATTGCTGTGTCTTAGCGGACTTGTTGGTGCACAAAGCCAAAAGATCGAGGAAGGGTTCGATTACCGCATTCTTCCAATTGCACAACCCGTTGAGACCAAGGGCAAGGTAGAGGTTATTGAGTTCTTTTGGTACGGCTGCCCCCATTGCTACGACTTTGAGCCAGAGCTTACTAGTTGGATGAAGCACCAGCCTAAGGATGTGACTTTCCGCAGAGTGCCTGTTGCCTTTCGTGATGACTTTATGCCACACAGTCAATTATTTTATGCGCTCGAAGCATTGGGTAAAGGTGATGCCCTAAATGAAAAAGTTATGTATGCCATGCATAAAGAGAACAAGCGCTTATTAACTGAGTCGGAGATTGCGGATTGGGTTGCATCGCAAGGAATTGATCGCAATACTTTTCTGGCCACCTATCGCTCTTTTGCTGTGGCCTCTAAAGCACGTGCAGCAAAGCAATTGGCGGAAGCCTATCGTATAGATGGCGTCCCAACGATTGTGATGCAAGGCAAGTACGTTACATCACCCTCGATTGCTGGCACTAAGACTAAAGCAATAGCAGTAATGGATTATCTTGAAGAAAAAATCCGTAAAAATAAATACAAACAGTAACTACCCTACATCGGCCGCTATTTAGATTTTGACGAAGCGGTGCACTATCCAAAAGTAGATGGGATACGGCATGATTCTGAGGAATTTTAAGAACCTTGAAAATCGCTTAGGGAAGTGAATATCAAATTCTCCCCTTTGAATACCATTCAAAATTTCAGTGGCCGCCTCTTCAGCGCTAATCAGGGCAGGCATCTCAAAATCATTTTGAGCGGTTGCTTCGGTGGCTACAAAGCCAGGAGAAATCATGTGAACGCTCACTCCCTGAGGGAGTAGATCGTAGTAAAGCGTCTCGCAGAAATTAATGATGGCAGCTTTGCTTGGTCCATAGGCTAAGGCCTTGGGAAGGCCACTGTAGCCTGCAACACTTCCCACAATAGCAATATGACCTGCGTGAGCTTTAAGCATTTCAGGTAATACAAGCGCAACAGATCTCATGGGCCCCAGGAGGTTTGCATCAATCGTTTGCTCTGCGATATCAATATCAAAGTTGTCCGCCCGAAGGGGTGCATACACACCAGAAACAAATAGCAATAAATCAATCCCGCCCCATGCGCTCAAAATTGATTGGTAGCCATTTTTCAATTGCGCATCAACAGTTACATCTAATGGCACTACAAGTGCTTGCCCTGGATGACCAAGATCTGCAATTGGATGTAAGCGCTCCACTCTTCGGCTGGAGAGTGCCACTTTAGCTCCAGTTTTAATCAATGCTTTAGCGCAAGCCTCGCCAATCCCGCTGGAGGCGCCAATCAACCAGACGCGTTTTTCTGAAAAATCAGGGAGCCCTTTTTGTTTCATGCGCTCAGAGCATTCGGTGATGCTTGTATGGGTTTATGGCTGAGGGTGAATTGCACAACATCAATATTACGCTCTGAAAACCCAGCAGCACAATACATCAAATAGAAATTCCAGAGCCGTACAAAAGCTTCATCAAACCCTAGGTCATGCACTTCATGCAGCTTTTGATTGAATCTGTCACGCCAGAGGCAAAGTGTTTTAGCGTAGTCAGCCCCAAATGCAAATTCTCCGTCAATCTGAAGTCCTGCTTTGGCAGCACTCTCTTTAAAGCTGGTGCGTGAAGGTAGCATGCCTCCAGGAAATACATATTGTTGAATAAAGTCGGTGCTATGGCGGTAACGTTCAAAGAGTTCTTCAGCAATCACAATTGTTTGAATACAAGCTTTGCCACCAGCCTTTAAGCATTTGGCAATCGTTTGAAAATATTCTGGCCAATGCTTTTCGCCAACAGCTTCAAACATTTCTACAGAGGCAATACCCTCAAATTGTTCTTGGCAATCGCGATAATCCTGAAGACGTACAGCAAAAGGTGCGGGGCGTTCGATTTGCGATTGAACTTTTTGTAGCCTATCTTCGGCAAAGGCTTTTTGCTCAGTTGAAAGCGTAAGGCCAGTAATCGCTATATTGCTACGAAGTGCTTCTTCCATGACGCCACCCCAACCACAGCCAATTTCTAAAACATGGTCGCCAGGTTTGGTGTCGAGGGACTGCAAAATGCGAGTGATTTTGGCGCGTTGGGCATCAGCGAGCGATTGTTTTTCACCCTCTGAAAACCAAGCGCTCGAGTAACTCATGGTGGGGTCTAGCCATAAGGTGTAAAAGGCATTACCTAGGTCATAGTGGGCATGGATATTCTTGCGGCTGCCAGTCTTGCTGTTATCCCGTAACCAGTGTCTGATGCGATATAGTATTGATCCATACCAACTACCATAAATCGCTTTTTCTAAAATTCTGCGATTACGAATTGCAAGCTCTAGGACGGCTTTGAGGTCTGGAGTGTTCCACTCTCCGCGAATATAACTTTCAGCAAAGCCAATATCCCCGTGTGACAGAACTTGCTTAAATACAGACCAATCCAGAATTTGAATCTCCGCATGCAATGCGTCTGATTTATTGCCAAATTCTCTGATATTGGCATCGGGTAGTGTTACTTTTAGGTGACCACTGCTAAGTTGGGATAAGAGGCTCAGTAGAGTTTCTGCACCCAAATGAGATTGCTTCTTCTGAGCAGGCCGTTTCGGCTGCGAAAAGTTAAGACGCGAAAGTAAAGATTGACCAGGACGATTCATTTGCTAACTTCAAATTCGGGTGGAGTGGGCTTGGAGTGAAAGGGTACACCTTTTACCCATAGTTTGAATGCTTGCCAATGTATCCGAAAAATGACTCCAAGACTCATCAGTGGGTAACGCAAAAACGCTAGCCAAAGGTTAGATCGACTGAGTGGGCGACTACTACCGCTAATGCTTGTATTGATAAGCGGGAGGCCATCTTCGTGAAGCTCAATACGGCAAACAGAATTTGCACCGCTATTGCTGTCTTGCGGGAATAGGAAGCGAAAATGATAGTTGCCACGCACTGCACAAAATGGCGAAACATGAAATACCTTTTGACTGCTGAGCGTTTCACCTGAGCGCAATACCTCGCCAGAATTTTTATGCAACAGGTAACAGTGGCGCTCGCCAAAGGTATTGTTCACTTCAGCCAATACGGCCTGTACTTGGCCGTTTGCACGGGTGCATATCCAAAAACTCACTGGGTTGAATACATAACCCAATACCCTGGGAAAGGTTTGTAACCAGATTTCCCCATCAATATTTGGAACCTGGTTTTCTTGCAAAATGTTTTCAATCCACCGCAAGCTATCTGCTTGTCCTAAGCCATGGTCTTTATCAAAGAAAGAAAACAAGCCTAGGCGATTGTCGTGAAGCCCGTGCCGACTCAGAAGATCGGAAGCTTGCTGTCTTGCTCGCATCGGAATTGATAGAGTAAAAACACCATAGCCAAAGCTATTCCTAGCCGGTCTAAGTCGCTGATGTTTTACAACCCCAAAGTTAATCTTTGGCTGATTCATTTATTGCGCATCTTGTTTGGGGTGGCTCTTTAGCGGTGAGTGAATACTTTCTATTAAGGCCTCTGCAACCAACTCGCCTGAGCGTAAACCATCTTCATGAAAGCCGAATCCAGTCCAGGCGCCACAATACCAGATTGACGCCGTGCCTTGTATAAGAGGCAATTCTTTCTGAGCTTGGATAGCGCTCATATCGAACACTGGGTGTGAATAGTGAATCTCTTGATGCACTAGTTTTGGATCGGGTTCTGATGCGGGGTTCAGGCTAACAATAATTTGAATGTCTTTTAATTGTGCAGGAAGAGGCTGTAAGCGATTAATCAGGTAGTTCACGCTCACGTGCTGTTTGGATGAAATCGTCATGCCAGATTTAGCAGTGTAGTTCCAAGCAGCCCAACAACGTTTTGCTTCTGGTAAAAAGCGAATATCTGTATGGAGAATGGCACGATTTTTTTGGTAAGGAATTGCTGCCAAAATATTGCGAGCCTGTTGATGAATGCCATGAACGAGATCAAGCGTTTGATCGCTATGACATGCCATCACCACCTCATCAAAAAAAGCTGAACCTGATTGACTGATTACCTCAACCTGAGATCCACCGTCTTGATTGGCATTAACGCGTACAACACCTTCGCGCACAATCTTTACTTTAGACTCTTTAAGGGCGGCAATGATGCGTTTGACATACTCCCGAGAGCCACCTTTGATAGTTAACCATTGTGGACGATTCTGAATTTGAAGCAAACCATGGTTATGGCAAAAGCGGACCATTGTTTGAATGGGAAACTCGAGCATTTGCTCGACTGAGCATGACCAGATTGCGCCAATCATCGGCAGAAAATAATTCTCTTTAAAGCTTTGGCTAAATCGATTACGGTCTAAAAAATTAGCAATAGTTTCATCAGGCTCTTTGTAAAGGTGGCCCGCTTCAATTTGCTCTTGGGCTAGCTGAGTGGCCAAGCGATTAAAGCGCAAGATATCAAAAGCCATTCTCCAAAATGATGGAGATAAAAGATTTGATCTTTGTCCAAAGAAGGAGTTTAGGTCATTGCCTGCCCATTCAATATTCCGATGGGCATGTTTTTTATCGGATGTATCAATCGATACGGAGAAGGACATTTCAGAAGGCGCTACTGGGGCTTTAATTTCTTCAAAGAGGCGGACTAAGCGTGGATATGTTTTGCGATTAAAGACTAAGAATCCGGTGTCAACACCCTGGGAGATTTCTTTTCCATCAATAGCGCACTTGAAGTCGACGGTGTTGCTGTGGCCGCCGATATGATCGCCAGCCTCATACAGGGTTAGGTCAAATTCAGGATGCTCTCGTAGCGCATAAGCACATCCAAGGCCAGAAATACCAGCGCCAATAATGGCAACTCTTTTTTTGCTCATTGGGGTTTTTCTGCCAAGAGTTTTTCGATCTCGGTAGTGATAGTGCTGCTGGTTGGCTTAGTCATACTGCCATACGAGTCAACAAAATTGCCATTGCGATCGATCAAATATTTATAGAAATTCCATTTTGGTGTTGTGCCAGTTTTAGCAATCAACATCTTGAAGAGGGGGTTTGGATTGCTGCCTGAAACTGAACTTTTTGCAAACATCGGAAATTTCACGTCATAAGTATTTTTACAAAAGTCAGCAATCTCCTTATTGCTACCTGGCTCTTGCTGACCAAAGTCATTGGAGGGGAAGCCTAGAACGACAAAGCCTTGATCTTTATATTTGGCATAGATCTTTTCTAGGCCCTCATATTGGCCCGTAAAACCACAAAAGCTGGCGGTGTTGACTACCAGAATCACTTTCCCCTGAAATTGGCAGAGATTTTGAGGTGTCTCATCCTGCAGGCGTGGAAAGGTCTGAGACAGTAAGGGGCTGCAGCTGGGGGCTGCATTGACAACTTGGGCTCCTAATAGGAGGGCAGTTAGGATAAAAACCCAAGTAAAAACTGTACGGGGTAAGTAGGATGACTCGCGGTGCATGAAGCGCCTTCTTTTATTGGATCGTTAGTGCCCAAGTCTAAGACATTCTGAGTAATATCGCTGGGCAGCAGCCAATGCCTTTAATATTGAGTTATGACTTCTTTGCACCCACCTTCTTTTGAGTCTAAGGTTTGTCCTTTAGATCAGCTTGCTGCTCGTATTGCGAAGCTTCCGAGGCCACTGGTCTTTACCAATGGCGTGTTTGACATTCTGCATCGTGGGCATGCCAGCTATTTAGCGCAAGCGCGCGCTTTAGGGGCTTGCTTAGTGGTTGGCGTTAATTCAGATGCATCGGTCAAGATGCTGGGTAAGGGTGAGGACAGGCCTATTAACTCTGAGGCAGATCGTCAGGCTTTGTTGGCCGCACTTGAAAGCGTGGATATGGCTGTGCTCTTTACCGAGCAAACACCAGTGAGCTTAATTGAGAAAATTCGCCCAGATATTTATGTCAAGGGCGGTGATTATGCAATCGACACTCTTGCGGAAACCCATCTAGTCAAAACTTGGGGCGGTAAAGCGATTGCGATTCCATTTCTGTATGAGCGTTCAACTACTAGCTTATTAGGCAAGATCCGCGCTTAAAGATTTTGCAGTAGCCAGGCCCATATGCCGCGCAACACCAAGCCTTCAGTTGCCTCTATTGATAATGAAGATTGCGTTTTAGATTTACTCATCTCGGCTACCAAAATCTTGGCATTACCACCATCAATCCAAACTCTTTCAACGGGATGATTCATTTCTTTTGCTAACTGAATTGCGTATTGAATGGCGCCAATTTGCGCAGCATCACAACCACTGATGATAGCGTTGTTGGTAGATAGACCAAAACCATTGCTACTTTGATCACGAGCTGCGAGCGGCAATTGCGCGGTATTACCCTCTAAGCTTTTTTGCATTAGCTCAAGCCCAGGCAATATCCATCCGCCATAGTGAACGCCATTAGCGCCAAGCAGATCAAGCGTAGTGGCGGTACCAGCATTAATGATGAGTATGTTGGTATTGGAGAGGGCGCGAGCGCCAATGACAGAGGCCCAGCGGTCCGCGCCGAGCTTACTTGGATCTTCATAGAGGGTACGTGCACCGGCGTACTGACTATCGCCGGTGAGTTGTTTCCAAGAAACGTCATTCCATTGCGGAAATAGTGATTGAAGATTTTCAATGGCATCTTGACCGGCAACACAAGTAAAACCAATGGCATCGGGTTTAGGCAAGGTTTTTGCAATGTAATCAGCCAACTCTGATCTGTGTTCAGGTGAGGCTAGCGATTTGCTACTGATTGATCCAGAGTAAGCCCATAATTTTTTTTGTCGATCTGATGGCTGTTGTGTTGATTCGACAGCGGCCCATTTAAGACGCGTATTACCAACATCAAATAGTAAGTAAAGGCTCATGATTGAATTCTTAAGGAAACGTCGCCCGCATGAATGGCAATTGTTTTATTGTCTTGTTGCAATAGTAAAGCGCCTGCATTATCTATGCCCTGAGCAATGCCGCAGATGGGCTCTTTACCTGCGCCAGATATACATACTATCTGGCCTAGATAAGCATCCCATTTTTTCCATTGCGCCTGGTGCTGTTCAAAACCATGTTGATTAAATTCGCTTAAATGATGTTCTAGAGATGCAATGAGCTTCAACCAGAGATATTCCATATCAGGTAGCCTTGATTGAGGTGAAAGCAGCTGATCAAGGGCGCCAATCTTTAATTCAGACTGGTTTCCTAAGCTTGTTTCAATTGCGTTCGCATTCCTCAAGTTCATGCCTATACCAATAATCATCCAGGTTGGATCCGTAGATTTTGCTTGGCCACCCTCTATCAAGATGCCGCCAAGTTTTGCATTATTCAGCAGTAAATCATTTGGCCACTTCAGTCGAAGACCTGCTTGATGAAGCGTTACCTCACTCAAATCACATGCTTGTGCAATTCCAGCAATAACCGCCAATCCAACTAAAAGACTAAGCCCGCTCAGTTCGCCTGGCTTTCTCGTAAATGGATAAGCCAAGGAAAAGCAGATAGAGTCTTCAGGGTGCGCTAGCCAAGTACGTCCAGCCCTGCCTTTGCCAGCTGTTTGTTTATGAGCAATGCGGGCTACTGGGTCAATCAGTTCGCCGGCGCGCCAGCGCTCCAAAAGGTCATTATTTGTAGATTGGGTTTCGGCAACACGTTCAAGGATGCAATTAGCGGTCATTTCGCCATTGTAGAAAGGTCTGACCTAGAATTGTGGGATGGATCAAAAAGATCAGCGCCCCCATAAGTTTGCATGGCCTTTGCAGGCTATGCCTTTGGCTAGGGCAATGAGCCTTAGTTATGCGCTATTGATCGTTTATGTCAGTCTTAACCCTTTTGATTTTGATTTCGGTAATGGTATTGACGCGTCGGCCTGGGTAGGCGCACCGCTGCCCCGGTTTATTACTTTATTTGATGTTTCCGTGAATATCTTGGCGTATATCCCTTTTGGATTTTTGCTGGTTTTTGCTGCCTATCCTCGTTGGCGTAACTTTGTGGCCTTGAGTATTGCCTTGGGCCTAAGTGCGCTACTGGCATTGAGCGTGGAAACTTTGCAATCGTGGTTGCCAACCCGCATCCCTAGTTTGATGGATTGGTGGGCAAATATGTTTGGCGGTTTATTAGGCGGCTTATTAGCCATCCCCCTAGGTCCACAATGGTTATCAGGTAGCGTAATTCGACGTCGCTTTGATCAATGGTTTGGTCTCAATTGGGCCGCATGCGCACTCTTCTTATTATTTCCTTGGTCACAAATTTATCCCCAAAGTTCATGGCTAGGAACCGGCGTGTGGGGCCATGCAATTTTTGGTTCAATCGACTGGGGGACCTTGGTTATCAATCAAGTGGTGCAAGAAACTTTGATTACTGCCCTTTGTTGGCTTGGGGTTGCTTTATTGCTCTCTTCAGGTTTACGCACTAAGGCCCCGCAGTGGCGAATTCTCAATGGGTTGCTTTGCATAACTGTGGTCATGAAAACCTTTTTTACTGCTCTCCAGTTTGGTGGAGAATTCAGCTTGATATGGCTTACAGCCGGTGCATTATGGGGAATGGTGTTGGCAAGTTTCTTGCTAAGAGGCGCCCTGCGACTCAATCAAAGAGGAAGACTTATCTTGGCATTATTTTGTTTAGTGAGCGCTACTATCGCTATTCATGTGCTGCCCGATAATCCTTATTTCATCCTGAATCTGCGGCATTGGCATCAAGGGCGTCTATTACACTTTAATGAGTTAATGCAGTGGGTATCGGTGGTATGGTTACCAATAGCCTTAATTTGGATGATTTATAACGCCGCTGAACTAAAACCCAAACATTGACGAATATAATTTTTCTATGAGCTTTACACACCACCTGTTTTTTTGCTTAAACCAACGTAGCAATGGCGAAAATTGTTGTGATCGTCATAATGCATTTGCATTATTTGAGTACGCCAAAAATAGAGTCAAAGAATTGGGGCTTGCCGGCCCCGGTAAGATTCGTGTAAACAAAGCAGGTTGCTTAGATCGCTGTGCTGATGGCCCTGTGATGGTGGTCTATCCAGAGGGTATTTGGTATACCCTTGTGGACCAGGAAGATGTTGAAGAAATTATCCAATCGCATTTAGTGGCTGGGCGCCCAGTTGAGCGCTTGCAGTTGTCATAGTTATTAGAAAGTTTTTTCATGAATAGCCGTACAAAAGTAATTCATATTGAAGGCATTGTTGGCGCAATAGAAATGTCTATCGATCTGCCAGATGAATTAAAAAGCGACCCTTTCTTTCCAATCCGTGGTTTAGCATTAGTTGCCCATCCTCATCCATTGATGGGTGGCACCATGGATAACAAAGTGGCGGCGACAATGGCACGTGCTTTTAATCAATTGGGTTATGTGAGCGTACGTCCCAATTTTCGTGGGGTGGGTGGCACTGCTGGCGTGCATGATGATGGCGTTGGCGAGTTAGAAGATCTCTTGCAGGTCACTGATTGGATGCGCACCCCATCAAGCTGGTCACAATTTGAAGCGACGGCTAATCAGGCATGGGTTCCAAGCTTAAATAATTTGCCGCTAGTAGTTTCAGGGTTTTCGTTTGGTAGCTTTGTTGGTAGCCACTTGGTGCAAAGGCTTATTGATGTAGACCGGCCTGCAGAGCGTTTGGTGATGGTGGGTAGCGCTGCAGGTAAGTGGACTTTAGCCCCAGTGCCCGCAGATACGATTCTGATTCATGGTGAGTTAGATGAAACCATTCCATTGATCGATGTTTTAGATTGGGCGCGACCGCAAGAGCTCACCGTGCAAGTGGTACCTGGCGCTGATCACTTCTTCCATCGCAGATTGCACTGCATACGCAACATCATCACTGGTGCTTGGTTGGGCATGCCAGATCATCGCAAATAATAAGAAAAGATAGAGAAAAATATGGCCGAAGAAAAGTCACTCATTGAATATCCTTCTGAATTTCCAATTAAGGTAATGGGCAAAGCCAATCCAGAGTATTTACCAGCAATCATTCATATTGCAAAACAATTTGACCCAACATTTGATGAGACTAAAGTTGAGCAACGACCCTCTAAGGATGGTAATTACTTAGGCATTACCTTGCCCATTACTGCTACAAGTCGTGAGCAGCTAGATGAGTTATATAGAACTTTGTCTACACATCCATTAGTTAGCATTGTTCTGTAATTGATTTAATGTCTGCTTTAGTAAAACGCCTTGGTTTAGCTGATTACGCATCAACATATGAGGCGATGAAAGCATTTACTAAAGAGCGCAATAGCTCAACACCTGATGAAATTTGGGTTCTGGAGCACCCCCCGGTATTTACTTTGGGGCTTGCTGGTGATGCGAAGAATTTGCATTCACCTAGTAATCAGATTCCGCTTGTGCAGGTTGATCGTGGCGGTGAGGTTACGTATCACGGCCCTGGTCAGATCGTTGTTTACCTCTTACTTGACCTGAAACGCCTAGGCATCTTCGTAAAAGAATTGGTTTCTCGTATTGAGCAAGCGGTAATTGATACCTTGGCAGATTTTGGGGTTGCCTCAGAACGGCATCCAGGCGCTCCTGGTATTTACGTTTCAGAGCAGTCCAGGGTGCCAGCAGAGTGGATTGGGGCTAAGGTGGCCGCCTTGGGCCTCAAGGTCTCTAAAAGCTGCTCATATCATGGTCTAGCCCTTAATGTGGCCACTGATCTCGAGGCTTTTAGCCGTATCCACCCCTGTGGCTATGAGGGCTTAAAGACAGTGAATATGCAAACCCTTGGGATCAAGGACAATATAGACACTATTAGCCAAAAGCTTTTGGAGCATTTACAAAAGCAACTGATGTCACATGACTACAAATAAGACCGATACCAAGACGACTATTGAGTCTCGTCAAGACCTCAATTACGACGCTACCCGTAAGCAAAAGTCGAGCGAGAAAACTGCGCGCATTCCAATCAAGATCATTCCTTTGACAGAGGTCTTAAAAAAACCGGATTGGATTCGGGTAAAAGCGGCGTCTGGCAATTCTCGATTTAACGAGATTAAAAAGATTCTTCGCGAGAATGAGTTGGTTACTGTTTGCGAAGAAGCAAGCTGCCCCAATATTGGTGAGTGCTTCGGTAAAGGTACTGCCACCTTCATGATCATGGGTGATAAGTGCACTCGTCGTTGTCCATTTTGTGACGTGGGTCACGGTAGGCCAGATCCATTGGATCAAAAAGAGCCCGCTAACTTGGCACGCACTATCGCGGCTTTGAAACTGAATTACGTAGTGATCACTAGTGTGGATCGTGATGATTTGCGCGACGGCGGTGCAATGCATTATGTCGATTGTATTTCTCAATCACGCGACCTCTCGCCTAACACTCGCATTGAAGTGCTTGTTCCAGACTTCCGTGGTCGCCTTGATAAAGCACTCGATATTTTTGCTGAGCATGCGCCTAATGGTTTGCCAGATGTGATGAACCATAATTTAGAAACTGTTCCACGCCTGTATAAGGAAGCGAGACCAGGTGCAGATTATTTACACTCCCTAAAGTTATTGAAAGATTTCAAAGAACGCTTTCCCCATATTCCGACAAAGAGTGGTTTGATGGTGGGTCTTGGTGAAACCGATGAAGAAATTCTAGAAGTCATGCGCGATATGCGTGAGCACAATATCGATATGCTCACGATTGGTCAGTATCTTGCACCATCAGGTCATCACCTCCCAGTGCGCCGCTACGTTCATCCTGATGTTTTCAAGATGTTTGAAGAAGAGGCCTATGCCATGGGTTTCTCCCATGCAGCGGTAGGTGCAATGGTGCGTTCTAGCTACCATGCTGACCAGCAAGCTCACGGAGCAGGAGTTGTTTAGAGCTTGTAAGGCTAGTGTATTGCTAACAGTAATTATTTTGCTGGCGGCCTGTAGCCCAAAGTTAGATTGGCGCACAGTTCAATCACCCCAAGAGAGATATACCGCTCTATTTCCGGGAAAGCCAGATAAATTAGAGCGCCGCATTCCTTATCAAGAGCAAGAGCTTAATCAAACTCTTGAGGCAGTAAAAATCGATAACGATATTTACTCTATTAGTGCAATACAAGTACCAGTCAATCAGGCTGCTGCAACTGAAAAAATAATCACGCAGCTTAAAAATAATTTGCTTGAGAGAGCTAAGGCATCTGGTGGAGCAGTAGCTGAAGAGCGTGCAAGTTATCGAGCAAACAATCGGCAGAAGCTGCCAACGACTGATTACTTCATCACTTTTAAGTTAAATGGTAAAGAGCAACAACAGATGAGAGTGCGCTGGATAACGCGGCAAGCAAGCAATGGAGATTCTTGGATTTATCAGGTGTCGGTATTACATGCAAGCGCAAGCGCTGACGATGTAAAAGTACTTCTAGCTAAAGAAGAATTTACAAACTTCTTTAGTGAGTTTTATCCCGAGTGAACTTAAGAGATAAGAGAAAAACTTAAGAATTTTTTTCTAAAGCTGCAACTTTAGCTTCGAGTGCCTCTAATTTTTCTCTAGTCTTAGCTAGCACTTTAGTTTGTAACTCAAACTCTTCGCGAGTCACCAAATCCATTTTCTGAAAACCTTGATTCATCATTGCGCGCACATTTTTTTCAATCTCTTGCGCTGGAGAATTCCGAATAGCATCACCCACTTTGCTTTGCATGTCGCTAGCAATGCGTTGAATTTGTTCGAGGATTTCGCCGGGTTTTTGCATGATGTGGTTTCGCAGTTCTATGAAAAGTTGCTTAAAAGATACACATTTATATTTTATGTTGTGTGGCTAAAAACGGGCAAATCTCCTAGAAATGGCTCTAAAAGGTGAAAATTCACACCTATAGTGCAATCTTAAGCACCAAATAAGTGCAAATGCCTCAATAGGGGGATTTGTGACAAATCAATGAACGTTCCAACCATCAATATCGCTACATGCAATAAGCATTCAACCCATTTTTTATTACAACCAGTAAGGAGCATTACATGAAAACTTTGCACAAGACAGCAATCTCTGCGGCAGCAGTAGCGTTGTTATCAGGTGTAGCAACGACAGCAGCTTTTGCTGAAGAGGCTGCAGCCCCAGAAGTGAGCCCAATTACAGCAAACGTAACTGTTGCAAGTAACTACATCTATCGTGGTTTGACACAAACCAATAACAAACCAGCAATTCAAGGCGGCTTTGACTACGCGCATGAGAGCGGTTTCTATGTGGGCAACTGGAACTCATCTATTTCCTGGATTAGTGACAGCTACGGTGCAAATGGTTACGGCAACAAGCAAACTACACCAGGTGCTTCAGTGACTGGTCCAATTGAGATGGACTTCTACGCTGGTTTCAAAAAGGAACTGATTGCTGAAGGTTTTGCTACTGACGTTGGTGTTTTGCAGTACTACTACCCAACCTCCGGCCTGCCTAACTATACATATGCTGGCAATGCGACCACTTTAAGTAATGCTGGTGCAGTCTCGTCCCGTCAGTTTTTGGGCTACAACCCAAGCACAACTGAAATCTATGCTGCGCAGAATTTTACTGCTGGCCCTGTAACAGGCTTCTTGAAGGTTTCATATGCAGCTACCAATTTATTTGGAATCTATAACAGTGCTGGTTCAATGTACCCAGACTTGACTGCAAACTACGACACTGGTTTTTACGGCATCACTTTGAATGCCCATGCTGGTTACCAATACGTTCCCAATAACATTACTCAAGCTGCTGCGACTGCAACTACGTCTAGCCCAGCTGGCACCTATAACCTCAGCTACGCTGATTGGAAGTTGGGCTTGACTAAAGACTTTGGCGGTGGTTTGTCCGGTTCTGCTTATTACACTGGCACTACTGCACAAAAGGTTAGCAACGTTTATGTATACGCTACGCCGCTTAACGGTAACCAAGGTCGTGGTAACGCAGTTGTATCTTTGACAAAAACTTTCTAATTTCCACCTCTGAACGGAGAAACACATGAAATTAATTACCGCAATCATCAAGCCCTTCAAGCTTGACGAAGTGCGCGAAGCTCTCTCGGAAGTGGGAGTTTCGGGCATCACCGTCACTGAAGTTAAAGGCTTCGGTCGTCAAAAAGGTCACACCGAGTTGTATCGCGGTGCTGAGTACGTAGTTGACTTTTTGCCGAAGGTAAAAATTGAAGCTGCTGTTGAAGATGGCATCTTGGAGCGTGCGATTGAAGCAATTGAAAAATCTGCACGTACAGGCAAGATTGGTGATGGCAAGATTTTTGTCTCTCCAGTTGAGCACGTCATTCGTATTCGTACCGGTGAAACCGGCGCGTCAGCACTTTAAAGAGAGGTTCAAAATGTTAACTTGGATGAAAAAACTCCTAGCTGGCGGCGTGATGGCTTTGGCTATTGGTGCTACTGGTGTGATTGTTACTTCGCCAGCGCATGCTGATGAAGTTAAAAAACCAGCAGTTACTGCTCCTGCCGCAACTCCTGCTGCTGCAGAACCTGCGCCTGTTCTTTGCTCTGAAAAGTGCAATAAAGCCGACACCGCATGGATGATGGTCTGTACAGCATTAGTGCTGTTAATGACGCTTCCTGGTTTGGCTTTGTTCTACGGTGGTTTAACACGTAGCAAAAACATTCTGTCGATCTGCATGCAATGTTTCATGGTGTTCTCTTTGATTACAGTGCTGTGGGCTATTTATGGCTATAGCTTTGCATTCACAGAAGGTGGGCCATTTGTTGGCGGACTTGATCGTTTGTTCTTGGGCGGTATGACTCCGGACTCAGTAGCAGCAACCTTTAGTAAAGGTGTTGTGATTCCTGAGTTTGTGTTCATGGCTTTCCAGGCAGTGTTCGCAACCATTACTTGCTGCTTGATCATTGGTTCCTTTGCTGAGCGCGCTAAGTTCTCTGCAATTTTGATATTCATGATCATTTGGTTCACATTTAGCTACTTGCCAATCGCTCACATGGTTTGGTTCTGGCCTGGTCCTGATGACATCAAAGATGCTGCATCACTTGAGGCTATTACTGCTCGTGCTGGTTGGTTGTGGCAAAAAGGTGTTCTCGACTTTGCTGGCGGTACCGTTGTTCATATCAATGCTGCTGTTGCCGGCTTGGTAGGTTCATACGTTATCGGTAAGCGTGTTGGCTACGGTAAAGAAGCAATGAAGCCACACAACTTAGTCTATGTAATGACCGGTGCCGCTCTCTTGTGGTTTGGTTGGTTTGGCTTCAATGCCGGTTCTGCACTCGAAGCAAACGGTAGCGCAGCATTGGCTTTCGTGAATACATATTTGGCTACGGCTGCTGCTGTTTTGGGCTGGTCTGTTGCTGAGTGGGTTCTCAAAGGTAAGCCATCCATGTTGGGTGCTGCTTCTGGTTGCGTAGCTGGTTTAGTTGCTATTACTCCTGCTGCTGGTTTTGCTGGCCCAATGGGTTCAATCGCAATCGGCCTATTTGCTGGTGTAGTTTGCCTCTGGGGTGTTACCGGTCTCAAGAAAATCTTGGGCTCTGATGACAGCTTAGATGTATTCGGTGTACACGGCGTAGGCGGTATCTCTGGTGCGTTGTTGACCGGTGTATTTGCCGATCCAGCATTAGGCGGCTCTGGCATCTGGGATTACGTAGCAAATGCTGTTGCTCCTGACTACTCTATTGCTAGCCAATTGTGGATCCAGGCTCAAGGTGTGATTACCACTTTGATCTGGTCTGGCGTGGTTTCTTACATAGCATTCAAATTGATCGATATCGTGATCGGTTTGCGTGTGAAGGAAGAAGAAGAGCGCGAAGGCTTGGATATCAGCTCACATGGTGAGTCTGCCTACGAGTCTTAATCTGTAGATTTACCCCTCACTGGGCGGCTTTCATTCGCTGCCTGGTTTTAAGCGCGGGATCCTAGGATCCCGCGTCTTTCTTTTAATAATCTTACAATGGTGGAATGGTTCCACATCTCATCACAGCCCTAAGCGGTCCTTTGCTCGAATTAGAGTCAAAGGTTCTAGAAGCGACCCCAACTATTGAGCGTTGGTTCAGATTGGAATGGCAAGAACATACCCCGCCGTTCTACTGCTCAGTTGATTTACGTAATTCAGGATTTAAGCTGGCCCCGGTAGATACCAATCTCTTCCCAGGCGGGTTTAATAATCTCTCGCCTCAAATGTTGCCCTTGGCAGTTCAAGCGGCGATGGCTGCAATTGAAAAGATCTGCCCGGAAGCTAAAAATTTATTATTAATTCCGGAGCGCCATACTCGCAATACTTTCTATTTGCAAAACATTGCGCGTTTGTCCTCTATCTTGCGTCAAGCTGGCTTGAATGTCCGCTTGGGTACTTTTTCGGAAGAGATTAAAAAGCCAACCTGGATTGAGTTGCCAGATGGTAATCGTCTATTAATGGAGCCCCTATCTCGTTTAGGCCTCAAGAAGCAACGCCTAGGCCTAAAAGATTTTGATCCTTGCTCTATTTTGTTGAACAACGATTTGTCTGCTGGGATTCCGCCGATTTTGGAAAACTTGCATGAGCAGTATTTGCTGCCTGGATTGCATGCAGGTTGGCACGTACGTCGCAAGTCGAATCACTTTGCCGCTTATGAAGAGGTTGCTAAAAAGTTTGCTAAGGTCGTTGATATCGATTCCTGGATGATTAATCCTTATTTTGCAAGTTGCTCGAATGTGAATTTTCATGAGCGCAAGGGCGAGGAAGAATTACAAGCTGCAGTAGAGCAAGTCCTGAAAAAGACGGCCAAGAAATATCGTGAATACGGCATTAAAGAAAAGCCTTATGTCGTAGTCAAAGCGGATGCTGGTACTTATGGCATGGGTGTCATGGTGGTTAATGATCCCTCACAATTAAAAGGCTTGAACCGTAAAGACCGCAATAAGATGAGCGTGGTTAAAGAGGGCCTGGAGGTAAGCGATGTTCTCATCCAAGAGGGTGTCTATACCTTTGAGAAAGTCAACGAGGCAGTCGCAGAGCCGGTGGTATATATGATTGATCGCTACGTCATTGGCGGCTTCTATCGGGTTCATACTGATCGTGGTCCAGATGAAAACTTAAATGCGCCTGGTATGCATTTTGTGCCCCTGGCGTTTGAGCAAAACTCGATGCCAGACATGAGTGCTAAGCCTGGTAGCGCAGCTCCAAACCGGTTCTATTTATATGGGGTGGTTGCGCGCCTAGCCTTGCTAGCGGCTTCATTGGAGCTTGAGCGCACAGATCCAGATGCCGAAGCGGCCTAATTGATCTAGAAGACTATGGACTTTTTATTCATCGCTGATCCCCTTGAATCTTTTAAGTTTAAAAAAGATTCTACTTTGGCGATGATGCGTGCCGCTCAGGAGTTGGGCCATCGTTTATGGTTTTGTCAGAGCCGTAATATTTTATGGAGAGATGATCTCGTTGTGGCGGATTGTCAAACTCTGCTTGTAAAGCCAAGCTCTACATCATGGTTTGAGCTTGGGGTGATGGAGTCACGCTCGCTTAAGTCGTTTTCCGCAGTGCTGATGCGTACCGATCCACCATTTGATATTGAGTATCTCAATACGACATGGTTGTTATCGGCTGCAGTCCGTCAGGGTGCGAAAGTATTTAATAATCCTGCAGCTGTACGTGATCACTCAGAAAAGTTATCTATTACTGAATTCCCGGAACTCATTCCACCGACATTGGTCACTCGTGAACTCAGTGCAGTCGAAGCGTTTCATCAGACGCATCGCGATATCGTGATTAAACCCTTGGATGGTATGGGCGGTATGGGAGTGTTCCGCGTGGGTTCTGATGGTTTAAATCTAGCCAGCATTGTAGAAACGCTTGGTGAGAACGGAGCTAGAACCTTGATGGTGCAGCGCTTTTTGCCAGAGATAGCCCAGGGTGACAAGCGGGTATTGTTAATCGGCGGCGAGGTTGTGCCCTTTAGTTTGGCGCGTATTCCGCAGGGTAGCGAGATTCGCGGTAATTTAGCAGCCGGAGGTAAAGGCGTTGCTATGCCTCTCACAGATGCTGAAAAGAAGATTGCAGAAAGACTGGCGCCTATTCTGAATCAGCGTGGTTTATTCTTGGTTGGACTAGACTTAATCGGTGGTTACCTTACAGAAATCAACGTTACTAGCCCTACTTGCTTTGTTGAAATTACAGAGCAAAGTGGGTTTGATGTTCCACAGTTTTTCTTAAAAGCGCTTGAGAAGGCATTGTCATAACATGGTTGGAATTGTCATTGTTGCCCACACGCCAGTTGCGAGTGCAATGCTCGGATTTGCTGAGCACACCTATGGCGTAGTGCCTGAGCGCGTAAGGGCAGTTGATATACCTCCTCATGAAGATACCAAAGCCAGCTTTGATCGAGTAATGAAGGCGGCTTACGGAGTGAATACAGGGAGTGGCGTACTCATTCTGACTGATGTGATGGGGGCAACCCCAGCGAACGTAGCATCAAGGCTGGAAGCGCTTGGTCCCTTATCAGGATTAAATGCCCCTGTGATTGTGCTTGCGGGTTTAAATCTGCCAATGCTGATGCGCTGCATTACTCATCGTGGCGAAGGTTTAGAGGAATTGGCACAAAAGGCGCTTGCTGGAGGTCAGCATGGGATCTTGCGTCTAGGTGCCAAGGTTGAAGAACAATAATTAAGGAGCCCCACACGTAATGCCAGTCGCAGAAATCGAAATCATTAATAAATTAGGCTTACATGCTCGCGCTTCTGCCAAGCTCTCTCAATTGGCTGCGCAGTTTCCGTGTGAAATACTGTTGTCACGCAATGGGCGTCAAATCAATGCTAAGAGCATTATGGGTGTCATGATGTTAGCGGCTGGTATTGGCAGCACAGTAACACTCGAAACAGTTGGCGATCGGGCCGATGAGGCAATGCAAGCTCTGACAGAATTAATCAATAACCGCTTTGGTGAAGGCGAGTAAAAAATGACTTTTGCCTTGCACGGAATTCCGGTATCAAAAGGGATTGCAATTGGCAAGGCCGTACTGATTTCTCATGCAGCATTAGAGGTTAGTCACTATTTAGTTGAGCCAGGCAAAGAAGAGTCTGAGGCGCGAAAGTTACTAGATGCTTTTGATCAGGTTCGCCAAGAGCTCAACCAACTACGCGATGGTCTCCCAAAAGATGCACCACAAGAAATGGCTGCGTTCTTAGATGTGCATGGCATGATTCTTGCTGATCCGGCCTTAGCCGAGAAGCCGATCATGTTAATTCGCTCTCAGCGCATGAATGCTGCCTGGGCTCTCACAACTGAACTAAATGATTTGTTGGAGCAGTTTTCTGAAATTGAAGACCCTTATTTAAAAGAGCGTGCCAACGATATTCGTCAAGTAGCTGAGCGAGTAATTAAAGCCTTAAATGCGCAGAAAAAAGATGCGCTCGATAGCACTGACATGATGTCCCCGAGTGATTTAGGTGTTGATTCGATTATCGTGGCTCACGATATTGCGCCTCACGATATGTTGCGCTTTAAGGAGTTCGCCTTTACTGGTTTTGTAACGGACCTCGGCGGCAAGACCTCTCATACCGCCATTGTTGCTCGTAGCATGGAGATTCCTGCGGTAGTAGGCGTGCGCCATGCTAGCGAAATGATTCGCCATGGCGATTGGTTGGTCTTAGATGGTGAGCAAGGGGTTGTAGTCGTAGCTCCAGATGAAAAGTTGCTTGAGGAATACCGCAAGTTACAAACTCAGGGCATCAAAGAAGCTCGTAAGTTACAGCAGCTCAAGCATGCTAAGACTGAAACAGCGGATCGCGTTCAGATTGAGTTATTTGCCAACATTGAGTTACCTGAGGACGCCATTCAAGCTGTGAAATTAGGCGCCGTCGGTGTTGGTTTATTCCGCTCCGAGTTTTTGTTCATGGATCGCCAGCAAGCGCTGCCCGACGAGGAGCAACAATTTTTAGAGTACCGCCGTGTGGTGGATTTGATGCATGGCCTGCCTGTCAATATTAGAACAATTGACGTTGGTGCCGATAAAGCATTGGGTGCTGGTGGTAGTGATGTATCTCAAACGGGTACATCCCCATTGGGCTTGCGGGCAATTCGTTGGTCTTTAACTGAGCCAGAAATCTTTTTAACCCAGTTGCGAGCGATCTTGCGGGCTTCTGCATACGGTCAAGCTCGCATCATGATTCCGATGTTGGCTCACGCCAAAGAGATTGATGAAACTTTCCGCTTAATTGAAAAAGCGAAGCAACAACTTCATCAACGTGGTCAGGCGTTTAATGCCAATATTCAGGTGGGCGCCATGATTGAAATCCCGGCCGCCGCTTTGGTCCTACCTCTATTTATCAATCGTTTCGATTTTTTATCTATTGGCACAAATGATTTAATTCAGTACACCTTGGCAATCGACCGTGCTGATCATGCTGTGGCCCATCTGTATGACCCGCTGCATCCAGCAATTTTAAATTTACTGGCCAATGTGATTGAGCAAGCGAAACGCGCCGATGTGCCCATTGCGGTATGTGGCGAGATGGCTGGAGACCCTTCCTTGACGAGATTGTTACTCGCCCTGGGATTGACGGATTTTTCGATGCACTTCAGTCAGCTGCTATTGGTTAAGCGTGAAATCTTAAAAGCAAACGTGGGTTTATTGAAGGCCCGTGTTCCAAGGGTCTTGAAGGCTTATGAGCCGGAAGACCAGGCTAAAGCTTTAGAGCGCCTGATGGCTTAATGCGCTTTGCCGCAAACCGAGCATTCGGGATTGCGGGAGATTTTAAATTCATCTACTTGGGTAGTGCGCGCATTCCACAGCAACATACGCCCTATCAAGACTTCTCCAAAACCCGCTAGCACTTGAATGGCTTGAGCCGCTTGCATTGCACCAACAATACCTACCAGCGGTGAAAAAATTCCCATCGAAGAGCAACTTACTTCTTCAAAGTTTTCATCGGGTGAAAAGACGCAGGCATAACAGGGGGATGTGGAATTGCGCGGGTCAAATACGCTGATCTGTCCATCAAAGCGAAGTGCCGATCCAGAAACCAATGGAGTTTGATGGTTTACACAGCCAGCATTAATGAGGTGGCGCGTTGCAAAATTATCGGTGCAATCTAAAACGACATCAACGCTTGGCAATAATTCATCCAGGAGCGACGACGTTGCTTTAGCCTCAATCGTTTCAATATGAATACCCGAGTTTAATTTTTGCAAGAACGCTTTTCCTGAATCGACCTTACTCTTACCTACATTTTGTTCGGTGTGCATGATTTGGCGTTGTAGATTAGTCAGCTCGACTTGATCATGATCCAGCAGGGTGATATGGCCAATACCGGCAGCAGCTAGGTATGGCGCTGCCGCACTTCCAAGGCCGCCAGCACCAATGACTAGAGCATGAGATTCTAAAAGCTTTTCTTGGCCTCCAACATCGATTTCTTCAAGCAGTAAATGCCTTGAGTATCGAAGTAACTGCTCATCATTCATCTGCGGGCCAGAAAATGAAAATTACTCGAGCTTGGATGAAGAGCGCTTCACCGGCTGACCGTTAATGAATGCAACTGCCTGTGAAAGCATGAAGTCATCTGCACTACCAAGTTCAGGCGGCTTTTTGTTCTTATCTTTTTCTTTCTCTTCAGGAGTTTTCTTCGCATTCTTGTCTTCAATGCGCTGTAACTCTTCGAGGCGACGTTGTTCACGATCTTTAATCAGCTTGTCTTCAGCAGATTGCTTATTGCGTAGATGCTTTTCACTATCAATTTCACGAGTAATAAGGACATCGTCTGGATCGCCATCTTTGTTTTGATCCACAGGGATATCAGGTTTAACACCAAATGCCTGGATCGATTTTCCGCTTGGCGTGTAGTAGTAGGCGGTTGTGATCTTGAGGGCAGAGTCATTGGTCAGTGGGCGTACAGTCTGAACGGAACCCTTACCAAAGGTTGTCTTACCAATAATGGTTGCGCGTTTGTAGTCTTGTAATGCGCCAGCAACAATCTCAGAAGCAGAGGCTGAATAGGCATTAACCAAGACAACCATTGGTAACTTCTTGAAAATCTCTGGTACACCGGCTAATGGGTCGCCGGGCTCACTTAAGCGATACATGGCTGGCGTGGCATTAAATACTTGTTTAGAGTCAGGCGCCTGACCTTTAGTGGAAACCACCACCACATCCGCAGGCAAAAAAGCTGCAGCCACACCAACCGCGCCTTGCAGAAGGCCGCCACCATTATTCCGGAGGTCAAGAATGATGCCTTTGAGTTTTGGGTCTTGAGTGGCTAAATCGGTTAATTTTTTAGCGAGGTCTGGGACGGTACGCTCTTGGAAACTCGTTACTCGAACCCATGCAATGTCGTTATCCAGAATTTTGGCTTTGACAGACTGCACTTTAATTTCTGCGCGAGTAATAGTGACTGGAAAGCTGCGCTCTTCACTCTTACGATATACGGTTAAGGTAATTTTAGTACCTGGTGTGCCGCGCATGGTACGCACTGCTTTATCCAGCGACATACCGCGTACGGGCTTGTCATCTAAGCGGGTAATGAGGTCGCCTGCCTGTAATCCAGCACGTGCAGCAGGGCTGTCTTCAATCGGATTGAGAACCTTTACAACACCATCTTCGGAGGTGATTTCTATTCCGAGACCAGCAAACTTTCCTGAAGTTGCCTCTTGCATTTCAGCAAAATCTTTTTTGTCGAGAAAAGTTGAGTGCGGGTCAAGGCTGCTAACCATTCCCTTGACAGCATCAGTTAATAGTTGCTTGTCTTCAATCGGTTCAACGTACTCACGCTTGATTTGCGCAAAGACGTTAGAGAGTGTGCGAAGCTCATCAAGTGGCAGTTGCGCACCTTGTTGAGCGGTTGCTGAAAGTTGAATGGTGGCTGCTACCCCAGCAATCAAGCCGACTGTAATGAGAGCGAAATTCTTTAGAAATTGGCGCATGTTTCTTTTTTGACCCTAGTCCAGATAAAAGTGTTGAATGGGTTTGAGATTGTCATCAAGCTCATACACAAGTGGTACGCCATTAGGAACATTCACTTCCATAATGGCTGCGTCAGACATTTGGTCCAAGTATTTAATTAAAGAGCGGATGCTATTGCCATGCGCAACTAAGAGTACACGTTTTCCAGCTTTGAGAGCTGGTGCAATCGACTCATTCCATAGAGGTAGCACGCGCTCTACATTGTCTTTGAGACACTCCCCTAAAGGAATGTCCGAAGTATTTAGTTTTGAATAGCGCTGGTCATTTATAGGATTGCGCTCATCACTAGGCTCTAGCAATGGCGGGCGAACATCATAAGAGCGGCGCCAGATATGAACTTGTTCGTCACCATACTTAGTCGCAGTCTCTGCTTTATTGAGACCTGTGAGCGCACCGTAATGACGCTCATTCAACCTCCAGCTATGAACAACAGGAAGCCACATTAAATCCATAGCGTCTTGAACATGCCAAAGGGTGCGAATGGCGCGTCTTAAAACTGAGGTGTAAGCCACATCAAACTCATAGCCTGCTTTTTTAAGGCTTTCACCGGCTGCTAGGGCTTGTTCTGCGCCTTTTGGGGTCAAGTCAACGTCTGCCCAGCCAGTGAAGCGATTTTCAAGGTTCCAGGCGGATTCGCCATGACGAATAAGGACAAGTTGTTTCATAGAGCCATTCTATAATCCGGTGATGAACTTTCTCACTCAAATTGATAATTTAGCGCTTATTGCCCTGCTTTTAGTTTCGGGCGCCGCGCTCTTCCTACCCTCATTATCTACGCTTATTGGCGGAAAGGGCTTGTCGCCTACCGAAGCTACGATTTGGATTAATCGTCGAAAGGCCTATGTTTTGGACTTGCGCCCTGAAGAGGCTTATAAGGCAGGCCGACTCCCTGGGGCCAAATTCATTAGTACGTCCGAGATCTCGGCTGCGATTGAGAAGCTCAAGTTAGACCGCAAGCTTCCAGTAGTTCTGGTTTGCGAAACCGGGGCCTATTCTCGTAAGGCTATTGCCGAGGTTCAAAAGTTAGGGTTCGCTGAGGTTGGAGCTCTTGAGGGTGGCGTCCATGCTTGGAAACAGGCATCCCTTCCCTTGGTTAAGTAATGTCTATGACCCCAGTAACCATGTACAGCACCCAAGTTTGTCCATATTGCGTAATGGCTGAAAAGCTATTGCTCAAAAAAGGCGTGAGTAATTTAGAAAAGATTTTGATTGATCGTGATCCTGCGCAGCGTGAGCTCATGATGACCCGCACTGGTCGCCGCACTGTTCCGCAAATTTATATTGGTGACACTCATGTTGGTGGATACGATGATCTTGTGGCTTTAGATCGTGCAGGTAAGCTCGATCCCTTATTGGTTTAATGTATTAATTCGTCAAGAAAGATAGCAATGACTGAACAATCTACCGCACCTCAAGCAGGGGCTGATAACTCAAATGAACCTGGATTTCGGATTCAGCGCATTTATCTTAAAGATCTTTCATTGGAACAGCCTAATGCGCCACAAATTTTATTGGTTGCTGCAGAGCCTCAAGTAGAAGTAGAGGTTGATATTGCTGTTAGCCCATTAAGCGAGAGCATTTTTGAGGTGGCGATTATCTCTACCGTTACCGCCAAAGTAGACTCAAAAGTGCTGTTCTTGGTTGAGGCTAAGCAAGCTGGCATTTTTGAATTCAGTAACATTCCACCGCAACAGCTTGATCCGATGCTGGGTATTGCCTGCCCAACCATTTTGTACCCATACCTTCGTTCAAATATTGCCGACATCATTAGTCGCGCCGGCTTCCAGCCCATTCATCTGAATGAGATTAATTTCCATGGCATGTATGAGCACCGCCTCATGCAAGCTCAACAGGCAGCTGGCACAGAGAGTGGCGCCACTGATGAGAGCAAAATTATTTTTCCCCATTAGCTCTAAACAAGGGGCTCTTAGATCATGAAAGTGACCCTGATTGGTGCTGGAGCTTGGGGAACGGCGATGGCTGCACAAGCGGCGCGCCACCTCAAGGATGGAGATGTTTGCTTGTGGTCTCGCAGCAAAGATCAACTGGCAGATATTGATAGGAGCGGCGAGAACCGCTCCTATCTGCCTAACATTCAGTTGCCCAAAAACATTACATTAGAGAGCAATCTCTCTGTCGCTATTCAAAGACTTTTTGCTGATGATCTATTGGTGATTGCAACGCCAATGTCTGGGCTTTCAGAAACAATTGCCCAAGTATTAAAAATTGCTGAGCATCCTCTCAATATTATTTGGTTATGTAAAGGTTTGGAGCCAACTACAGCATTGTTGCCGCATCAAGTGGTTGAGCGTGAGGATCAGTTACATAACCATGGCATTTGCCATTCTTATGGCGCATTATCTGGACCCAGCTTTGCATCAGAGGTCGGCGCCGGGATGCCATGTGCCTTAACAATTGCCAGCACTTCCGCTGATTTGTGTGTTGTAGCACAAGCTGCGTTTCATCATGGCAATATGCGCGTTTATTCAAGTGATGATTTGGTGGGTGTGGAGTTAGGTGGCGCGATTAAAAACGTTTTAGCAATTGCCGCTGGTATTGGCGATGGCTTGGATTTGGGTTTAAATGCTCGGGCTGCTGTTCTTACGCGCGGTTTGGCTGAGATGATGCGCTTAGTGAAGGCAGCCGGTGGTAGACCAGAAACCTGTATGGGCCTCACGGGAGTTGGCGACCTCATATTGACGGCAACAGGAGATCTTTCTCGTAATCGACGCGTAGGTCTCGAACTTGCCTCCGGTAAATCATTAAAAGAGATTTTGTCTGGCCTAGGCCATGTGGCTGAAGGGGTCCTTTGCGCTGCTGCAGTAGGAGATTTGGCGAAGCGCCTGGGTGTTGAGATGCCAATTACTACAATGATGGGTGAAGTGCTTGCTGGCAGACTTTCACCACCAGAAGCACTCAAGAAGCTAATGGGCCGGGACCCAAAAATAGAGGCTTAGTTCGCCCCGGCCAAGCTTTCATTTGCCGCCTGCCAGACCATTTTGGCGCCAGGCCTCATACACCACAATCGCTACCGTATTAGATAAGTTCAAACTACGACTACTATCTTGCATTGCCAGGCGCATTTGATTATTTTCTGGGATGGAGTTACGCACTTCGTCAGTAATGCCTTTCGTCTCGGAGCCAAACACAAAGTAATCGTGAGGGGTGTATTTGCCTTCATGAAACCTTCCACTTCCTTTTGTTGTTAAAGCAAATAGGTGTTTTGGGTCCGGTTGTTCATCTTGAAGAAATTGCGCCCAATTGGCGTGAACCTTTACTTTCGCGAACTCATGATAGTCGAGCCCTGCTCTGCGCAGTTTGGCATCTTCCATTGGAAATCCTAGGGGCTCAATCAAATGCAGCGTAGCTCCGGTATTGGCGCATAGTCTAATGATGTTGCCGGTATTTGGTGGGATTTCAGGCTCGAATAAAACAATATTAAACATGTGGCGCTCTTGCTGTTCTGAGTAAAACCCAGTTGGTGACGTGTGATGCACCATTGTCCTTCAGAACGCGTGCGATTTCATTAAGAGTGGCTCCACTGGTCATCACATCATCAAAAACAATGACGTTTTCACCCTGTAAAAGCGGCATAAAGTTGTCATCAAGATAAAACATGTCTCGTATTGCTAGGCGTCTGGCAGAAAGCCCACCTCCTGCTTGTTGAATTTCATGATGATGGCGCTTTAGTGCGCGAGGTAATTTCTGGATACTTGGATTGCAATGAATTCTGCGCGCAATCTCCCAGCTTTGATTAAAACCCCGTGAGGATAATTTCTGTGTACTCAGGGGTACGGGCAGTAGAAAACTTGCATTGCTATTTTCTAACTGCTTCGGAAGCAGTTGATTCCACACATTTGCTAGTCCATGGGCATGAGCAAGACGTTTCTGATACTTCAGTTGATGGATTGCATTTTGTAGTGCACCTTCATAGCGATCTAGGCAATAAGTTTTATCAAAATAAGGTGGATTAATTTTGCATTGTTTACAGCGCTGCTCTTTAAGCTCTGGCATTTTTAGGGTGATGCCACACTGAAAGCAACATTCAAAATTGAGTAAGCCATCCGTCCTTAAGGATTGCAAACATTGTGCGCAAATTGAGTTCAGTTGATGGCGCTCACAGACGATGCAGGCGCTTGGCAGAACTTGCTGGCTAATAGATTGAAAAATCTTCTCTAGAAAACGCATGGGGCGCTGAGTATACTGAGTCAATGACCCAGCCGATCAGATGGTTACAAGACGAAATTGCAGACCGCATGTTGCAAAAACTCGATGTCGTCAAACTCGATGTCAAGGATGTTCTTATCGTTCCGGATTTTCCTGGAAAGCATTTGGCTTCTTTTGCAAAACGCTATCCCAATGCAAATATTCATAGTCTGTCTGAAGAGGGAATTTCTGGTTTTGACATGTGGCGCTCAAAAGCTTTATCTAATTGGCGCTCTTTGTTTAATAGGAATGCGGAACCCATAGCTAGTTACCTAGCAAATGATAAATTTAATCTTCCAGACAATTCTGTTGATTTGGTGTTCAGTGATCTCTTGTTGCAAGACTTGCCTGATCCACGACATTTTTTGCAAGAGTGTTGGCGTATTTTGCGAGAGGGCGGCTTAATCACTTTTAGCTACTTAGGGCCTGATACCGGAAATGAATTACGCGCTCTTGAGCTGGGTGTCCTGAAGTTAAAAAATTTATTGAGTCCTTGGGATATGCACGATATGGGGGATGCTCTTCTCGGAGAGCGTTTTTTGGATCCTGTAATGGATATGGAATTTATAAGCCTTGATTACCAGTCTGATGCACTATTAATGGCTGATGCAGGTGCATTGAAATTGCTACAAATGCCAGCAATTGAACAGTTCAAAAGCGGAGTTTTGCCGCAAAAAATGACATTAGAGGTGGTGTATGGACACGCTTGGGTGATAGGAAAACATCTTACGAAAGCACGGGACAACATCGCCTATATTGATATAAATCAAATTGGGCGCAAGACTAGGTCAGATTCTGCTTAAGTGTGAGTGCTTACTATCATTTTAACCATTGCCAAGATTGGATTAGCTTGGGTTAGGTCGGTTTGTTGTTGAGCTCAATTAACCCTATAATTACCGCTGGATGTATTGGCTTTAGACCGCTTTTTGGGCATTTTGTGGCGTTTTTAGCCACTTTGCTCGCGACAATAAACAGAGAATAAGATGAATTTATTTGGAAAAGTCATTAGGGCTTCGCTCTATTTAGTAGCAGCCTTTGGCACTGCTTTTGCACAGGCATCTGAAAATATGCCGGGTGGCCCAGCTGTTAATCAGTTAAATTTTGCTGCACCTGCAACCAAAATCATGCAAGAGATCCACTGGTTGCATTGGATGATGTTGGCGATCTGTGCGTTGATCTTTATCGGTGTATTTGGGGTGATGTTCTATTCCATCTTGAAACACCGCAAATCATTGGGTCATAAATCAGCCTCTTTCCACGAGAGCACAACCGTTGAAATCATTTGGACAGTCATTCCTTTGCTCATCGTTATTGGCATGGCATTGCCTGCAACAAAAACGGTTGTGGCAATGAAAGATACAACCAATTCAGATATCACCATTAAGACCACTGGTTATCAGTGGAAATGGGGTTACGACTACATCAAAGGCGAAGGCGAAGGCATTAGTTTCTTATCCACCTTAGCTACATCACGTGAAGCAATTAACAACTTGGCACCTAAGTCAGATACCTATTTAATGGAAGTGGATAACGAAATGGTTGTGCCAGTGGGCAAAAAAATTCGTTTGATCACAACTGCAAATGACGTGATTCATGCGTGGACTATTCCAGCCTTTGGTGTAAAGCAAGACGCGATCCCAGGCTTTGTTCGTGATACTTGGTTTAGAGCTGAGAAAATTGGTACATTCCGCGGCCAGTGTTCTGAGTTGTGTGGTGCAGAGCATGCCTTCATGCCTATCGTTGTAAAAGTAGTTTCACAAGAGGACTACACGGCTTGGGTTGCTCAGAAGAAAAAAGAAATGGGTGCTGGCGGTGATGACCCTTCCAAGGTTTACACCTTAGATGAGCAAAAAGAACGTGGTGCAAAAGTGTATGCAGCGAATTGTGCTGCATGTCACCAGCCAAATGGTAAGGGTGCGGGCGCATTCCCAGCGCTAGACGGTAGCAAAGTGGTGAATGGACCAAAGGAAGGTCAATACAACATTCTGCTCAACGGTAAAAATGCAATGCCTAAATGGGCTGGCGTAATTTCTGATGGCGATATCGCCGCCGTTATTACCTACACCCGTAACTCATGGGGTAATAAGACGGGTGAGGTAATTCAGACCCAACAAATTATTACCGCACGTGGCGGCAAGTAATCCAAATTAACTAATACAGATAAAACGAAACCGGAGTAATTCATGAGCACAGTCTCTACTACCCACGATCACGCACACGACCACGCGCATGATGATCACACGCCACACGGATGGCGTCGTTGGTTGTTTGCAACAAACCACAAAGACATCGGCACGATGTATCTGATCTTCTCATTTGTTAGCTTACTGGCTGGTGGTGTAATGGCCATGGGAATTCGTTTGGAGTTATTCCAACCAGGCCTGCAGTTTTTCCGCCCGGAGTTCTTTAATCAGCTAACAACCATGCATGGCTTGGTAATGGTATTTGGTGCGATCATGCCGGCATTCGTTGGCTTTGCTAACTGGATGGTGCCTTTGCAAATTGGCGCGTCTGATATGGCGTTTGCCCGTATGAATAACTTCAGCTTCTGGATTTTGCCGGTGGCTGCAACCTTGTTGTTGAGCTCATTCCTAGTTCCAGGTGGCGCTCCAGCAGGTGGTTGGACCATCTATGCGCCTTTGACCTCACAGATGGGTCCTGGTATGGACATGGCTATTTTTGCCCTCCACTTATTGGGTGCTTCTTCCATTATGGGTTCGATCAATATCATCGTGACCATTTTGAATATGCGTGCCCCTGGCATGACTTTGATGAAGATGCCAATGTTCTGCTGGACTTGGTTGATCACTGCTTACTTGTTGATAGCTGTAATGCCTGTATTGGCTGGCGCTATCACCATGGTATTGACTGACCGCCATTTTGGCACTTCATTCTTCTCTGCTGTTGGCGGTGGTGACCCAGTCATGTTCCAGCATATCTTCTGGTTCTTTGGGCACCCAGAGGTTTACATCATGATTCTTCCTGCCTTTGGAATCGTCAGTGAAATCGTTCCAGCATTCTCCAGAAAAACATTGTTTGGCTACAGCTCTATGGTTTATGCAACATCGTCTATTGCGATCTTGTCATTCATCGTTTGGGCTCACCACATGTTTGCAACAGGCATGCCAGTCACTGGTCAGCTGTTCTTTATGTATGCAACGATGTTGATTGCTGTTCCAACTGGTGTGAAAATTTTCAACTGGGTTGCAACGATGTGGAAAGGTTCGATGACCTTTGAAACTCCAATGTTGTGGGCTATTGGCTTCATTTTCGTATTTACGATGGGTGGTTTTACAGGGTTGATCTTGGCAATGGCGCCAATTGATATTGGTTTGCAAGATACCTATTACGTAGTTGCTCACTTCCACTATGTGTTGGTAGCAGGTTCATTGTTTGCAATGTTTGCTGGCTTCTACTACTGGTGTCCTAAGTGGACAGGTCGTATGGCCAGTGAAACGCGTGGCAAGATCCACTTCTGGGCTTCCATGATTTTCTTTAATATCACCTTCTTCCCAATGCACTTCTTGGGCCTCGCTGGTATGCCACGTCGTTATGCAGACTACCCTACTCAGTTTGCTGACTTCAATTCTATTGCCTCGATTGGAGCGCTAGGTTTTGGTTTAGCGCAGGTGTACTTCTTGTTCTGCGTAGCATTGCCTGCGTATCGTGGTTATGGTGAGAAGGCTCCGGCCAAGCCTTGGGATGGTGCTAAGGGTTTAGAGTGGACTGTGCCTTCACCAGCGCCACACCATACCTTTGAAACACCTCCTAGTGCAGAGCAGTTGCGTGAAGCAGGAATTTAATACGTCTTCCAAACAAGCCCTAGCTGCGAATAATCGTCGCCTAGGGCTAATTCTTTTGAGCATTGCCGCAGTCTTCTTTGTCGGCATTGTGATGAAGTGGAGCGTTTTGGGTTAATCCCACTTTGCCAATATGACAGCTACTTATTCTGCTAACCGCCAAATCTTATTGAAGCTGCTGATTGCTTCAGTCATGATGTTTGGTTTTGGTTATGCCTTGGTTCCGATGTACAAGGCCTTGTGTGAGGTCACTGGCATTAACGTAGTAACTAGTAAAAATGATTATGGTGTCAGAGCCTTTAGTCCAAATAAGGTTGGCAATACCCAGGTTAACTATGCGCGCACTGTAACCATTGAGTTTGATTCCAATAGTCGTGGACCATTTACATTCAAGCCTGTGAAGAACTTCTTGGAGGTTCATCCCGGTGAAATGACTGAAATTGTGTATGAAGTGACCAATAATCTCGGTCGTGTAGTGCGGGCTCAGGCAATACCGAGCTACGCCCCTAAAAGTGCAACAGAGTTTTTTACTAAATTAGAGTGTTTTTGTTTTCAGGAACAAACGCTAGCAGCAAATGAAACAAAGAAGATGCCAGTAGTGTTTGTGATTGATGCGGGCTTACCCGATGACGTTAAGACAATCACTTTGTCATATACCTTCTTTGAGTTAGGACTAGGCGGTACGCCGCCTGCCCCTAAGTCGAAGGTAGTTTCATGAAGAAAAAAAGCAGTTTTATGCAGTCTATGAAAGCCGTGATGTGGGGTTTCTTGGGAGTGCGTAAAAAAGCAGGTTTGCAGGAAGATGTAGCTTCACTAAGTTTTGTACACATTATCATTGCAGGTGTTGTTGGCGCCCTCATTTTTATGGGTGTTCTGCTCTTGATAGTGAAAGCAGTTGTGTCCAATTAATTATTTTTTGATTGAATAGAGAGAATAAGATGTCATCCAATTCAACCCCATACTATTACGTCCCTGGACTATCTAGACATCCCGCTATGGCAGCTATTGGCTTAATCGCTTTTGGCTTTGGCATGTCTGGATGGGTAAATCACACCTCTTGGGGTGGCGCCTTAAGCTTGGTTGGTGTCGCATGGATTCTGTTCGTGCTCTATAACTGGTTTGGCGACACGATCGCCGAGTCGAATTCTGGTAAGAATGGCGTCAACGTTGATATTTCTTATCGCTGGTCGATGGCTTGGTTCATTTTCTCTGAGATCATGTTCTTTGCCGCATTCTTTTCTGCACTCTTCTATGCGCGCAATATTGCGATGCCTTGGATGGGTGATGTTGAGAGCAAATTACTCTGGCCTAACTTCCAGGCTGTTTGGCCTAACGATGGCCCCGCTGGTTTGGTTGAGAAATTTACCACCATGGGTCCTTGGCCAATTCCAACTGTGAACACTTTGCTGCTGTTGAGTTCTGGCGTGACGATTACTATCGCTCACCATGCATTGGTTGAGAACCACATGAAGAAAGCCATTATTGGCTTGGCGGCAACAGTTGGCTTGGGCTTCATCTTTTTGTGCTTCCAGGGCTATGAGTACTACCATGCCTACCATGAGCTCAATCTGAAATTGACCTCTGGTATCTACGGCTCAACCTTCTTCATGTTGACTGGTTTCCACGGTTTCCACGTATTTCTTGGCGGCACCATGTTGGCAATTGTTTTGCGTCGTATGATTCGTGGCGATTTCACTGCTAAACATCACTTTGCCTTCGAGGGTGCTGCTTGGTACTGGCACTTTGTTGACGTTGTCTGGCTTGGTCTGTACATCGCTGTCTATTGGATGTAACTGGGATAAAAAAATCGGGGCGCTAAGCCCCGATTGATTTTTAGGCGTTCTATTTTTAAGTGGCTAGTTTAGTTTGTGCCTACTTTGATACCGGTAGATTCAATCAGACCAAAGTAATGGGCTAGCAGAATCCCGATGAATAGTGCGAGCGATAGACCGATGCGCAGCATGAGCGAGTGAACCATTCTGGAGCTATTACCCCTATCTTTCATCATGTAATAGAGAGCTGACCCTAAGCTAGCAACAATCATTAGTAGGACAATCGGAATAATCCACTTCATCTTAAATCCTTCACTTGAATAATCTTTTTACAGCTCTCATTGCTAAGCGCATAGTTGCTACTTTATCAGCCTTGCTGGTCATTGCAATTGGCTGTGCTGCTGGTATTTGGCAGTTGAGTAGGGCTGAGGGCAAGATTGCCTTGGCCGCTAATTTATTAGCTAGGCAACAGATGCCAATTTTGAGTGCAAATGCGGGCCCTTTGACTTTAGAAGAAGCAAGCGAGCGTCGCATGATTGCTCGTGGTCAATATATCCCACGTGCGGCTATTTGGTTGGACAACCGGCCAAGACCAATCCCTTCTGTTGGGAGCAATTCCTCGCAGTCTGGTTTTTACCTTTTGATGCCTTTGCAGCTTCAGGGGCGCGATGAGATTCTTTGGGTAAATCGGGGTTGGGCTCCGCGTAACAATGAGAATCGTGAGTCTTTGCCTCCGATTAAAACGCCATCTAATCAAGTCAATATTGAAGGTATTGTCTTTGCCCATCCGGGTAGGGTTTATGCCTTAGGCGAAAGCAAGGCTGCCATCGATACTGGCAAGCCCCGAATTGAGCAGAATTTTGATTTGGTGGGTGAGGGCAAATTGCGCGGTTGGGCTCAGAGCCCTTTTATTTTGCGAGAGGTTGATACTGGTATCGATGATGGCCTATTGCGCGAGTGGGCTCCCCTGACGACCGGAGTCGATCGCCATTATGCTTATGCATTCCAGTGGTTTGCATTAGCGCTTGTTGGCTTCTTATTTTGGTTGATTACTGGCCTGCGGCAATATAGGTGGCGGGGTTTGAATGGGGATCAAGAGTGAGTGATAAAGAATTATTAATTCCAGCTTCACAGATAGACGCATCCGCTATTAATGCGCGCACTCGTCGTGGTCGCATTCAGATGCTGTTGTTATTGCTTGCTTGTGCCTCTCCGGTTATAGCTTCATATTTTGCCTATTACGTTATTAAACCTGAAGGTGGAAAAACAAACTTTGGCACTTTGGTCTACCCAGCTCAAGAATTGAATGCGATGTGGCTTAATGTTCCGCTGCAAGGTAAATGGACTCTTTTGATTGCGCGCCCTGCCGGTGAATGCCAAATCAAAGATGAAAAATGTATTGAAGCGCTCTTTCTCATGCGTCAGGTGAGGATTGCAATGGGTAGAGAGAGTAAGCGTGTTCAACTCGTCTGGATCAATACCGATGGAAAGCCTGTTGATCCTGAAGTTGCCAAGGCTTATGACGAGCAGGCTGCTGGATTTAAGGTTATAGGGCTTCCAGGAGATCCTAAGATAAAGGCCGAGTTTGAATCTTGGTTAAATAAAGAGGGTTCAGGGCAGCAAATTCAGTTGATTGATCCAAGTCCGGCGAAGATGATGTATTTCCCAGTTACCAATTCGCCGAAAGAATTTGCCGGCATCAAAAAGGATTTAGAAAAACTCTTGAAGTTAAATCACAAGGGTGAGAATTTGTAATGCCTACTTTTGTTTTGTTCTTGGAGTTGGCTACTATTGCGATCATATTTGCAGGACTTCCCTTGGCTTATCTTTGGACGAGGCCAGGCTATAGCTTTTTCCAAAAACTCAATTGGGTATTAGTCTTTATGACGTTTGATCTGATTGTGTTTGGCGCATTTACCCGTTTAACCGATTCAGGGCTGGGTTGCCCTGATTGGCCGGGATGCTATGGGGTCTCCAATCCCTTTCATGCACTTGGCGAGATTCAGTTGGCCGAGACCGCTTTGCCTACTGGCCCTGTCACCGTAATAAAGGCCTGGATCGAAATGATTCATCGCTATTTAGCAATGACAGTAGGCGCCTTAATTTTGGTTCAGGTAGCCCTCGCTTTTGGCAAGGTAAAGTCTTTGGGAAAATTCCCTTTGCTGGGTAGTTTGGGTCTACTCTTGTTGGTATGTGTTCAGGGGGCTTTTGGTGCATGGACCGTGACCCTCAAATTACAGCCCATCATCGTGACAATTCATTTGATGTTGGCTTTGCTTTTATTGGCCTGCTTAACTACTTATGCACAGCAAGCTTGGGAGCAGAGCACTTCTGCTGTCCTTACTCTGCGCATACGCCCTTTACCAGCCCAGCTTCTCTGCATTGCTTTTGTAGTTCTGACCATCCAAATCTTTTTAGGCGCTTGGGTCAGTACTAATTATGCAGTATTGGCCTGCCCGGATTTCCCTACTTGCCTTGGAAGTGTCTGGCCAGAAACTCATTGGAGGGAGGGCTTCACACTATGGCGTCAATTGGGTCTTAATGCGCAAGGTGAATTTATTTCTCCAGTAGCTTTACAGACAATTCATTGGGCACATCGCTTATTTGCTATTTTGGTTTTGATTGTCTTGGGTGCGTTGGGCTGGAAAGCTCTGCAATTGGCAAACCCGGTGTTATCAGAACTGAAGCGCTTTGCAAAACTTTTAATCGCATTGCTTCTGCTACAAATCCTTACCGGAATATCCAACGTCGTATTTCAGTGGCCATTATTTGCTGCTTTATTGCACACCGCGGGTTCTGCCGCTTTAGTATTTTGTTTAGTCAGGATGAGTTATTGGGCGTCTTGGGCCCCATCCCCTTCAAAGAAGATGGCAAAGCGATGAACACACCTAAAACCTCTGCGCCTGTCGCAATGCCACGTTGGCGTCAGTACTGGGTTTTAACAAAACCCAGGGTGACTCAGCTTGCCGTTTTTTGTGCAGTGATTGGCATGTTCTTGGCGACGCCAGGTATGGTTCCTTATCCCGTTCTATTCGGTGGAATTATTGGTATCTGGTTATTGGCGGGCGCCGCATTTGCTGTGAACTGTTTAATTGAGCAAGCCGTAGATGCAAAGATGAAGCGTACCTCTTGGCGCCCCTCAGCCACTGGCGAGGTGACACCATTTCATATTATTGTTTTCTCTATCATTCTCGGTTCGCTCGGAATGGTCATTCTATGGAACTTTTGCAACCCCCTCACCATGTGGCTGACTTTAGCAACCTTTGTGGGATATGCTGTGATTTACACCTGGCTACTAAAGCCAGCAACGCCACAAAATATTGTGATTGGCGGCCTCTCTGGAGCAATGCCTCCAGCGCTAGGCTGGGCTGCGGTAACTAATACGCTATCTGCCGAAGCCTGGCTTTTGGTCTTAATTATTTTTGTTTGGACGCCCCCACACTTCTGGGCCTTAGCCCTATATCGTCGTGACGACTATGTGCAATCTGGATTGCCAATGTTGCCAGTGACACACGGTGAGCGTTTTACCCTGCTCAATATCCTCTTGTATACCCTGATATTGATTGCGGCAACTATGCTGCCTTATATCTATGGCATGAGCGGCATGGTGTATCTAGTTTCCGCAATTATTCTTGGCTTCATGTTCTTGGGCTATGCGATTGCTTTATTTATTTCTTATAGCGATGAGCTGGCTAAGAAAACTTTCCGCTTTTCAATTACCTATTTGTCTTTGCTCTTTGCAGCGTTGCTCATAGATCACTACTTCCTCTGAGATGAATATTACTTTTTTGCGTAACTGCTGTTTTGCTGCTTTTCTAATTGCATTAACCGCTTGCAGCCCAAAGCCAGAGTTTAAAAACATCGATATTACTGGTAGCACTGCCTTTGGTAAGGACTTTAGTTTGGTGGATCCAGATGGTAGAGAAAGAACGCTCGCAGACTTTAAGGGCAAGGTCGTGGTGATGTTCTTTGGCTATACACAGTGCCCAGATGTTTGCCCAACCACCCTCACTGAAATGCAGCAAGTCATGACCCTATTGGGGTCTCAATCGGATAAAGTGCAAGTGCTTTTTGTGACCGTTGATCCTGAGCGAGATACCGCTGCCATTTTGAAGCAGTATGTGCCAGCTTTTGATTCTCGTTTCTTGGGTTTACGTCCAGCCGATGAGGCTGCTTTAGAAAAAGTCGCCAAGGACTTCAAGATTTATTACAAGAAGGTTCCGGGAATTAGTCCGGGCTCCTACACAATAGATCATACGGCCGGCAGCTATGCATTTGACCCAGAGGGGCGCTTGCGTCTCTACATCAAGCATGCTCAAGGCCCTGAGACCTTGGCGCATGACTTGAAAGAGCTTTTAAAATAATTGTGTTTGGTATGGCTGAAGAAGCTTAGGCTGCTTCAGCTTGCAACATGCCGCGCATCTTTTTGAGGGCTGCCGTCTCAATTTGACGAACACGCTCTGCTGAGATGCCGTATTCAGCGGCGAGGTCATGCAATGTCTTCGTGCCGTTACCATCTGCATCCATTGCTAACCAACGTGACTGCACAATATTACGACTGCGCTCATCTAGAGCCATCAAGGCTTGATCTAGCTTGGGGCCTTGTAGTGCGTCAGTCTCATTGCTGGCAATTCGCTCCGTAGGCTCTTGGCTATTATCGGCAAGCCATTGAATCGGGGCATAGGCCGCATCTTCATCAGTGTCATCGCCTTCCAGAGCAACATCTCCGCCGGCAAGACGCATTTCCATTTCTTTAACGTCTGAACCTTTAACATCAAGTGCTTTAGCTAAAGCTTCTACTTCGCCCGGAGTAAGCGCGCTCAAAGTTGGTTTATTACTACGTAAGTTGAAGAACAACTTGCGTTGTGCTTTAGTCGTTGCCATTTTAACTAAGCGCCAGTTCTTGAGAATGTACTCATGAATCTCTGCCTTAATCCAATGAATTGCGTATGACACTAAGCGTGCACCATTATTTGGGTCGTAACGCTTAACGGCTTTCATCAAACCAATATTGCCTTCTTGAATCAAGTCGGCATGCGGAATGCCATAACCGAGATATTGACGAGCAACAGAAACAACGAGGCGTAAATGCGAAAGCACTAATGTCTTAGCGGCATCGACATTTTCAGTGCGGCGAAATTCCTGCGCAAGATGCAGCTCTTCTGCAGCGCTCAGCATGGGTACGCGATTCACGTACGCAATATAAGAATCAAGAGTGCCAACCCCAAGGGATGGCAGCATCGGAAATGCAGACGCCGCTGCAGCCTGCGCTACAGGCAGCCTTTGCATATTCGGTTTGTCAGATTTCTTTTGAACCATTTTTTAAAAAGATGTGGTGTTAATAAAGCTCTATTTTAGCACTCCTGTCAAGAGAGTGCTAATGGTTTTTAATAACTATAAGTCACTGATTTAATTGAATAATTCAGATGAATATCGCTTAGCTGTGAATGGCGCTAAATCATCAATTCCCTCGCCCTTGCCTAGGGCCAATATGGCTGGCTTTCCTCCTTCTTGGAGGGTATGTGCCAGGGCGCAGATAACGCCACCCTTAGCAGTGCCATCTAGCTTCGTAACGATGATTCCAGTAAGACCAAGGGCCGCATGGAAGGCCTTTACTTGACTCAAGCCGTTTTGACCAGTATTGCCATCCAGTATTAGCAGGGTATGGTGTGGTGCGCCAGGAAGGGCTTTGCCGATCACACGCTTTACCTTCTTGAGTTCTTCCATGAGGTGGTCTTGAGTGGCAAGGCGACCAGCAGTATCAATAATCAGGATATCGTTTTTACGAGAGATTGCTGAGTGGATGGCGTCATGAGCAACTGCAGCGGCATCACCGCCTTCCTGAGTAATGACGTCTACCTGATTGCGACTACCCCATTCTTGTAATTGATTCCGGGCAGCAGCTCTAAATGTATCTCCTGCAGCCAAGAGAACAGATTTTCCTTGAGATTGAAAGAGCTTACAAAGTTTGCCAATAGTGGTGGTCTTGCCAGCTCCATTGACTCCCACAACTAGCCATATCTCCGGGATATTGGCTTTGATAGATTCAAAAAGAGGGTTTGGGGAGGGCTCTAATGCTTTTAGTAGGGTGCTTACTTCTTCAATGAGAAGCGTTTGTAGCTCTTCAGGACTAGAAGCTTTTTCTGATTTAGCAGCTTTGCGAAGCTTACCTATCAATTGCTCAGTCGTAGGTAGGCCCACATCACTTTGAATTAGTGATTCTTCCAAAGTATCAAACCAAGCTTCATCTGTTTTGCTTGACTTGAAAAGGGATCCGAGGGTTTTACGTAAGCCGAACATAATCGATACAATTTAAACCTTGCATCTTATCAATTTAATTCTTGGGATATGGTGATTTAGCAGATGCGTAGCAATTTACTCCGAATTTCCTTTTTAATTTTACTGTTTACCCAAATGTCTTGGGCTGCCAGTAGTGATTCTGCGGATACTCATGAATTCACTCTCAATAATGGATTAAAGCTGATTATTCGCGAGGATCATCGGGCACCTACAGTCGCCCATATGGTTTGGTATCGCGCAGGCTCGATGGATGAGGTGAACGGCCGCACCGGAGTTGCACACGTACTGGAACATATGATGTTCAAGGGAACTCATCAAGTGAAGGCCGGAGAATTCTCTCGATTAGTGGCTGCTGTTGGGGGGCGCGAGAATGCATTTACTTCCCGTGATTACACAGCGTATTTTCAGCAAGTTGAAAAATCCAAGTTAGATGAAGTTATTAGGCTTGAAGCAGATCGCATGTCTAATCTTAACTTTGACGACGCAGAATTCTTAAAAGAAATTCAGGTAGTGATGGAAGAGCGCCGCCTGCGTACTGAAGATAATCCGGGCAGCCTCTTAAATGAATCCCTCATGGCAACTGCCTATATGAGCTCGCCTTATCGTCATCCGGTTATAGGTTGGATGAATGATCTGCAAAACATGAAAGCTGCCGATGCACGCGCTTGGTATCGTAGTTGGTATGCCCCCAATAATGCAACCGTTGTCATCAGCGGCGATGTGGATCCTAGGCAAATTTTGGCAGTAGTTGAAAAGTATTACGGTGCTATTGCTACGCATGATTTGCCGGTACGTAAGCCGCAAATTGAGCCGCCCCAAAAAGGGGTTAAACAATCACAGGTGAAAGCTCCAGCTGATAGCGCTCAATTATCTATGGCCTGGAAGGTCCCACGCCTGGAGCCCGGTAAGCTTGATGATCCTGAGCCTTATGCTCTTGAACTTCTAACCGCTGTGCTCGATGGTTATGACAATGCGCGTCTCAATAGAAAACTGGTTAAGCAAGAAAAAGTCATAAATGATGTTGGCGTTTCTTATGACATGATTTCTCGGGGGCCGGAATTATTTCTCATTAGCGCCTCTATGGCAAAAGGAAGAACTGTTGCCCAGGCTCAAGCAAGTATTCATAAAGCATTAGATGAGTTAAAGCAAAAAGGAATTTTAGAGTCGGAACTTAAACGTATCAAAGTAAGAATTCTTTCCGATCAAATTTATAAGCGGGACTCTATTTTTGGTCAGGCAATGGAAATTGGTACCACCGAGATGGCAGGATTTTCTTGGCGAGATATTGATTACGTATTAGAGAAGATGCAATCGATTACTCCAGAGCAGGTACAGGCGGTTGCTAAAAAATATTTAGTGGATGAAGGCCTAACGATTGCCGCACTCGATCCTCAGACCCGTAAATCTGAAGTTAGCAAGGGGGGTAGATAATGAATTCCCTCAAAAAAAGGATTGCAGTTTTCTTCCTGGCATTTGGCTGCTTTGGAGTGTCCCACGCAATTTTACCGATTGAAAAGCTTGATAGCTTTAAGGGTGCTAAAGGGTTTTTAGTTCAAACTAAGACGCTACCGATGGTCGATATTGAGATCAGTACCGATGCTGGCGATCGCTATGACCCGGTTGGCAAGAGTGGCTTGGCAGATATGGTGGCGGGTCTAATGAATTATGGAGTAAAGGGCGATCAAGGTTTGTTGAGTGAAGCTCAGATTGCCGATGAGATTGCTGATTTGGGTGCCAATATTGGTTTATCAGTTAGTGGCGAGCGTGCGATCTTACGTATACGTAGCTTAAGTAGAAAGGATTTACGAGAGCGGGCGGTGAAATTAGTCGCGGCAATGTTGAGTTCCCCTACTTACGATGTAAAAATTCTTCAGCGAGAAAAGCAAAGGACGATTACCAGTTTGCTCGAAGCAGAAACCAAGCCAGAGTTTGTCTTAGAGCGGCGTTTTACGAAGTCGGTATATGGCGATTACCCACTTGGGAACACGCCAACGGTTAAAACAATTGCTGCGGTAAGTGTTAATGATTTAATGCAGTTTCATAAACAGTTTTACCGTAGTGATCGCATGATTGTAAGTATTGTGGGTGATGTCGATCGAGTGCAGGCAAATGAAATCATGCAGACTCTATTGCAAAAGATTCCACAATCTGGAGCTCCAATTGCCAAGTTGCCAGAGTTGCAACGTTCCCCAGTAGAGCCCTTAGCACAGCGTGAGATTCAGATTCCCTTTGATTCACAGCAAGCGCATATTGCGATGGGAATGACAGCAGTCACTCGCAGCAACCCAGATTACTTTCCTCTTTTGGTCGGTAATTACGTATTAGGCGGTGGTGGTTTTGTGTCTCGCTTGATGACTGAGGTGCGCGAGAAACGCGGGCTTGCTTACAGTGTCTTTAGTTATTTTGCCCCTGGCAAAGACACTGGTATTTTTCAGGCCGGCCTCCAGACTAAGGGTGATCAGGCTACGACAGCACTTGAGGTAATGAATTCAACCATTGCCAGATTTATTGCTGATGGACCAACTCCCTCCGAGCTCATTGCAGCTAAATCTAACTTGGTAAATGGCTATCCATTGCGAATTGATAATAATCGTAAATTATTGGATAACGTTTCATCAATTGCCTGGAATAATTTACCGCTCGACACGATGGAGATTTGGACCAAGCAAGTGGAAGCAGTTACTTTGGAGCAAGTGACTGCTGCTTTCCAAAAATATCTAGCGATGGATCGCATGAGGATTGTGGTCTTGGGAGCGCAAAATAAATAAGTCTGCAAAAGCTTTAAGGACAGAGCCGCCCAAGAAAGTGCGCATCATTGGTGGCGTGTGGAGAAGTCGTTTACTAACTGTTTTGGATTTGCCTGGTTTGCGCCCGACCACGGATCGGATTCGAGAAACCCTATTTAATTGGCTTGGTCAGGATTTAACAGATTTGTCTTGCTTAGATTTATTTGCTGGTACTGGTGCATTGGGTTTTGAGGCGGCTTCCCGGGGTGCTGATGTAGTAGTGCTGTTAGAAAAAGATAAAAAAGCCCACGCAAGCCTCTTGAGTAATTTTTCTGCGCTGCAATCATCTCCAGTGACCGGTAAAGTAGAAATTCTGCAGAGGGATAGTTTGGAGTTTTTAAAGCAACAGGCCGATCGCTCCTGTAATTTGATTTTTATCGACCCCCCTTTTCAAGATTCGAGCTTATTGGATCGGACTGTGATGGAGGCAGGCCGGATTTGTGATGATGCTCGTGGGGGTGGCATTTATGTCGAATTTCCCTCCAATCGTCCCATAGAGGAGATAGAGGCCCTATTACCAGACTGGCATTGTGGAAAATACTTAGAGGCGGGTCAGGTAAAAGCCTGTCTATTTCGGGGTGGAAGAGGCTAAACTCTTGCCTGTAGCTGATAAAGCCTTAGGAGCATTATGACTGTCGCTGTATACCCAGGAACATTTGATCCCTTTACTCGTGGGCACGAGGATTTGGTGCGTCGCGCATCCAGTATCTTTGATACGTTGATTGTCGGTGTTGCCTCAAGTCGTAGTAAGCACCCTTTCTTTTCATTAGAAGAGCGCCTCGATATTGCCACGGAAGTGCTTAGTCATTATTCCAATGTGAGGGTGGTTGGCTTTGATGGCCTGTTAAAAGATTTTGCTCGTGAGCACAATGCTCGTGTGATTGTTCGAGGCTTGCGTGCGGTTTCTGATTTTGAATATGAATTTCAGATGGCCGGGATGAATCGCTATCTCTTGCCCGATGTTGAAACTCTCTTCTTAACGCCCTCTGATCAGTACCAGTTTATCTCGGGTACTTTTGTGCGTGAAATTGCATCTATGGGTGGTGATGTTAGCAAATTTGTTTTCCCATCTGTTGAAAAGTGGTTGGTTGAAAAAATGGCACGCAATAGCCAGATTAAAAAGTAAGCCCAGTAAGCATATATGGCCTTAATGATTACGGATGAGTGCATCAACTGTGATGTGTGTGAGCCTGAGTGCCCCAACGATGCAATTTATATGGGGCTTGAGATTTACGAGATCAATCCTGATAAATGCACAGAATGTGTTGGCCATTACGATGCACCTCAGTGTCGTCAGGTCTGCCCAGTAGACTGCATTCCTTTTAATCCACAACACACAGAGTCTCAAGAGCAGTTAATGGCGAAATTCAAGCTACTGACTGCAAGTAAAAAAGCAAACGCCACTTAGCCTTTGGAGTGAAGTTCCAGCATGGCAGTTTGAGTATCGCCTTTCATAAATAGCGGCAAGATTTGAAGGCTATTTTCAATGCTGGCATCAATCAGTTTTTGTTCTGCTGCTTGTGGTCTGCGCAATACATAATCTGCGACATCCATTGCGCGGCCATCGCCAGCTGCATCTCGAGGATGGCCAATGCCTAGGCGAAGACGCCAGTAGTCTGGCGTACTGAGGTGGGCTTGAATATCTTTTAGTCCATTATGGCCACCAGTACCACCACCTAATTTAATGCGTGCAGTTCCAGGCTTTAAATCGAGCTCGTCTTGTACAACCAAAATATCTGCAGGGCTGATCTTATGAAAGCGGCACAGTGCACCCACTGCTTGACCGCTGAGATTCATATAAGTGCTTGGCTTCAGTAGAAAAAGATCTTCAGCCTCCCATTTTGCTTTTGCTACTTTTCCATGAAAACGTTTTTCAGGCTCAAAGCGGATATTGAATTGTTTTGCCAGGGCATCAACAAACCAGAAGCCAGCGTTATGCCGATCTTCTTCGTGTTCGTCACCAGGGTTGCCAAGGCCAACAATTAATTTAGTCATGGTGGGAGTTTAAGGTCTAAGAAGCTTTTCTACAAAAAGGAAAAAAGAAAGCCCGCTTGCGCGGGCCTTCTTGATGCAAAGAATGCAGCTTAAGTGAATTAAGCCTTATCTTTACCAGCGTCAGATGCAGGAGCGGCAGCAGGAGCTGCGGCAGCAGGAGCAGCCTCTTCAGTCTCAGCAGATTTAACGGCTGGAATACGTGCGTTTGCAAGTACTGGGTTTTCTTGTTCAACATGCAACACCAAGCTAACCCCTTTTGGCAAAGTCAGATCTTTAGCGTGAATTGAATGACCTACTTCGATTTTGCTCAAGTCAACTTCGATGAACTCTGGTAAGTCTGCTGGTAAGCAAGAAATTTCGAGGTCATTGAGAATATGACTAACAACGGCACCTTGCAATTTCACGGCAGCTGAGGTGTCAGCATTAGTGAAGTGCAATGGAACGCGCATATGAACTTTTTCACTAGCTGATACGCGTTGGAAGTCGATGTGCAATACCAATGGCTTGAATGGATGCATTTGGTAATCACGTAACAACACCTTTTGTGCTGCCCCGCCGATTTCCAAATCTAGAATGGATGAGTGAAATGCTTCCTTGCGGAGAGCATGAAACAGTGCGTTATGGTCTAACTCAATAACAGCCACTGGATCTTTACCACCGTAAACGATTCCCGGAGTTTTCCCGGAATTGCGCAGACGGCGGCTCGCACCCGTTCCCTGTACGCTTCTTTCAAAGGCAACTACTTTCATATTAAATTCCCTAGTTAAGGTTAATTTCCGTTCGCGACCAAACAGAAAAGCCTTCGATTATATCTTGGGATAGGGGGTTTTTGCCTACAGATGATCAAAAAACGCTTAATAACTGCCAAAAAATGGGGTAAAGCGATACTTTTTGGCTTATTCGGCAAACATCGACATGACCGAGTCGCCCTTGCTGATGCGAGAAAGGGTTTCCGCCAGAATGGGGGCTACGCTTAATTGGCGTATTTTGGCCACTTTGGTGGCTTCAGGGGTCAGTGGGATGGTATCGGTAACTACCAATTCATCTAATTCAGAGGCGGCGATACGGGCTACTGCGCCGCCAGATAAAACCGCATGGGTACAGTAGGCGGTAACACCCTTAGCGCCACGCTCTTTAAGTGCTTCGGCAGCTTTACAAAGAGTTCCACCGGTATCGATGATGTCATCCATGATGACGCAATGACGACCTTCAACTTCACCAATCAAATGCATTACTTCAGAAACATTTGCCTTAGGGCGGCGCTTATCAATAATGGCTAAATCAGTACCGAGTTGCTTGGCCATTGCGCGAGCACGCACAACACCGCCAATATCTGGTGAGACGATGATGAGGTCTTTTTGGGTCTTCTGTGCCTCGAGGTCCGCCAAGAGAACAGGTGAGGCATATATATTGTCTACCGGGATGTCAAAGAAACCCTGAATTTGGTCAGCATGTAGATCCATGGTTAGAACACGCTCAATACCGGCAACCGATTGAAGCATATTGGCCACGATGCGCGCTGAGATTGCCACACGTGCAGAACGTGGGCGACGGTCTTGGCGGGCATAACCAAAATAAGGAATGACTGCAGTGATGCGACCAGCTGACGCACGCTTGAGCGCATCAATCATGATCATCAGCTCCATCAAGCTGTCGTTGGTTGGCGCACACGTTGATTGAATCACAACAACATTTTTACCGCGCACGTTCTCTTGAATTTCTACTTGGATCTCGCCATCAGAAAAGCGGCCTACAAAAGCTTTTCCCATTGGGAGATGAAGTTCTTTGGCGACAGCCTCAGCCAAAACAGGATTTGCGTTGCCTGTGAATAGGGTCAGTAAATCTGAGTGAGTAGAGGCAGTCATAGGATTAAGGGCTTAGTCGGGTCAAAAGGTTATCTTTATCATTTCTACAGTATTTGGCAGGGGAAGAAGGATTCGAACCTTCGCATGCTGGAATCAAAATCCAGTGCCTTAACCAGCTTGGCGATTCCCCTACAGGTCAATCTGAAGAAACCAAATTGTAAGCGGGATTCTTATTTAAGCCCCGAACAATCCGACCTACCCATCCTTTTGGAAGAGTTTGCAAAAGATTATCTAGTTTTGCGGTATCGGTCTTAGGGTCTAAGACGGCAAAAACGCTACTTCCAGAACCGGACATGCGGGGCTCTGATCCCGCTACTGCCTGGCTAATCCAATCCAAAGCTTGCTTCACTTCAGGACAAATCTGCACCGCTACTGTCTGACAATCGTTTGATAATTCCGACCATGGCGACGCAAGAAAGCCATCAATTGTAATCTGAGCATGGTTTCTGGTCAAATGCGGGTCTTGAAAAATGCTTGCTGTGGCGATGCTCTGCTGGGGAAAAATCACCAAAAAATCTCGATTTTCTAGCTCAAGCCCTTGGATTTTTTCGCCAACCCCTTCTACAAAAGCATTTTGACCATAGATAAAAAAGGGCACATCGGCGCCAAGCTGGAGGCCTAGCTTGGCTAAAGTTGCTCTATCGAGTTGAAGCTTCCAAAGGGTATTTAGCCCAATCAAAGTAGTTGCTGCATCAGAGGACCCGCCACCCAACCCTGCACCCATCGGAATTTCTTTCTGAAGATCGATTTCAACCCCGCCAGGGAAGCTACAAAACTCTTTTAATAATTTGGCTGCACGAACAACTAAATCTTGTTCTGGCGGCACCTCGGGTATTGGATTGATACGACGAACTTCATTCTCTGGAATTGCTTTGAGAGAGATGGTGTCGCACCAATCAATCAGCTGAAAAACAGATTGAAGTAAGTGATAGCCATCAGCTCGGCGTCCAACGAGGTGGAGAAAAAGATTCAGCTTTGCTGGTGAGCGAAGCACCAAAATGTTGTTACTCATTCGGGTGATCGAATACCAATCGAATATCAATCGACCCAATGTTGGAGCTGCGGGTCATTGTGAGCTTATCTAGGCGCTTGTTGTTGCCCCAGGTGTAAATCAACTCCCAACCATCTTGACTAATTTTGCTCACTTGGCCTTTAGGGTTTCTTTCAACGCTGGCCTCGCTACCTGGCCTTACTTCTCCGCTGAGCCAATTTGATAGACCCCTTGCAGGCAGTGGCAGTCCTAGCGTGTTTTGAACTAAGGTATCTGCATCAATTGCAGTAACTACTTGACCATCGCGCTCTAAGGTTGCTTCGCCAGGAGTGATTGTAATTTTTGCGATCGAGCCACCAACAGGATTGCGAATTTCTAAAATATCTTTAAGTGCATCTTGAGTTAAGGTAAAGCCACCCGAGCCGCCTTGATTTTGCGATTCAGTGATGCCGATTACTTTGACTGCGAAACGCCCATCCCATGAGCCCTGAGGAGCTTGTTCCGGGGTCGACCAGTCTGGTTTTAAACGCTTTAAAGTTTCCTTAAGGGTCGGGTTGTTGGCATCTAGCTTTTGACCTTGGCGCCACATATCTTCAGCCTCAGTACGGCGGTTCATTGCCCACAGGACCTCTCCAGTATGGGCTGCAATATCGGCCTCAGGTTTCATTGTAAAAGCTTGCTGTAGTTGCTCTAATGCCAGCGTATTTTTACCGAGTCTAAAGTTGACCCAGCCTAAGCTGTCTAAGATGAAGCTATCTTTTGGGGATAGTTGATGTGCTTTGCTGATGAGCGCCAATGCTTCAGGAAGTTTGATATTGCGATCAGCTAATGAATAGCCGAGCGCGTTTAAAGTATTCGCATCGTTTGGATGCTTGCGCAAAATATCACGCAAGGTTTTTTCCATGACATCATTGCGCCCCACTTTTTCTGCAGACATGGCGTAGGAGTAAAGTAGGCCAGGATCTTTTGGCGAGACCTTGACGGTTGATGCAATTTCGTAGAAGGCGCGCAAGGCTTCGTTTTCATCTTTAGCTTTAGCCAGCAGTGCTTGCAGTTGTAATAAGGTGTTTTCTTGTTGTGCAGGAGTTTGTTGTCGTAGCAAAGTGATGGCTGGTTTAACAGCATGAGACCATTGGTTATTTAAAACAAGGAGGGTGATCAGCACTTCTTTGGGTTTTGTTTCAGAAGATGGTGATAATTCATCCCAAGTTTTTGCGGCCTGCAGCGCTAACTCAGGTGAGCCGCCGCCGATGGCGATTTCCATCGCCCTTTGAGCCAGACGAGGATCTTTGTATTGGCGAGCCATTTCCAGATAGGTGTTGTAAGCCAGTCCAGCCTCACCTCGTTGAAGTGCAATTTCTGAAGCAAGTACCTCAAATACGCCCTCTCCGCTCTGCAAACCACTTGCTTGCGCCTGGGCTTGACTTGAAAAGACTGCCCCGCTAGATAGGGCCAAAAGGAATAAGCCCAGCAAAAAGGGCTTGCGTGTAAATTTGCTCATAAGCACATTCTAATCTGCGAATCTACAATCCATTTATGCCAGAACTTCCAGAAGTAGAAGTCACCAGATTAGGAATTGCCCCCCACCTTGAGGGGCGGAAGATCAGCGCCGTCAAAGTGCTGGATGGGCGCTTACGCTGGCCTGTCCCTAGCAATTTGCCTAAGATTTTGACTGGTCAAAAGGTTCAGTCGATCAAGAGGCGTGGAAAATACCTGCTTCTCGAAATGGAGACGGGCCACTTACTCATTCATTTGGGCATGACTGGGACTTTGCGGGTCTTGCCGAGCTCCGATACCTTAAAGACGCATGATCGAGTTACCTTTGAGTTTGGTGATTTGAGTCTGCGATTGCATGACCCTCGAAAATTTGGCGCCGTGCTATGGCATGCCAACACAAAAGGCCCGCTGGAGAAAAATGCGCTTTTGCAAAAATTAGGCGTTGAGCCTTTTTCAGATGAGTTCTCGGGCGAGCTGGGGGCAGATATTCTTTATAGGGCATCGCGCAAACGTACCGTTGCTGTTAAGCAATTTCTATTGGCAGGACAAGCTGTCGTTGGTGTTGGCAATATTTACTGTTCTGAAAGTTTGTTTGAGGCGGGAATTCATCCTGCGAAGGCAGCAGGTAAGCTGAGCAAACCACAATGTACTCGTTTGGCAAATGCCGTAAGACTGATTCTTAAAAAAGCCATCGCCGCTGGCGGAAGCAGTTTGAAAGATTTTGTAAATAGCGAAGGTGATCCAGGCCACTTCATGGTGCAAACCAAAGTCTATGACCGCAAAGGCCTGCCCTGTAAGGTTTGCAAAACGCCGATCGCGCAAATTGTTCAGGGGCAACGCTCCACCTATTTCTGTCCCCAATGTCAAAAACGCTAATCAATACTTTTTCAAAAAAGCTTATTACTTGGCATGGTGTCAGCGGCCGTTCAGGATTGCCTTGGCAGGGGAATCAGGACCCTTACGCAGTTTGGGTTTCCGAAATCATGCTACAACAAACCCAAGTTGCGACAGTACTAGAGCGATATCCTCGTTTTATGAAACGCTTTCCAACGGTCAAGAAATTAGCTGCAGCTGATATTGATGAGGTGTTGGCAGAATGGGCTGGGCTGGGCTACTACTCTCGTGCTCGAAACTTGCATGTATGTGCAAAACAGGTGATGCAGGAATTTTCTGGCAAGTTTCCAAGCGACCCAATCTTGCTTGAGCGCTTAAAGGGTATTGGTCGATCAACAGCGGGCGCCATTGCTGCTTTTGCTTTCCGAGAGCGCGCAGCAATATTGGATGCCAATGTCAAAAGAATTTTTGCACGTTTGTTTGCGGTTGAAGGTGCGATACAGGATAAAGCGGTAAATGACCGTCTATGGCAATTAGCAACCGACTTATTGCCGAGTCAATCAGAAAACATGCCGGTCTATACGCAGGCCTTAATGGATTTTGGTGCTACTTGGTGCACTGCGCGTAAGCCAGTATGCATAGGTATCGAGAAAAAATGCCCATTTGCAAAAGATTGTCAGGCGAACTTGAGTGATCAGGTTCTTGCTTTGCCGCAAAAGACACTGAAGGCAAAGTCACCAGAGTTTGACTGCGACATGCTATTGGTGAGAGCGGGAAATTTTGTTCTCCTACAAAAGCGACCTAGTAAGGCGATTTGGGGCGGACTATGGTCTTTGCCTGAGTCGCCCTGGAGACCAAGGACTGAGAGGGCTCATAAGTCCGCTCAAGGGCTCAAAGCGCTGCTTTCTATCACATTACTAGAAGAAAATATTTCTGGTTTGCTTAAATCTTTCAAGGGATTGAAGCAAGGTAATCAAATTAAACATATCTTTACCCATCGTCGTTTATGGATGCAGATATGGGAATTGAGCTCTTCAAATACTGTGGAATTTTCTAACTCTAATTTGAAGTGGGTATCTCTTAGCCAATTAGGGCGATATGGCTTGCCGCAACCAGTTAAAGTTTTGCTGTTGGGATTGAGTCCAGCTCGCGATGGCGATCTAAAAAATTAATCTGTAGAGCAGTCAAAGCTTTTTGTGCACGGAAGTGTTCGCTTATACGATTGACTAGGTAGACTGAGCGATGTTGACCGCCAGTGCAACCAATAGCTACCGTTAAATAGCTACGACCATCTGCAATATAGTGGGGTAACCATTTATCAATGAATTGAATAATGTCGCTTTCCATGCTAACTACTTCGGGAATCTTTTCTAAAAATTCTTGTACAGGCTTGTCTTTGCCGGTGAGCGGTCGCAAGACTTTATCGTAGTGCGGATTGGGCAAACAGCGCACATCAAAGACTAGATCGGCTTCGCTGGGAACACCTTTTTTGAAGCCAAAGGATTCAAAAATTACGGAAAGTCCAAAGGGTTTCTCTTTGAGGAAATCTTGGATCCACGAGCGCAGAGCGTGTGCAGGTAAATTGCTTGTATCGATACTATGGGCCTGGGCGCGCAGGGGCTCAAGTAAGTTGCGCTCTCTATCAATCGCCTCAATCAGGGTTGCTGACTGTGATTGCTGAATATTAGTTGATAAGGGGTGGCGTCTACGGGTTTCTGAAAAGCGCTGTACTAATGTATTGGTATCAGCGTTTAAGAAAACGATTCTTACTTGATGATTCCGACGCAAATTCTCTAGAATTGAAGGTAAGTCAGCGATAGTTTGGCCGCGACGCGCATCAATTGCAACTGCTACTCGTTCGCTATTCTCTTTTTCGAGGGTGGTGATGAGACTCTCAAGGAGGGAGACTGGGAGATTGTCTACGCAGTCATAACCAGCGTCCTCAAAAGCCCTGAGGGCAACTGATTTACCCGAGCCAGAGATCCCGGTAATCAGATTAATTTGCATAGCTTAGAGCAATCGCCCTTGTGACTTCACTGAGTCTGCTTCGGCATTCATTTGCATGCGTTGACGCTCAATAAATTCTTTCAGGGTATCAATGCCACGTAATTGCAAAATCGTATTGCGTACAGCAGCTTCAACTAATACCGCCAAATTTCGTCCTGCAGCCACCTGAATTTTTACAGTCCGAATTGGAATACCCAAGACATTAATATGTTGGGCTTCCAGGGGCAATCTTTCAAACTCTCCATCCGTTCTTCGAACCAACTGAACAATGAGGCGTAATTTAAGTTTGCGACGCACTGCGGTTTCACCAAAGATGGTACGAATATCTAGCAGGCCTAAGCCGCGAACCTCAAGCAAGTTTCGCAGGATGACAGGGCAACGACCTTCAATGTAGTCTGGACCAAGACGGGCAAAGTCAACAGCATCATCAGCCACTAAACCATGTCCCCGAGAAATCAGCTCCAGACCCAATTCACTTTTACCTAAACCCGAATCGCCGGTCAGTAAGACACCTAAACCCAGGATGTCCATGAAAACGCCATGCATCGTGATTTGAGGTGCACCAATTTTGGTTAGGTAGGTACGAAGATGGTCAATCACCTCTGCCGCAGAGATTTGCGTTGTAAATAAGGGAGTGGAAGAGCGTTGACAAAAGAGTTGCAGATCTGCATCTGCAGTCTTGCCGTCGGCCACAATCACACATGGCGGTGTCCTGGAGATTAAGTTGGCGATCTGCTCTTGTCTTTGTTGGGCTTCTAGCGCAGCATGGTAGTCCACTTCTTGCTCACCAAAAATTTGGATACGACTTGGGTGAATCAGATTTAAGTGACCCACTAAGTCTGAGCTAGCTGCAGCTGCCTTGACTGCCTCAGCTGGGAAAGTGCGATCTGCGCCTTCTAGTCCGCCAATCCAGGAAAGCTTGAGATCTGAAACGTTGTCATCAAAAATCTGCTGCGCAGTTACTCCCTCAAGGAGCAAAGGTTGAATCATTTTGCTGTACCCCATTGTTGTAACAGCTCGCACACCTTTAGTGGGTCATCTGTAGAAGATAGGAATTGACGGGTATCCGCATCAGACAATAGTTGTGCGATGGAGGACAAAATTTCTAAATGCTGTTGAGTTGCCTTTTCAGGAACCAATAAAAAAATCAGAATCGCTACTGGTTCGCCATCAGGAGCGGCAAATTCAATTGGATTTGTTAGCCTCATGAAGGCAGCGCTTGGTTGTTTTAAGCCCTTAACTCGTCCATGGGGGATTGCAACCCCAGCACCAAGTGCAGTGGATCCTAAATCCTCACGTGCATTCAGGAAAGCCACCACAGAGGCAGCATCAATTCCTACTTTTTGAGAGAACAGATCTCCGGCTGCTGCAAATGCATCAGCCCTGCTTGTAGCGGGGTTGCCTAATGCAATGCAGTCAGGAGTAAAAAGATTGGTCAGGGCATTCATTGAATTGATTATAGGTGTCCTGACGATAGGGATTACTCAAATCGTTTTTCGTGATGATGATCTTGGATCTTTTCTTTGTGTTTTACAACTTGGCGCTCTAGCTTATCTACCACGGCATCCATGGCGTGGTAGAGGTCGGCGTTATGAGCTTCGGCAAATAATTCTTTGCCCTTGAGATGAATAGTAATTTCGGCACTCTGACGCAGTTCTTTCTCTTTGGCGTTATCAACCACAAGAAAAGCAGAGGCATCGATTACATGGTCAAAGTGCTTACGAATTTTGGCCATCCCAGCCTCAAGGTGTGATCGCATTGCTGGGGTTACTTCCAGATGGCGGCTATTAATTTTCAGATTCATCAGCATCTCCTCTTATAAACGCGTGCGCATGCTCAAGCCTAGGGTGCGCCGCAAGCCCCTGAAATCGTTTGAGTGGTATTTTGGGAAAGAAACTTCATGAACCTCCAGCGTATCAGCGAATTTACTGAAAACCAAGAGGGAAAAGCATTTTTATTAGTTAAACAGCCCAGAAGGCCGCCTAGATTACATCCGGAAGTTTTCGCCTAGATAGACCCTGCGGACGGCATCGTTTCGGATAATTTCATCTGGCTTGCCTTCAGCCAAGACGCTACCTTCGCTGATGATGTAGGCGTGGTCGCAAATGCCTAGAGTTTCCCGAACGTTATGGTCGGTAATGAGTACGCCGATCTGGCGGTCTCTCAAGAATCGTACGATGCGCTGAATTTCCCCAACGGCAATAGGGTCAACACCAGCAAATGGCTCGTCTAGCAAGATGAACTTGGGCTGAGATGCTAAGGCTCTGGCAATCTCAACCCTGCGACGTTCTCCCCCAGAAAGGGAGAGGGCTGGGTTATTTCGCAGGTGGCTAATTTGTAGTTCACCTAAGAGTTCATCTAGACGGCTCGCAATTTCAGCTTTAGTTAGCGGTTTGCCACCCTGTGCTTGCAGTTCGAGGACGGCTTGAATATTTTCAGCAACATTGAGTTTTCTGAAAACCGAAGCTTCTTGGGGGAGGTAAGACAAACCCATGCGAGCTCGCTCATGAATGGGTAAATGCGTGATGTCAGCACCATCCAAAATAATATTGCCACCATCAAGGGGAACCAAGCCAACAATCATGTAAAACGAAGTTGTTTTACCTGCACCATTGGGCCCGAGCAAACCGACGACTTCGCCACATTTCACTTCTATGGAAACATCACGAACTACTGTTCTGGAGCCATATCGCTTTTGTAGCTTGTGAGCACTTAGGGTTGCTGGGCTATTGGTTTGAGCTGAATCCGTTGTCATTTCTCTAATGTGGCTTTTCGTCTTGGTGAAAGGATTGCTCTAGCTAAAGGCAAATCATCCGGCTTTGCATCTGCTGGAGGCGTCACCCGATAGTACTGCTTTACATCATCGTACTCAATTTTCCAGCCGCGTAATTGGTCTAGCATTTGCATATTCAGCAGGCGCTTGAGGCTAGCGTCTCCTGTTAGTGTCAGAAATTCGGTTTTAGCGTTGTAAGTAACCTGATGGGCAAGGCCCTGCATAAATTCATCTGCGGAACCTTCGCGACGCTGTCTGAAACTGGCCGTGTCATCTGGCGCTCCTTTAACGTCAACAAACTCATAGCCTTCGGGGTCAACTTGAATATGACCCTCTTCACCGGTTACAAGAATGCTGCCTTTGATCAGCAGCACTTGACCATTGAGATCATAGATTTGTTTGACGTCATTTACGGAAACTTTTTCCGCCTCAAGAATAATAGGTTTATCTTGATCCGCTTTTTCTGCATGGACAAATCCAGCAAGCCCTAAGCCAAGCACCAAAATAAAAGCAATTGAGTTGAGCGAAGTGCTGCCTCTAGCGATCATTTACTGATTCCCTCGCGGTGCTCGCTCAATTCGCCCCTTCACTTGACCGGAGAGTGTCATGCTTTGTTCGACATTATTAAAAACGCCGCCTTCAGTGGAATGCATCATAGACATACCTTGCTCAAGCGTAATAGGCCTATCGGTTTCGATAATGTCATCATTAATAAGCACCTTAAAATAGCTTGAAGATGCCAACATACGAAGGGTGGCTGGTTCCGTCACTGTAGCCGCCTGCGCAGGTCGAAAGATGGTGGCGTTATCGATAAGATCCAGAACTGTGAGATCTCCATCAAGATGACCGGTATCAGATTTGACTGTTACTGGTGCCTTATCGAGCTGAAAGAGGCGCATACGAGGAGTCAAAATATCGATTGAGGCGTCATCATCATAGTGAGTCACTTGTTTCCCCAAAATTCGATACTTAGTATTACCAAGTTCATTCAATGCAGAGAGAGCCCCATCATGAATGGTGTAATCGGGCTCGTGCAGTCTCGCGCGTTCAAGCGCAGACTTTTCAGGGGGCGTATTTTTTCGTACCAACCAAAAAGTTGCTAGGGTTAATGCGCTCATCAAAATCAAGGGCATCAGTCGCAATAGAGTGCGCCCAATGCCAAGTTTGATCTGTTGAGAATTCAATTGCATTGATTAGTTACGCGCTTTATTGAGCAGATCATCATAGCGGTTTTGTGACTTTAGGATGAGGTCACAAACTTCTCGTACAGCGCTATTACCACCACTATTGTTGGTTACAAAATGTGCGAATTCTTTAACCGCCTCATGACCTTGCGCTGGACAGATCCTCAATCCAGCACTTTTCATCATCTGCAAGTCTGGCCAATCATCGCCCATGACAGCGCAGTCTGAGGCAGAAAGATTCAGGGATTTAACAACCTGATCCAAGGCAAGGGCTTTATTTTCTACGCCCATATGCACCTTTTTAATCCCTAGCTCTTCACAGCGAGCTAAAACCATCTTTGAATTTCTGCCGGTGATGATGGCTGTTGGTATCCCGCATTGCTCTAACAATTTAATGCCCAGACCATCCTGAATATCAAATGCTTTGAGTGACTCTTTGCCATCGCTCCCAATCCATACTTGCCCGTTGGTTAAAACGCCATCGACATCTAAAACCAATAGCTTAACTTTGCTGGCACGATCCCACGCTTGCGGATATTGAGTGAGAGGATTGGTTTGATGGGTATTAAAAGCGCTAGGCATAGAGAATCAACTAGATTGGGGGCTAAATAACTTTTGCTGCAAATAAGTCATGCAGATTGAGCGCGCCTAATAGTTGGCCATTGCTGTCGGTAACCACTAAGTGGTTAATGCGATGCTTTTCCATCATCTCAATAGCCTCTTCTGCAAGCAACTCAGGTGGAATAGTACGCGGACCAGGTGTAGTGGCAGTTTTCAAGGTAATGCCATCTAGATTGGTTTTCTTCTCCAATAAGCGACGCAGATCACCATCAGTCAAAATTCCGAATACCTTTTTGTCTTTATCTAGGGCGACTACCATCCCCATCCGTTTAGCGGTCATCTCTAGCAAAGCATCTTGCAGCGAGGCTTCAACAGAAATTTTAGGAGTGTCATCAAAGCTACGCATCACCTCGCTAACGTGCATCAGTTGTTTGCGACCTAGTCTGCCACCTGGATGTGAGCGAATGAAATCTTCCGCTTCAAAACCTCTTGCATCTAAGAGTGCCACAGCCAGTGCATCACCCATTGCTAAAGCTGCAGTAGTGCTCGTTGTTGGTGCAAGGTTGAGTGGGCAAGCTTCTTTCTCGACACTAGTGTCGAGATGTGCGTCTGCTAATTTTGCAAGGGATGAGCTCGGCGCTCCAGTCAGGGCAATGAGTTTTGCCCCTGTGCGCTTAACGATCGGAACGATAGTTAATAGTTCCTCAGTCTCACCAGAGTTTGAGAGGGCAACAAAAACATCATCCCTTGTCACCATCCCTAAGTCACCATGACTTGCTTCGGCAGGGTGGACAAAAAAAGCAGGGGATCCAGTGGAAGCAAAGGTGGCAGCAATTTTGCGGGCGATATGCCCAGATTTGCCGATTCCAGAAACAACGATTCTGCCTTTGCAACCATGAAGCAGTTCAACTGCAAGAACTAGTGCATCAGCATTAGCCCCTTCAAGGCGGTCGCGCATGGTTTGCAGTGCAGCAGCCTCAATCGTGAGGGTGTCGCGCGCAAGCTTTAGGGTTCGTTCACGAGTCTTAGCTATCATCGAGTAAGTATATGCCGTCAGTCCTTCAGTTAACTCTCATTCTCTTGGCCTCTGGTGTGGCCGGAGTGGTTATTTTCCGCTATTTTGGCTTACCCCCTATTTTGGGCTATTTAGCCATTGGGGTGCTGATTGGTCCGAATGCCTTGGGCTTAGCGAGTGACTCGGCCACAGTCCATTATTTGGCTGAATTTGGGGTAGTTTTCTTGATGTTCTCGATTGGCCTGGAATTTAACCTGCATAAGCTGCGGGCGATGCGTAAGATCGTATTTGGCCTTGGAGCTAGTCAGGTGGCCTTGACAATGTTCTTGGCAGTCCCAGCCAGCCTCCTGATGAACTGGATTTACCCTATCTCTTGGTATGCAGCGATTGCCCTGGGTGGAGCTTTGGCCATGTCATCTACCGCGATTGTGACCAAACTTATTTCTGATCGCGCGGAATTAGAGACCGAGCACGGCCGTAATGTTGTTGGTATTTTACTGTTCCAGGATTTGGCAGTGGTCTTCTTGTTGATTCTGTTGCCATCACTAGGCAAGAATTCGGCAGACTTATTTGTTGCTCTAACAACGGCAGCAATCAAGATTACTGTGGCATTAGTCCTGATTTTCTTTATTGGTCAAACACTGATGAGTCGCTGGTTCAGGTTGGTAGCCAAGTTGCGCTCTCAAGAATTATTCATGCTCAATCTCCTATTGATTGTCTTGGGTATGGCAGGGTTAACCGAGCACTTTGGTTTGTCTTTAGCCTTAGGGGCTTTCTTGGCAGGCATGTTGATTTCAGAAACACCATATCGCCACCAGGTCGAAGAAGACGTTAAACCCTTCCGCGATGTGTTGCTTGGACTCTTCTTTATTACGATTGGCATGCTGCTGGATTTCAATGTGATTTACGAACAGTGGATGTTGGTTCTAGCCTTATTAATAGGCCCTCTGGTGTTTAAGTTTGGCTTGATCGCACTGCTTTCTAAAGCCTTTGGCTCAAGCACGGGCATCTCAATCCGAACGGGCTTATGCCTGGCTCAAGCGGGTGAATTTGGATTCGTTTTACTCACTCAAATTGATGGCTTGGATTTAATTGATCCAACCTTAAGTCAAGCAGTATTGGCAGCAATGCTGTTATCGATGTTCTGCGCACCTTTCTTAATTGAATACAGCGATCGTATTGCCATGCGGTTTTCTAGTAATGAATGGTTATTGCAATCACTTGCTTTGACGCGCGTTGCAGCCAAGAGTGTACGTAATGAAAACCACGTAGTGATTTGTGGATTTGGGCGCTCAGGCCAAAGTTTGGCACGCATGCTCGATCAAGAAAAAATTCCTTACATTGCCTTGGATTTAGATCCTGATCGGGTCAAAGAAGCGGCCGCCGCTGGTGACAACGTTGTCTATGGCGATGCTAGTCGTGAAAATTATTTGATTGCCGCTGGTTTATCTAGAGCAAAAGCGGTAGTTATTACCTATGCCGATACTGGAGCAAGTTTGCGAGTATTGCGACAGGTTGAGCATCTGCGCCCGGGAATGACAGTATTGGTGCGTACTAGAGATGATGCCGATATTGCTAAATTGCAAGCGGCTGGTGCCACTGAAGTTATTCCTGAGTTGATTGAGGGCAGCCTCATGATTGCCTCCCATGTTTTGCTGATCATGGGTGTTCCGATGCGCAAGGTGGTTCGACGCATTACTACTGCTCGTGAAGAGCGTTACAGCCTATTGAGGGGTTACTTCCGCGGTTCGGCTGATGATGACTTTGGGTCCAATGAGTCTTGGCGTTTACATTCAATTACTTTGTTGCCGCACTCACAGGCAGTTGGCAAAACCCTGGGCGAGCTCGACCTTGAGAATGAGGGCGTTAGTGTTCAGGCAGTGCGTCGTAAGGGTCGAAATGCCGATTATGTGAAGTTAGATCCTAGTCCTGACTTGCAGTTGGAAGCCAATGATATTTTGGTGATCTCAGGTAATTCAGAGGCAACCGATTTAGCTGAGGCTAAGTTACTCTGAGATCAATCAATCGCGTTTATTACTTCGATTATTTTTTCTTCTTAGCAGTAACAAGTTTTCGGGTTAGTAATGGCGCCAAGTAGTGGCCAGTAAAGCTAGCTTCATTTTTTGCGACATCTTCCGGTGTTCCAGTGGCAATAATTTGTCCACCACCGGCGCCTCCTTTAGGGCCTAGATCAATAATCCAGTCCGCAGTCTTAATGACATCTAAGTTGTGCTCAATGATGACGATAGTATTACCTTGTTTCTTCAATGTTTGAATCACCGTCAATAACAGTTGAATGTCATGGAAATGTAAGCCAGTGGTCGGCTCATCCAAAATGTATAGGGTTCTGCCCGTATCTCGTTTTGATAGCTCAAGAGAAAGCTTGACGCGTTGAGCCTCGCCGCCAGACAAAGTGGTAGCGCTTTGCCCAAGCTTCACATAACCAAGACCAACATCTAAGAGCGTTTTTAGTTTGCGTTTAACAACTGGAACCGCTTCAAAAAATTCATGGGCTTGCTCGATAGTCATCGAGAGTACTTCATGAATATTCTTGCCTTTGTATCGAATGTCCAGAGTCTCACGGTTGTAACGTTTGCCATGACAAATATCGCAAGGCACATAAACGTCAGGCAAGAAGTGCATTTCTACTTTGAGAACGCCATCACCCTCACAAGAATCGCAACGTCCACCTTTGACGTTAAAAGAGAAGCGGCCAGCCTCATAGCCACGCTCACGTGAAGCGGGAACACCAGCAAAGAGCTCACGAATAGGAGTAAATAGGCCTGTATAGGTAGCCGGATTAGAGCGCGGGGTTCTGCCAATCGGTGATTGATCAACGCTAATGACTTTGTCAAAATGCTCTAAACCTTTCATTGAATCATGCGCTGCAGGCTCTGCATTAGAGCCATAGAGGTGTTGAGCTACCGCATGGTGCAAGGTATCGTTGATGAGTGTAGATTTGCCAGAGCCTGAAACTCCAGTCACGCAAGTGAGTAATCCCACTGGAATCTTGGCATGCACTGATTGCAAGTTATTGCCACGTGCACCAATGATTTCTAGGAATCGGTCATTTGCTGGAATGCGTTTTTCTGGGACTGCAATCGCTTCACGACCCGCAAGATAGGCCCCGGTAAGTGAGTTTAGATTAGCCTCAACTTCAGCAGGGGTTCCTTGAGCAACGATCTCGCCTCCATGAACACCTGCACCTGGGCCAATATCGATCACCCAATCTGAAGCGCGAATCATGTCCTCGTCATGCTCAACCACTAAGACGCTATTGCCTAAATCACGCAAGTGTTTCAGGGTTCCAATTAAGCGATCGTTGTCGCGCTGATGCAGGCCAATCGAAGGTTCATCGAGAACGTACATGACTCCAGTTAAGCCTGAGCCAATTTGGCTGGCCAGGCGAATACGCTGTGCTTCGCCGCCAGAAAGAGTATCGGCACTGCGTTCGAGCGAGAGGTAGTCAAGGCCTACGTCATTTAAGAAGCGCAGACGTGCGCCAATTTCTTTAACAATCTTGTCAGCGATTTCGCGTTTGGCACCTTTGAGTTCGAGCGTTTCAAAATATTCTTTGGCTTCTTTCAGCGGCAGAGCGCTGATTTCATAAATAGCGCGTGATTGTTTCTTCTCGCCTACTTTGACAAAGCGAGCCTCCTTACGCAAACGACTACCGCTGCACTCAGGACAGGTTTGTACATTTTGATAGCGTGATAGCTCTTCGCGTACCGTCATAGAGTCAGTTTCACGATAACGACGTTCAAAGTTGGCGACGATGCCTTCAAAAGCATGTTCACGAATACTGTTTTTGCCACGCTCATTGATGTACTCAAAGGGAATAGTGACATCACCAGAACCAAGCAAGATGAGGTGTTGTTGTTTCTTGGAAAGCGTTTCAAATGGCTTCTCAACATCAAAGCCACCATGTTTTGCAAGTGTTTGCAGCAGTTTGAAGTAGAACTGATTACGGCGATCCCAGCCCTTAATGGCGCCAGAAGCGAGTGATAAATCAGGGTGTGCAACGATGCGCTTAGGATCAAAGAAGGATTGATGTCCAAGGCCATCGCAGGATGGACAAGCGCCCATTGGATTATTGAAAGAGAAAAGACGTGGCTCTAGTTCTTGCAGGGAATAAGAGCAAACAGGGCAAGCGAATTTGCTTGAGAAGATCATCTCCTTGCCACTATCCATATCCACAATCATGGCTTTGCCATCCGCGAGACGCAGTGCTGTCTCGAATGATTCTGCGAGACGCTGCTGAATATCTGGCCGCACTTTAATACGGTCTACCACTACCTCAATCGAGTGCTTATCGTTTTTCTTTAGTGTTGGCAGTTGATCTACTTCAAAAATTTCTGCTTTAGCAGCATTTGCTGTGCCGCCGCCGGAACGCACTCGGAAGCGTACAAAGCCTTGTGCCTGCAGGTCCTGGAAGAGGTCGACGAATTCACCTTTGCGCTCGCTCACTACGGGAGCAAGAATCATCAACTTGGTATCTTCTGGCATTGCCAGCACGGTGTCGACCATTTGTGAAACGCTTTGGGCTTCTAGTGGAAGATCGTGGTCTGGGCAATGGGGTGTGCCTGCGCGCGCAAATAACAGACGTAAGTAATCGTGAATTTCAGTCACAGTGCCGACGGTTGAACGTGGGTTGTGACTGGTTGCTTTTTGCTCAATGGAAATAGCAGGTGATAGACCTTCGATCGTATCGACGTCTGGTTTTTCCATCAGCTGTAAAAACTGGCGGGCATATGCTGAGAGTGACTCCACATAACGACGTTGACCTTCGGCATACAGGGTATCAAAAGCCAAGGAGCTCTTGCCTGAACCAGATAAGCCAGTCAAGACGACTAGTTTCTCTCTAGGAATGTCTAGATTGATGTTTTTGAGGTTGTGGGTGCGGGCACCGCGGATCTTGATTTCGTTATTCATGATTTTTTTGTGTAACTTGTTAATATAGCTCTTTCCCATGAATTCTTCTGAACTTCGCTCCACTCTGGCCTTAGCAGGCATCTTTGGCCTCCGCATGCTGGGCTTATTTTTGCTTTTGCCGGTCTTTAGTATTCATGCGCGCGGCTTGCCGGGCGGGGAGCATGCCCTTTGGGTGGGTTTGACCCTTGGGATCTTCAATATTATTCAAGCCTGTTTCTATATCCCCTTGGGCCGCCTATCCGATCGAATTGGGCGTAAGCCGGTTGTTTTATGGGGGCTTTCCTTATTTGTGGCAGGGGCTTTGATTTGCGCAGCCAAAGATGACCTGCTATGGATCGCCATTGGGCGCGGGGTCATGGGTGCTGGGGCTGTATCAGCAGCAATTTCTGCCTGGGTGGCAGATTTAACCCGCGAACAGGTGCGCACCCGAGCCATGGCCTTAGTAGGAGGCAGCATTGCCCTCTCATTCGCACTGTCGCTGGTAATCGCTGCACCAATTTATAAAGTTATCAGCCTTAGTGGAATATTTATCGTCCTCGCGATTTTGGGTGTACTTGCGATGTTTGTGACCTACTATGTATTACCAACCAGCAAGCCTGAAGCCAAGGTCCAGCAAGCCTCATTGAAAGAGGTTTTCTTTCGTCCAGAGTTGATGCGCTTGAATCTCGGAGTTTTTGTATTGCACGCTACTCAAGTAGCAATGTTCTTGGTAGTTCCGCGTTTATTAGTTCAGGCAGGATTGCCACTCTCATCTCATTGGGAAATTTATCTTCCAGTTGTACTTATCTCATTTGTATTGATGGCCCCTGCAATCATTTACGGCGAGAAGAAACAGCGCTTACGTTCTGTATTGCTGGCGGCTATCGTTCTATTATTTATTGCTGAATCGTTATTTACTCAAGCTACATCGGTAATGATGATTGCTCTTGCGCTATTGATTTACTTTGTAGGATTTAACCTGTTAGAAGCTTTGCAACCCTCTTTGGTGTCGCGATTTGCAAAAGAATCTAAAGGTACTGCATTAGGTGTTTACAACACAACTCAGTCAATTGGCCTCTTTTCAGGGGCTGCTATTGGCGGCTATTTGATGGATAGCCATGGTGATTTATCGGTCTTTATGATGGGTGCGGCACTCTTAGTGTGCTGGCTTATAATTGCTTGGTCGATGGGTGAAATGCCAACGCGAGCAACAGATTCAAAGGACCTAGCCACAAAGACATAACCGCAGCTTCATCAATTAAAGCGAGCAGTTTATTTTTTAGCAGCAATAACAGCAGTATTTTTCTTCGGGAGACAACATGGCTTCGGTAAATAAAGTCATCATCGTAGGTAACGTAGGACGCGATCCAGAAACGCGTTATATGCCAAGCGGCGACGCCGTTACAAACATTTCAGTAGCAACATCTGATCGCTACAAAGATAAGCAAACTGGCGAAATGAAAGAAACCACAGAATGGCATCGTGTTGCATTCTTTGGCAAGCTTGCAGAAATTGCGGGTCAGTACCTTAAAAAAGGTTCACAGGTTTATGTTGAAGGCCGTTTGCGTACTCGTAAATGGACTGATGCTAGTGGGCAAGAAAAGTATTCCACTGAGATCGTTGCAGAAACTATGCAAATGCTTGGTGGTAAGCCAGTAGGCGCAAGTGGTGATGGTGGTGAGAGCTATAGTCGCTCAAAGCCGGCTGAGCAGTCTGCTCCAGCATCATCAAATGCCGCATCGCTTGGTGCAATGGATGACGATATTCCATTTTGAGTAATGCCAACTAGCGCGGCAATTGCCGTAATAGCAAAAACCCCTTCTAGGATTTCCTACAAGGGGTTTTTATTTGCCTACTGTCTTGCGTGCCGAACGTTCTCGGGCCAAGGAGAATTGTGATCGGTGCGAAAAGGGTTGATATCTAAGCCACCTCGTCTTGTATAGCGGGCATATACCGATAACTTTTCAGGTTTGCACTCACGCTTGATGTCGGCAAAGATGGTCTCGACGCAATGTTCGTGAAACTCACCGAGTTGTCTAAAGCCAATGAGGTAGCGCAGCAAGCCTTCCTCGAGAATTGGCCTGCCTTGATAACGGATTTGTACGCTTGCCCAGTCTGGCTGGCCCGTCACGGGGCAATTCGATTTGAGCAGGTGTGAAACTAGGCATTGTTCGATGGGGCCAAAAGATTCGTTGACACCTAATAGTCTTGGATCTGCCGGCAAACTTGGGTCAATCTCAATATCAAGACGATCCATCAAAATGCCCCCCATCTCCTGCATTCCTTTTTTAGCAATGGTTTCAGTTGGATTCATCCGAGTGGTGATCTTGCTGCCGGCGACTTTCGATAAATCATTGATGAGTCGTTCTTTAACTTCATTCTCATCCTCAAAGTGCGCACTGTTGAGGCTATTCAGATAGAGCTTGAAGGATTTGGACTCAATCATATTGGGAGAATCTGCGGGGATCTGAAACTCCGCCAAGGCAATTTGTGGCTTACCTTTTTTATTTAGCCAGCTCAGCTCAAAGGCATTCCAAATATCAACGCCAACAAACGGTAAAGCTTGATTCTCTTTGAGGCCTAGCTTCTTGCGGTTCTCAGATCTCGGGATGGGAAATAGCAAACTGGGATCGTATTGATCTGGGTATTGAGTTGATTGTCCAAGTGGAAGTGTAGCCATTGCGGTAGCTTGCTTTGTTATTTGCTTTTTGGTTTATTGGATACACCAGATACAACATGACCGGTAGGCGCAACCGATGCAGCAGATTGGCAGTGACCAGTTTGATCATCAAAGAAAAAGTCTGGCTCGAATTCTCTTAAGAACTCGCTCTTCGATAAGCCGCCCAAGAACATAGCCTCATCAACATCAATACCCCATGCCATTAAGGTGCGAATGGCACGTTCGTGAGCAGGAGCAGAGCGTGCGGTTACTAGTGCAGTGCGAATGCGCATACCGTTCTCGCTGGTAGAGCGCTGTAATCTGTGTAACGCTTCGAGTAAGGGTTTAAAGGGGCCTGGAGGTAGTGGGATATCCACTTTCCTGCTTTCATGATCCACAAAAGCCTCTAACCCTTTTTTCTGGAACACTTGTTCAGCTTCATCGGAGAAAAGCACTGCGTCTCCGTCAAATGCAATGCGGATTTCATTTGGGTGGGACTCGGCAGTTTTACTGGATTCTGGATAGACGCGTGCTGCTGGAAAGCCTGCATCAATCGTGGCCCTCACATCATCTTCATTGGCAGACAAGAAAAGATTTGCATGCAGTGAGCGCAGATAATGATAAGGAGGGCGGCCTCTAGTGAATACACCGCGCTCGAGATGTAATCCATGGTGCTCAGCGGAGCGAAATACACGTAAGCCGCTAACTGGGTCATTGCGAGAAAGAATCACCACCTCAACACGTTGCTCACCTTCCTCATTAAAGGCTAAGAGTTTCTTTACCAGTGGGAATGCCACGCCTCTTTGAGCGGCCTCACTAAGACGCTCAAGCTGTAATTTCATGTAAGCGCTGTCATCCGTCGATTCGAAGATGCGATTTTCTTCCTCGAAATCAAACAGGGCGCGCGATGAAATCGCTACGACAAGTTTTCCGGTGAGCGTGTATGACATTGATAAATTGCGTTTTAGGTATCTAACATTATTTGAGGAAAAGGCGATATGCTGGGTTATGACTTTCATCCCAATGCGGGTAGCCCAATTTTGCTAAAAAGGTCTGAAATTTTTTCTGCTCATTCTCGGGAACTTGAATACCAACTAGGATGCGACCATAGTCCGCACCATGATTGCGGTAGTGAAACAGGCTGATGTTCCAGTTGGGCGCCATGCTGGTGAGGAATTTCATGAGCGCACCTGGACGCTCTGGGAATTCAAAGCGGTAGAGCAATTCATCTTTAGCGAGCGCAGAGTGGCCGCCAACCATATGGCGCAAGTGAGACTTGGCCAATTCATCATGCGTGAGGTCTATCGTTGCAAACTTGGCTTTACGAAAATGTTTTGCAATTGCTTCGCTATCTCCAGCCTTTTGGGTGCTGATGCCAACGAAGATGTGGGCTTCACTTTGATCGCCAATGCGATAGTTAAATTCAGTCACATTACGCTTGCCAAGTAATTCACAGAAGCGCTTGAAAGAGCCGCGCTCCTCGGGAATCGTTACTGCAAAGACCGCTTCACGGAATTCGCCCACGTCTGCGCGTTCTGCTACAAAGCGTAAACGGCTAAAATTCATATTGGCACCGCAAGCAACTGCTACAAGGGTTTTCTTCTTGATGCGCTTCTTTTCAACATACTTTTTCATGCCTGCAATGGCTAGGGCGCCAGCTGGCTCCAGGATGCTGCGGGTGTCAGTAAAGACATCATTAATGGCCGCACAGATTTCATCGGTATCAACGGTGATGATTTCATCAACCACTTTTTTGCAGATGCGGAAAGTTTCTTTACCAACGAGTTTGACTGCGGTGCCGTCAGAGAATAAGCCAACATCTTTCATCTCAATGCGTTTACCCGCTTTGAGGGATTGATTCATAGCGTCAGAGTCAGAAGCTTGAACGCCAATGACTTTGGTTTTTGGGCTCACCGCTTTGACATATTCGCCGATGCCAGCAATTAAACCGCCACCACCAATTGCTACAAATACTGCGTCGATTGATTCTTGGTATTGTGCAAAAATTTCTTGGGCGATTGTTCCTTGTCCCGCTATTACATCGGGATCATCAAATGGATGAACAAAAGTCAGACCCCGTTTTTTGCCTAGAATCTCTGAATGTTTGAAGGCGTCGCTATAGGACTCGCCATGGAGGATGATTTCTACCCAAGCACCACCCCTGGCTTTAACTGCATTAATTTTGACGCTTGGCGTCGTAATCGGCATCACAATGACAGCCTTACACTTCATTTTGGCGGCTGAAAGGGCTACCCCTTGAGCATGGTTGCCAGCAGAAGCAGCAATCACACCGCGTTTTAGGGCTTCTGGGGGTAAATGGGCCATCTTGTTATAGGCGCCTCGGAGTTTGAAGGAGAAAACCGGTTGGTTATCTTCCCTTTTTAGGAAGACCTGGTTGCCCAAACGTTTTGTTAGTTCGGGGGCGAGCTGGAGCTCGGTTTCCCTGGCTACGTCATAGACGCGAGCCGATAAAATTTTCTTTAAATAGTTCGTTGCCATCCAATGAGCGTACCACGGATGACCCCTAAGCCCTTAGATTTGCAAGGGTTTATCCCTTCGGGGAGCAGCTTTCACCTTTTCCTGCCACTATCAGGTTCGCTCAATTAAAATGCTTATTTATCAAATATGTTGCTATGAATGCTCCACTAGCTTTGAACCAGTTGTTGGACGCTGAGGCGGGTTCCCCCCGGCTGCGCGAAATTCCTTACAACTACACCTCCTTTTCTGATCGAGAGATTGTTATTCGCTTATTGGGCGAGGAGTCTTGGCGCGTTCTCAATGATTTGCGTGGGGTGCGGCGCACTGGCCGCTCGGCGCGGATGTTATTTGAAATCTTGGGCGATATTTGGGTGGTTCAACGCAACCCTTTTTTGCAGGATGATTTATTAGATAGCCCTGTTCGTCGCAAACAATTGATTGATGCTTTATGGCATCGCTTGGGCGAAGTCAAAAAACGAAATAGTGGTGACTCAGCCGATCAAGTAGAGATTTTGTTGAATGCTGCTTACCGTGCCATCGACAGTTTTGAAAACGGCTTCAAAGAAGTGGAGCAAATTCGTAAGCGCGCTCGCAAAGAATTGGGCCGCCATACCGCTAGCGACAATATCTGTTTCGATGGTGTATCACGTGCTGCACACGTCACTGATGCAACTGACTGGCGTGTTGAGTTTCCACTCGTTGTTTTAAAGCCCGATTACGAATCTGAAATTCCGGGCCTAGTAAAAGCGTGTGTTGAATTAGGTCTGACGATTATTCCTCGTGGAGGTGGTACTGGTTATACCGGTGGCGCTATTCCTCTGTATGCCATGTCTGCGGTAATTAATACTGAAAAATTAGAAGATATCGGCGGGGTTAAATCCAAGCGGCTACCTGGCCTTGAGCATGAGGTGTCCACGATCTTCACAGGTGCTGGAGTTGTAACCCGTCGTGTATCCGATGCTGCTGAGCATGCTGGACTAGTGTTTGCGGTTGATCCTACATCCGCTGACGCAAGTTGTATCGGCGGCAATATTGCCATGAATGCTGGTGGCAAAAAAGCTGTTTTATGGGGCACTGCACTCGATAATTTGGCTAGCTGGCGCATGGTGGACCCTCAAGGTAACTGGTTAGATGTGGAGCGTCTTGAGCACAATCTTGGCAAGATTCATGATGTTGCAATCGTTCGTTTCCAGTTAACCTGGTCTGATGGCAATAGTGAGCCAGGCCAGCGCATTCTGAAAACAGAATTACTAGAAGTTGAAGGTAAGCGTTTCCGTAAAGAAGGTTTGGGTAAAGACGTTACAGATAAGTTTTTGTCTGGTTTGCCTGGCGTACAAAAAGAAGGTTGTGATGGATTAATTACCAGCGCAACTTGGATACTGCATCGCATGCCAAAGTATATGCGCACTGTATGCCTTGAGTTCTTTGGGCAAGCGCGAGAAGCAATTCCTAGCATTGTTGAAATCAAGGCTTATCTTGACGGCTTAAGTAAGCAGGGTGGCCCGATTTTGGCCGGCCTTGAACACTTGGATGATCGTTACTTGCGGGCAGTTGGTTACTCAACAAAATCTAAGCGCAATAGCTTGCCTAAGATGGTCTTGATTGGCGATATTGCTGGTGACGATGAAGAGGCTGTTGCAGCTGCGACCAGCGAAGTGGTTCGTATGGCGAACTTACGCGTTGGCGAAGGCTTTGTGGCGGTTAGTGCAGAAGCTCGTAAGAAATTCTGGTTAGATCGCGCTCGTACAGCAGCAATTGCGCGCCATACCAATGCATTTAAGATCAACGAAGACGTCGTAATTCCTCTCCCGCGCATGGGCGAGTACACCGATGGCATTGAGCGCATCAATATTGAGTTGTCTCTCAAAAATAAATTACAAGTACTGGACGGCCTTGAATCCTTCTTGAAAAAGAGTGCTTTGCCACTGGGCAAAAGTGATGCGGAATATGAGATTCCCACAGCAGAGATTTTGGGAGATCGAGTTCAGCAGGCCCTGGAGCGGATTACTCAGGTGCGAAGTCGCTGGGCTGATTGGCTTACGCAGATGGATACTTATTTCCCGCAACTGCAAAACTATAGCTTGCGTGCCTCGTGGAAAGAAGAAGTGCGCACTGAGCTGCGTATCATTTTTGGCGGCTTAGCATTTGAGCCGATTCTCGCTGAGCTAGAAGCAATCCATAAAAATATTTTACGCAAACGCGTATTCGTGGCCTTGCATATGCATGCTGGTGACGGCAATGTACATACCAATATTCCAGTTAACTCTGACGACTATGAGATGTTGCAGGATGCCCATCGTGCAGTAGATCGCATCATGAAATTGGCGCGTTCCTTAGATGGAGTAATTTCTGGTGAGCACGGTATTGGAATTACTAAGCTTGAGTATTTAACAGAGTCTGAATTAAAAGACTTCCGTAGCTATAAGAATCGTGTGGACCCAGAGGGTCGCTTTAATAAGGGCAAGCTGATGCCACACGCGGATCTGAGTATGGCCTATACGCCGAGCTTTGGCTTAATGGGCCATGAGTCGATCATCATGCAGCAAAGTGATATCGGTGCAATTGCGGATAGCGTGAAAGATTGCTTGCGTTGTGGCAAGTGCAAACCTGTTTGCTCTACCCACGTCCCACGTGCAAATCTTTTGTATAGCCCACGGGACAAAATCCTGGCCACTTCCTTATTAATCGAGGCTTTCTTATACGAAGAGCAAACCCGCCGCGGAGTTTCGATTCGCCACTGGGAAATGTTTGATGACGTAGCAGCGCATTGCACGGTTTGCCATAAGTGTTTAACGCCTTGTCCAGTCAAGATTGACTTTGGTGATGTGACAATGAATATGCGCAATCTCCTACGCAAGATGGGTCAGCAACGTTTTAATCCTGGTACAGCGGCGTCGATGTTCTTCTTGAATGCGACCAGCCCAGAAACGATTCATTTAGCCCGCAAGACCATGATTGGTTGGGGTTACAAGTTACAGCGCTTAGGTAATGATGTATTGCGCAAGTTTGCTAAACAGCAAACAGCGCATCCACCAGCAACTGTTGGCAAGCCGAGCATCAAAGAGCAGGTGATTTTCTTTGTAAACAAGAAAATGCCTGGCAATTTGCCCAAGAAAACTGCTCGCGCCTTATTGGATATCGAGGACGCGAATTATGTGCCCATTATTCGTGATCCAAAAACAACTTCTGCAGATACTGAGGCAGTTTTTTATTTCCCTGGTTGCGGTTCTGAGCGTCTGTTCTCACAGGTGGGCTTGGCAACTCAAGCCATGCTTTGGAATGTTGGTGTGCAAACAGTATTGCCACCGGGTTACTTGTGCTGCGGCTATCCACAGCGTGGTAATGGTGACTTCGATAAAGCTGAGAAGATGATTACTGACAATCGCGTGTTATTTCACCGCGTTGCCAATACACTGAACTACCTGGACATCAAGACTGTAGTAGTTTCTTGTGGCACTTGTTATGACCAATTGGCTGGCTATCAATTTGAACAGATTTTCCCTGGTTGCCGCATTATCGATATCCACGAGTTCCTGGCAGAAAAAGGAGTCAAGCTCTCTGGAGTAAAGGGCGTGAAGTATATGTATCACGACCCCTGTCACTCACCAATGAAATTACAAGATCCTTTAAAGACTGTAAACGAGCTGATTCAATTGGAAGATGGTAAAGCGATTGCGAAGAATGATCGTTGCTGTGGTGAGTCCGGAACATTGGCCGTTACCCGTCCTGATATTTCTACTCAAGTGCGTTTCCGCAAGCAGATTGAAATGGAAAAGGCTGCAAATGATTTGCGTAAAGATAATTTCACTGGCGACGTCAAAGTATTAACAAGTTGCCCATCTTGCTTACAAGGCTTAACTCGCTTTGATGCCGATAGTGATACCACTGCGGATTACATCGTGGTTGAAATGGCTCAGAAATTACTTGGTGAAAACTGGATGCAAGATTATGTCGCCAAGGCAAATCAAGGCGGCATTGAAAGGGTATTAGTTTAATGATTCCTAGTAATATCGTCGTGCACCAGCAGTCTAAAGTGCTTGAACTCTCTTATGAAAACGGCAATACCTATCGCCTCCCATTCGAATTGTTAAGAGTGTTGTCACCGTCTGCTGAGGTTCAAGGCCATGGACCGGGACAGGAAACATTGCAAACCGGTAAACGAGATGTTTTGATTGCCAATATTGAGCCCGTTGGGCATTACGCATTAAAGCCGAGCTTTTCGGATGGGCATGATTCAGGCCTATATTCTTGGGATTATTTGCAATTCTTGTGCGAGAACCAGGAACAGTTGTGGAATGAGCATTTGGGAAAATTAGCAGCAGCAGGCCTTGATCGTGATGCACCGATGATTCAGGCTGGCCATTCTTGTGGAAGTCATTGATGAGTAAAACCCACTTCGGTTATCAAAGTGTTGATGAGACTGAAAAAGCTGGCAAGGTTGCTGAGGTTTTCCATTCGGTAGCCAGTAAATACGATGTGATGAATGACCTAATGTCATTTGGCCTGCATCGCATGTGGAAAAAAATGACGATTGCTCGCGCAAATGTCCGCCCTGGACAAAAGGTCTTAGATATTGCAGGAGGCACTGGCGATCTTGCGGCAGCATTTGCAAAAGCGGCTGATTGGGGTTGTAATCCTGATGCACAAGTTTGGTTAAGCGATATCAATGCCTCCATGTTGGGGGTTGGTCGTGATCGTTTATTAGATCGCGGCATGGCTTTACCTTGTGTGCAATTTGATGCCGAGAAGATCCCGTTTCCGAATAATCATTTTGATGTCGTTACAGTGGCATTCGGCTTGCGCAATATGACCCATAAGGATATTGCTCTAGGTGAAATGCGTCGCGTGATTAAGCCGGGTGGAAGGGTCCTTGTATTGGAATTTTCAAAGCCGGATGCCTTCTTACAGCCCGTATATGACACTTATTCATTCAAGGTTTTACCTTGGCTTGGTGAGAAGATTGCACAAGATTCGGAAAGCTATCGCTACTTAGCAGAATCGATTCGGATGCACCCTGATGCCCAAACCCTCAAAGAAATGATGTTAGGCGTTGGTTTTGATGAGGTAGAAACCCACAGGATGACTGGGGGTATCGTTGCCTTACATATTGGTATTAAATACTAATAGTTGTATAGTTTTTAAGCTCTTAAAAACTAAAGAAGTTCAGCAGTTATAAGAAGGGGTAAACATAAATGAATCAACATTTTTTCAAAGCAGTTCTATTAAGCCTTACTTTGATATTCGCATCCGTTGGTCAAGTTGATGCTGCTCGTTTGGGTGGCGGTAAAAGCATGGGGCGCGCGCCTAGTGCACCAATGCAACGACAAGCTACTCCGGCTCAAAAGCCAGCGCAACAGGCTCAGCCAACTGCTCCAGCCACAGCCCCGCAAGCACCTGCACCTAGTCGCTTTGGCGGCATGGGTGGCCTCTTGGGTGGCTTAGCCGCTGGCTTGGGTATCGGCTATCTCTTGTCTCATTTTGGCATGGGGGAAGCGGCATCCTCATTGATTACTGGCTTGTTGATTGCAGCCTTGGCAGGGTTTGTGATTATGTTCGTCATTCGCAAATTACTCCCTGCAATGTCTAGCCCTGGCACCACTGCTAATTTTCCTACTGGGATGCAGCGAACCAGTGTTGAGCAAGCTCCCAGACAAGAGCCCGCCTTCACTCCAGCTGCAAATGCATTTGGCGGTATGAGTACTGAGCCACAAGCGTTTCAATCGACATTGCCACCGGGTTTTGATGAGCATGCTTTTTTAGAGAATGCGAAGCAATACTTTGCAACTTTGCAGAAAGCTTGGGATCAGGGTGATCTTGCCTCTTTGCGTGAATTTACAACGCCCGAGATGTTCTCCACAATCCAGCAAGATTTAGCGGGTCGCACAGACAGCACTAATCAAACGGATGTGGTTACTATTAATGCCCGACTCATTGGTATTGAGACCGCTGACGCGCATTATTTCTGCAGCGTTCAGTTCAGTGGCATGATTCGTGAGCAGCAAGGCGCTCCGGCAAGTGATTTCTCCGAAATCTGGAATCTAAGCAAGCCTGTTGAGGGTCCTGGGGGCTGGGTACTAGCGGGTATCTCCCAGTTGGTTTAAGCTCTAGGTACTTTCCATTGGAAAACCCGCACTAGTGCGGGTTTTTTACACTCATGAACACGCATTTATCTTCTGCCCATATGATTGCTGCCGGCGCTGCCTGTCGCGGGATGAATCATGTATTGAGTAGTGAGTCTTGGGGATTATCTGAATTAGCTAAACATGCTGGTAAAACAATTTTGCTGAAGTTACCTTTGGGTAATTTTTGCTTTGAAATTGCTGCAACTGGCTTATTAAATGCCTTGGAAGAGATTGATAGCCCTTCCTTAACCTTAGAAGTTTCAAGCAAGGCCTTAAGTGATTTAGTAGTGAGCTCAGGCAGTTTGCGTGAGCAAGCTTTTAAAGCCGTAAAGATTGGCGGCGATGCAGACTTAGCTCAATTAATAGGGCGTTTAGCTGGCCAACTCCGCTGGGAGTATGAGGAAGATTTGGCTCAATTAGTTGGTGATGCGCCTGCGAACTTTGCCGTCAAGCAAGGTAAGAAATGGGTTGCTGCATCTCGTTCTGCTGCCTCTGATTTGCTGGACAATGTTGTGGAGTATGTCAGTGAAGAGAGAAAAGTGCTTTTGAACAAACGAGACTTTATTACTTACAAAGCCGAATTAAGTGACTTGCGTGAATTTGTAGATCGCATGGAAAAACGTATTCAACTCTTAGAGCAAAAGGCTAAATAAATCGTGCGTCGAATTGCTCGTCTTTGTTTTATTTTCTTTACCGCTTGGCGTTATGGTCTATTGCCGCTCTTGCGCGATATTCTTAAACCAGGAATTGGTAGAGGCATACTCACGGTTGTCTGTTGGACCTCGCCGGGTGGCAACTTGCCTAGGGGTGAGCGTATTCGTTTGACGCTCGAAGCGCTTGGACCGATCTTTGTAAAATTTGGACAAGTGCTGTCAACACGTCGAGATTTATTGCCGGAAGATATTGCTAATGAATTAGCAAGGCTACAAGATCAAGTCCCCCCATTTTCCAATGAAGAATCGCGTCGCTTAATTGAGGAAGCGCTTGGCCGGCCGATTGAGGAAGTTTTTATTAGTTTTGACGCCACACCAGTAGCAAGTGCCTCAGTTGCGCAAGTGCACTTTGGGATCTTGCGCGCCACCCAAAAACATCCTGAGTGGGATCGTAAGGCTGTTGCAATCAAAGTTCTGCGTCCTGGTATTTTGCCGGTGATTGAGGGTGACTTGGCCTTAATGTATGACTTGGCTAGGATTATTGAAAAGAGTTCTGAAGACGGTCGTCGCTTAAAGCCCCGCGAGAACGTTGCTGAGTTCGATACTTACTTGCATGATGAATTAGATTTAATGCGTGAAGCTGCTAATGCGAGTCAGTTGCGCAGACAGTTTGCGGACTCGCGTCAGTTGATGATCCCTGAGATGTATTGGGACTTGTGTCATACCAACGTCATGGTGATGGAGAGAATGTATGGCATCTCTATTGGAAGAACTGTAGAGTTACGAGCGGCTGGGGTGGACTTTAAAAAATTAGCCGCCGATGGCGTGGAGATATTTTTCACGCAAGTGTTTGAATATGGATTTTTCCATGCAGACATGCATCCCGGAAATATTATGATTAGCTTGGAGCCAGAAACTTTTGGACGTTTTATCTCTTTAGACTTTGGTATTGTTGGTGCACTGAGTGAGTCTGATAAGAATTACCTGGCATTAAATTTCTTAGCCTTCTTTAATCGTGACTACCGTCGCGTTGCAGAGCTACATATTGAATCTGGATGGGTGCCCGCTAATACACGCGTTGAAGAATTAGAGGGCGCAGTGCGTTCAGTGTGCGAGCCTTACTTTGATCGGCCACTTAAAGAAATTTCTCTTGGCCTTGTATTAATGCGTTTATTCCAAACATCGCGCCGCTTTAAGGTAGAAATTCAGCCCCAGTTAACGCTGTTGCAAAAAACCCTTTTGAATGTTGAGGGTCTAGCACGTCAATTGGATCCCGATCTAGATCTATGGAAAACTGCTAAGCCGATTCTAGAAAAATGGATCAGCCAGCAATTGGGCTGGCGTGGGCTAATAGATGGCTTAAAGGAAGAGGCACCCGCTTGGGCCAAGATTCTGCCAACTTTGCCTCGCTTAATTGCCGATAGTTTGACCCAAGGCAGAAATCAGACAAAAGACCAAAACGGTGAGTTAGAGGTTTTAAAGGCTCTTTTGCTCGAGGAAAGGCGCACTCATCGCCTAATCGTGGGGGCTTTGCTCTTTGCCGGTGGTTTTTTAGTCGGAATTTTGATCATCGGCTTAGGCATTTATTAGTCTTTCGCTCTTTACACTCTAAACCGCTAAAATAGCGGGCTAGGCAGAACACATGAAAAAATACTTTATCGCAGGCATCCTTGTTTGGGCACCACTAGCAGTCACCGTTTGGGTGATTGGCTGGGGATTAGGTTTGCTTGACGGTGTATTTGGTTCAGTGATGCACGCCATCATTGTGGTTCTTCCAAGCGATGCCGCATTGGATATGCAGCATTTTCGCGATCTTCCAGGCGTGGGAATATTGATTGTTATTGCAGTCATTATGTTTACCGGATTGCTTGCGATTAGTTTTGCAGGCCAATGGTGGTTGAAGATCTGGGATAAGCTTGTTAATCGCATTCCAATTGTGCGTTCGATCTACTCCAGCGTTCAACAAGTTTCGTCAACCTTATTTTCTGGAAGTGGCCAAGCCTTTAGTAAGGCTTTGTTAATTCGTTACCCCCATGCTGATTCTTGGGCGATTGCATTTCAAACCGGTGTACCCGCAAGAGAAGTGACCGCTAAATTGGGCGAGGATTATGTCAACGTATTCCTGCCAACCACCCCGAATCCCACCTCTGGTTTTTTCATGATCGTGCCGCGTGTACAAACGATCGAACTTGAGATGAGTGTAGAAGAGGCTTTGAAGCATATTGTTTCAATGGGCTCTGTGCCACCCAATAGTTCTAGTGGATTGACTACACCCCAGTCACCACACCATTTTTGATTTATAGGAAATTGTTATGTTGATGCGAAGCCATACCTGCGGACAGGTAACCGATTCACTGATTGGTAAAGAAGTCACCCTTGCTGGATGGGTTAATCGCCGTCGTGACCACGGGGGCGTGATCTTTATTGACTTACGCGACCGCGAAGGTTTTGTGCAGGTAGTCTGCGATCCAGATCGCCCTGAGATGTTTGCTTTAGCCGAGCAAGTACGCAGCGAGTTCTGCATTCAGATTAAAGGACTCGTGCGTGCGCGTCCTGCTGGCACTGAAAATAACGAACTCATTAGTGGAAAAGTAGAAATACTGTGTCATGAACTTGTGATTTTGAATGCATCCGTGACCCCGCCATTCCAGATCGATGATGAAAATTTATCCGAGACTACTCGCCTTACTCATCGCGTATTAGACTTGCGTCGTCCTCAGATGCAAAAGAATTTACGTTTGCGTTACAACGTTGCAATGGAGTGCCGTCGTTACTTAGATGATGCGGGCTTTATCGATATTGAAACCCCGATGTTGACTAAGAGTACACCAGAAGGTGCACGTGATTACTTGGTTCCTTCGCGAGTGCATGATGGTCAATTCTTTGCCTTGCCACAATCTCCGCAGTTATTTAAGCAGTTGTTGATGGTGGCTGGCTTTGACCGCTATTATCAAATTACCAAATGCTTCCGTGACGAAGATTTGCGCGCGGATCGTCAACCTGAATTCACGCAGATTGACTGTGAAACTGCATTCTTAAGCGAATTAGAAATTCGTGAACTCTTTGAAAACATGATTCGTCATATTTTTAAGAAAACGATGAATGTGGAATTGCCTAACCCATTCCCAACCATGCCTTATTCAGAAGGAATGGCACGTTTTGGCTCTGACAAGCCAGACTTGCGTGTGAATTTCGAGTTCACTGAGTTGACCGATTTGATGAAAGACGTTGATTTCAAGGTCTTCTCAGGAGCGGCCAACCAAGAGGGTGGCCGTGTAGTGGGTTTATGCGTACCTGGCGGCGCCGAGATTAGTCGTAGCGAAATTGATGACTACACCCAATTTGTCAGCATTTATGGTGCCAAAGGTTTAGCCTGGATTAAGGTGAACTCCATTGCTGAAGGTCGCAATGGTTTGCAGTCTCCGATTGTGAAGAATTTGCATGATGCAGCGATTGAGGGCATTTTGAAACGTACCGCTGCCAAAGATGGCGACATTATTTTCTTCGGTGCTGATAAAGAAAAAGTAGTGAATGATGCGATTGGTAACTTACGTCTGCGTATTGGCCACTCAGCTTGGGGGAGGGAGCATGGTCTCCTTACTGAAGGCTGGAAACCATTGTGGGTAATTGATTTCCCAATGTTTGATTACGACGAAGGTGAAGCGCGTTGGGTTGCTTGCCATCATCCGTTTACAAGCCCCAAAGATGAGCATATGAAGTATCTGGAATCTGATCCTGGTAAGTGCTTGGCCAAAGCCTATGACATGGTTCTAAATGGTAGCGAAATTGGTGGTGGCTCGGTACGTATTCACCAAGAAGCTGTTCAGAGTCAGGTATTCCGCGCCCTGAAGATTGGTGCCGAAGAGGCGCAGGCCAAGTTTGGGTTCTTATTGGATGCGCTTCAATACGGCGCTCCCCCTCACGGCGGTATTGCGTTCGGTTTAGATCGTATCGTGACGATGATGACTGGTGCTGAATCAATTCGTGACGTGATTGCCTTTCCTAAGACACAGCGTGCACAGTGCTTGTTAACACAAGCTCCTAGTGCTGTAGATGAGCGTCAACTGCGTGAATTGCATATCCGTTTGCGTCAAGCGGTGCCAGCTGCATAAATAAGCCAATTAATACCTAGCCCCATTTTGAAAATCCCGATCTCGGTTTTAGTTGTTATCTACAAATCGAATAGGGATGTTTTATTAATAGAGCGTGCAGATCGCTTGGGGTTTTGGCAATCGGTTACTGGTAGCTTAGATGCGCCAGAGGAAGATCTCGCCTCCGCCGCAACCCGCGAGGTCTTTGAAGAAACTGGTATAGCCGTAGAAAAACTGCCTGCCGGCTCTCTTGTCAATATGCATCATCAGATTGAGTACACGATTTATCCAGAGTGGCGCTTTCGTTATTCGCCTGGCGTTACCCGTAATATCGAACATTGGTTTGCTCTTCAGGCTCCAGAAAATATTCAAATTCAGCTTGCTCCTAGAGAGCATGTGGCATATCAATGGCTACCATTTGAAGAGGCTGCTCAGAAATGTTTTTCTCCCAGCAATGGCGAGGCTATTCTGAAATTATTCTCAGGTAATAAGGAATAAGATAGGGCGATGAGACATTCATCGGGCCATCACAATAGCTTAGATTCAAAAACACCACAAAGGGGTGATTGGCGAGTCATAAGTGATCTACTTCCTTATCTCTTGGAATATCGCTTGCGGGTCATCGTTGCACTAAGTTGCCTTATCGCCGCAAAAGTCGCCAATCTTGGTATCCCTATTTTGATGAAAGAGTTAATTGACTCTTTAGATATCAAAGCGGACTCCCCCCAAGCTCTATTGGTTGTTCCCCTTGGCATCATCCTTGCTTATGGCTTATTAAGAATTTCCGCTTCTTTATTTACGGAACTACGTGAGGCGCTATTTGCCAAAGTAACTCAGAATGCAGTACGCAAAGTCGCGCTTCAAGTATTTGAACATCTACATTCATTAGCGCTGAGCTTTCATCTAGCTAGACAGACCGGTGGGGTAAGTCGCGATATCGAGCGCGGAACACGTGGTATTCAGTCACTCATTTCTTACTCGCTCTATAGCATCCTGCCGACACTCATTGAATTCTGTTTGGTGCTGGGCTACCTTGCTTACTCCTACGATATTTGGTTTGCAGCGATTACCTTAATCGCGCTAGTGCTCTATATTATTTTTACTATCGTCGTCACTGAATGGCGCGCCCATTTTCGTCGCACCATGAACGATATGGATTCAAAGGCCAATCAAAAGGCAATTGATTCCTTATTAAACTTTGAGACCGTAAAGTATTTTGGAAACGAAGCTTTTGAAGCCAGTCGTTACGACGAGAATTTATTACGCTATCAAACGGCGGCAGTAAAGTCTCAGAAGACTTTGGCAGTTCTAAATTTAGGACAGCAAATCATTATTGCTGTTGGACTGATGTTGATTCTGTGGCGTGCCACGATTAGCGTCGTTAATGGAGCAATGACCCTGGGCGACTTGGTCTTGGTAAATACTTTGATGATTCAGTTATACATACCTTTGAACTTCTTGGGCGTGATTTACCGAGAGATCAAGCAGGCATTGACTGATATGGATCGGATGTTTTCTTTGCTCAATACCGATAAAGAAATTGCAGACTCACCAAATGCTAAGCCATTGCGAATTGAGTACCAAGATCATGGACCAGATGTATGTTTCGAGAACGTCTCGTTTCACTATGAAGCAAAACGTGAAATTCTGAATAATGTGAGTTTCAGCATACCAGCAGGTACTATTACTGCGGTAGTGGGTCAAAGCGGCGCTGGCAAGAGCACTTTGGCAAGACTGTTATTCCGTTTTTATGATGTGCAGTCTGGAAAAATCTTCATTGATCATCAAAATATCCAAGATGTAACGCAAGCTAGCTTGCGTAAAGCGATTGGTATCGTTCCGCAAGACACAGTTCTATTTAATGACACTATTGGCTATAACATTGCTTATGGCGATCCTTCTGCCTCGATTGAAGAGGTGCAAGAGGCTGCTAGAGCTGCACAAATTGATCGCTTTATTAAGCGTTTGCCAGATGGTTACGATACTCAAGTGGGCGAAAGAGGTTTAAAGCTCTCTGGTGGTGAGAAGCAGCGCGTAGCAATTGCTAGAACGCTCCTGAAGAGGCCTGCAATGTTGATATTTGATGAGGCCACCTCTGCTTTGGACTCCAAAACAGAAAGAGCATTTCAGGAAGAATTACTGAGTTTGGCTAAAAACCGCACTACCCTCATCATTGCGCATAGGCTGTCGACCATTATTCACGCAGATCAAATCTTGGTGATGGATCATGGGCAAATCGTGGAGCGGGGTACCCATCTTCAATTGCTAGCGGCTCAAGGTAGGTACGCTGAGATGTGGCAAATGCAAGAACGTGCTGCTCTTGATTAGAATAGTCTGATGAGACAGCAAAATATCTTAAAAAATGCCTTTGCAGCTGCTGTAGCTGTAGCTGACCCCCAAGTCATTGTTCCGCAATATTTAGCCAAGATATTTCCTGCTGGCCAAGAGCCTAGAGGGCGATGCTTAGTAGTCGGTGCTGGTAAGGCGAGCGCATCAATGGCTAGCGCTTTAGAGATCTATGCGCAAGCGCACTGGCCCCAAGTAAATCTAGAAGGGGTAGTGTTGACTCGTTATGGACATGCATCATCTACTAAACACATTCAAATTATTGAAGCGGGTCATCCGGTGCCCGATCAAGCGGGCATGGATGGCGCCAAGGCGATATACGCATTAGCCAAGCAACTTGAGCTGGGCGATGTATTGATTGCTTTAGTTTCCGGTGGGGGTTCAAGTCTGCTAACGCTGCCGCAAGAAGGTATCTCCATTGAGGATATGCGCCAGACTACTGAGGCGCTTTTGCGCAGCGGCGCTCCAATAGAGGAGATGAATATTGTCCGCAAACATTTATCTGCAATTTTGGGTGGTAATTTGGCAAGAGTTGCTATTGAGCGTGGTGCACGGGTAGAGGCACTACTGATCTCTGATGTGACAGGCGATTCACCTGCCGATATTGCTAGTGGTCCTTGTGCGGCTGATTACTCAACTTACCAAGATGCCTTTGCTATCTTTGAAAAATATCACTTAGGTAAAGACGACATTCCTGTTTCAGTATTAAATCATCTGCAACAAGGCCTTGCAGGAGAAAAGCCAGAGACCTTAAAAGAGGCTGATTTGGTAAATGCCCAAGTGGCAAACCATGTCATTGCAACAGCTTATAAAAGTTTAGAGGCTGCGGCTGATTATGTTCGTAGCCAAGGTTATGAACCCATTGTTCTGGGGGATACGATTACCGGTGAAGCTCAAGCAGTTGGCATCAGTCAGGCGCAATTGGCTAGAGAGCATTTATCTAAGTTGACTGATAAGCCTATTGCGATTATTTCTGGAGGCGAATGTACTGTCACTATTCCTGCGGGCGTTAAAGGTCGGGGTGGGCGTTGTAGCGAATACCTACTCTCACTCTTTGCGGCCTCAAAAGATCTGCCTAATTTGGCGGCTTTAGCTGCCGACACCGATGGTATTGACGGTAGCGAAAAGAATGCTGGTGCTTGGTTTACAGGCGATGTTCGCGCGGGGAGTATGGCCAAAGGGATTGCGCCGGAACCATTTTTAGCCAGTCATGATTGTTATGGTTTTTTTGCAGAATTAGATGCTTTAGTGGAAACTGGCCCTACGCTAACGAATGTCAATGATTTCCGTATCATTTTGCTTAATACATCATATGCCTAACAGCCCTACTCAAATTCAACTGATTCAGCCTGACGATTGGCATTTGCACATTCGTGATGGTGAAGTCATGAAAGATGTTTTGGTTGATACTGCGCGCCAGTTTGCGCGCGCGATCATCATGCCGAATTTAAAGCCACCCGTCACTACCGTAGACTTGGCTAATGCTTATCGCGATCGGATTGAATCTAGTCTGAAATCTTTAGGCGTTAGCAGCTTTACTCCGTTGATGACTTTGTATCTCACGGATAATACTTCGCCTGACGAAGTGCGCAAAGCTAGAGTAGAAGGTATTGCTGGTTTTAAGTTGTATCCTGCAGGCGCTACCACCAATAGTGATGCGGGGGTTAGCGATATCAAGCGCTGCTATAAAGTTTTGGAGGCAATGCAAGCAGTGGGTATGCCGCTTTTAGTCCACGGTGAAGTGACGAGTTCCGAGATCGATATCTTCGACCGTGAAGCAGTCTTCATTGACACAGTGCTTGAACCATTGCGCAAAGATTTTCCGGCACTCAAAATAGTGTTTGAACACATTACAACTAAACAAGCTGCGCATTATGTGCGCGATGCTTCAGTTCCTGGTAATACTTTGGCAGCTACAATTACTCCACAGCATTTACTCATGAATCGCAATGCGATTTTTGCTGGCGGCATTCGTCCTCACAATTATTGTTTGCCAGTGCTTAAGCGTGAAGAGCATCGTGTAGCATTATTAGATGCCGCTACTAGTGCTAGCCCGCGTTTCTTCTTGGGTACCGATAGTGCTCCACATGCTAAGGGTGCCAAAGAAGCAGCCTGTGGTTGTGCTGGTTGCTATAGCGCATTCAATGCCCTCGGCTTATACGCTGAAGCATTCGAGAGTGTTGGCAAGTTGGATAAATTAGAAGGCTTTGCAAGCTTTTTTGGCCCCGATTTTTATACTTTGCCCCGTAATAGCAAAAAAATTACACTCACCAAACAAGCGCACAGTATTCCTGCTGAGTTGCCGTTAGGTGCTGAAACTATTGTTCCGCTGCGCGCTGGCGAAACCATTGCTTGGTCGTTAGCCTAATTCCACCACCATTCTTTTTGCAAGCCAATTTGCTCTGACTGCGTTAGACTGCAGGCGCAGAGTCAATTGGGCAATCGCCGCTTCTTTATTGAGGGGGAGGAAAGTCCGGACTCCATAGGGAAGGGTGATGGCTAACGGCCATCCACGGTGACGTGAGGAATAGGGCCACAGAGACGAGCGTATTTAGTTACGGTGAAACGCGGTAACCTCCACCCGGAGCAATCCCAAGTAAGCAGGCGATGAGGCGTCCCGCTGAGTCTGCGGGTAGGGAGCTTGAGCCGTCAGGTAACTGCCGGCCTAGAGGAATGATTGCCCCTAGATGAAAGTCTAGGCGACAGAATCCGGCTTATCGATTGACTCTGCACTTATTCTGAAATGACTTCGATGCTGTAAGTTAATTCAGCTGTTTTTGCCAACATCGCGGTGGCAGAGCAATATTTTTCATGCGACAGTTTGACGGCTCGATCCACTTTGGCCTGGTCAAGATCCTTGCCTTTAACTATGAAGTGCAAATTGATCTTAGTGAAGACTTTGGGGTCTTCTGTAGCCCGTTCAGCCTGAAGGGTGACATCGCAGGCGCTAATAGCCTGACGAGCTCTTTGTAGGATTAAAACCACATCAAACGCAGAGCAACCCCCTGTACCAGCCAAAAGCAGCTCCATTGGCCGAGGAGCTAGATTTCTGCCTCCCGCCTCAGGGGCGCCATCCATATTTAACAAGTGACCACTGCCGGTTTCTGCAGAAAAAGCCATCCCGCTGTTACCTAGCCAAGATACTCGACATTCCATATTAGTGATTCCTAACTTACTAAATTAATCAATATTATCAATAGTTTACCAATATTAATAGACCTCTGGTAGGCAGCTATTTTGGTTTAAAAGCATCAAAAAATTGATTTCGGTCAATTTTCTTGCATCGCACCATAATTATCTATACAATAACCATATTGGTAGTCAGTCTTATAGAAGACTTTGACTTTCCTCCCAGTGTCTCCTCCACCCAAACATCGGTGGATTCCAACCCAGGACTAGTTCCTGGGTTTTTTTTGGGTTACAATTCAAGGCTTTACTGAATTACCGAACCAGTCAGCGGTAATTGTTTTACCAATTAGATTGCAGAATCTGCGAGCTTGCAAACATAAGCAGGGCCAAGGTGGACGTAGTTTGGTTGGAGTAATTTTTTGACTATAACAATTTGAGAAATCATGAAAACTTTTTCTGCAAAATCCCATGAGGTAGTGCATGAATGGTTCGTGATTGACGCTACGGACAAAGTCCTCGGTCGTGTCGCCAGTGAAGTGGCACACCGTCTACGCGGCAAACACAAGCCTGAATACACCCCACACGTTGATACTGGCGACTTTATTGTTGTCATTAATTCTTCTAAGCTGCGTGTCACAGGCACAAAAGGCTTGAACAAGATCTATTACCGTCACAGCGGATACCCAGGCGGTATTAGCTCGACCAACTTCGATAAGATGCAAGACCGTTTCCCAGGCCGTGCTTTGGAGAAGGCTGTGAAAGGTATGTTGCCAAAAGGCCCACTAGGCTATGCCATGATCAAGAAATTGAAAGTTTATGGCGACGCTACTCATCCGCATGCGGCTCAACAGCCAAAAGCGCTAGAGATTTAAGGAAACCAAATGGCTATTAATTACGGAAATTGGAATTACGGTACTGGTCGTCGCAAGAGTTCTGTGGCGCGTGTATTTATTAAATCTGGCAAAGGCGAAATCATTGTTAATGGTAAGCCTATCGATGCGTATTTTGCTCGTGAAACATCACGGATGATTGCTCGTCAGCCTTTGGCTCTTACAGCACACCTAACAACCTTTGATATTAAAGTGAACGTATCTGGTGGCGGTGAAACTGGCCAAGCTGGTGCGGTTCGTCACGGTGTGACTCGTGCATTGATCGACTACGACAACGCTTTGAAGCCAACTCTGTCTAAAGCAGGTTTGGTAACCCGCGATGCTCGTGAGGTTGAGCGTAAAAAAGTTGGTCTGCATGGCGCACGTCGTCGTAAGCAGTTCAGCAAGCGCTAATTCTTTCAGTCGCTTAAGTTTTATCGAAAGGGTCGCGCAAGCGGCCCTTTTTGTTTCTACAATCTAGGTTTTAAAGCAATAAAACTCATCAGTCGGTATTTTGGAGAATGGCATGATTAAAGTTGGCATCGTTGGTGGCACTGGATATACCGGAGTGGAGTTATTGCGTTTATTGGCGCAACATCCTGAGGTAAAAATTGTGGCTATTACATCTCGCACAGAAGCTGGTATGCCAGTTGCTGATATGTTTCCATCTTTGCGTGGGCGGGTTGATCTGAAATTTACAACTCCAGACGAAGCTAAATTAAACGAGTGTGATGTTGTGTTCTTTGCGACACCACATGGTGTTGCCATGGCGCAAGCAAAAGAATTGCTGGCTAACAATGTCAAGATCTTGGACCTTGCTGCAGACTTTAGATTGAAGGATGTCAAAGAGTTTGCCAACTGGTATGGCATGGAACATAGCTGCCCAGATATTTTGGCTGAAGCCGTTTATGGTTTGGCTGAAATTAATCGTGAAGCAATTAAAAAAGCACGTGTGGTGGGATTAGCTGGTTGCTACCCAACCTCAGTGCAGCTTGGTCTTGCACCACTACTCTCACCGAAATCTACAGGCGGAAAGCACTTGATCGATGGCACCCACATCATCTCTGATTCCAAATCAGGCACTTCTGGTGCTGGACGTAAGGCGGAGATTGGTACGCTGCTTTCAGAATCAAGCGATAACTTTAAGGCCTATGGCGTTAAAGGCCATCGTCACCTTCCGGAGATTGTGCAGGGCTTAAAGGCAATTGCTGGCCATGACGAAATTGGTCTGACATTTGTGCCACACCTAACCCCAATGATCAGGGGTATTCATTCAACTTTGTATGTACGTTTGACTGAGGCAGGCAAGGGCGTGGACTACCAAAATCTCTATGAAACCTTCTATAAAGATGAGCCTTTTGTGGATGTCATGCCCGCTGGCAGCCATCCAGAAACACGTTCTGTACGTGGTAGCAATGGCATTCGGATCGCTATTCATCGTCCTGGTGGCGGTGATACTTTGGTGATTTTGGTGGTGGAAGACAATTTAGTGAAAGGTGCTTCTGGCCAGGGCGTGCAGTGCATGAACCTCATGTTTGGCTTGCCTGAGACAACGGGTTTGACCCAGATTGCGGTTTCACCATAAAGACCCTTCAGCAAGCTAGGCATTAAAAGCCTAAAATAGGAAATCGCATTTTGAATTAGGAGTAAATCATGACTGAATTAGCTACGCAACCCGTACAAGATCTATCAGAGCCACCAACCCCTTTGGTGTTCACGGATAGTGCCGCTGCAAAAGTGGCAGACTTGATTGCTGAAGAAGGCAACCCTGAATTAAAACTGCGCGTGTTTGTTCAAGGTGGCGGTTGCTCTGGTTTTCAATACGGCTTCACATTTGATGACGCTGTGAATGAAGACGACACCTTGTTTGAAAAAAATGGCGTAACTCTTTTGGTTGACTCCATGAGCTTCCAATATTTAGTTGGCGCTGAGATTGATTACAAAGAAGATATCAACGGTTCGCAGTTTGTGATTAAGAATCCAAATGCTCAAACCACTTGCGGCTGCGGATCCTCTTTCTCTGCCTAAGTAATTAATAAATTACGCAGGATAGCAAGCACCTAGAATTCTAGGGCCCTTCGCTCCTGTAACGGCTGGCAAATTTGCTGGCCGTTTTTCTTTATGGGCCCACGCAAGCCATGCAAAAGCAAGACCTTCAACGAGTTGTGGGTCAATCCCAACAGCATCACTTGTGACAATTTCTAAAGGCACTGTAAAGAAGTGCTGCGCTTTAATTTTAAGTAAATTTATTAAGGCGTTATTTCTGGCGCCGCCTCCGCAGACAATTAGCTTCTGGGTTTGCGGGGCATGACGGACTAAAGCCTCTAGTGCCGAGTGAGCTGTTAGGTGTAAAAGTGTTGCTTGTACATCTTCAGCATGATGATTATCTCGGCCAATTTTCCCATGTAGCCAGTCAAGATGAAAATCGTCTCGCCCAGTGCTCTTGGGCGGAGATTTTCCAAAGAAAGGGTCAGCCAACATCTTTGTAAGTAATATTTCATTTGCTTCGCCTTGCAGTGCCCAGTTACCATTTTCATCAAATGCATTTCCTTGATGCTCACGTATCCAAGCATCCATCAACATATTTCCTGGGCCACAATCAAAGCCAGTCACTTCGCCATTCTTTGGAAGTAGCGTGAGATTGGCGATGCCGCCGATATTGAGTACTGCTAAATTTTCTGCTGAAGAAAATTGCTGCGCATGAAAGGCTGGGACCAAAGGCGCGCCATGACCACCTGCTGCGAGGTCGCGACTTCTAAAGTCAGCAATGACATCAATGCCAGACTTTTCTGCCAAGAGCGCTGGATTGAGAGTCTGATGGGTATAGGCCATATCCCCAAGGTGAGGTTGGTGGCGAATCGTTTGTCCATGGGCACCAATTGCAGCAATATCTGAGGCCTGCAAATCCACTTTTTTTAATAGCTGGTTCACTGCCTCTGCATAGGCCATGGCTAAGGCGTTCCCTGCTTGCTTCTCCCGGTGGAGCTCATTGCTACCGGGGCTTTGAAGCTCAAACAGGGTTTTACGTAACTCTGGACTAAAAGGGGTAATGAAGGCTGCTTGGATGCTCGTTTCTCCGTTGGATTCGATCTTGGCTAGAACGGCATCGATCCCATCTAGGCTGGTTCCAGACATGAGGCCAATGTAGAGGGAATGCAGTTTGTTCATCTAGTTCTCAGGAATGCGACAATTATGCTTAACAATTTAAATACTAAATCACTGTATCAGCATCCGAATCAGTATGACGGCTAAACCAGAACAAAAATATCCTTTGACCCCTGAAGTCTTTGAGGCCCTTGAAGTCACCAAGCGTGGCTGTGATGAGCTATTGGTTGAGGCCGATTGGGTCCAGAAGTTGGCTCGTAGCCAGGCTACCAAGATCCCACTCAGAATTAAGTTGGGGTTAGATCCTACTGCGCCAGATATTCATTTGGGCCATACGGTTGTTTTAAATAAATTACGTCAACTACAAGATTTAGGGCATACAGTCATTTTCTTGATTGGTGACTTCACCAGTATGATTGGCGATCCATCTGGACGTAATGCTACTCGCCCACCATTGTCTGCGGAAGAGATCGCGGTCAATGCAGAAACTTACTATCGTCAGGCAAGCATGGTGCTTGATCCTGCGAAGACAGAGGTACGTTACAACAGTGAATGGTGTGATCCATTAGGCGCACGCGGCATGATCCAGTTGGCTGCCAAACATACAGTTGCTCGCATGCTAGAGCGTGATGACTTTACTAAGCGCTATCGCAACGGTGTACCTATTTCTATTCATGAATTTTTGTATCCATTAATACAGGGTTACGACTCTGTCGCACTCAAGAGTGATTTAGAGCTTGGCGGTACTGACCAAAAATTTAATCTCTTGGTTGGACGTGAACTCCAGCGTGAATATGGACAAGAGCCTCAGTGTATTTTGACGATGCCTCTCTTGGTTGGGCTGGATGGCGTTGAGAAGATGAGTAAGTCTAAAGGTAATTACATTGGCATTAGCGAACCTGCTGGAGAGATGTTCGGAAAACTCCTGAGTATCTCTGATGACTTGATGTGGGATTACTTCACATTATTGTCGTTTAGACCAATGTCAGAAATTGATTTGATGAAACAAGAAGTTGCTACTGGTCGTAATCCAAAAGACTGCAAAGTGCTTCTCGCACAAGAAATCGTGGCGCGTTTTCATTCTCAGGCTGCGGCAGAAAAGGCATTAGAAGACTTTAATCATCGCGCTAAGGGCGGTTTACCTGACGATATTCCGGAAGTAAATCTCACTGGCACCCCTATGGCGATTGCAAATCTATTAAAGGCTGCAGGACTGGCGCCATCTACTTCAGAAGCCAATCGTAATATTGAGCAAGGTGGGGTGAAGATTGACGGCGCAACGGTTGCTGATAAGCAGTTAAAGATTGAGGCTGGAACTTATGTTGTGCAGGTAGGCAAACGCAAGTTTGCGAAAGTGACACTAGCTTAAATATCTAGGCTAGCGCTGCCGCTGGGCGGCGTTAAGCCAAAGTGCTCATAGGCCTGACGTGTCGCTACTCGGCCACGCGAGGTTCTCTGTAAGTAGCCTTGCTGAATCAGATAGGGCTCTAGCACATCTTCAATGGTGTCCCGCTCTTCACCAATCGCAGCAGCCAAGTTATCAATCCCAACGGGACCACCATCAAATTTGTGCAAGATGGCTTCAAGCAATTTTCTGTCCATCACATCAAAGCCGCTTGGATCAACATCTAGCATCTTCAATGCAGCATCAGCCATTGCCTTCGTAATCGTTCCTGTACCTTTTACTTCTGCATAGTCTCTGACACGGCGTAGTAAACGATTTGCAATACGTGGAGTGCCGCGTGCACGCTTGGCGATTTCTACCGAGCCCTCTGGATCAATGTCTGCTTTGAGCAGGCTCGCTGAGCGATTAATGATCTTGGTGAGTTCTTCAGTGGTGTAGAACTCAAGCCTTGCCACAATACCAAAGCGGTCGCGTAATGGGTTGGTGAGCATGCCAGCACGGGTCGTTGCACCAATTAAAGTAAAAGGCTTCAGATCAATTTTGACACTGCGTGCGGCAGGGCCTTCACCAATCATGATGTCTAGACTGTAATCTTCTAACGCAGGGTAAAGGATTTCTTCGACGATTGGGGAGAGGCGATGAATCTCATCAATGAAGAGCACATCATTTGCCTCTAAATTGGTGAGCAAAGCTGCAAGGTCTCCCGGTCTATCCAATACGGGACCACTGGTTTGACGTAAGTTGACGCCAAGCTCTCTAGCAATGATGTGGGCTAGGGTAGTTTTGCCAAGACCTGGAGGCCCAAATAAGAGGACATGATCCAATGCTTCTTGACGCGCTCTCGTAGCGCTAATAAATATTTCTAGCTGGGCGCGAGCTTTGGTTTGACCAACATACTCATCAAGTTGTTTTGGACGAAGCGCTCTTTCAAAAACGGCCTCAGTGTTTCCCGCGGCACCGCTCACAATACGATCACTGCCCTCTGGGAGATCTTCGGGAATAGAGCTGAGGTCGTCTGTATGAATTGCCATGCTGCCAGTTTAGTGGGGTTTAGCTTGTCAGGTCTTAGATAAATATTTTAAGCCGATCCGAATGCCGTCGGAAACTGAGGTGTCTGGGGGGATCTGCTTAAGTGCCAAGAGCGCTTCTTTTTCTGAGTAGCCTAAAGCTAGGAGCGCTTGCAAGACTTCGCTATTGGCATCCAATGCCTGAGGTTTGCCAGCAGTAATGCCAAGGTCCGGGGCTAGTTTTCCTTTGAGCTCAAGACACAGACGCTCAGCAGTTTTTTTACCAATACCGGGTACTTGAGTGAGGCGCCCCGCCTCTTGAAGGGCAATTGCTTGAGCTAGCTCATTAACACTCATGCCAGATAGAACTGCTAATGCGGTTCTTGAACCAACACCGCTAATTTTAATAAGCTGCCTAAATGCTTCCCGCTCGGTTTCAGTGGCGAAGCCAAAAAGTTGTTGTGCATCTTCACGCACCTGAAAGTGGGTAAGAAGCGTAATTTTTTGACCTGCTTGGGGTAATTGATACAAGGTGCTCATCGGCACATCTACTTCATAGCCAATACCCTGGCAGTCAACCAATAGGCGGGGCGGATGAACTGAAACGAGGATTCCTTGAATGCGACCAATCATATAAAGATACTAACCTGTAATGTATTTAGACAATTTTTATTTACTACGTTTTTTAGGGGTCAAAGCTGCAGTAATTGCGGGCGGAATTTGTGCATGATGCGCAGCGCAGATTGCAACTCCTAAGGCATCAGAAGCATCTGGCCCTGGGGCGCGATTGAGTTTGAGTAAGCGCTTCACCATCTCTTGAACTTGTGGTTTGGCAGCCCGGCCCGTCCCCACAATGGATTGCTTTACTCTTAAGGCGCTGTATTCAGCAACAGGCAGTTTTGCAGATACTAGCGCTGCAATCACGGCACCCCTAGCCTGACCAAGCATCAGAGTTGATCGCGGATTGACATTCAAGAAAACTTCTTCAATCGCAGCAGATTGAGGTTTGTAGGTATCCAATACTTCTTTAACGCCAGCAAAGAGTACCCCAAGTCGCTCCGGCAATCCTTTGGCTGGATCGCCGCTCTCAATTGTGCCTGAAGCTACATAAGTGAGTTTTTGACCATCAACATCAATCACGCCAAAGCCAGTAGTGCGTAAACCAGGGTCGATTCCTATCCAGCGCATGGGAGCTAAATTCTTCCTAATCTTTGCTTGCTTAGTGACGGAAGTGACGTGTGCCAGTAAAGATCATAGCGATACCGTGCTCATTGGCTGCGGCAATAATTTCATCATCGCGCATACTGCCGCCTGGCTGAATAGCGCAGCTTGCACCACCATTCACTACAACATCTAAGCCATCGCGAAATGGGAAGAAGGCATCGCTCGCTACTGCTGAGCCCTTAAGGCTTAGACCTGCGTTTTCCGCTTTAATGCTTGCTATGCGTGCAGAGTCAACGCGACTCATTTGGCCGGCGCCAATTCCAAGGGTCATGCCATTGGCGCAATATACGATCGCATTGGATTTGACGAACTTAGCAACGCGCCAAGCGAACATCATATCGTTCAGCTCACTTGGAGTAGGCTGTCTTTGACTCACAACGCGCATTTCATTTTGAAGAACATTTTTAGCATCTGGAGATTGCACTAATAAGCCCCCACCAACGCGTTTGAAATCAAAGTGATTGAATGCGGTGCCTAGCGGGATCTCTAGTAGACGTACATTGTGTTTTACAGCAAAGATTGCCTTTGCCTCATCGCTAAAACAAGGGGCAATAAGCACTTCTACAAATTGCTTGGAGATGGCTTCAGCAGTAATGCCATCACACGGTACATTAAATGCAATGATTCCACCAAAGGCTGAACTTGGATCAGTTTTGAAGGCCTTTTGGTAAGCTTCGAGTGGAGTGGCACCAACGGCTACGCCACAAGGATTGGCATGCTTGATGATGACGCAGGCTGCCGCGCCACCAGTATTGCCTGTGAAGCTTTTAACGCACTCCCAGGCTGAGTCAGCGTCAGCAATGTTGTTATATGAAAGCTCTTTGCCTTGCAATTGCTTGTAGTTGGCAAGCGCGCCATCCACTGGGTGAATATCTTTATAGAAAGCTGCAGATTGGTGTGGGTTCTCGCCGTAACGCATCTCTTGAACCTTCTCAAAGGCAAGGTGTAGTGTTTCCGGATAAGCAGACCGTCCTTTGTGATCTAAATCATCACCCAACGCAGAAAGATAGTTAGCAATTGCACCATCGTATTGTGCGGTGTGTGCAAATACTTTCTTGGCTAAAGCTAAATTCGTTTTATAAGAAACCACATTCTGATTGGCTTTCATCTCAGCCAAGACGGAAGCGTAATCATCAGGAGAGATTAGGACGGTTACATCTTGATGATTTTTTGCTGCAGCACGCAACATGGCTGGTCCACCGATATCAATGTTTTCTACTGCATCTTCAAATAAACATGCTTCGTTGGCAACAGTTTCATTGAATGGGTACAGATTAATGACCAACATATCAATGGTATCGATACCGTGCTCTTTAAGGGCTGCCATGTGATCAGGAAAGTCTCTGCGTGCCAGTAGTCCACCATGCACCATTGGGTGCAGCGTCTTAACGCGTCCATCCAACATCTCCGGAAACTTAGTCAAAGAAGATACCTCTACTACTGGCAGATTATTTTCAGCCAACAGTTTTGCTGTTCCGCCGGTAGAAATTAACTGAATGCCCTGCTCATGGAGAGCTTTAGCAAAAGGCACGATGCCATTTTTATCAGAAACGGAAAGGAGGGCTGTACGGATCATATTTTCAGATGGGTCTTAATAGTAAATTGTGTAGCAAAGTTTTATTTATTTCAGCAGCTGGTGTTCAACGAGCTTTTTATGTAAGGTATTGCGGTTGATGCCAAGGTATTGCGCAGCCAAAGATTGGTTTTGTTTTGCATGCTGCATCACGAGCTCTAGCATCGGCTTTTCAACTACAGCCAGAACCATTTGGTAGATATCAGTCGGGGGCGTACCCTTGAGATCACTCAAATAGCTTTGTAACTGTGTTTCAATGCATTCTGTAATAGGGTGTTTATTGGTCATATATTAAATAAATACTAAAAACGAAAATAACTAGGCTGTGGTTAAGCCGCTTCTAAAAAAAGTAAACGATCCGAATGGGATTTCATCTCATCAAAATAATCATTGACCATCTGTAATTGAGTTCTGCAATCATCGGCAGTATTCATACGCTGGCGAAATGCATGCGAATCACGCAAACCTTTGCAATACCAGCCAATGTGCTTACGCGCTGTGCGTAAGCCAATGTGATCACCATAAAACTCATAGTGATCAAGCAGGTGCGCATTCATAATCGCCTGAATCTCATTAATTTCAGGAGTTGGTAACTTACCACCAGTCTCTAAGTAATGATTGATTTCACGGAAGATCCAGGGGCGACCTTGGGCGGCGCGTCCAATCATGATGGCATCTGCACCAGTGATCTTGAGAACGGCTTCTGCTTTTTCTGGGCTGTGAATATCCCCATTGGCAACGACTGGAATAGCTACACTATTTTTTACAGCAGTAATCGTTTCATATTCTGCTTCGCCGTGATACAGATCTGCTCTAGTCCGACCATGAACAGTCAGCATAGAAATTCCAGATCGCTCTGCCAGACGTGCAATCTCGATTGCATTTTTATGCTCTCGATCCCAGCCCGTACGAATTTTTAAAGTAACTGGTACGGCATCTGGTCCAATACCAACAGCTTTAACCACGGCTTCCAAAATTTGCTGCACTAAGGGTTCATCACGTAATAAGGCTGAACCTGCGGCTACATTGCAAACTTTTTTGGCTGGGCAGCCCATATTGATATCAATAATCTGCGCGCCATGATCCACATTAATTTTTGCTGCTGCAGCCATCATAGCGGGGTCTGCGCCTGCAATTTGCACGGCAATGGGTTTGAATTCGCCGACATGGTTGGCGCGACGCTGCGTCTTTTCACTTTTCCAAAGCAAGGCATTGGAAGCCACCATTTCTGAGACGGCATAACCTGCACCTAATTGCTTGCAAAGCTGTCGAAATGGACGATCAGTAACCCCGGCCATAGGAGCAACAAATAGTCTGTTAGCGAGGAGGTGGGGGCCGATCTTCATTTATTGGGCTTGGTGTGAGCAGCGTCTTGCGGAAAGCATGACACTTTAGCACAAAGAGGCCTTAATCTGCCTAAAAATTAGGCAGATTAACTAATGCAGATCAATTTAGGTTTGCTTAACGCTAGGAGGCTATCTGAGCCCTTTAGCGCCTGCCAAACATCATCTGGCGAGCTAAGGCAGTCTTCACTGGTGGAAGCCACTGTAGGGCTGATAAAGCCAAACCTCGAGCCATAACAACAGGGACCAAATGGGAGGTAAACACTCTGGCCATGAAGTCTGTTAGTCCAATAGTTGTGGTGCGATCTGCTTTGCGACTTGCCGCATAACTTACTAATGCGTTGTGAACAGCTGCTGGAGTATGGCTTTCTGTTGATCCTGAAAATACCCCAACTAATTTTTCAGCAAGCAAAAAAGCATCACGTAATCCCAAATTCAATCCCTGTCCCGCAACGGGGTGCAAAGTTTGTGCAGCGTTGCCAATCCACACTGCGTTTTCTTTGATGATTTCTTTGCGGTAGTTCAGGCCAAGTTCATATAGGCGACGATCTTGAATTTTTAGAAAGCGCCCAATGCGTGAACCAAATTCTTTTTGTAATGATTCCAGAAAGTCATCATCACCTAATTGCAAGCGATGCCGTGAGGACTCTGGCGATCCACACCATACAAGATTCAAAATATTGGGACCATAGTGACTGGGAAGTACTGCTAGTGGACCTTCAGAGGTAAAGCGCTCCCAGGCCTGATAGAGCGCCGCATTTTCTACTTCAACCAAACCCACTAGGGCGGATTGTCCATAGTCTCGGCCCGACTCAACCCAATCTTGCTTCTTAAACAATCCACCCTCTGCATGCACAATGCATCCAGCATTGATATTTACCTGGGTATCTTCTTTGCTAAGGTGCTGCCACTCAAAATGAGGACTGGTACTTTGTATTTTTCTTAATGTCTGGCGTAGTGTGATGTGAATATCACGATAGCGGATGATGTGACCCAAAGCATCTTGATTGAGCTCTTCGCGCGTCATGACTGCACGACCAAAGCGACCTGCTTGTGAAACATGTACGCGGTGAATATCAGTATATTCAGTAGGCCATGCATGAATTGTGTCGAGTAGTAGCTTGCTGCCATGTGAAAGAGCGATACCGCGACTATCGGCCGCCATTAGATCAACATCTTCTTTTGGGTTTCGATCAATGAGAATAAGTTTTGCATCTGGAAATTTTTGTAAAGTCCAAGCGGCGCAAGCAAGTCCAACTGGCCCGCCTCCATGAATCAAGATGTCACAACTAGATGCGTTCATCATTAGATTTAGGCGTTCTTCATGATTGCTTCGATTTCATCGGCATTCACAGGAACTCCACGAGAAATCAGTTCACAGCCAGAATCATTAATGACTGCATCATCCTCAATCCGGATGCCAATATTCCAAAAGGCTGCATCTATATCATCGGCAGGTCTTATGTAAAGACCGGGTTCAATGGTGATGACCATATCTCTTTTGAGGATGCGCCAAGGTTTTTCTTCTTGAAGGGAATTTTCAGTGTGCTCACGATAAGAGCCAACATCATGCACATCCATGCCTAGCCAATGGGAAGTGCGGTGCATATAGAAACGACGATACGCACCAGTCTCAATGGCATTCTCAAGCGAACCCAATTCTGAAAGCTTCAGAAGATTTTCATCCAGCAGTCCTTGAGTCAGCACAGTGAGTGCCGCTTCATGAGGTTGCATAAACGTGTTGCCTGGCCTAGCCATGGCAATTGCCGCTTCTTGTGCGGCGAGCGTAATGTCATAGAGGGCTCGCTGAGGACCTGTAAATTTTCCATTGACGGGAAAAGTGCGGGTGATATCCGATGCATATCCATCTAGTTCGCAGCCTGCATCAATTAAGCAGAGTTCACCATTGCGTAACTCAGTTGAGCCGGCCCGGTAGTGCAAGATGCAAGAGTTTGCGCCACCAGCAACGATACTGTTATAGGCAACACTTTGGGCACCGCTATTGCGAAACTCATGGAGTAATTCTGCTTCAAGTTGGTACTCGCGCATACCCGGTCTGCATATTTGCATAGCTCGAATATGAGCACGCGCAGAAATGGCTGCAGCACGGCGCATGATGTCGATCTCATGCTCATCCTTAAAGAGACGCATCTCGTGAATAAGTGCTTCTACATCATGGAATTCAGAAGGTGGATTAATGCCAGAGCGTCCTTGTCCACGAACTTGCTTCATCCAGTGACGTAAACGACGATCCGCTTCAGCGCTTTCAGCTAGACGAATATAAATCGCATCTTGATTAGCGAGTAATTCACCGAGTTTATGATCGAGTTCTTGATTGCTGTGTGCGTATTCAATTCCAAGCGTTGTTGGCGCTGCCTCCGGTCCGAGACGAATGCCATCCCAAATTTCACGCTCAGGATCTTTGGGTCTGCAAAATAAATGGGATTGAACTTGATGAGTCTTATCGCCACCCTTGACCTCAATTACCAAGCTTGCCCCCGGCTCCTCAAAGCCAGTCAAGTAAAAGAAATCGCTGTCATGGCGATAGGGAAATTCGCTATCACGATTGCGGGCTAATTCAGGCGCAGTTGAGATGACAGCAATACCACCACCAGTTTTGGTATAGATGAGTTTCGCCAGTGCATTTCTGCGTTCTTGGTAGATAGTCTTATTCATAAGCTACATTGAGCTCTTGCAATCGTTGTGGGGTCCCTACATCGTGCCATGGACCGATATATTTTTCACCAAACACTTTATTTTGCTCCATTGCCACCCTCAGCAGAGGCGCTAGTTTGGCTGGTACATCTATTTCTAGGTCTTTAAAAAGGTCTTTATGGTAAATACCGATCCCTGAAAAAGTGAGCTTCTCTGCTTCCGCCGACCCATGATTGCTAACTACGGAGTCTTTGAGAAAAAAGTCACCTTCTGGGTGTTGAGCAGGGTTTGGAACCATTAAAAGGTAGGCCAAAGGTCTATTGGGTTTGCTGCGGAGTCTAGAGACAATTTCTAAGATCTTTGCGATTGGCAGATTTGGGCTGAATACATCCCCATTCATGACTAAAAAATAGTCATCGGGCGTAAGTAAGGGGAGTGCCTTGCGAATGCCGCCGGCAGTTTCAAGAGCAGTGATTTCAGGTGAGTACTGGATGTTTAAGCCAAAGTGATGACCATTCCCCAGGCTCTCTTCGATCTTTTCGCCGAGCCATGCATGGTTGATAACAACATTTTGAATCTCTGTTTTAGAGATAGCCTCAAGGTGCCATGCTAATAAGGATTTATTTTGAATTGTTAGCATGGGTTTGGGCAAGCTATCAGTGAGTGGTCGCATACGCTCACCCCTGCCAGCAGCAAGAAGAAAACAAGGAAGAGAGCTATTCATGTCTATCGTACTTTCCTAGTCATTCTTCATTTGGGCGGGTTGACTCCAAAATGCGCGCTAGTGGCTTCAATTCAATGTATCGATTGGCAGTGGCAATGGCATATTTCAATACTAAAGGGATATCTTTCAGGTAACCATCTTTGCCGTCGCGGTGAAAAAGTCTTGCAAAAATGCCTAGAACCTTCAAGTGACGCTGTAGTCCCATCCACTCGAAATCACGATAGAACTGACCAAAGTCGTCTGGCATTGGAAGACCGGCCTTACGACCCTCTTCCCAGAATTTAATCACCCAGTCAATCACACGCTCTTCAGGCCAGGCTATATATGCATCGCGCCACAAAGAGGCGGCATCGTAAGTAATGGGACCATAAACTGCATCTTGAAAGTCAATCACACCAGGATTATTTTTTTCGCCCACCATTAAATTGCGCGAATGGTAATCGCGATGAACATAAACTTTTGCTTGCGTGAGGTTATTTTCAATAATGAATTCAAAAGACTGATTGAGTTGGGCTTGCTGTTGAGCGTTTAATTGAATATGGAGATGTTTCTTCAAATACCATTCAGGAAATAAATCTAACTCGCGTTTTAGTAACACTTCATCGTAGCTTGGTAGTACATTAGGTTTACTCGCCAATTGCATCTGCACTAAGGCATGAGTTGCATCTTGGTACAGATGATCTGCGCTTTCGGGAGTTAGCTCTGCAAGATAGGTTTTAGTACCCAAATCATTTAATAAAAGAAAGCCCTCGACAATATTTTTTTCGAGTATTTTTGGAACGTTTAGACCTGCATCAGACAGCAATAAATCGACTTTGATAAAAGCATCTAAAGGCTCATATTGGGGCGGCGCATCCATCACAATCAGGGTCCCAAAATCGGGGTTTTTGGACTCAATACGGAAATAGCGTCTAAAGCTGGCATCTGCTGAGGCCGGGGTCAAGGTGTGGAGATCTAATTGCCAGCTAGGCTGCAGGGCTTTTAGCCAACTGCGGAGGGTGTTTAAGCGAGAGTCAGTCATGGTCGATTCGTATAATAAGGCTGGTCTGGATCCATGAGTCATTATCGCCGTCGCGCCGGCCTTTGCGCCCCTCTTTTTTTGGCTATAACCCCGCGCGTAATCATGGGGGTGATATTGCTTCAATTCGCGCTCCCAATTCAGGCGCAGGCACCCGCTCCATTGCCCCCACTTTCACAGTCCAACACCAATACTGTTTTGTTACCAGATCGTGGCAATGTCACTATTTTAAAGTTGGATGATCAGCTGCGTGTAGGTAAGCCAATTGAGGATGGTAAAGCGCTGACCTTTACATCTAGTGATTCAATCGATGGCGTTGTAGAGCGTGATATGCATTTAAAAGGTCGCGCGCAAATTCGTCGTAATGGCGCAGTCCTCAAGGCCGATGAAATCACTTACAACCCAGATACTGATATTGCAGATTTGCTTGGTAATGCTGAGCTCTCAAAAGGGAACGTTACTTTCAAGGGCCCTAAAGGGCAATTTAAAGTTGATGCGCGTGAAGGCGCGATGGAGACTCCCACTTATGATCTGCGAGATAGTCGCGGAAGCGGCAAGGCAAAAAAATTAACAGTTGAGAGCCCAGATGTTTTTGTCTTTGATAAGGCAACCTACACCACTTGCACTCCGGAAAACATGGATTGGTATTTTACGGCGAGCACTTTAGAAATTGATAACGAGCAGAAGGAGATGGCCGGTACGCATGGCGTTATGCGATTCTTTGATGTGCCGATTGCTTATGTTCCTTATTTCACTGCGCCAACGGGCGGCCAGCGCCGCACAGGCCTTTTAGCTCCAGTTGCAGGGTACAACTCAAACAATGGTCTAGATATTACGCAGCCATATTATGTGAATATTGCGCCTAATCGTGACTTGTTGTTGTTACCTCGTTATATGAATCATCGTGGCACGATGTTGGGAGCCCAATACCGTTTTTTAGACAGTAAAGATTCTGGAACAGTGATGGGCGAGTTTCTGCCGTACGATAAACAGACTGGAACGGATCGATGGAAGTACGATTGGCAGCAGCGTCAAATTTTCAGTGGCGGAGTTGGGCCTGGTGGCGCTCCTTTGCCCGGCGCATGGTCAGGATATGCAAACGTTGCTAGGGTTTCAGATAATCTATATCCGACACAATTCTCGCAAAGTATTGCAGGAGCGGTAACCAATCAGTTTCGACAAGAAGTTGGAACTACCAAGGGCCTTACGGGAAGTTTAAGTAATTGGAATGTATCAGCAAGAGCGTTAACGTTTCAAACCCTTCAGCCTGATCCTGCTGTCACAGTGCAGGCGCCTTATAACGTTTTGCCGAATATTACTGCAGCCTATAACAATCGCTTGACTCCAACAGCCTCAGATGCGAGCGGCAAATATGTCACCTTACCCACAGGCCCTGCTACTTCATTTTCTACAGATTTCACGCGATTTGCATACAACATTCAAGGGCATCTAGCCGCTACTGCCCCTGGCGTATATAGCCAAGCGGATAGAACAGTAGTCAAGGGTGCCATGTCTCTTCCGCAGGTGACACCTGGTTATTACATCACCCCTAAGGTGAGTTTTCAATCCAATAACTACAACGCCACTCCATTTAATAATGTTGGCGCATTACCAGCGCAGGGTTTCACTATTCCAACATTTAGTTTGGATTCTGGTTTGGCATTCGAACGAGATGCGGCTGAGCTCAAAGGTTTCTTTGGGCGTGATATGTTGCTTACTATGGAGCCAAGAGCTTTTTATGTGTATACGCCATATCAAAGTCAGGCTCAGACCCCAATTTTCGATACGGCGGATGCGGGCTTCGGCGTATCCCAAATCTTTGCTGAAAACACATACATTGGTAATGACCGTATTGCCGATAGAAATGCAGCAACGATAGGTATGACTAGTAGGATGATTGAGGCAAATACTGGTGCTGAGCGAGCTAATATAACGCTGGCACAACAACAGCAATTCACCGGCCAAAAAGTTGGTTTAAATGGCAACGTCGTAAACCCTACGACCTATTCTGATACTTTGGGCTCTGGTTCTGTCCGTTTACTTGGAAATTTCAGTGCTGATGTGTTTGGTCAGTACAACACACAGCTCAATCGCTTTGTTCAGACAACTGTAGGCGGCAGTTGGCGTCCCACCCCCGGCCGAAGCCTCAATTTTGGCTGGCGTAACGTCTGGTCACCTCCGGTTGAGGCATCCTTACAAAATAATCAGGCCTATGTCCCCTCTGCGACCACAACCGATCAGTACAATATCTCTGGTCAATGGCCTCTGACCCGAGAAGTATCGGTATTGGGGCGCTGGGGCTACGATGCGTTGACTACTAGAACCTTGAATACTCTGGTTGGTTTGGAGTGGACACGAGATTGCTGGACCTTCCGCGGTGCGTACTCTCAGATGCTAAATACCTCAGTGATTACTACCACTCAAGTACTCTTCCAAATAGAATTTAGGGGTTTTGCTAGCGCTGGTAGCAACCCAGTTGATATCATGAAGTTAAATGTGCCTGGATATATGCCGACTTCAAAGATTATTCCACCTTCAATATATGAGAACTATCAATGATGCTTCGTAGGAATCGCCTGAAACAGATCCTAACTACTGCCCTTGTTTTGGGGGCAACTTCTTTTGCAGGCATTGCAAGTTCTCAAGACCCTTCCAAAGGCGGCATTACAGCAGATAGCAAGATTCGGAATATCGATGGCGTCGCTGCAGTGGTGAACACGGGTTATGTAACCCGCAAAGAAATTGATGACCGAATTACGACCCTTCAAAAGCAGGGGGTCAAACTACCAGAGGGCGCTAACTTACGAAAACTAATTTTAGATCGTTTAATTATTGAAAAAATTCAATTACAAAATGCCGAGCAAGAAGGCATGGTGGTAACCAATAAAGAGTTGGACAAAATTATTGGGGATATTGCTGCTAAAAATAAATTAAGTTACGCTGAGTTCAAAGCAAAAGTAATTACCACTGGAATGTCATTTGAGCGCTACAAAGAGACCTTGCGAGATGACATTGTTGTTAGTCGCTTTCGCGAGCGTTCTGTAGAGACGAAAATCAAGATTTCTGATGCGGAAATAGACAATTTCATTTCTGATCGCATGCGTGCTATGGCTGGTGACGCCCAACGTTCTGCTCCTCCAGTGAAGGGTGGACCTGAAGAGATTGCTGTTGCGCAGATTTTTATTCCAGCGGATGCTGGAGCTGGGTCACAGGCTGAGGCAAAGAAGCAAGCAGAAGCTCTGTTACGTGATGCAAGAGGTGATGCGGATTTTTTACAACTCGGCGCTGCTGCTGCAAAAGAAAACCCCAAAATTAAATTTCAAGAATTGGGGTATCGCACTCCAGATCGCCTGCCACAATTATTCTATGAGGCTATCCGAAATACTGGTAGCGGCCAAGTTGCTAACGCTGTTGTTAAGAGCCCTGCGGGATATCACGTTCTAAAAGTATTGGATCGTCGCGCAATCAGTGCGGCTCCCGCACAGCAGCAGTCTACAACGCAAGAGCCTGCGTCAACAGCGCCTCAAAATATTCCCATTACACAGACAATGGCGCGCCATATTTTGTTGAAAAATAGACCGGGTCTGACTGATCAAGACGCTGAGAGACGTTTACAGGGATATCGCGATCAAGTGCGCGCTAAGACAGCAGATTTTGGTGACTTAGCTAAAAAATTCTCTGAAGACGGGTCAGCCCCAAATGGTGGGAATCTAGGCTGGATGGGGCCTGGTGATTTGGTGCCTGAATTTGAGCAGGCAATGAATCGACTCCAAATTGGAGAAGTGAGCAATCCAGTTAAATCTGAATTTGGTTGGCACTTAATTCAGGTGCTTGAGCGTCGTGAAGCGCAACTGACGGTAGAAAAGCAGCGCGAGTTTGCTCGTGCAGCTATCCGCGAAAGAAAATTTGAACAAGCCTATCAGGATTGGCTGCGTGAGCTACGAGATACTGCAACAGTCAAAATCTTGAATGTGGATGATGCAGCCAGCGCCGCACCTCGTTAAATTAGTAATCACCACTGGCGATCCAGCCGGTGTGGGGCCTGAAGTTTCTCTTGCTGCCGCAAAAGATTTTTTGGGCGAACAAGCTCATTCGCAGATTACCTTATTGGGCGATGCCAGCTTATTTAAAGATTCTTCAGGTAAAACAGCAAATTTATTCGATCGCTTGAAAATAGATTCAGTCCCGCTTGTATCGCCTGCCTTGCCGGGGGTACTTAATCCAGCAAATGCTCAATATGTCTTTAATCTTTTAGATCAAGCAACCGACGCTTGTATTCGTGGGGATTTTGATGGAATGGTTACTGCGCCCGTTCAAAAGAGTGTAATGAATATTGCGGGCATTCCTTTTACTGGCCATACAGAATATTTAGCACAACGTTGCAGCAGAAACCATGTTGTCATGATGCTATGTGCCCCCTTGCCACTTGGTTTCTTAGGTATTAAATCTCGGAAGGATTTAAGGGTTGCTTTGGCAAGTACACACATGCCATTGAAAGATGTTTCAGCCTACTTAAGTTATGAACTCTTGCTTGAAACGATTCAGATAGTAAACCAAGACCTAAAAGAAAAATTCGGCATAACTAGGCCGAGAATACGTGTTGCTGGCCTTAATCCCCATGCTGGAGAGGCTGGGTATTTGGGGGGCGAAGAGATTGAGGTGATTGCGCCTGCGATTGAGTCAGCTAAACAGCAGGGGATAGCAGTTTCTGGGCCATATCCCGGGGATACTATGTTTGATGCCCATTCGCTTGAGGAGGTTGATGCATTTATAGCCATGTATCACGATCAAGGATTAGCGCCATTCAAATTTGTGACATTTGGTGGTGGCGTGAACGTCACTTTAGGTTTGCCAATTATTCGCACCTCGGTTGATCATGGCACTGCTTTGGATATTGCCGGAAAAGGAATTGCTGATTCTGGCAGCATGTTGGAAGCCTTGCGTTTGGCTTATGAGCTTGCTTTAAATACAAGAACTCAAGCTAAGTAATGCATCGCGCACGTAAACGTTTTGGCCAAAATTTTTTGCAGGACGATGGGATTATTTATTCCATCATAGCCTTAATTAATCCCGGCCCTGATATGCATGTCATCGAGATTGGACCAGGTCTTGGTGCTTTAACCAGACCTTTACTCAGAAATCTTGATCAACTTGACCTGCTCGAAATTGATCGTGATTTGGTTGCTTATTGGAATCAGCAAAACCTTGAGAACTTGAAAGTCATTGAGGGTGATGCCCTTAAATTCGATTTCTTAGAATGGGCTCGAGACCGCTCTGGCAAAAAAGGTTTTTGTAAAGTGGTGGGCAATTTACCTTATAACATTTCTTCGCCACTCCTATTCCATCTTGTTGCGGCGGCTACAGAAATTGATGAGCAGATATTTATGCTGCAAGCTGAAGTCGTTGAGCGAATGGTGGCAAAAGCAGGAAGCACTGATTTCAGTAGATTATCAGTAATGCTTCAAGCGCGTTACGATATGGAGCTTGTGCTTGAAGTGCCTCCCGAGGCTTTTGATCCACAGCCAAAGGTGAACTCTGCTGTAGTGCGCATGATTCCACGCAAGAACTTCAGCCTGAGTAATGCTCAGTGGCGCGCCCTAGAGCAGCTGGTGGCAGCTGCCTTCTCCCAAAGAAGAAAAATGTTACGCACCAACTTACAAGTTTTTGCAGAGAGGCTAAATTTGACTGAACTTGAACTTAAGGCGCGGGCTCAAGATATATCAGTTGATCGCTATATTGAGTGGGCTAAAGTTTTAGCTGCTTAACACTTTTTATTTATAGGCGCCTGGATCAATCACGCGCATCTCAGATTCGATCCAGCCTTCTACTTCTTGCTGTAGATCTTCCCCTGATTTACCTTCAGAAAGAATGGCTGGCCCAATCGAAAAAATCACAGTGCCAGGCTGCTTTAAAAAGCTGTTCTTAGGCCAGAAATTGCCTGCGTTATGAGCAATTGGAATGACCAATGCACCCGTAGCGCTTGCGAGACGGGCTCCGCCTTTACGATAGGGCTTAGTTGAGCCCCGTGGAGTTCTGGTGCCTTCCGGGAATAGCATGATCCATTTGCCTTCGCTAAGGCGTTTACGACCCTGGCTAGCGACTGAGAGTGCAGCTGTTTGCTTATTCGCTCGATTAATATGAATCATTTTCAGCAAGGCTAAAGCCCAGCCAAAAAAAGGAATCCACAGTAGCTCACGTTTAAAGACAAAGCAGAGCTGTTTTGGAAGGAGTGCAATATAAGCAATCGTTTCATAGGCAGATTGATGCTTACTCAGAATGATGACAGGTTGATCAAGCACTGCATGCATATGTTTCATGCCGCGAATTTCATAACGAATACCGCACAGGTGCCATACAAGCCAAATAACCACTTTGTTCCAAAGGCCGATAAAACTATAACGGTTTTCTGGGGTGAGAAAAGGGAATGCCAGCATGCAGAGCACTGACCAAATTGGAGTAAAGATCAACAGAAATAAGGTAAATAGGGTGGAGCGAAGATAAATCATGTTTTCCTTAGATCTTGTCCACTAGAAGCGAGTTTGCAAACGCCATCAAATCTCTGTGAATTTGTGTGCCTTCCGGTAAATTACCCTTATCAAAAGTCTTTTGACCTTTACCAGTCAAAACTAGATGGGGCGTGGCCCCGAGGGCAATTCCAGCCTCTAGATCGCGTAAGGAGTCGCCGACGATGGGTACACCCAAGAGGGCTTGTGTATTTCCAGATTTTTTATAACGCAAAGCAATTTCTTTCATGAGTCCGGGCGCAGGCTTACGGCAATCACAGCCATGAGAATCAAGGTGTGGACAAAAAAAGATGCTATCAATATGACCACCCAGGGGTTGAAGCAGCTTATCCATCTTGTTATGCATAGCATGCAAATCATTGATTGAAAAATATCCCCTAGATAAGCCTGATTGATTGGTTGCAATTGCAATTTGGTAGCCCGCTTGATTCAGTAGCGCTATTGCTTCCAAGCTGCCCGGTAGCGGAACCCATTCATCAACAGATTTCACATAATCATCACGATCTTCGTTGATCACGCCATCACGATCGAGAATGATGAGTTTAGAAGAGCTGATGCTCATGCTAATTTGCCGAGGTCGGCAACGAGATTCATTTTCTGGTGAAGTTGTTGCAGGAGAGCAAGGCGGTTATCGCGTAACTCGGGGTTTGGATCCATCACCATTACATCAGCAAAGAACTGGTCAATCGGTGCGCTTAAGGCAACAAGTGCCTTCAAGAGATCAACATACTGTCTTTGTTTATAGGCTTCATTTAGCGCAGGGGTGATTTCCTCTAAGGTCTTATTGAGGGTGGCTTCAGCCGGAATTTGCAATAACTTGCTAGAACATTTTGCCGGAATATCAGTCGTTGTCTTTTTTAGAATATTGCTAATGCGTTTATTTGCGGCAGCTAGCTGAGCTGCTTCAGGAAGAGCGTTAAATTCGCGCAAAGCAGTTAAGCGTTCGATTAAATCATTAATCTGTGCTGGCTCTTGGCTGAGAACGGCATCGATTTCAGCGCTAGTGAATGGTTTTCCAGAAACTGACTGGTCGCGTAGATAAGCGCGTAAGCGATCAATAATGAATTCATAGATCGCTGCGGCATTTGCTTTCTCCTGTACATCTTTTTGCAGGAACTGTGCTCGAGCCAATTCAATTAACGCAGGCAAGCTTAGAGAGAGATTCTTTTCTAAGAGCAAACGACAGATGCCTAAGGCATGGCGACGTAATGCATAGGGATCTTTATCGCCCGTAGGCGCAAGCCCAACGCCCCAAATGCCCACAAGGGTTTCAAGCTTGTCAGCAATAGCCAAGATTGTGCCGGTCTGGGTCTGGGGCAATGTGTCACCCGCAAAGCGTGGCATATAGTGTTCACTGCATGCTGCAGCTACTTCAGAATTTTCTCCATCGTGCGTTGCGTAGTATCTTCCCATGATGCCTTGTAACTCAGGGAACTCGCCAACCATATCGCTTAGTAAGTCAGTCTTTGCAATTTCTGCTGCACGACTTGCCAGCTTTTCATCCGCATTGAGTTTTTTTGCAATATTAGATGCGAGGCTTTGAACGCGCTTAGTGCGCTCAAGCTGACTACCCAATTGATTGTGGTAAACCACCTTGCCAAGATCAGCAACGCGTGAAGCTAGGGGGCGCTTTTGATCTTGCTGGAAGAAGAAGCGGGCATCTGAAAGTCGAGGACGGACAACCCGCTCATTACCGGAGATGATGGCCTCTGGCTTGGCCGTTTCAATATTAGAAACAATCAAAAAGCGATTGCGCAACCTGCCTTGTTTGTCTGTCAACGCAAAGTACTTTTGATTGGTTTGCATTGTCAAAATCAAGCATTCTTGGGGAACCTCTAAAAATTCTTGATCAAAGTGGCATTCGTGGATAGCTGGCCATTCAACTAAAGCGGTCACTTCATCTAGCAGGCTATCAGGCATTAAAACCAAGTCAGTGCCAGCGGCTTTTAAGAGTGCTGCCTCAATTTGGGCTCTGCGCTGATGAAAGCTTGGAATTACCTTGGCTTTGGTTTGTAGATCATTTTCATATTGGTCTGCACTGGATATGGTCAGAGGGCCTGGAGCCAAGAAACGATGCCCCTCAGTCTGGTTGCCGGCATTAATACCTAAGCTGCTGATATTGAGGGTCTGATTACCATGTAAAGCAATAATCCGATGGGCTGGACGGGCAAATTCAACGTCTGCTAATTGACCATCTCTCTGAAGCACTTGATAGTGCATCATTTTAGCGATAGGCAATTTATTGAGTGTTTGCTCAAGTGCAGTTTGTGCAGTTTGTTCTAGCGATGCACCTTTAGCAATGACATTTAGGTAGAGAGCCTCGTTTTTACCTTCGCCCGCCTTCTCAAGTGTGCCAATGTCAACATCGGCATAACCAAGCGAGGCTAATTTTTTAAGTAAAGGCGGCGTCGCTTTTCCTTGAGCATCAAATGCAATACTGGTCGGCAATAGTTTTTCACGTATTGGATAGTCTGGTGCTTGATCAAGAACATTACTTACTTGAACTGCTAGGCGACGCGGCGTCGCAAAGCTGATTACTTTCGATGATTCGCTGGCTAGGCCAGCAACTTTTAATGCAGCAAAAATTCCATCACTGAAAGCTTCACCTAAGCGACGTAGTGATTTTGGAGGCAATTCCTCAGTAAATACTTCAATCAATAAAGTAGCAGGCTGAGAAAGCCAAGTATTTGTGCTCATAAGTGAATTGCTTGACGATGACACATTGGAAAGCCTAGTTTTTCACGAGACTCAAAATAAGCTTGGGCTACTGAGCGAGAAAGGTTCCGAATACGGCCAATATAAGCTGCACGTTCAGTCACGGAGATCGCGCCACGTGCATCAAGCAAGTTAAAGGTATGCGCTGCTTTGAGAACCATTTCATAAGCGGGGAGGGCCAGCGGTACTTCCATCAAACGTTTTGCCTCACTCTCATAGTTTGCAAAGTTTGCAAACAGCAAGTCAGTATTTGAGTGTTCAAAGTTATAGCAAGATTGCTCCACCTCGTTTTGGTGATAGACATCCCCATAAGAAATGCCATCTGCCCAAACGAGGTCATACACATTTGAGCAATTCTGAATGTACATTGCTAAGCGTTCTATGCCGTAAGTAATTTCACCAAGAACTGGTTTGCAATCTAGGCCGCCTACTTGTTGAAAATAAGTGAACTGAGTGACTTCCATGCCGTTTAACCAAACTTCCCAGCCCAAGCCCCAGGCTCCTAAAGTCGGGTTCTCCCAATCATCCTCTACAAAGCGCACATCGTTTTCTTTGAGGTCTAGGCCCAATGCCGCTAATGATCCAAGATAGAGCTCGAGTATATTTTCTGGGGCTGGCTTTAGAACAACTTGATATTGATAGTAGTGTTGTAGGCGGTTTGGGTTTTCACCATAACGACCATCTTTCGGTCGGCGGGATGGCTGAACATAAGCCGCCTTCCAGGGTTCTGGGCCGATAGCGCGCAGAAAGGTCGCAGTATGGGAAGTACCTGCGCCAACCTCGAGGTCGATAGGTTGCAATAGGGCGCAACCTTGTTGGTCCCAATAATCTTGAAGTTTGAGAATGATTTGCTGAAAAGTAAGCATGATTAACCTGGCTAAGCCATTGATTTTACATGGCTAGTAGGGGGTAGAGTCAAAAATGACTAAAAACGTCTGTGACGAATCAGACCCCAGATCAACAGAAGGCAAGAAATACTCAAAATTGGGAAATTACCCCAAATTACGTATGGCGTTTTACCTGCGTAGGCCTGAACCTGGGCAATGAGACTTCCTTGAGTGAATTCCGGCAGCGCTTGCAGTACTTTTCCATTGGGTCCCAAGACTGCTGTAATCCCGGTATTGGTAGCCCGTAAGGCAGGTAGACCGGTTTCTAGTGAGCGCAATTGAGAAAGCCGTAATTGCTGTGTGGGCGCTTGTGAATCGCCAAACCAAGCAAGGTTGGTGAGATTGATTAGCAAATTGGTTGGCTTGGAGTTATTTCGAATACGGCTAGCTAGTTCACCACCAAAAACATCTTCGTAGCAAATAGTGATCGCTGCATAAATTGGGTCCTGTTTTTTTCTGTGAATGATCAGATTTTCTTGCTCATCCCCGCCTCTCGCAAAGTCACTTAGTGGAACACTAAAGGCATTTACAAACCAACGAAACCCCGGTGGAATGAATTCTCCAAAAGGAACCAAATGATTCTTGTCATAACGATAAGAATCTGCAGATGGTGAGAGACCTAGAGCTCGATTGGAAAATTCTCTTCCATCACGCGGATTTGGATCTCGACCAATCACTCCAAAGAGTAAGTTGCTATAAGCAGTAGTAGCAAAGTTTTGTAAATTTGCTACTAGTCCAATTGGTAGATTACTTTCGGGCCAAGAGAATGCCGTCTCTGGGGCGACAACAAGCTCGGCTTGGGATTGCATCATGGTGGTGCTGTAAAAATGTATTTGTTTTAGCACGCCCTCAGGGTTAAAGAACATGCTTTGGGGAAAGTTGCCTTGAACCAGCTCAATCTTGAGTGGCTCACCGATTGGCTTGGTAAAGGTCCATAGGCCTGAAGAAGCAGTAATGAGTGCTACTACCGTAAGTGTCGAGATGCAAAGCATTGGATGTTTTTTGAGCTGAAGGATTTGCCAAGAGGCGTATACCGCTAGGAAAGTGCAAGCTAGTCCGCCAAAGAATGGGGCAATAGCTGCAAATGGTCCATTGACTTGTGCTTCAGCAAATCCCATCCATGGAAACCCTGTGAACAATTCTCCGCGAAGGTATTCGGTGACTGCCCAGCTTGAGGCAAGCAATAGGCCTGAAATAGAAGAAGACTTAAACAGTCGAATCGATAAACAGGCGATCGAAAAATATAAGGAGACATACGCAGACAGCAAAAAAACTGCCATACAGGAAAGCAGGCTATTGATGCCGCCTACGTCATGCAGGCTAATGTAGAGCCACCATAGGCCTATTACAAAGTAGCCAAGACCAAATGCGAGGCTAGAGAAAAAATAAGTTTTGAGACGGCAATGTTTTAGTAGGCTAAGTCGCCACCAAACAATACTCAGTAGCGGGATTTGAGCCCAACCTCCATAAGAAAGTTCGGCCGCTACAGCTATGAATGCGCCTAGGATAAAAAGCGTTAGGAGTACAAATGCATCGCCGCTCCGGATGGTCTTGCTAGAATGCAGATCTACCAAGGCAATTCTCAGTCAGCTGCTTTAGGTATTTGACGTGCAAGCAAAATATGAACTTGCCGTGGGTCAGCGCGTAGCACTTCGAACTCAATACCATCAATTGCAATACATTCCCCCATTTTGGGAACGCGACCTAAGTGCTGAACAACCAGGCCAGCAACAGTTTCGATATCTTCTACTGCAAATTCAGTGCCCAGCGTTTCATTTAATTGCTCGAGTTCAGTAATGCCTTTAACTCGAATATCACCATTATCTAGAGAGATAATGTTGTCAGCTTCTTCATCAATATCGTGCTCATCCTCGATATCACCAACGATTTGTTCCAGCACATCTTCAATGGTAATGATGCCTGCGATGCCGCTATATTCATCCACTACAACAGCTAAATGGTTGCGGTTATCCTTGAAATCGCGCAATAAAACACTTAAGCGTTTTGATTCCGGGATGAAGACAGCTGGGCGGAGCCAGTCACGCACTTGAAAATCTTTTTCTGTGGCATGACGTAATAAGTCCTTGGCTAGCAAGATACCAATCACGTTGTCGCGACTACCTTCAAATACTGGAAAGCGAGAATGCGCAGCCTCAATGACTGTTTTGATTAAGTCGGCAAGGGGAAGGTTGATATCAATCCAGTCAATTTGGGCGCGAGGTAGCAAAATATCTCTTGCACATAGTTGACCCACCTGAAATACGCCTTCAATCATCGAGAGGGCATCAGCATCGATTAATCCTTCGGTTTGCGCTTCGCGCAAAGTGGCAATTAATTCTTGGCGGCGTTCGTTGGGGCTCGTTGGCTGTGGCGTTAAAAAATCAGCCAAGCGATTTAAAAGGGATTTGTTGGGGTCAGGCATGTTGCAAGAATAGCGTAGAAATAAGTTAAATCAATAAATGTGCTTAGGATATTGAATTACTGGGCAAGGTAGGGGTTTGTAAAGCCTAGTTTATGTAAGATTTTTACCTCCAAGGCCTCCATTTTCTCGGCCTCCTTTTTCACCTCATGATCGTAAGCTTGGGCGTGCAGACAGCCGTGTACGATTAAGTGCGCCAAATGAGCTTTGATAACTTTATTTTGTTCTTTAGCCTCTTTTTGAATCACGGGTAAGCAGAAAATAATATCTGCCACTAAAGTGTTTTTTGAGAGCTCATATGGGAAAGTTAAAACATTGGTTGCATACTCTTTTTTGCGAAAAGCCAAATTCAGTTTCTTGCCTTCGCCAGCGTTCACAAACCGCAGTGTCAATAAACCGCCATAACTTGTTGCAGCCTTCACCCACTTTTTGATTAAGGTAGCAGAGGCGGCCTTACTGACAGAAGCCTCAATCGCTGCACTAGCGTACTGAATATCAATTGTGAGTTTAGTGTGCATGGGCTTCGACTAATTCGCCTCTTAAGGTGTAGTTCAGCACTTCGGTAATTCGAATATCAACCATTTGCCCAACTAGCGCTTCAATGTCTTGCTCGGGTACTGTGAAATGAACAACACGATTATTCTCTGCGCGACCTTGGAGGTTGACGCCATCCTTAGCTAAACCCTCAATCAGCACTCTTTCGGTGCTACCTAACATTTTTTGGCTGATTTGATTTGCTTGACGTTCAACTAGCGCTAACAGTGTTTGCAAGCGCTTCAGTTTGATCTCATAAGGAGTGTCATCGCTGAGATTTGCAGCTGGTGTTCCTGGACGCGGGCTGAAAATGAAGCAGAAACTATTATCAAACTCAAGTTCTTGAACCATCTTGAGAAGCTTCTCAAAATCAGCCTCAGTCTCACCTGGAAAGCCCACAATGAAATCGCTCGACAAGGTTAGATTAGGCCGTACAGCACGCATTTTGCGAATAATGCTCTTGTATTCAAGTGCGGTATAGCCCCGCTTCATGGCCGACAGCACTGAGTCGGATCCATGTTGAACTGGCAAATGCAAGTGACTTACTAGCTGAGGTACTTTGGCGTATACATCGATCAGTCGTTGGGTAAATTCTTTAGGGTGGCTTGTAGTAAAACGAATACGCTCAACCCCAGGAATATCAGCGATGTATTCAATGAGTAAAGCAAAGTCAGCGATCTCATCAGTGCTGTCCATTTTACCAAGGTAGGCATTCACGTTTTGACCAAGTAGGACTATCTCTTTAACACCTTTACTTGCGAGACCTGCAACCTCAGTGAGAACATCCTCAAATGGCCTTGAAACCTCTTCACCGCGTGTATAAGGAACTACACAGTAGCTACAGTATTTAGAGCAGCCTTCCATAATCGATACATATGCAGAGCCACGGGTTTGACGAGATGCAGGCAGGTGATCAAACTTTTCAATTTCAGGAAAAGAAATATCTACTTGGGGGATGCCTGTCTTGCGACGCTGTGCAATCAGGTCTGATAGGCGGTGCAATGTTTGTGGCCCAAAGACAACATCAACATAGGGTGCGCGACTCACAATTTGCTGACCTTCTTGGCTAGCCACGCAACCACCAACACCAATCAATAAATTGGGTTTAGTTTTCTTCAGTTCACGCAAGCGTCCTAGATCGGAGAAGACTTTATCTTCCGCTTTTTCTCGAATGGAGCAAGTGTTAAGAAGAACAACATCCGCATCTTCCGGGGTGTCAGTCATGATCATGCCTTCATCAGCATGAAGGAGGTCTGCCATCTTGCCCGAGTCATACTCGTTCATTTGACAGCCAAAGGTTTTGATATAGAGCTTTTTCATAGGCCGTTCTCAGGTTTATAACTGGGGGGCGAAGCTCAGATTTTACTGTTTATATCAGTCGATAAGCCAGAATTGCTACTAGAGTGGGTGGAAGTGCCGCTATCAGTAGATAGAACGCCGATACAGCACCATTTGGAAAGTGTTGCCTCAGGATGGCAATTCCTGCGGGGTTGGGCGCATTAGCAATAACAGTTAACCCTCCACCAGCAACGGCTCCACCCACTAATGCTAGCTTAAATTCTAAAGAAGTACCTGTGACCAATGATCCCAAATATGTCAGCGCGGCATTATCGGTAATTGCCGTCAGAGCAAGGCTGCCATAAAAGACTGCTGTAGGACTCATCATTTCAAGAATGGGTTGCAACCACCATCCCTGCAGTGCACCTAAAACGACCAATCCAGCTAAGAAGAAGCCAACTAGCAAAGCTTCTTTCAGGATGAGTGGATTTTGATGTTTTGGATAAGCGGTGGTGTAACCAATAAAGAAGAGCAGCAGCCACATAAAGATAACAGGATCATGGGCAAACACCACAACACCCAATAAAAATAATAAGTGCATTACGATCACTGCGAATGGGATTTTACTTTGCTTCGTCGAGCCGTTTGGCTCAATGAGTTGGCGATTAAAGAGCAATGTAGCGCCGAGCGCATTCACAAAAATGGCAATACACGATTCAATGCCGAAGTTAGCAAACATGAATGCTGAGCTCCAGTCCCAGGTTGAAGCAACCATCAGTACTGGTGGGGCAGCAAAATTGGTTAAGGTGCCACCAATTGAAATATTGACAAAGAGTACGCCCAAGGTCCCGAAGAGTAGCCCCTTGGAGCACTGGTGTCGATACACTAAGTCCTGCAATAAAAATGCCGCCAACGTCATGGCAGCGGGTTCAGTAATCAGAGAGCCCAGTAACGGTGTCATTGCAAGTGTTAAAAAATAAAGAGCGGGGGCGCTTCTTATGCGCAAGACAAACTGCAGCCCCTTTGCAAGCAGGTGCAAGATTTCAGTTGAAACAAACAGAATCGGCTTACTGCCAGCCACAATCATGATCGCAAATACAAATAAGGGTTCTGTAAAGTTGCGCCTTTCTAAAAAGGCCCTTGCAGTGCTCAAATCATCAATGAAGCACATGAAGACAATTAGAATGGCAGCCCAAAAGCCAAAGACAATCTCGACCTCGCCTAGCAGATGCCATAGGCCAGCATGGGTGGGAGATTTTTTAGCTAGCGACTCAAAATAACCAGTGCAAAAAGTATGCAAAACTGCAATAGCAAAAATAATGCTGGCGCCGAGTTCTGTGGGGGTAAAGTTCATAGCAGAATGGTAGCAGGTGATTCAGTATATTAAGACATTATTACTTTTAGAGATTTTTAGGGCAGCATGAATTTGAGAGCAAGTAAATAATCAACCATATTGAATGAATGAGAGATAGCGATGAGAAAAGTAGAGTCACGGTTTGGCGAAGGCCCGCTCCAACAAAAACTGAGTGCAGGCGATTTGCATTTTTTATCTGATGCAGAGGTCAGCAAGGGAGGTGGTGGAACTGGGCCCAGTCCGCATGAGTACCTTGGCGCTGCTTTAGCAGCTTGTACAAGTATGACTTTAAAAATGTATGCTGGTCATAAAGCAATGAGCTTAGAGAATGCTATCGTGACTGTCGACATTGAACGCGCCGATGATATTGAAAAATTTACACGTGATATCCAGTTGATTGGAAATCTTAGCGTAGAAGAAAAGAATCGTTTGATTGAGATTGCAAATAAATGCCCTATTCATAAGGCATTAGCAGGACAAATCCAAATAAAAACCCAGCTTGTAAATTAATGCAAGCTGGATAATTTATTGAGGTAAGGCTAGTTTTAGTTGGGCGCTTTAGCTGGCTGATTATTTTTGCCTGCGTTATAGCCAGAATTGTATTCAGATGCTTGCTCTTTTTTGTAAGCATCGTATACATAGCCAGAAGCTGCGCCAACAGCTGCCCCACCAACTGCCCCCCAAATTGGATTGCCGTGGAAAATAGCTGTGCCTACCGCACCAGCAGCTGCGCCAATGCCTGCGCCGGATAGTGTGCGTTGTTCAGTATTGCTCATGTTTGAGCAGCCTGCAATAGAGAGAGTTGCTGCGGTAATCGCAATAATTTTTTTCATAACAACTGATCCTTTAAATATATTTTGAGTTCGCTAAGTTATCTAAATTATTTTCTGGCGCAAGGAAAGCGTGCAGCCAGAAAGCCTAAAAACACACCTGCGGCTGGCTTATCGGCTACTTGTTGATTTGATTGCACAAACTTTACAAAATCACCAATCACTTCATCGCGTGCTGGAGCAGGTTGCTTAACGCAAATAAATGGCTTAGCACGCTGTGGGTGACGAGTTGCTAAATAGGTGTCATATACGGAAGTAGTAAAGCCAATACAGAAGCTTCGAGATTCAGGGCTGGCAGGCATCTTGCAAGTATTTGCCAATTCTTGGGTGCTGAGCACTTTGATGGTTTCTTGGGCCTGGGCCAGGCCAGAAAATGCTGCTAAAGCAGCCAAAACTATGAGGACTTTTTTCATGGGTTCTCCCTTGGGTATATGAAAATTCATCATAAACCATAAATTAGGCTAATTAATGCACTAAGTAGGTGCATTCTGCACTTATTTGGGATTATTGTTTCCCCATAATGATGCAAAAAATAAGGGAGAGAAATTTCATGGAAATTTTGAAGACAGGTAGTGATGCTTTATTTATTTTGCTGGGCGCCATTATGGTTCTTGCGATGCATGCAGGTTTTGCATTTCTAGAACTGGGAACTGTTCGCAAGAAAAACCAAGTCAATGCCTTGGTTAAGATCTTGGTGGACTTTGCAGTTTCAACTATTGCGTATTTTTTCATTGGCTACAGCATTGCTTATGGCGTCAACTTTTTCTCTGGGGCGGAATTGCTGGCCGAGAAAAATGGTTACGAGTTAGTAAAATTTTTCTTCTTACTCACTTTTGCCGCAGCTATTCCTGCGATTGTTTCGGGTGGTATTGCCGAGCGCGCCAAATTTAATCCTCAATTGATTGCAACTTTTATTTTGGTGGGTTTTGTTTATCCCTTCTTCGAGGGGATTGCATGGAATCAACACTACGGTATTCAGGCTTGGATCAAAGGCTTGACTGGTGAAGAGTTTCATGACTTTGCTGGTTCGGTAGTGGTGCATGCGGTTGGCGGCTGGATTGCTTTACCTGCAGTAATTCTGTTGGGCGCGCGTCGTGGTCGTTACACCAAGGAAGGGCAAATTTCTGCGCATCCACCTTCAAGTATTCCATTCCTCGCCTTAGGAGCGTGGATCCTCGCAGTAGGTTGGTTTGGTTTTAATGTGATGAGCGCGCAGACAATCGATAAGATTAGTGGCTTGGTTGCCTTGAATTCCTTAATGGCAATGGTCGGTGGCACATTAGCTGCATGGGTTGTTGGTCGGAATGATCCGGGCTTTACATATAACGGCCCTCTTGCTGGCTTAGTTGCTGTTTGTGCTGGTTCCGATTTAATGCATCCGGTTGGAGCGCTGTTTGTTGGCTTAGTAGCGGGCGCATTATTTGTCTACATGTTTACCTTAGTACAAAACCGCTGGAAGATTGATGATGTTCTCGGCGTGTGGCCCTTACATGGCTTGTGTGGACTTTGGGGTGGTTTAGCTGCAGGTATTTTTGGGGCGAAAGCACTAGGTGGCATCGGCGGTGTTACTTTTCTAGGACAACTTATTGGTAGCACTATTGGCGTAGGTATCGCGCTAATTGGCGGTTTTGCAGTCTACGGCGCCTTGAAAGCATTGCTCGGTATTCGAATGTCTCAAGAAGAAGAGTATGAGGGTGCCGACTTAAGTGTGCACCGTATTTCTTCTACTCCAGACCGCGAACCAAACTGGTAGAGTTGCAGTCTTTCTCTATAGCCTGATTCATACCTATAATGAGTCATGGCTATATTTGAACTTGACGGAATTGCCCCTCGGTTATCTGAGGGCGCCTGGGTTGCAGAGAGTGCTGAGGTCATCGGCAAAGTAGAGCTCCATAAAAATGCAAGCATTTGGCCTGCAGTTGTTATTCGTGGTGATAACGACCTCATTCAAGTTGGCGAAGGTAGTAATGTACAAGACGCATCAGTTCTACACACCGATCTTGGTTACCCACTGATTGTTGGCAAGAATGTTACTGTTGGGCATAAAGTAATGCTTCATGGTTGCCATATTGGAGATGGCAGCTTAATCGGTATTGGCGCTGTGATTTTAAACGGCGCAAAGATCGGTAAAAATTGCTTAGTCGGTGCGGGTGCTCTTGTTACTGAGGGCAAAGAATTTCCTGAAGGCTCGATGATTATTGGCTCACCTGCTAAGGCAGTAAAAACATTAAGCCCAGAGCAGATTGTAGGTATCGAAGATATCGCAGGGCGCTATGTCAAGAACGCACAGCGTTATATCAAGACGCTTAAAAAAATTGCCTGAGCATGAGCTTACTCAACGCTCAGTTTTAGTTCTTTAGCCAAACTACTGTAGTCAACTATTTCTTTATTGATGCGTGTCCTTAGTTCTGCGGGGGTACTTGGCATCGGCTCGATCCCCAGTGCTTGCAATTGTTTTCGCATCTCAGGATCGTTTAGCACAGTCACAACCGCTCGATTTAGCTTGTCAATAATGGCTGGATCTGTGCCTGCGGGAGACATTAACCCATTCCAGGTGCCAACATCTATAGCTACTCCAGATTCAATCAGGGTCGGAACGTTTGGAAGGGCGCTAGAGCGTTTTGCTGTTGTCACTGCTAGCGCTTTTGTTTTTCCATCTTTGATGTGAGGGAGAGCAGATGGAATCGTATCAAACATGACTGATACTTGGCCACCAAGCAAGTCAACAACAGCAGGGGCACTGCCACGATAAGGTATGTGGGTTAGGCTGGCCCCAGTTTTAATTTTGAACATCTCTCCAATCAGATGATGTGCAGATCCTGGGCCAACGGAAGCGTAATCATATTTATCGGGATTGGCTTTCGTTAGTGCGACCAGTTCTTTAATGTTATTGGCTGGAACGGATGCGTTTACTACGACAACATTCGGAATCATTCCCACGGTTCCTATCGGCACCAAGTCTTTATCAATACGGTAATTGAGTTTTGGAAAAACAGACTGCGCAATGGTGAGATGCAAGGTTCCCATCAGTAGCGTATATCCATCTGGTGCAGACTTTGCAACAAAGTCTGCACCTACCGTGCCGGATGCTCCAGACTTATTCTCAATCACAATCGATTGGCCAAGCACTTTACCAAGGGCTGGGCCAAGGTTACGTGCCATGGCATCAGTACTGCCTCCAGCGGGAAATGGGATTACCAGTTTTATTGAGCGATTTGGGTAATCATTGTCCGGAGCAGAAATTGCATGAAAGCTTGGCAACAAGGCAGCGGCAAATGCTAGGCTAATGAAATGACGACGTTGTGCGTTATTCATGATCTATCCCCGGCGACTCTGATTTGAGCTGAAGTAATTTGGATTAACCTCTACCAACGAAAGGCATATTGGTAGCCATAATTGTCATTGAAAGAATATTGCTCTCCAGGGGTAGTTGAGCCATATGTAGTACAGCTTCTCCCACGTGATCAACATCCATACGCGGTTCAACTTTAATAGATTGATCTGCTTGCATGATGCCAGCAGCCATGCGATCCGTCATTTCTGTGGCGGCATTACCAATGTCAATTTGGCCGCATGCAATGTTAAACGGACGACCATCTAGTGAAATGGTTTTTGTTAGACCGCTAATAGCATGCTTAGTGGCAGTATAGGGCGCTGACATTGGTCTTGGAGCATGCGCAGAAATTGAGCCATTATTAATAATTCTGCCACCTTGCGGGGATTGTGCCTTCATCATACGAATTGCCTCTTGGGAACATAAAAAAGCTCCGCAAAGATTTGCATTTACAACATTCATCCATTGCTCATAGGTGAGATCTTCCATCGGAATGGCGGGAGCGCCAATGCCGGCGTTATTGAAGAGCACGTCAATGCGCCCAAAACGTTCCTTAAGGGCGGTAAATAATTTTTTCACTTGCTCTGGTTGACCAACATCACAAGCTACCGCAAGACAGTTGTCGCTTGTTCCACCAATATCGGTAATTGCTTTTTCTAGCTTCTCGAGGTTGCGGCCAGTGAGTACAACTTGATATCCGCCTTTTAGAAGGGCTTTAGCTGCCGCTCTTCCAATTCCAACTCCTGCTCCAGTGACGAGTGCTACTTTATTATTTTTCTGTGGCATCGCTTTCTTTCTATGTATAGTGTCTCGAATAAATTCTATATTGCTCTACATCTACTTTGGTAATGGTAAAGCAGTTTTATAGCGTACTTGCTTTAAAGCGAAGCTAGATCGAATTTTCTCAATCCCAGAGATTGGTGTTAGTTGTTCTAGGATAAATTTTTCGAGCGCACCCATATCAGCTACTGCAACGCGGATAAGGTAATCACTATCTCCGGTCATGAGATAACACTCCATGACTTCATCGTGCTCTGAGATGCGTTGTTCAAATTCCGCTAAGGCCTCTTTGGATTGCTCTTTAAGGCTAATAGAGATAAAGACGTTTAAGCCAAGACCCAACACTTTGGGATCTGCCAGCGCTACATAGTTTCTGATGACCCCTTTGTCTTTGAGTGCTTTCACCCGCATGAGACAAGGCGATGGCGAGAGATGAACCCGCTTTGCTAGCTCTACATTGCTATGGGAGCTATCATTTTGGAGTTCATTCAAAATTCTGATATCTATGGGGTCTAGCTTCATAAAGTTTCTCAAAAAGTCTATATATCAGCATTTTATGCTGAAAATTATGATTTATAGCCAATAGTTAGCATCCTATTTTGTAGATAATCTAACAAAATATAGCCATCAATACACCTGTTGTTCATTGGAGGGGTTGTGGGTCTTGAGTTTGCATTTCCTGAGGTTGGAGGTTTATTGCCCAGCGGCAATCAGGCCTCAACAAGCCAATCCATTTTGAGCCCTGATATTTGGGCCAGCCCTTCTGCAAGAAAGTTTGCCCGCGAATTTGGTGTTGACATTCAGCAGGTTCGCGGTAGCGGTCAAAGAGGCCGGATTACGAAAGAAGACATTCAGCAATTTATTAAGCGCTCAATGTCAGCCAGAGAAATCTCACCAGCCCTCAATGGCAAAGGTATTGCTGGCTTTGATCTGTTACCTTGGCCTAAGATTGACTTTACGAGGTTCGGAGAAATTGAGCGCCAAGCTCGCAGTCGAATTCAGAAGGTGTCTGCTGCAAATCTGGCGCGCAATTGGGTCATGATTCCAGCGGTGACCTATCACGACGATGCGGATATTACTGATCTTGAAGAATTTCGCGCGTCATTAAACAAAGAAAATAAAAAAGACGATATTAAGGTTACATTGCTGGCATTTCTTATTAAGGCCGCAGTGGCTGCCCTTAAGAAATACCCAACATTCAATGCCTCCTTAGACGGTGAAGAGCTTATTTTGAAAAAATATTTTCACATTGGTTTTGCTGTTGATACCGAAGGTGGTTTGGTAGTGCCAGTGATCCGTAATGTTGATCAGAAGGGCATTATGGAGATTGCACAGGAGACCGCTGGCTTAGCAAAGTTGGCGCGTGAAGGAAAACTCAAGCCAGATCAGATGCAAGGCGCTAGCTTTACGATTTCTTCATTGGGTGGCATCGGCGGCACTTACTGTGCCCCAATTGTGAATGCACCCGAAGTGGCTATTTTGGCAGTGAATAAGTCTGCCATGAAGCCCATATGGAATGGTTCGCAATTCATTCCGCGTCTGATTTGTCCACTTTCTATGACGGCGGATCATCGCGTTATTGATGGGGCTTTAGCAACCCACTTCACCACTTATCTTGCCCAATTACTGGGCGATTTTCGTAAAGTTATGTTGTGATTATTAAAAGTAAAAAGTTACTGAGGAATTTTTCATGAATGCCCCCGACATTAAAAAATATCTAAATCTTGAAAACGTAGACACTGATCCTGCGGAAACTGCAGAGTGGAATGAGGCATTTATGGATTTGTTGGCCTCTGGTGATAGTGCGCGCGCCAAATTTATTTTGGATCATTTAGTAAAGCTGGCCAATAAAAATCAAATCAACTGGGTGCCTGACTTAGTTACTCCTTACATCAATTCGATCCCTGTGGATGAGCAACCTCCTTTCCCTGGAGACCTTGCAATCGAAGAAAAACTTGCATCTCTCATGAGGTGGAATGCGCTCGCGATGGTTGCTAAAGCAAATGAAGCCTATGGGGAATTGGGCGGCCACATTGCCAGCTATGCCAGCGCTGCTGATTTATTTGAAGTTGGCTTTAATCATTTTTTCCGTGCAAGAACTGAGGGTGGTGATGCAAAAGAGCGTGGCGACCTCGTTTTCTTTCAGCCGCATAGTGCGCCAGGTGTATATGCGCGCGCTTACTTGGAGGGCAGATTGTCTGAGAATGACCTCGCACATTACAGGCGAGAAATTACTGCGCCTGAAGCTGGTGCAAGAGGCTTATCAAGCTATCCACATCCCTGGTTAATGCCAGACTTTTGGCAGTTCCCAACAGGTTCAATGGGAATCGGCCCCATTAGTTCGATTTACCATGCGCGTTTTATGCGCTACCTGAGCGATCGAAAATTATTAGATTGCTCAACCAGAAAAGTTTGGGGTGTATTTGGCGATGGTGAGATGGATGAGCCAGAAAGCATGAGTGCCTTGACTTTAGCCTCCAGAGAAAAGCTGGATAACTTGGTTTGGGTGGTCAATTGCAACTTACAACGCTTAGATGGTCCGGTGCGTGGCAACGGCAGGATTATTGACGAGCTTGAAAAACTGTTTCGCGGCTCTGGTTGGAACGTTATTAAATTAGTGTGGGGCAGTGATTGGGACGGGCTGTTTGCCAGGGATACTACTGGTGCCTTAGTGAAGGCTTTTGCTCAAACGGTTGATGGACAGATGCAAACATTTGCTGCTAAAGACGGCAGTTTCAATCGCACCAATTTCTTTGGCCAAAATGAGGAGTTGACCCGTCTTGCGCAAGGCATGACAGATGAGCAAATCGATCGACTCAAAAGAGGTGGCCATGATCTCGTCAAAATTTATGCTGCTTATAAAGCTGCCGCTAATCATATAGGTCAGCCAACAGTAATCTTGGCGCATACGAAGAAAGGTTATGGCATGGGTAATGCCGGTCAAGGAAAAATGACTACGCATAGCCAGAAGAAGCTCGATGACGAGGCGCTAATTGAATATCGCAATCGTTTTAACTTGCCATTAACAGATGAGCAGGCTACGAGCCTTACTTTCTTTAGGCCCGAGGAGAGCAGTGAAGAACTGAAATATTTAAAGGAGCAGCGTAATAAACTCGGCGGCCAATTGCCCAAGCGTTATTCAGATTGTGAGCAATTAAAAGTGCCCGATATCAACTCTTATGCGGCTTTTGCAATCAAGGCTGAAGATAAGGAGATGTCGACCACAATGGCTTTTGTTCGGATGCTTGGAAACTTGCTGAAAGATAAAGAGCTTGGGCCTAGAGTTGTGCCGATTGTCGCAGATGAAGCGCGCACATTTGGTATGGCCAATCTCTTTAAACAGGTTGGTATTTACTCCAGCGTTGGTCAGCGCTATGAGCCAGAGGATATTGGCTCCGTACTGAGCTATCGTGAGGCATTGGACGGACAAATTTTGGAAGAGGGTATTAGTGAGGCGGGCGCGATTGCAAGTTGGACTGCGGCAGCAACCAGTTATAGTGTGCACGGAATAGCAATGCTTCCCTTCTATATCTATTACTCGATGTTTGGATTTCAGAGAATTGGCGATGCTATCTGGGCAGCCGCTGATCAACGGGCAAGAGGCTTCTTATTGGGAGCTACTTCAGGCAGGACTACTTTAGGTGGTGAAGGTTTGCAGCATCAGGACGGCAGTAGTCAGTTGGTAGCTGGAACCATTCCAAACTGCAAGGCCTACGACCCTGCATTTGCAGGTGAGTTAGCTGTAATTGTCGACCAAGGTATGCGCGATATGCTAATAGATCAAAAAGATTTGTTCTATTACATCACCCTCATGAACGAGAACTATGCACAGCCTGATTTGCCTGAGAATGCTGCCGATGGTGTAATTCGTGGTTGCTACAAACTAAAAACTGTGAAGGCTAGCAATGGCGATAGCAAATCTTACGTAAGCCTCATGGGTTCCGGTGCCATTATGACTGAAGTATTAAAAGCGGCCGACTTACTAGCTCATGTAGGGATCAATGTGGACGTCTTTAGCGTGACCAGCTGGAGCGAATTATCAAGAGATGGCAAGGCAAAAGAGCAGGACAGACTCTCAGGCAATACTGGCGCTGAGCAAGCATTTATTAGTCAAGTGCTTGCTCAAGGTCGTGGCCCGATTGTGGCTGCTACAGACTATGTGCATGCGCTTCCCGAAAGTATTCGAGCTTACATTCCAGATGGCAGGGGGTATATTACGCTCGGTACCGATGGTTTTGGTCGGAGCGATACACGGGCTGCGTTGAGAGAATATTTTGGTGTTAACGCAGACAGTATCAGCAAAGTAGTGAAAGAGTCCTTAAAGCAATAATTCTTTCGACCTCTCTTTGATGATGGCCCCATTATTTTTTATTCCCAAATTAACTGGAGATTTTTAGATGTCCCTTATTCAAAAGCTCAAGGCACGTGCTGCTAACAACAGTCCAGTGCGGGTGGGTATTATTGGCGCAGGTAAATTTGGTTCTATGTATCTCTCGCAAGCGCCGCGGACTCCAGGTATTCATTTGGTGGCAGTTGCTGATTTATCTCCCGCACGTGCAAAAGAATCTCTAGCTCGTGTAGGTTGGGATGCTTCTCGTTATAGCGCTACTTCATTGCAGGATGCGGCCAAGTCAGGTGCTACCTTTGTTACTGATGATGCTGAAAAAATGATCGCTAGTGAGTACATCGATATTGTGATTGACTCTACTGGTAGTCCAGCTGCGGGTATTCGTCATGCTTTACTTTGTTTTGATCATCGTAAGCACATCATCATGGTCAATGTAGAAGCAGATGTTTTAGCTGGACCTTTGCTTGCACGTAAAGCAGCGGAGGCCGGTGTAATTTACTCCATGGCTTCTGGGGATCAACCCGCTCTCATTGCTGAATTAGTCGATTGGGCTAGAACGATTGGCTTGGAAGTGGTGTGCGCGGGCAAAGGTACTAAATATTTACCTATCTATCATCAGTCCACGCCGGATACCGTCTGGGGTCATTATGGTTTTTCTGAAGAGATGGTGGCTGGCGGTGACTTTAATGCGCAAATGTTTAATTCATTCTTGGATGGGACAAAGTCGGCGCTTGAAATGGCTGCAGTATCAAATGCTTGTGACTTGACGCCACCAAGCAATGGCCTTGAGTTCCCACCTTGTGGTGTGGATGACTTGCCCCACATCTTTCGACCAGTAGCCGAGGGTGGTCTGCTAACTCAAAAAGGTACTGTAGAAGTAGTTTCTTCGGTTGAAAGAGATGGGCGGCCAGTATTTAGAGATTTACGTTGGGGCGTGTTTGCAGTCTTTGAGGCTCCTAGTCAATATGTCATTGATTGCTTCGCACAATATGGTTTAAAAACAGATAGCACTGGTAAATATGCAGCGATGTACAAGCCTTACCATCTGATAGGCTTGGAGCTCGGCATTTCTGTTGCCAGTATTGCTGTGCGTGGTGAGGCTACGGGGGCGACTGGTGAATGGAAGGGTGATGTAGTTGCTACCGCCAAGCGTACGCTGAAGGCTGGTGAGAAATTAGATGGTGAGGGTGGCTTCACTGTCTATGGAAAACTCATGACTGCTACCGACTCGCTTAAGCTTGGCGCTCTGCCGATTGGGCTGGCACACAACATGGTCTTGAACAAAGACATTTCAGCAGGAAAGCCAGTGTGTTGGAGTGATGTAGATTACGACGCCACTAAGCAAGCAATTCAATTCCGTCGCGAAATGGAAAAAGTATTTCGCCAATAGAATTTATTTTTCTAAGCTAGGGGTGATGTCATTTCTAGCTTAGAAGTGTTTGTTGTTCTTGTATTCCCCGCATTATTTATTTCATTAAGGAGACATTTTGAAGATTCGTCATCATATTTATGCAGCCGCAGTGGCTGCAATGCTGGTAAGTACCTCATATGCAGCTGATATTAAACTTGGCGTTATTGGCCCATTTACTGGTGGTTCATCCCCAATGGGCGTCAGTAACCGCGGCGGTATTCGTCTGGCAGTAAAAGAAATTAATGCTGCAGGCGGTATTAATGGGAACAAGATTGTTTTGATTGAGCGCGATGATGAGGCAAAAAATGAGCGCGGCGTTCAAATCTCACAAGAATTTATTAATAACGAAAAAGTAGCCGGTGTATTGGGCTTTATTAATACTGGGGTTGTATTGGCTTCTTCCCGTTTTTATCAGGATGCAAAAATTCCAGTAATTACTATGGCTTCTGGATCTGTTGTGACCAAGCAGTTCCCAAATGCTCCAGAGAATTATATTTTCCGTATTTCTGCTGCTGACAGTATTCAGGCTCCGTTGATTGCTAAAGAGGCCGTTGAGAAGCGTGGCTTCAAGAAGGTGGCTATTTTGGCTGACTCTACTAACTATGGTCAGTTAGGCCGTGAAGATATGGAGAAAGCATTAAAGGCTTATGGCGTTACTGCTGTAGCGGTAGAAAAATTCAATATCGGCGACGTTGATATGACTTCTCAAATTCTGTCTGCAAAAAATGCTGGTGCTGAAGTCATTTTGACTTATGCAATTGGGCCTGAGTTGGCTCAAATTGCTAATGGCATGGCAAAGTTGGGCTGGAAAAAACCAATGATTGGCAGCTGGACTTTATCGCTCTCTAACTTTATTGATACAGCTGGTAAAAATGGTAACGGCGCTGTGATGCCGCAAACCTTTATTCAATTAGGCAATACACCAAAACGTAAGGCATTTATTGATGCGTACTTAAAAGAGTACAACCCAAAGAACGGTTTGATTCCTTCTGCAGTGTCAGCAGCTCAAGGATATGACTCTGTGTACTTGATGGCTGCCGCTATTAAACAGGCTAACAGTACAGAGGGGCCAAAAATCTTGGCTGCATTGAATGATTTGAATGCTCCAGTAGAGGGTGTAATAACAACCTATGTCAAGCCATATATAGCTGGTGATCATGAAGCAATTAAGCCTAAGAATGTAGTGATGGGCGTAGTTGAAAATGGTCGCGTTGAATATCTGAACGCAGAAGATGCAGCCGGTCCCATCGCAGCAAAGAAGAAATAATTTCCTTAAATAGGAATTTATAGTTGAGCAGACGCCGCCCAAAAAGCGGCGTCTTGCTTTGTGCAACCCTTATTACTCTAAATCATGACTCTCAAATATATTAACGCTAACAACCTGAAGTTTGCCTATCATGAGGAAGGTCAGGGACCCTTAGTCATGTTATTGCATGGCTTCCCAGATATCGCTACGACTTGGAGCCATCAAATACCCGCGCTTGTTGCACAAGGCTATCGAGTGGTTACCCCCTACCTGCGCGGTTATAGGCCTACTGAAATTCCTATTGGTGGGTTTTATGACAAAGCAACGCTAGTAGAAGATATTGCTGGATTAATTAAAATGTTTTCTGAGGATCAGCCCGTTCATCTTGTTGGTCAAGATTGGGGTGCCATTATTTCTTATGCCGTACTGGCTGCATATCCAGAGCTAATTTCTCGTGCCGTTGTTATGGCAGTGCCTCATCCAGGTCAAGTGACCGAAAGCCTAGTAAATCCCAAACATATTCATCGATCTTTTCATTGGTGGTTCTTTCAATTGCCGGATCTACCAGAGAAGGCTATTCTTGCAAACAACCAAGCTTTCATTGATTATCTTTGGTCCTATTGGACCATTCCAAGTCATCGCGATGAGGCGCATATTCAAGCCGTCAAAGACACCCTAGAAAAGCCAGGGGTTTTGGCTGCAACACTGGCTTACTATCGCGCAATGTTTGATGTGACTAAAGCAGATCCTAATTTAATATCTGTTCGGGAAAAAATGGCTCGCCCTATTGAGGTCCCTACACTTGCGCTATGCGGCAAAGAAGATTTGCGAGCTGAACTCATGCTGGAGCAGTCACAGTATTTCAATAAAGAGTATGAATTTAAGCTAGTAGATAACGCTGGCCATTTCTTGCATCGTGAGCAACCTGAGCAAGTAACCAAACTCATTATTGATTGGTTGAAAAAATAGATTGGGGGATCATTCTGCAGCCACCCCAGCTTTAATGCAAATCCACTCTTTGAAGAGTTTTATTTTTTGACTGTTTTTTGCATTGGACCGATAGGATAAAAAGTGTGTTCTGTCGGTAGTGGGTAAGAAGGTCCCTTTGCCAAGTTCTACAAGCTCGCCACGCAAGATCTCTCTTTCAGCAAATCGCACGCTCTCAAGTACAGCGCCAATTCCATCAACTGCTGCTGATACAGAGAGGGCTGCGCGATCAAATGACATTTTGCGAGTTGATGGGTTTTTAAGATGATTTATCTCAAACCATTGTTCCCAGGTATGGTGATTGAGAGACGACTCAATTAAGGTGAGTCTACTCATCAATTCGTCTATAGGAACCTTGGGGTCAATTAAATGAGGGGCACAGAGGGGAACAATGTTTTCTTCGCCCAAGGAGATTGAGGTGATGCCAGGTCCTTCATGAATGGATTGATAAGAGATGGCGATATCCACTTCTTGGTTGCGCAGAAGATCAATTGGCTCTGCTCCCGATGTCAGTCGAATAGTAATGTCGGGATTGTCCTTAATGAATTCCGGCAGTCTTGGACTAAGCCACTTGGCTGCAAAGCTAGGCGAGCAATGTAGGGCAAGAACTTGCGAGCTTGGAGCAAGAGTGACTTCATTACATGCCGCTTCAATGACATCAAAGACCCTGGAGAGGGAATCTAATAGGCGACGTCCTTCAGCGGTGGGCTCCACTTTACGATTCTTGCGTAAAAAAAGCGGCTTTCCAAAATAATCCTCAAGTTCTCTTATTTGATGGCTAATTGCCGACTGAGTGAGGTGTAATTCTTTTGCGGCCAAGGTAAAGCTCTCAAGGCGTGCAGCGGCCTCAAAAGCGCGCAATAGTACATAATTTGGCATTTTTCTCATGTAAATATAATATACATGATTTATATTCATCTCTCCATGAACAGTTATCGTTTGTCAAAACCCTCTCGAAAGCCCATGATTACAGTCTAGTTGTGCTGTTGGTGGCGCGTTTATCTGTATATAAAAAGGAATTCACATGGCTGAAGTAATGGAGAGAGAACGTAAGTTGGACTTGGGTGGCAGAGAGTCTATCTATCAACCAGAAGACAAATCCCAGATTTTTCCTTACCTGCCAAAATTTAAGAACTTTGCCGAGGAGCGTCAGCACCTCAAAGAGCGATTAGTCGCTGCATGCAGAGCGTTCGCTTTAGAAAAGTTTGACTATGGATTTGCAGGGCATTTAACTGTTCGTGATCCTGAGCATCCAAACCTATATTGGACAAATCCAATGGCAGTACATTTTGATCAAGTCAAAGTTTCTAATTTAATTTTGGCAGATCATGAAGGTAATATTTTGGAAGGCAAGCATGCATTGAATCGTGCTGGTTTTGTATTGCATGCGGCAGTTCATGAAAAACATCCAGACATTGTTGCTATGTGTCATGCCCATACAGTTTATGGAACAGCATTTGCAGCCTTAGGAAAACCTTTAGATCCAATCTCTCAAGATGCTGCTGCATTCTTTGAAGACCATATGGTTCTAGCAGAACAAGCAGGCCAAGTAGCAGTTGAAGATAATGCAGGTTACAACGTAGCAGGATCATTGAAGAAGGTGAAGGCCATTATTCATCGCAATCATGGTTTGCTTACGGTGAGTCGCCATAGTATTGAAGCTGCAGCATTTTGGTTTATTGCTTTGGAGCGTTGCTGCAAGCAGCAGATGTTGGTTGAGGCAACTGGCATCAAGCCTAACTTGCTCTCTCCCGAGGTTGCCCGTTACAGTCGTGAGCACGTAGGTAGCGAGTATATTGGCTGGTTACACTTCCAGCCAATCTGGGGTTATTTAAAAGAAAATCAACCAGATATGTTTGCGTAATCTTAAAAGAAGTGCAGAAAGAAAAATCCCAGCATGCTGGGATTTTTTAATTACTCGATAGCACCTGCTCAAGCTGTCCAATAAGATTTTTTCTGGCTCGCATTGCATGTAGCTCAGAGAGTTCAGCAGCTTTTCTCTCATCCCCATTTTTAATGGCATCTGCAATTGCCTGATGTTCATCCCAAATAGTTGAGCCTTGGGTAGATTGCAGTACAGCACCCATCACTCGGCGAAGATGCACCCAATGTAAGTGAGCGCTTTTGGCAATGAGTGGATTTTCTGAAGCCTCATAGATTGCACTATGAAAAGCCATATCTGCATCAATCAATGCCTTGACATCGCTCTTTTCAGATACAGCACGACCATGTTTGATTAGTGCGGGATTAATCACACATTTCTTTTGGGCGGCTAGTTTTGCCGCCAAAGAATCCAATGCGCCGCGTACTTCATACAGTTTATCGATCCACTCAATATTTAATGCAGTGACTTGCAGGCCTCTACCGGGGGCATCTTCAACAAAGCCATCATTCTTCAACATGCGCAGTGCCTGAAGCACTGGTAAGCGAGAAACATTCATTTGTTCAGCAATGTCTTCCTGGGTAATGCGTGTTCCGGGCGGAAGAGAGCCATCACTAATTGCATCTAATAGGGCGGTGTAAACCGCTTGGACATAATCAGTTCTAGCTGGCAGTTTATTAAGTTGTGAAAGCATCTTTTGGGGTTCTGGAAGCCTGAAATCGTGTTTTGGGGTCTGCACCCATTTAAAAAATATTATATACTCTGTATACAGTATACAAAGTAAAAAGACCAGTCAATTAATAGGAGACCCCAGTAATGACAAGCAAACAGGAGCAGGCAGAAAAGAAAGTTGGCGCCTCAGCTGGAGCAGGTGGCACACCTAAGAAATTAGTACCCTACGGTGGCTACTACACCAATAAAGTTCCTGGTCATGATCCAGAACTCACCGAAGTGGGTCCAGGCACTCCAATGGGTGAATACATGCGTGGCTTTTGGCATCCAGTTTGTATGTCAATTGAGCTCACTGACACGCCAAAGTTTTTAACAATCTTGGGCGAAGAGTTAGTCGCGTTTCGTGATGGCAGCGGAAGAGTTGGTTTGCTGCATGCGCATTGCGTACATCGTGGCGCTTCACTTGAGTATGGCTTGATTCAAGAACATGGAATTAAGTGTTGTTATCACGGCATGGTGTTCGATGTGGATGGGACGTGTTTGAATGCACCTTTTCCTAAGGGCGAAGAAGCTGAAGCAGAAAAATATGCATGCTCCATTCAACAGGGCGCCTATAAGGCATTCGAAAGAAACGGTTTGGTATTTGCGTATATGGGCGCTCCAGATAAAGAGCCACCATTTCCTGAATGGGAGTCAGATTTTACGGTAGCACCTGGAGATGAGTTAGTTCCTTACAGTAATTTTCAGCATTGCAATTGGTTGCAAGTACAAGATAACGCTGCAGATAATTTCCACACAGCTGAACTGCATGCTGCCAAAAACGTGGTTGGTGGTCACTACCAGGGCACTACATTTGATGAGGTGGGAGCCCCTACGATGGAAGTTCATCCTGATATGCAGTTTGTCCCCATTCATGGCGGTAGAGGTTTGGCCTGTTCTGGCGCTCGTCGTGTAAATAACGAAAAATTATTTATACGAGTTCAACATCAGGTATTACCAAATCTGAGTTTGCATGCTTACACATCGGAAGATGGTTCTAATAAGAAATTATTTAGTCGCTTTCATATCATCCGCTGGACAGTTCCAGTCGATGACATTAATAGCAAGATGATTGGTTGGCGTGTGATGGGCCCTGGTATTGATACTCGAGGCATCGGACAAAAAGAGTTGGTTGGATATGAGTCCATTGATTTCTTAGATGGTCAGGTTGCCTTAAGAAGAAATGAGCGTTTTGGCAATCACACGATTAATGATCTTGTGGAGATTCCATCTGATCACAGAGCACGCTCTAACTACAAAATGGCCCAGTACGCCCCTGGTGACTATGAAGCCATTATTAGCCAAAGACCAATTGCTATTCATGCATTGGAGAACCCCACAAAGTTTGATGCCGGCCCCTATTTATTTAGAAAGATGTTGCGTGATGCAGTGCGTGGATCTAATCCTGCAGCGAGTGCGGAAGCATTTTCTGAGTGGCTCAAAGAAATTAATGGCGCACCTAACAGCTATTGCTCTGGCAACGTTTTTGAATTGCCAATCGGCGCTAGCACTGAAGAAGAGGTGGCTCAAAGACGCTTTGTCGCTAAGGGTGTGATCGCTATTCTGACGGAGAGTGAGCAGTACAAGGGCAAAGAGCGTAACGACTTTGTAAAAGCAAAAATGGAAGAGCTCGAGCAAACTGCAAAGGCACAATTCAAGCATTAATCAATCAATTGGAAGGTATGGGCTGCTATTGCAGCCCATTATTTTTGTGGAGAGAGGCAAAAAAGTGAATAAAATTTCCAGCGTGGACTCTGAAGGGTTAGTGATTGAGGTTCAGAGCACTGGCCAAAAAATAAGCATCACGAGAGCCGAATCAATCATTGATGCTCTAGCTAAGATCGGCATTGAAGTTCCAACCTCATGCCAATCCGGGCTTTGCGGCACCTGTAAGACAAGATACATCAGTGGTGATGTAGAGCATGGTGATTGCATTTTGAGTGAAACTGAGCACCAGGAGTATTTAACTCCCTGTATCTCCCATATTAAGAGCGGAACACTGGTACTTGATTTATAAAAAGATATACGTATTAGGTGCAGGTGCAGTTGGCTGCTATTTCGGCGGTATGTTGGCTCGTGGGCATCATGACGTCACTTTTATCGCTAGGCCAGAGCGTACCGCAGCTCTGAATGAGTCTGGTTTGGAGATGGATTGCAAAGCATTTCATGAAACAGTTCAGGTTAAAGCAAGCGCTGACCCTTCCATTCTGAGTGATGCGGATTTAGTGTTACTGAGTGTGAAGTCTCTCGATACAGAGCGCATGCTAGCTGAGGTGAAATCTATTCTGCCAAGTAAGGCGGTCATTCTGAGCTTGCAAAATGGTGTGGCTAATATTGATCTTGCTTCCAAAATCATTGCTAATCCGATTTATGCGGCGGTTGTGTATGTTGCTGCAGAGATGATTGGCCCAAGAACTATGAAGCATCATGGTAGAGGAGAGTTGCTGATTGGCAATCTAGGGCAGGGCACCTCTGTTGGCGATCAAAATCTCAAAGAGATCACCAGGCTATTTGAAGAGGCAGGTGTTCCATGCTCGCTTGCGCCCCAGATTAAAAGAGATATGTGGCTCAAGTTTATGGTGAACTGTTCTTTTAATGCTATCTCGGGTATTGGCCAAATACCCTATGGTGAAATGATGAAGTCCCCTGGTATTGTCAAGCTGATCGAGGAAATTACTAAAGAGTTTTTGGTAATTGCTGCGCATGAAAAGGTTGACATTAGTATGTCGGAGGCGCTTGCGGTAAATAAATCTATAGCAACCACGATGCTTACCCAAGTTTCCTCAACTGCTCAAGATTTGGCTAGAGGAAAAATGACGGAAATTGATTTCTTGAATGGCTATATTGTGGAGCTAGGTAAGCGATATAAGGTCGCTACTCCGTATAACGAGTCAGTCTATGCATTAGTCAAAATGTTGGAATCTCAAATTAAATAGAAGGGTTTAAACCTTCTGCATCAATTTGTTTTTCCCAAGAGGCGTCAATAAATGCGGGTAACTTCATACACTCATTAAAGATCTTCATTAGAGTGGGGTAAGGACTCATATCCATTTTCGTACTTACAGCATTAAAGAGTTGGGGCACTAGACAAATATCAATGAGACCAGGCTGATCACGAAAGGCAAAACGTCCAACGCGGGGATCAGCGCCTAATTTTTTTTCAAGGCTATCCATTCCCACCTTAATCCAATGTTGGTACCAAGTATCTTTGGCCTCATTACTTGCCCCAACCTGTTTTATTAGGTAACGAAGCACTCGTAAATTACTGATGGGATGAATATCAATAGCGATATCCATTGCTAATGAGCGCACCCAAGCGCGATCGATCGGTGAACTTGGGAGTAGTGCTGGCGTGGATTGAATCTCATCTAAGTACTCAATGATGGCGAGTGATTGATGAATGCAATTTTTTCCATCATCCAATAGTGGTACGAGGCGAGTTGGATTTTTGCTTATATAGGCCTCAGATAGTTGTTCGCCACCATTTTTGCTAAGGTGGATAGGAATCACTTCATAGTCCATACCCTTGAGATTAAGTGCAATACGAACACGAAAAGCTGCCGAGCTGCGCCAGTAGCTATAAAGCTTGGGTTTCATATAAGTACTTTCCTTGGACTCATGGCTAACAGTATATTAAGGAAGCGAATTCGAGTGAAGGGCTTTTCAATTCCTTTAGACTGTTTGTTATGGATGAAATTAATTTTTGGATTGGCATCATTGCAACCATGGCCTTTGCGGTCACTGGCGTCCTTGCGATTGCTGATCGTGGCGTTGATCTGTTTGGTGTTTTAGTGCTCGGTTTAATTACCGCAATTGGCGGGGGTACTATTCGGGACATTATTTTGGAAGCCCCTATCTTTTGGTCTGAGGGCCAGATTTATGTTTGGCTTGCATTGGGCGCTAGCGTCCTAACATTTTTTGCCGAATCTTTTTTTACTCAACCTCAGATATACCGATGGATGCTATATATCGATGCTTTTGGTGCCGCACTGTTTGCTATTCAGGGAGCAGACAAGGCCTGGGGCATGGATTTCGGTTTGCCGGTAGCCCCGGTGATATTAGGCGTAATTACTGCAATTGGCGGGGGTTTATTGCGGGATATTTTGGCAGGCCGGAAAACACTTTTAATGTCTCATGAGTTGTATGCAATTCCGGTAACGCTAGGATGTTGTGCTTATGTATTGGTATTGAACTTCATTCCTCAATATGCGATTGAGGGTTCCGTACTTTGCATGTTAGGAATCTTTGGATTACGCGCAGCTGCCATTTATTGGGATCTGCGCGTACCAAAAATGTTTATTACTAAAACGCGCTAACAGCCCCGTCACTACGTGGGTCCCAGCCCCCCCGTAAGGTGCCTGATGGATCTCGAATGATGCAGCCAGCATGACCCACTGTCTCATCAAAAGCATCCAGCATCTCAATTTCATGACCCATGGCATGTAATTCTTTTGCAACCCATGGACTGAAGCGAGATTCTAATTTCAGGCTATCACTGGTTTGACCCCAGGTACGACCAAGCAACCAGCGTGGGCGACTAATGGCATCCTGTGGATCAAGCCCATAGGTAGCGGTACGGGTGAAGACGGCACATTGCGTTTGAGGTTGGCCATCACCACCCATTGTTCCGTAAACCATAGAGCGACCATCTTTAAATAAGGCCATGGCGGGATTAAGTGTATGGAAAGGTTTGCGATAAGGCTCAAGATGATTGAGCGTCTTAGGATCTAAGGAGAAGCTACAACCGCGATTCTGCCAATTCACGCCTGACTTCGGTAAAACAATGCCAGCACCAAACTCGTGATAGATGCTTTGAATGAAGGAGACGCAGTTGCCATCACCATCAATCACCCCCATCCAGATGGTATCTGCGGGACCTTTGCCCTGGCCCCATGGTAAGGCCTTGTTGGAATCAATATTCTTGGCAAGTTTTTTCAAGAACGCAGGAGATAAAAATGACTGTGCATTTTTACTCATGTAGGCGGGATCGGTTACAAATTGATCCCGAATCTTAAATGCTTGTTTGGTAGCTTCAACGCAATGATGCACATACTCTGTACTATCCACCTTAAAGCGTTTTAAGTTCAATTGATCCAAGATGCCAATGATCATTAATGAGACTACGCCTTGGGTAGGCGGCACCATGTTGTACACATTACCCAGACTATGTTTCAGTTCAAGCGGATCAATGAGTTTTGCATGGTGACGATGGAGATCGCTTAAACGCAAGGGACTACCAATATCGGTAAGCTCCTTTGCCAATAAATTAGCAAGGTCACCACGATAAAAATCCTCAGTACCTTTGCTTGCAATCTGACGCAGTGTTTTAGCTAGCCGCTCTTGCTTGAAGATGCTTCCAACAGCTGGTGCTTTGCCGTTGACTAGGAAGGTTTGGGAAAAACCAGGAATAGAACTGAGCTCTTCACGCTTTTTGGCGGTAAGGCTCGATTGGCTGTAGGTGACTGGAACGCCTGCTTCAGCATAATGAATCGCATCAGCTAATAAGCGAGATAAAGTAATCTTCCCGCCTAGACCTTGCTTAGAGAGTTTGTGTGCCGCACCCCAACCAGAGATCGTGCCGGCAACGGTATTTGCTGCAACTGGACCGCGAAACGGAATTGCTTTTGTGATACCCCGCTCTGCGTACCATTGTTTGCTGGCTAAACCAGCTGCTGCGCCACAGGCATCAATACCGCCCATTGCCTTGCCAGGCGAATGAATGACCCAGAACGAGTCTCCGCCAATTGAGTTCATGTGAGGATAAACGACAGCAATGGTAGCTGCTGCAGCCACCATTGCTTCTAATGCGTTACCACCTTCTCTCAGAACCGCTAATGCCGATTCAGAAGCAAGGGAGTGCGGTGCAACCGCCATCCCTTGAATACCCCACTTTGCTTGCATTGCAAAACCCCTCTAATTTTTTGTCCTACTATTTTTATATTATTTATTTTCTCGCAATTGCCGCTCGATATCTGAACTAGAGTCTACCGTGATCTCATTTTGCTCGACACCAGCTAATGGATCAACGGATGGCCCACTAGCATCAAAAGCAACAGTTGGCTTATCCACAAAGTAGGTCACTGTTTCTGGGATGAAGATGATGATGGCTACCAGAATTAGTTGCAGACCAACCCACGGCAGGGCTCCGTAATAAATATCCGAGCTCTTTAGTGATTTTGGTGCAACGCCTCGCAGATAAAACAATGCAAATCCAAACGGGGGATGCATGAATGAGGTCTGCATATTGGCACCGAGAAGCACGCCAAACCAAATCAGATCAATGCCGAGCTTGTCTGCAACCGGAGCTAATAATGGAATGATGATGAAAGCGATTTCAAAATAGTCTAAGAAGAAGGCCAAGAAGAACACAAACAAGTTCACCACAATTAAGAAGCCGACTTGACCGCCTGGTAGGCCAGACAAGAGGTGCTCAATCCAAAGGTCGCCGTCCACACCGCGGAATGCCAAACCAAACACTGTAGAGCCAATCAGAATGAAAATCACCATGGCATTGATGCGCATAGTGGAAGTCATTGCTTCCCAGACCAAAGGCTTTTCTAAGCGCTTATTCATAGCAGCGAGAAGTAATGCTCCCACGGAGCCCATTGCGCCGCCTTCAGTTGGAGTAGCAAGGCCCATCAAGATGGTTCCTAGTACCAAGAAGATCAGTGCGATGGATGGAACAATGCCCCATAAGATTCGCTTGAACAATTTCCAGTCGATTTTTGGACGAGCTTCTGGCGGAAGTGCTGGTACGTCTTGAGGTCTGAAAATCGATAAGAAGAAAATAAACAAGCAGAACAGCACTACCTGAATGATGGATGGTCCAATGGCGCCGGCATACATATCGCCAACAGACTTACCTAACTGGTCAGCCAGCACAATTAAAACGAGTGATGGTGGTATGAGTTGAGTGATAGTTCCAGATGCAGCAATCACACCAGTCGCTACGCGCGGGTTGTAACCGTAGCGCAACATGATTGGCAGAGAAATTAATCCCATTGCAATCACTGAAGCAGCAACGGTTCCAGTAATGGCTCCCAGAATCGCACCAACAATAATGACGGCATAAGCTAAACCACCGCGGATTGGGCCAAATAGCTGACCCAAGCCTTCGAGCATGTCTTCCGCCAAGCCGCACTTCTCAAGAATCGCACCCATGAAGGTGAAGAAGGGAATTGAGAGCAATAAGTCATTCGAAAGAATGCCAAACACTCGATCTGGTAGGGCTTGCAAGAATGTGGGCTGGAACATGCCCATTTCAATGCCGATGAAGGAAAAGAATAAGCCTACAGCGCCAAGAGAAAACGCGGCAGGATATCCGAGCAATAAAAATACAATCAAGCCCCCAAACATGATGGGGGCCATTAAATCTTGGCTAATCATTGGAGAGGTCTTTCGTACTTAGGATCGATTTGAATCATGCCAATAATGGCTGCGTAGCGTTTGATAATTTCAGAAATACCTTGGAGCGTTAATAAGAAAAAGCCCAAAGTAATCACGCCGCGCACTGGCCAACGAATGAGGCCGCCGGGGTTGCTCGAGGTCTCATTTTGAATCACCGAAGTGATAAAAAATTCCCAGGAGTAAAAGCCGATGATGATCGTTACGGGTAAAAAGAAGACAATGCCACCCCAAAAATCCAACCAAAGTCGAACTTTATTGGGGTACATTGCATAAAGGACATCTACTCGCACATGTTCATTGAGGCGGAAAGTAGTCGCGGCACCAAACATCACCATGCCGGCAAATAAGTACCACTGGGCTTCCAGCCAACCATTGGAGCTGATATTGAAGCCGTACCGAATCAGCGCATTTGCTGTGCTGACCAGTACGGCAATTAATACCATCCAACTCGCTAATACACCAAAACGGTCATTTAAACGATCAACGAAACTTGCGAAAACTAAAAATTGTTTTGGCATATCAGATTCTCAGTAAGGTTTTATTTGACCGGATTTGTCAACATGAAGCTCATGAGAGTTTGCTCAGCAACTTTATTCCACAACATTTGATCATTGCGGAATTTTTTCCAAGGCTCATAAATCTTCTTAAATGATGGATTCTTGGCCGCTTCTTCTTCATACATTTCGAAGGCTGCAGTAGATGCGGCTTTCATAATTTCTGTTGAATAAGATTGCAGCTTGACGCCATTCTTAATTAAGCTTTGCAAAGCGATTGGGTTTTTGTAGTCGTACTCAGCCATCATGTCAATGTTGCATTCTGCGCAAGCTGAGGTCAAAGCTTCTTGATATTGCTTTGGCAACTTTTCCCATTCTTTGATGTTGACGTACATGGAGTACATCGAGCAAGCTTCCCACCATCCTGGGTAGTAGTAGTAAGGGGCAATTTTGTAAAAGCCTAATTTTTCATCATCGTACGGGCCTACCCATTCAGCCGCATCAATTACGCCTTTTTCAAGAGCTGGGTAAATATCGCCACCAGCGATTTGTTGTGGGATTGCGCCTAAGCGGGACATTACTTCTCCGCCGAGTCCGGCAATACGCATTTTCAAACCTTTAAGGTCTGCAACAGTTTTTACTGGCTTTTTAAACCAGCCGCCCATCTGAGTTCCAGTGTTACCTGCTGGGAAAGAAATAATGTTGTAGTCACGTAAGAACTCACGTTGCAGTTTCAAGCCGCCACCCCAATACATCCAGGCATTTTGTTGGCGCTGATTCATGCCAAATGGGACGGTTGTGTCAAAAGCAAAAGTTTTGTTTTTGCCTACAAAGTAATAGCCAGCAGTGTGAGTGCACTCTACAGTTCCTTGTTGCACTGCATCAACAGTACCGAAGGCTGGAACGATTTCACCTGCTCCAAAAATACGGATTTGGAATTTGCCGTCCGTGAGAGCGGCAACGCGTTTGGAGATGAACTCGCCACCGCCATAAATCGTATCTAAGCTCTTTGGAAAACTAGAGGCACAGCGCCATTTCACTTCCGGCATGGATTGTGCAATCGCCGGTGCAGCCAATACGCCCGCGGCAGCGCCAAGTGCGGTCTTACCTAAAAAGTCACGTCTTTTCATTTGGAATGCTCCTTGTTTAACATTTTCGAAATAGCATTTTTTGATAATGCCTTTTTTATTAACTTCTGAGACTATTAGAGCGAAGTGCGGTCATATTACTTTCCAAGTTTGCACCTAGATGCACGAATATGCACCCCAATTGTGCATCTAGGTTTAGAGGCGCTCCATTCCATATTGAGATGATGGTTTAAGTGCATTGCATCAAATCCATATTTCTCGGGAAAACCCCGAGTCAAATCGATGAGGAATTACCCTAAGTAATGGATTTCTTTGATTTTTTTCAAAGCATAATCAATCCGTTGTTTTTTATTTAATAAAAATAGTTAGGAGCTACTGATGTCAACATCAACTAAAGCAGCCCCAATGACCGCCGCAGAGCGCAAAGTTATTTTTGCTTCCTCTTTGGGTACGGTTTTTGAGTGGTACGACTTTTATCTTTACGGTTCTTTGGCTGCCGTTATCGCCAAGCAGTTCTTCTCAGGCCTAGATGCTGGCTCTGCCTTTATTTTCGCCTTATTGGCTTTTGCTGCTGGTTTCATCGTGCGCCCATTCGGTGCATTGGTGTTTGGCCGCTTAGGCGATTTGATTGGTCGTAAGTACACCTTCTTGGTCACCATCCTCTTGATGGGTGGCGCAACCTTCATTGTGGGGATTTTGCCTAACTATGCAACTATTGGCGTTGCTGCCCCAGTGATCTTGATCGCATTGCGTATGCTTCAAGGCTTGGCTTTAGGTGGCGAGTACGGTGGCGCGGCTACATATGTTGCGGAACATGCTCCTCATGGCAAACGTGGCGCATACACAGCATGGATTCAGACTACAGCTACTCTTGGCTTATTTCTCTCCCTGCTCGTGATTTTGTTCACACGTGAATTTACTGGCCCAGACTTTGATGTTTGGGGCTGGCGTGTTCCTTTCATCGCTTCTATCGCATTGTTAGCAATTTCTGTATGGATTCGTTTGTCCATGAATGAATCACCAGCTTTCAAGAAGATGAAAGACGAAGGCAAGTTGTCTAAGTCTCCTTTGGGCGAATCATTTGGCCAGTGGAAAAACTTGAAGATTGTGATCTTGGCATTGTTTGGCCTGGTTGCAGGTCAAGCGGTAGTTTGGTACACAGGTCAGTTCTATGCTTTGTTCTACCTCACCCAAGTATTGAAGGTAGATGCGAAGACTGCAAACTTATTGATTGCTGCTTCGTTGGTCATCGGTACACCATTCTTCGTAGTATTTGGAGCTTGGTCAGACAAGATTGGCCGTAAAGTGATCATCATGAGTGGTTTGTTATTGGCTGTAATTACTTACATCCCTAATACTCCTGTTTCTGTGTTCAATGCTTTAACTCACTTTGCTAACCCAGCGTTAGAAAAAGCAATGGCAACCGCACCAGCAACAATCACCGTTGATCCAACTGAATGTACCTTCCAGTTCAACCCAACTGGTACAGCGAAATTCACAAGTTCTTGCGATATTGCAAAACAAGTGATGGCTTCCAACTCTGCGAGCTACAGCACTGTTGCTGGCGCACCTGGTTCTACCGCAATTGTGAAAATTGGCGATATTGAAATCAATGGCTACACTTCAAAGGGTGTTGATCCTGCTGAAGCTAAAGCCAAGGATGCTGAATTCAAGAAAGCCATTCGCGAAGCGTTGAATAAAGAAGGTTATCCAGCCAAAGCTGATCCAGCACAAATCAACTATGTTGCTGTGTTGTGCTTGTTGGTGTACTTGGTGATTTTGGTAACCATGGTTTATGGCCCAATCGCTGCGATGTTGGTTGAGATGTTCCCAACTCGTATTCGTTACACATCGATGTCCTTGCCATACCATATTGGTAACGGTTGGTTCGGCGGCCTGTTGCCAACGATCTCCTTCGCCTTGGTAGCGCAAAACGGTAACATTTACTACGGTCTCTGGTACCCAATCATCATCGCTGCGATGACATTGGTAATCGGTGTATTGTTTGTTCGTGAAACCAAAGATGTAGATATCTATGCACGTGACTAAGCTTTTTTAGTCTGCAGTAAATTAAAAGCCCGATCACAAAATGATCGGGCTTTTTTATTCCCATAAATCTTTTTGATTGCGATTGTGTAGTAGCTTTTGATTTTGATCGGCAATCGAAATATCTCTTGTCCCTGGAACAATGCCGATCTCTGCGCCAGCAGTCAAAGCGCCAGTCTTGAGGACTCGCAGATACCAGCCACTAAAACCGGATTGCAGCATGGCCTTGCTCGCGCCCTTATAGCCCAATTTGGCATTGAATTTAAAGCAGGGCTCGCGTAACTTGACAACAGCAAACTCTAGTTTGCCAATAAATAACTTATCCCCAACAAAAACTTCAGTCTCTAGCAGGCCTTCGATGGTGAAGTTCTCACCAATTGCACCATGTTGTAGATCAATAGGTTTTTTAGTTTCTCGGGTGAGTAGCTGATTCCAAAAAGCGTAATGCTCTGAGGGGTAAACATAAATTGCTTTTTCTAATCCACCATGCACGCTGAGATCGGCTTGCTCATCACCCTTAACACCAAGGGTAGTAATTTCAATGGCGTTGGGGTTTTGTAGATTGCTAATGCTCTGTTTATGAATTGCAGAGCCAACCGATTTGTAATTGGGATGGTGGTTGCTAAACAGCGGCAGAACTTTGCCTGCCGAAATAGACAGTAGTCTCATAGACGAAGAGCTCATTAGTAGCGACAGCGCGCATCGCTTTTGTATTTTGTGAAATACACAATCAAGTCTGCTTCTGATTTGTATTGGGTGTAGTAGATCACCGCACGGGCATCACTTTTATATTTTGTATAGAACCACACTCCAGGTTCGTTATCGCTGGAGTATTGGGTGTCGTAAACAATGCAGTTGGCTTCTGACTGGTATTTACTTACAAAGACCTTGGCATTCGCTTCAGACGGGTAATTGGTGATGAAAATTTGAGATGCAGACGCACTCAGAGCCATAAAAGCACTTAAAACAGCCAAGATCAAGAATTTGAGGGGATGTTTTCTCATTGCCCTATATTACTTTCCGCCGTCCAATGCGGGTAGTGTTGGTATTGCCAGGGTACGAGAAAGCTTAACTATGCCGCTTTCTGATTCATTAATTGATGGGCTTTTGGCATTGACCAATAAATTCTGCCCTAGCAATAGTGCGCTCGTTGGCGTTTATTTGTTCACCAACAGCCCAAATGGCGTCAATTTCCGCTAATGAATGCGTGCTTATGTTGTAAATAATGCGTTTACGTTGCCTAGTGCCGTTTTCTTCTTTAATAAAATTACAGCTAATGATATTGGCCTGGTGGGTGCAGTCATAATCATCGATTTTATAATCTTGGAACTTATAGGTTCGCGTGACTTGAGGTGTAACGGATTCTTGCTTTGCTTTGGTCTTAATGGCAGCCCCGTAACAGCTTAATGTTAAGTTATCAGCATTTTGGGAGCAAGCTAGCAGTGCGCTAACCAGCATCAGCGTTATGAATGGCTTCACGACAACCCCTTATATTTTTTTATAACTATAAGCGATTTCCCCTCGCTACTTTTGAGTCTCCATAATCTATCTAATGGGCTGTTAATGGGTGCTGTGGGCCATATTTAGACAGTAGCACTTAATTACGCTAAAATAACCAGTTCGGCGAATTAGCTCAGCTGGTTAGAGCGACGGAATCATAATCCGCAGGTCCGGGGTTCAAATCCCTGATTCGCCACCAAATCTCAAGGCCATTGCCCACCGGCAGTGGCCTTTTTCTTAGGTTGGCTAGAATCATCTGATGGCTAAATTTTGGAACTTTGTTCTTTTTCAGGCGGGTTGGTTTGCCTGCGTATTGGGCGCGGCTAACCAGCAGGTGTTGTGGCCTGTTCTTGGCACTCTGGCCTATATCGCTTTTCATGCTTGGCGTTCACCATCCCCCAAAACTGAATTAAGCCTCTTATTTAAGGCCCTTATTTTTGGGGTTGTTACTGATACCCTCATTATGCGTTTGGGGTATTTGGATTTTCGAGATGGCTGGCCATCCCCCTTTCTATCGCCCATATGGATGTGGACTCTTTGGGTGTTAGTGGCCACTACTATTAATGGCTCCTTATCTTGGTTGCGGGGTAGGCCTATCGTGGGGGCTGTATTGGGAGCCATTGCTGGCCCTATGTCCTATGAGGCTGGTATTCGGATGGGGGCTGGAGAATGGGGTCCTGGGGGTCAAATTATCGGTTTCATCTTATTGGGACTGGTTTGGGGCGTGGCAATACCCCTGTTTTTCTATTGGGATCGAACCCCTATCGAGCAGGGCTTAGTAAAAAATCTGTAAATTCCTGTAAAAAGTATCTTGCAAAGAGTACTGTTTTTATATACAGTAACTTCTAAGTTGTGAAACAGTAGATAAAACTTCGGGAAAAAGCCCAATACAAAGCGAAAAGGAATCAAAAATGGCCTTGGATGACAAAAGAAAATCAGCCTCCTCAGAATTTGAGGGAATGAGCGGAGATAAGCAAAAAGCATTAACAGCAGCCTTGGCGCAAATTGAGAAGCAATTTGGCAAGGGTTCAATCATGAGATTGGGCGATGCTGAAATTAGCCAAGATATTCAAGTGGTATCCAGTGGATCACTCGGTCTTGATATTGCCCTTGGAGTTGGCGGTCTAGCACGTGGTCGAGTGATTGAGATCTACGGACCAGAATCATCCGGAAAAACAACATTGACTCTGCATGCGATTGCAGAAATGCAAAAGCTCGGTGGTACTTGTGCCTTTATTGATGCTGAGCATGCTTTAGATGTTCAGTACGCATCACGTTTAGGCGTTGATGTAAATAACCTATTGATCTCTCAACCTGATACCGGTGAACAAGCTTTAGAAATCGCTGATGCGTTAGTGCGCTCAGGCTCTATTGATTTGATCGTAATTGATTCGGTTGCTGCATTGGTTCCAAAGGCTGAGATTGAAGGTGATATGGGAGATTCATTGCCAGGCCTGCAGGCTCGTTTAATGAGTCAAGCGTTGCGTAAGTTGACTGGCGCGATCAAGCGTACAAATACAACCGTAATCTTTATTAACCAAATTCGCATGAAGATTGGCGTGATGTTTGGTTCGCCAGAGACTACAACTGGTGGTAATGCACTGAAGTTCTATGCCTCTATGCGTTTGGATATTCGTCGCATCGGTAGTATCAAAAAAGGTGATGAGGTGGTTGGTAATGAAACCCGTGTGAAGGTTGTAAAGAACAAGGTTTCTCCTCCATTCCGCGAGGCGATTTTTGACATCATGTACGGCGCTGGTATTTCTAGAGAAGGCGAAATCATTGATATGGGCGTTGAGGCTGACCTCGTTGAAAAATCCGGTTCTTGGTATAGCTACAACGGCGATCGTATTGGTCAAGGTAAGGATAATGTGCGCGAGTTCCTAAAAGAGAACCCAGCAATTGCTAAGGATATCGAGGCAAAGATTCGCGAAAAGTTGGGTGTTAAATCTGGCTCAGCGGTGGTTACTGATGTGCTGAGCGAAGAAGAGGAAGTCGAATAGTTCGATGTCTGAGCTAGATAGCAAAAGCAAAGAAAGAACCAAACAAAGCCCGAGTCTCAAAGCTCGGGCTTTGCGTCTTTTATCGCTCCGAGAATATAGTCGTAAAGGTTTGGCCGCAAAGCTTGCAGAATCAGAGGCGTGGTGGGCAAAGTTGGGGGGTGAGCAGGCTGACCAGAACCCAGAATCTATCGATTTAAATATTGAGGCTGTTTTAGACGAATTTGAGGGCAGGGGCTGGCTCTCGGATGAGCGTTTTGCAGGGGCATTGGTTCGCAGGCGTAGCGAGCGGTATGGAATGCGAAAAATACAGGGTGAATTAGAGCGAGCTGGGATTGATTCGAAACAATCGGCGAAACTCTTGGCCGGCCTCAAGGAAACAGAGTATCAACGCGCCTATGAGCTTTGGACTCGAAAGTATGGAGAGCGAGCCTTGGATCAAAAAGAGCGTGCCCGGCAGTATCGCTTTTTAGCCTCAAAGGGTTTTAGCTCTGAAGTGGTGGTAAAGGTCATTGGCGGGCAACAGCCTGATTAGGGCAATTACGGATCGGAGATGGGTAATTGCCGCGTTGCAGCATGCTAGACTTATGAAGTCGGTCAAGCCATTCACATTTATTCAAATTTAGCTAATTTAGCTATTTTCAGGGTAAGTTTGGGATCAAGGCAACATCGGTTTAACTAATCCTCATCGCTTGCTAAAAAAGATACCGTTTCGGAGTAATTATGAAAATTCACGAGTACCAAGGCAAAGAACTTCTGCGCCAATTTAATGTGCCAGTTCCAAACGGCATCCCTGCATTTAGTGTAGATGAAGCGATGTCGGCTGCTGAAAAACTTGGCGGCCCTGTATGGGTTGTTAAGGCGCAGATTCATGCAGGTGGTCGCGGTAAAGGTGGTGGCGTAAAGTTGGCTAGAAGCATGGACGAAGTGAAGAAATACGCATCTGAAATTTTGGGCATGCAGCTTAAGACACACCAAACAGGCCCTGAAGGTCAAAAAGTAAATCGCCTCTTAATTGAAGACGGCGCTGATATCAAAAAAGAGTACTACTTCAGTATTGTTACAGATCGTGGTACACAAAAAAATGTGATCATGGCCTCTAGTGAGGGCGGCATGGATATCGAGGAAGTTGCTGAATCTCATCCAGAAAAAATCATCAAAGTATTTGTTGATCCATTAATTGGCTTGACAGATGCAGACTGTGACATCGTTGCGAAGGGTATTGGGGTTCCGGAAGCCTCCATTCCAATGGCTCGCGATGTATTCAAAAACTTGTATAAGACCTACTGGGATACCGATGCCTCCTTAGTAGAGATTAATCCATTGATTCTTGAAGGTAATGGCAAGATCAAGGCTCTTGATGCGAAGTTCAACTTTGATCCAAACGCTTTATTTCGCCATCCAGAAATCGTTGCTTATCGCGATATCGATGAAGAAGATGCTGCAGAGATCGAAGCTTCTAAGTTTGACCTTGCTTATATTTCTTTAGATGGCAATATCGGTTGCTTAGTGAATGGCGCTGGTTTAGCGATGGCAACCATGGATACCATTAAGCTATTCGGCGGTGAGCCAGCAAATTTCTTGGATGTTGGCGGTGGTGCTACAGCTGAAAAAGTAACTGAAGCATTCAAAATCATGCTCAAGAACAAGAGTGTTGAAGCAATTTTGGTAAACATCTTCGGCGGCATTATGCGTTGCGATGTGATTGCCGATGGTGTGGTTACAGCCTGCAAAGCAGTCAATCTCACGGTACCTTTGGTTGTGCGCATGAAGGGTACAAACGAAGAGTTGGGCAAGAAGATTCTTGCAGACTCTGGTTTGCCAATTATTAGCGCCGATTCAATGGCTGAAGCAGCTACGAAGGTAGTTGCTGCTGTTGCCAAAAACAAATAATCCAGGAATTTTGAAATGTCTATATTAGTTAATAAAAACACCAAAGTTATTACACAGGGTATTACTGGTAAGACCGGTCAGTTTCATACTGAGAAGTGTCAAGAGTATGCAAACGGCAAAAATTGCTTTGTTGCTGGAGTAAATCCTAAAAAAGCTGGCGAGTCTATTTTTAATATTCCGATTTATGCAACCGTTAAAGAAGCTGCTCAGCAAACTGGCGCAACAGCTTCCGTCATTTACGTTCCGCCTCCTGGCGCTGCTGCTGCGATCTGGGAAGCAGTTGAGGCTGACCTTGATTTCGTGATCTGTATTACTGAAGGTATTCCAGTACGCGACATGCTAGAAGTGCGCAACAAGATGAGGGCAAAAGAAGCTAAAGGCGGCAAGAAGACTTTGTTGCTAGGCCCAAACTGCCCAGGAATTATTACTCCTGACGAAATTAAGATTGGTATCATGCCCGGCCACATTCACAAAAAGGGCCGCATCGGTGTTGTAAGTCGTTCTGGTACCTTAACTTACGAAGCAGTGGGTCAATTGACTGCAATCGGCTTAGGTCAGTCCACTGCAGTTGGTATTGGCGGAGACCCAATCAATGGCTTGAAGCATATCGACGTCATGCGCATGTTTAACGAAGATCCAGAAACTGATGCGGTCATCATGATCGGTGAAATTGGTGGTCCAGATGAAGCTGAAGCTGCCCGCTGGTGTAAAGATCATATGAAAAAGCCTGTAGTTGGCTTTATTGCTGGGGTTACAGCGCCTCCTGGAAAACGCATGGGTCATGCTGGGGCATTGATTTCTGGTGGTGCTGATACTGCTGATGCCAAACTCGCCGTAATGGAAGAGTGTGGCTTCAAAGTAACAAAGAATCCATCGGAAATGGCTGCTTTATTGAAAGCCATGTTGTAATTAGTGACAAAGAAAGGATGCTGCTATACCAATAGCGTTCGGCAGTATCTTTTTTGTAGTAATGGGTAGTTTAAAAAAGTAGTTAAAACATAAAAATGTAGGAGACATTATGGATTTTTCAGCATTTTCAGGCCCAGCATTCTGGGCAGCGCTTTTATCAATCATTATTGCCAATATTTTGCTGTCAGGCGATAACGCGGTTGTGATTGCCTTAGCTTCACGCAATCTGCCGCCTAATCAACAAAAGAAAGCAATCTTCTGGGGAAGTGCCGCCGCAATTATTTTGCGCGTAGTGCTTACAGTAACTGCTGTGCAGTTATTGGCTTTGCCGTACCTCAAGATTATTGGCGCTATTTTGCTGGTCTATATTGGGGTTCAGCTACTTGCTGACAGCGGCGAAGAAGAAGAGATGCATGGCCATTCCAATATCTGGGGCGCTATTCGGACGATTTTGGTTGCTGACTTGGTGATGAGCTTGGATAACGTTCTTGCTGTAGCTGCTGCAGCACAAAAGGGGCCTGAGGAAACTCGCTTAGCCTTGCTCATTATTGGCCTTGGACTCTCTATTCCATTGATCATTTTTGGCAGCACTATGCTCCTCAAGGTTATGGACCGCTTTCCAGTCATTATTACTTTGGGTGCGGGCCTTCTAGGTCTCTTGGCTGGTGGCATGTTAGTTGAAGATCCAGCAATCAAGGAATCGATGCAAGCTGCATTTGAAGATGCGCATATGATCTTCGAGGGCATTGGCGTTGCTATCGTGATCCTGTTGGGCACTTATCTCAAGAAAAAGAATAATAAGAAGGCTAAAGCTTAATTTGCTCTCACCAGAATCAGTAAAAGCCGGCCTCGAAAGCCGGTTTTTTTTCGCGTAGATTTCTTGAGCAGAAGCGGCATAGACTGGATGATGAGGAATTTCACCTCAGGAGTTAGAAGATATGCAAAGTCTAAGCAAAGAAGTAGAGAACCAAAGCCAGGAGGCAGGATTTACATTAATCGAGGTAATGGTGGTGGTGGCCATCATTGGAATTTTGGTAGCAGTTGCAGTGCCGCAGTATCAAGATTACATTGCCCGAAGTCGGGTTGTAGAGGGCATGAATTTATCTTCAAGCGCAAAACTTGCTGTTACAGAAGCATTTGCAAGTCGTGGGACAGTCCCTATGGATGAGGCAACAAGTGGATCATTTACTTTTGGACCAACTCGTAGCGTTAAGTTAATAGAAATTACACCTTCGGGGGCAATCGCTATTGACTACCAAGTCAGTGTTGCGCCAGAGGGTAAAAATACATTACATCTTATTCCGACTAATGAGCCGGATCTTAATGTGCCTAGACCAATTGATTTATCCAAGCCAGAGGGGGCAACTTGGTCAGGTGGTTGGTCTTGTAGATCTACTGAAACAAATCTGTTATCTCAGCTGCTGCCGTCTGAGTGCAGAATAAATAAATAGGGCGATTGGATTTTTTTGATAAAGCTGAGCCACCAAAGGGTGGTTTAGTTTTGCTTGAAGCCGATGCTTTTCAATGATGTCTAGATATAAAATAAGCTCATGAATCCTCAGCTCCAAATCATGCTTCAGCAGGGCATACAAGCCTTTCAAAATGGAAATTTTGATGGGGCAGACTCAATTCTTAAAAGAATTATTCAGGTTGATCCGAAGAATCTTCCTGCCTTGCATGTCCTTGGCCTCATCAAGGCATCCCAGAATAAATACAAAGAGGCTGCAGATCTACTCAGCAGGGCAGCTCGTCTCAATCCAAGCGATGCATCCATTCAATACAACTTGGCAAAGGCCCTGATGGATTCTGGTTTTGACAAAGAGTCTATCCCCCATCATAAGAAAGCAGTAGAGCTCAACCCTAATAATCCAGATGCCTGGCTTAACTATGGGAAGGCCCAGTCAGCCTTACATTTTTACGAAGAAGCAATAATAGCCTACGATAAGGCCCTGTTACTAGAGCCCAATTACGCTGAAGCCTATCTAAATAAAGGCGCCACCCTCAAAGAGTTAAGACGTTATGAGGAGGCTGGTATTGCATTCGATCATGCACTTAGTGTAAATCCCAATGACTTTAAAGTTTTGGCCAGTAAGGGAATTATTTTGTATAAACTTGGTCGTTACCGCGAGGCAATAGTCGCCTATGATTCAGCCTTGAGTATTAAGCAAGATGATTTTGAGATTTTGGCTAATAAAGGTATGGCGTTGAAAGCCTTGGGGCTTTATGACCAAGCCTTAACTCACTATAACTATGCGCTACTTTTCAAACCTGATGACTACGAAGTTTTGACTAACAAGGGTATTGCGTTGCATGAGCAGCAACACTTAGATCAAGCAATTGCGATCTATGACAAGGTATTAAATCTAAATGGTAGCTATTACCAAGTATGGGGAAATAAGGGGGTAGCCTATCATGGTCTTAAGTGCTTTGAAAGAGCGCTTGCATCATACGATAGTGCCATAACCCTCAAACCTAATTATCACGAAGCAGTTTGGAATAAATCCCTAACCCTTTTGCTGCAAGGCGATTTTGAACGTGGTCTACCCTTATATGAAAGTCGATGGAGTTCAGATTCAGTGAGCAAAGTCATAGGAAATCGTCGCTTCGATAAACCTTGTTGGGCTGGCACTGAGTCACTCAAAGATAAATCCATCTTACTTTATGGTGAACAAGGGTTGGGTGATTTTATTCAGTTTTGTCGGTACGCAAAATTAGTTTCAGAATTAGGTGCGCGCGTTATCTTGGAGGTGCCTGATCCTCTTGTTACCCTCCTATCTGACTTGGATGGCGTTTCGCAGCTAGTCATCAAGGAGCAAGAGCTTCCATCATTTGATTTCCAGTGCCCTCTTCTCAGTCTGCCTTTGGCATTTAAAACTAATCTAAGCAACATCCCATCTGCACAGAAGTATTTATCTGGCAATTTTGCGGCGGTAACTGAATGGGAAGCAAGATTAGGTCAAAAGACTAAACCGAGAATAGGTTTGGTATGGAGCGGCAATCCAGATCACAAGAATGACTACAACCGCAGCTTGGCATTAAAAGACTTGCTCCCTTACCTGCCAGAACACTATGAGTACATTAGTCTTCAAAAAGAGGTTCGCGAAGCGGATCAATTGACTCTTGAGTTAAATACAAGGATCCGAAACTTTTCGCAATATCTTAAGAGCTTTGGTGATAGTGCCGCCCTGATAGAGTGCTTAGATCTCGTTATTAGTGTTGATACAAGTGTGGCGCATTTAAGTGGCGCCTTAGGTAAAAAAACCTGGGTGCTACTACCTTTCGTCCCAGATTGGAGGTGGCTCTTAGATAGATCCGATACCCCTTGGTACCCCTCAATAAGCTTGTATAGGCAGGAGAAAATTGGTGACTGGGCAGGGGTGTTGGAAAAAATTCAGATTGATGTGGGTTTACATATTCATTAAAGTGCTAAGTGCCGACCCAGCAAGGGTAGCTCATGTCTAGGAATCCTAGACTTAAGTCAAAGTATTGTTTACCTGTACCGCCAGCAAATCCGGAAAGTAAAGGCCTTATTGCCTTAGCGGTTGGTAAGCTCTCATTAAGAGCATTGAAGCAGGAATATTCAACAGCCGCTACTTTGTCGTCGGAATTTAGGTAAGCGGGTATTAAAATTTCTGCGCAAAATTTTCTAGTAGTAAAAAAAAATCTTAGGTCTGCCCAAGGTTTCGATGGATCACCATCATCAAGATGTCTCCAGAAAATATTTTGTATATTATTTTCTTGTATTAGCTGAAGTATCGTTTCAAAGTTTCTACAGTAAACCTTGCCAGTGCATTTAAAAAAATTTGGCGCATCCCTCAAGAAGGTTGAACTCTCTAATGCAAATTTTAGTAATCTTCCTTCGCCATACCCCTTACCTTTTAATATTATCTCTTCGCTATTTTGCAGGTAGGAAATTTGTTCTACATTTACACCGATATCGTTTAATAGCAAAACTTCATCTGCATTAAGAAGGCTTCCTCCGGTTGCATCAGCAATAACAATTTTTTTTATTCCTTGAGCGGCCCAAAAGAAAACCGAAGCTTTTGCAGTGATGTATCGGGTTACAACATTTGTCATCTGTAGAAATGGCACATCCTTTGGGGGTGTATTTGCCGTGGTAATTAAAACAATTGAACTCACTATGTAAACCTCTTTTAAATTAATGCCGATGGTATGTTTCAGGATACATTGATGTTTTTGGGGAATATAATTCTTATCAATATGAAGTTAATTTAGCATGGTCTGTGCAGACTATAAATCGGTTAATTGAATTTAGCGCCATGGCTTCAACTGCTAGTCCTAACTTTAGTTATGCCTTATTTACTAGCCATAATAACTGTAAATTATTATGAATTTTTCTTACCTTCAATTTTTTAATGACTAAATTCCCTCAATATGCCACCTAAAATTCATGTTATTGCAGTAGCTTTTGAAAAATTTGGACAGCTCAAGGTTTTTGTTCAATCTTGGCTGAATCAATCTTCGGATAATTGGATTCTGACTGTGATTCATGACGGGTTAAGTGATGAATTCGATGCAATTATGGCCGAATATCGCTCGCACGCAAAGGAGCGAATAGAATACCTGAGCACTAAAAATAGATTTAATGATTATGGGCATTCATTAAGAGAAATTGGCCTCCAAAACATCAAAGGAGACTATGTTTTGCTGACAAATGCAGATAACTACTATGTTCCACGGGCGGTTGAATTTTTAAATGAAGTATTTTTGGTTCACTCACCGGATGGGATTATTTTTGACATGATTCATAGTCATGACGGCCCCGGGCTAAGAAATTTACCAGCATATTCTTTCTTTGAAACAAGTTTTCAAAGGGCGTCAATAGATATGGGGGCCGCAATTATTAAAGCAAATCTTGCGTCAAAAGCTGGTTTCAGGGATAAGACTTTTGCGGGTGATGCCACCTACTTTGAGGATATCGCGAATTTAAAATATCCTGAATCCTTGTCTCTTGTCAAAATTCAACGAGTACTTCTTGTGCATAATTGACAATGATCATTTTATGATAGAGACCCTTAATAATTTGCTATTTTGCTTTCCATAACCCAGACTTTCCACCACTCTTTTCAAGAAGCTTAACATCACTTATCACCATGCCACGGTCTACTGCTTTGCACATATCGTAGATTGTTAGTAGGGCGACTTGGACTGCGGTGAGGGCTTCCATTTCGACGCCGGTTGGCCCTGTTGTTTCTGCTTTTACTTGGCAACTGATACTACTAGTTTTTTGATCGAGCTGAAAGTCTAAGCTAACGTGGGTTAAGGCTAGTGGATGGCACAGTGGAATAAGATCTGCCGTTTTCTTTGATGCCTGAATCCCTGCGATTCTGGCAATGCCTAATACATCCCCCTTTTTATGATTTCCTTCTTGAACCATTGTGAAGGTATCGGGGAGCATGCTGATCGTGCCTGTAGCAATGGCGACTCTGTGGGTGGAGGCCTTATCACCCACATTCACCATATGGGCTTGGCCACTTTCATCAAAATGAGTTAGTTTGTTCATGGGATAAGTTTTACCATATGGGGATGCAGGAAATAAAGATCATCAGAAAAACCTCATTTTTGGAGCGCATTTTGGCTACTCAGCTGATAGCCGCTTTGGCATTCTCGGGAATTGTGCCTGCTTATGCTGCCGCCCCTGTTGGAGATGTTTCGGTAGACGGTAATTCTGCAGCCATCCAAAATATTGGCAGGGCCATGCAGTCTCCTGATGCCAAATCGTCCAAGCTGCCCGCTCGTAGCGCTCTACAAAGTCAGCCCAATATTATTTTGCCCGACATGGGAGATCCTGGTGGAGACTCTTTAAGCCGGATTGATGAGCGTAAATATGGCGAAATGATCATGCGTCAGATTCGTCCTGATCCCGATTTTTCTAATGATTTACCCATTTATGATTTCTTAAATCAAATGGAACGCCGCCTATTACAGGCTGCGAAAAGATTACAACTTGGTGGCGCTAATGAACAGGGTAGTGGCGCCTATAACTTTGAAGTATTTGCAGTTAAAGACAGTAGCATCAATGCGTTTGCCTTACCTGGCGGCTTTATTGGTTTTCATACGGGGTTGCTAGTCAGCGCAGAGACAGATTCAGAAGTGGCCTCAGTAATGGGCCATGAGACTGGGCACGTATTACAGCGTCATCTCGCTCGTCAGATGGATAAGCAATCTACTAACACCATGATTGCAATTGCAGGTATGGTGCTTGGTGCACTTGCAATGTCGCGCAACCCTTCAGCTGCTGCGGGCTTAATGCAAGGTGGTCAGGCAGTCGCCATTGATAATCAACTTTCCTATTCAAGGGATGCTGAACGTGAGGCTGATCGCGTTGGCTTTCAGATTTTGGATGCTAGTGGATATGATGTTAATGGCGCCCCTGGATTTTTCCAGCGCCTACAAAGGGCTACAAGTGTTATGGATAAAGGGGTCCCCGCTTATGTCAGGACTCACCCCTTAACCACTGATCGTATTGCTGATATGCAAGATAGAGCAAGAAGAGTTGATGCACGCAATGTTCCAACATCAGTCGAGTTTTATTTCATCAAGGCTAGAGCGCGTATGGAGCAGTCAGGAACTTCAAGCGGTTTATACGATCTTAAAAATACTTTTGAAAGCTTGAGTAAGCAGCCTCAGGCAGGAAAACAAATGGAGGGCTTTTATGGCTTAGCTCTCATTGCGCAACGGCAAGGCAAAGTGGATCAAGCTGAAATGTATTTGCAGCTAGCCCGTAATTTAGCGCAGGCTGCTAGCGCTCCAGGTTCGCCGATTCAGAGGCAAAGTTTGTCTTTAGATATCACGGCATCCGAGTTAGCTCTGGCTAAAGGCAGGGGAGAAGAGGCCTTACAGATTGCGCAAGCGACTTTTCGTGCTTACCCTCAGTCATATGCTGCTGGTGCTGCAATGATCAATGCGGATTTGGCGCTTGGCCGTACCAATGATGCGATTACTTGGCTTAAATCTCGAACTCGCTTGCAGCCTAATGAAATTGTCTGGTGGAGTTTGTTATCAAAAGCATATGATCAGGCTAAGAATGTATCCATGCGTCATTACGCTCTCGGTGAAAAGTATGCTCTTGAAGGTGCGTGGCCATCAGCAATTGAGCAATTAAAGATTGCCCGTTCTGCCGGTGGCTCCGATTACTATCAGGGCTCTAGTATTGATGCGCGTTTGCGCGAGATGCAAAGACAGTATCAGGATGAGCTCAAAGAGCAAGGAAAGCTGCCGAGTTAAGAGCCAACGTTCTCGCTCGGTTTAGCAACAAAATTAAAGCGTGCAGCGAGCTCTTCTGAGAGAATGGGATCTAGAGGTAATTGTTTACCTTGCCAAATCCAGGATCCGCCAAAACTACAAGCTTCTTCATGAAGCTTTGCTAATTGGGAAAAATGATCTAAGTCATGATCATGCAAAAGCGCTACGGTCTGGAAATCTTCTTTAGAAGATTGAACTTGATTTACTATTCCGACAATATAAATATTGCCGTTTTCATCGCTTAAGGCGCTACTTGGTTTGATTGGGTTTTTGCATTGAGTAAGAAGTTCTGAGCCATTTTCGCTTGGGGTTATACGCGCTATCCAAGGGGTGATGTCGAGTGTAATGAAGACACGCTGTGGGCCGTTCTGGAAAAAGTATCTTCCTAAAGTATCGTAGGCGTAGTTTCTGGAGATAAATTCATTTAATGCTGTATGGGTAATTATTTGGCCAGGTAATTTATTTTGCTGGGAGAATTCATCGCGCATGCGCCATTGCCCACGTCGATCTAAAGCAAGCCAACCAAAGCAATCTGGCACATTGGGCCACTTGATGAGCGACCGTAATACTTGCTCATCCATATTGATATTTAATGCAGACCGTGGGGTGTAGAGGGAGCATCAAAGGTTTCTTCGGTAGAGCGGCTTGCATGCAGATGCGCTATCCGCCAGCCCTGACTATCCTGTAATAAGACCAGGGTGATATTTAAGAAAAATTCAGCCTCTACTTGATCAGGTCTTAGATGTACTGCTTCCGTAGTGTCATAAATAGCGGCCCCTAGGATGGAGTGACTAATGCAAGCAACGGGCTCAAGGAACAAGGGTTGTTTAGATAACAACCTCTCTAAGCCTTTACGAATTTCAGCATGCCCACTGAGGCGATGACCTTCAGGTAGAACACAGGTAATGGAGTCGTCATCAAGCCAGATATCGAGAGCACTCTTAACATCACGATGGCGCAGTGCATCTCGCCAAGCATCTACGACTTCATCAGCATTTTGAAAGAGTCTTGCAAGTTTGGTCATGACTTACCGTTTCCGAGTAATTATTTCAATGTATTGAGTGTAGCCAATACTTGTTCCGGCAGGATGTCTTTTAGGCATCGTAGGTGACCCAAAGGGCACACTCTTTTGTGGCATGGGCTACAGGACATATTTAGCCAAATAATCTTAGCTTTATCAGACAAGGGCGGTGTATGGGCGGGGTCGCTAGAGCCAAAGATGGCAACTTGGGGGGTCTTTAGGGCTGCCGCAACATGCATCAGCCCTGAATCGTTGCTGATGACTGCTTTACTCATTCCAATTAAGGCAATCGCTTCATCTAATGAAGTGTTGCCACACCAGTTGTGAATGTTGCTGACTTGTTTTGCTAGGGAGCTAATTTCTTCGCCAAGAGCATGATCGCTTTTGCTGCCGAGCAGAATGATCTGGTTACTGAGATTTTGTGCGATGAGATTTTGTGCGAGTACTGCAAAGTGCTCAGTAGGCCAGCGTTTGGTGGGCCCGTATTCCGCGCCCGGGCACATCACATAGATCAAGTCTCGATTGATATTGGCACTTTGTAATTTGTTTTGTACAGATTGCTTTGCTGCGGGGGATACATTGAGCTTCGGAACGCTTGGGTCAAGCGGAAGAGACTCATCATCCTCCAGAAGTTGACTCAGGGCTAAGTAGTGCTCAACCATTGGCGGGCGATTAATTTTTCTTGGATTATCCAAAGATAAATTCATCAGACCAAAACGTAACTCGCCGCGGTAGCCTATCCGAAAAGGTATATTCGCTAGCCACGGAATGAGGGCAGACTTGAAGCTATTAGGCAATACAAAACAAACTTGATAATGCTTGGCTTCAATCACTTTGGCTAATTGCTTTCGTAGGCCCCATTGCAACTTCTTGTGCTCAAAATTTGCTTCAATGACTTCGTGCACTTCAGTGCAGGCACGATAGATTGGCGCCACCCAATTGCTTGCAAGAACATCAATTTTAGAATCTGGATAGAGTGCCTTGAGATTGGCTAGTAAAGGCTGTGTTGTTACGGCATCCCCAATCCAGTTTGGGGCAATGATCAGAATACTTTGCATGTGTTGTATCCCGAGTCAGCACCCCATGGCGGGGCACTGATATCGCTTAATGTCCGTGTGGCTCGGTACCAGGAATGAGTTTGTAGTCAGCGCCACAGTATGGACACTTTGCTTCCCCGGTTTTCGTGATGTCCAAGAAAACCCGTGGATGAGAGTTCCAGGCTGGAGTTTGGTTGGTTGGGCAATGCAATGGCAGGTCCTTGCCATCCACCATAACCACTTGAGCTTGAGTCATGTTTCTATTCCTAATTACTTGACGTAGGTGAGCCAAGATTTGTATTTATCGCTTCTACCGTATACCGCATCAAAATAAGTCTTCTGAATTTTTTCGGTAATTGGCCCGCGCTTGCCATCACCAATAGTGCGGTCATCAAGCTCGCGGATCGGAGTAACTTCAGCAGCTGTACCGGTGAAGAAGGCTTCATCTGCAGAGTAAATCTCATCACGAGTAATCCGTTTTTCGCGCAACTCAAGACCGAGGTCTTTCACGATATCGATAATTGAATCACGTGTAATGCCGTCTAGGCATGATGCTAAATCTGGCGTGTAAACAATGCCATCGCTCACCATAAAAATATTTTCGCCAGAACCTTCAGAAACATAGCCTTCGGTATCTAACAACAAAGCTTCGTCATATCCATTGGCGGTGACTTCTTGATTTGCCAAAATAGAGTTAATGTAATAGCCGGATGCTTTGGCGCGAACGAGTGAGGAGTTCACAAAATGGCGGGTAAATGAAGAGGTCTTTACCCGAATCCCTTTATTAAGGCCATCTTCACCTAAATAAGCACCCCATTCCCAGGCGGCAATTGCGGTGTGGATCGTATTTCCTTTGGGGGAAATGCCGAGCTTTTGGGATCCAATAAAGATAATAGGGCGAATGTAGCAAGATTCCAGCTTGTTGCTATTCACCACATCAATAATTGCCTTGCTAATCACTTCTGGGCTATAGGGCATGTTCATTTGGAAAATCTTGGTGCCATTAAAGAGGCGCTTTACGTGCTCTGGTAGGCGGAAAATGGCCGTGCCTTGGGGGGTTTTATAGGCGCGGATGCCCTCGAATACCCCCATGCCGTAGTGCAGACTATGGGTTAGGACGTGAATATTGGCCTCACGCCAGGGAATCAGCTTCCCATCGGACCAAATAAAGCCATCGCGGTCGGACATCGACATTTTCTCTACCTTTTTGTATCTGGTTAATCGGGGCGCCGAGGGAGGGTTGGTGGCCCTAGACCCAAAATGCGTCCAAGCACCCTATTGTAGAGCAGGCAGGGCGGTATGTTGGCTTAGATCCTTTGGGGTAGTTGGGCTAGACGATTTAGAATGGAGCAATCCCCACAAACCACCTTATTTGCCCAATCTCATGCCGGAATCCTTATTTAAAGTTAAACGTTTAAGTGAATTAGCTCAAACAGGTCAATTAAAGGGAAAGCGGGTTTTTATCCGTGCCGATCTCAATGTGCCTCAGGATGAAGCGGGCAATATTACTGAAGACACTCGGATTCGGGCCTCTATGCCGGCAGTGCAGATGTGTTTGGATGCTGGTGCTGCCGTGATGGTCACCTCTCACTTGGGCCGCCCCACCGAAGGCCAATTTAAATCCGAAGATAGCTTGGCCCCTGTAGCAGATCGCATTGCCACTTTGTTACATCGCAAAGTTCCGCTCATTAGCGATTGGGTGGATGGTGGCTTTGAAGTAAATCCAGGCGAAGTAGTTCTCTTAGAAAACTGCCGCTTAAATGTGGGCGAGAAAAAGAACAATGATGAGCTGGCCAAAAAGATTGCCGCTCTATGTGATATTTACGTAAATGACGCATTTGGTACTGCTCATCGTGCTGAGGCAACGACTTATGGTGTTGCTAAGTTTGCACCAGTTGCTTGTGCCGGCCCATTAATGGCGGCCGAGTTAGACGCATTAAGTCGCGCATTGGCAAGTCCAAAGCGCCCGCTTGTAGCAATCGTTGCGGGCTCTAAAGTCTCCTCCAAGCTCACAATCCTCAAAGCACTTTCCGAAAAAGTGGATGAATTAATTGTTGGCGGTGGTATTGCGAATACCTTCATGCTTGCTAAAGGCTTGCCTATTGGTAAATCGCTTGCAGAACCCGACTTGGTCAATGAGGCTCGAGAGATTATGGATCTCATGGAAAAGCGCGGCGCACACGTCCCCATTCCTGAGGATGTTGTAGTTGCTAACGAACTCTCTCCTTTGGCTCGTGCGAATAGAGTGTCTGCAGATCAAGTGGCGGAAGATGACATGATTTTGGATATTGGCCCTAAGACTGCGGCGCGTCTTTCCATCATGCTGGCACACGCCGGCACCATTGTTTGGAATGGCCCATTAGGTGTATTCGAAATTGATCAATTTGGCGGCGGCACAAAAATGCTAGCTGCAGCAATTGCGCACTCACCAGCATTCTCGATTGCTGGGGGTGGCGATACATTGGCTGCAATTGCAAAATACGGTATTGAAAATCAAGTGGATTACATCTCAACTGGTGGTGGTGCTTTCTTGGAATTTCTCGAGGGTAAAACTTTGCCAGCCTTTGCAGTACTTGCTGAAAGAGCGAAAGACTAAATATGCTTCGAGCCACAAAAATCATTGCAACTCTAGGGCCATCCTCAGAAAAACCTGAGGTATTGCGAGACATGATTCGCGCAGGTGTCGATGTAGTACGCATGAACTTCTCACACGGGACCGTGGCAGATCACAAAGCACGTCATGATTTAGTGAGAAGTATTTCTGCTGAAGCGGGCAAGGAAGTTGGCATCATGGCCGACCTGCAGGGCCCTAAAATTCGTGTGGGTAAATTTGCAGATGGCAAGATTCTTCTCAAAGAGGGCGAGAAGTTTATTTTGGATGTTGCTTGTGAGCTTGGCGATCAAGGTCGCGTAGGACTCGATTACAAGGAGCTACCCAGTGACGTGAAGCCTGGAGATCGCCTCCTGTTAAATGATGGTCTCGTTGTTCTCCGTGTTGAGAGCGTTAAGGGCGGAGAAATTTATACGCTCGTAGAACAGGGTGGCCCGCTTTCGAATAACAAGGGTATTAATCGCGCTGGTGGTGGTTTGACTGCGCCAGCGCTCACTGAAAAAGATATCTCCGATTTGGATGCTGCAATTGCTATGGGCGTTGATTTCTTGGCGATTAGCTTTCCAAAAGATGGCGCTGATATGGCATATGCCCGCAAGTTGGCTGATGCTGCTAGTGCTAAATACGGCGTTGGCAAGGTGAGAACGATTGCTAAGGTAGAGCGTGCTGAAGCTATTGAACCTGAGGCGCTCAAAAGTATTATTGCGGAGAGTGATGGCATCATGGTTGCCCGCGGCGATCTCGCTATTGAAGTGGGTAATGCTGCAGTACCAGCGTTACAAAAGCGCATGATTGCTTGGGCACGTGAGGCAGATAAATTTACGATTACTGCAACGCAAATGATGGAGTCCATGATTAATGCTCCAGTGCCAACGCGTGCCGAAGTCAGTGATGTAGCGAATGCCGTATTGGACGGTACTGATGCTGTCATGCTTTCAGCTGAGTCTGCTGCCGGCTCTTATCCCGTGCAAACAATTAAAGCGATGGCGGAGATTTGTGTCGAAGCGGAAAAATCAGACCCTGTGAAATTAGATACGGATTTCTTGGATCAAACATTTACCCGTATTGATCAAACCATTGCTTTGGGCGCTTTGTTTACTGCTCATCATTTAAACGCAAATGCGATTGCAGCGCTGACCGATTCTGGCTCTACAGCAATATGGATGAGCCGTCATAACATTCATGTCCCCATCTTTGCTTTAACTTCAAAGATTGCAACCCAAAGAGCATTGAGCACTTATCGCAATGTGACGCCAATTGGTCTGGATTACACCAAGGATCGTGATACCGCTTTGCAAGAAGTTGAGGCTTGCTTAAAAAAAGCAGGTGCCGTTAAAAAGGGCGATACAGTGGTGCTGACCTCAGGAGAGCCAATGGGTGAACCTGGCGGTACTAATACCCTCAAAATTATTCATGTGAAGTAATTCACATTTTATTAAATTCAATTATTAACACTTTATAAATTAAGAGAACATCATGGCTTTAGTATCTTTACGACAACTCTTGGATCATGCTGCTGAAAACGGTTATGGTCTCCCAGCATTTAACGTTAACAACCTAGAGCAAGTCACTGCGATTATGGAAGCGGCTAGTGAAGCTGATTCCCCGGTCATCATGCAGGCCTCTGCGGGTGCGCGTAAGTATGCTGGCGAAGCATTCCTGCGCCACTTGATCTCTGCTGCTGTCGAGGCATATCCTCATATTCCCGTTGTGATGCATCAAGACCATGGTCAAAGTCCAGCAGTCTGTATGGCAGCAATTAAGAGTGGTTTTACTAGCGTAATGATGGATGGTTCGCTTGAGGCTGACGGTAAAACAGTTGCTAGCTATGAGTACAACATTGATGTTTCCAAGGAAGTCGTGAAGTTTTCCCACTCTATTGGAGTTACTGTGGAGGCAGAACTTGGTGTGCTGGGTTCTTTAGAGACCATGAAAGGCGATAAGGAAGACGGTCATGGGGCTGACGGTACGATGACACGTGAGCAGTTATTGACCGATGTCGAGCAAGCTGCTGACTTTGTAAAAGCCACACAATGCGATGCCTTGGCAATTGCGATTGGTACAAGTCACGGCGCATATAAGTTCACAAAAAAACCGACTGGCGATATTTTGGCAATTGACCGTATTAAAGAAATTCATGCGCGTATTCCGAATACGCACCTAGTGATGCATGGTTCATCCAGTGTTCCACAAGAGTTGCTTGCTGAAATTCGTGAGTTTGGTGGGGATATGAAAGAAACCTACGGCGTGCCTGTTGAAGAGATTCAGGAGGGTATCAAGAATGGTGTCCGTAAGATCAATATTGATACCGATATTCGTTTAGCAATGACTGGTGCTATTCGCCGTTATTTATTTGAGAACCCAAGCAAATTTGATCCGCGTGATTATTTGAAGCCAGCACGTGAAGCTGCCAAGAAGGTTTGTATTGCGCGCTTTCAAGCTTTCGGATCTGCTGGAAAAGCATCCAAAATCACACCTATTCCCTTGGAAAAAATGGCTGAACTCTATAAGAGCGGCAAGCTAACTCAGATCGTGAAGTGAATTAAAAATGCCAGCTTTGTACGCCACCACCATTCAGTCTTTACCTTTGCTGTCTAAGGGTAAGGTACGTGATGTCTACGCCTTGGGCGATGACAAGCTATTAATGATCACTACTGATCGTTTATCCGCATTTGATGTAGTGATGGGTGAGCCGATCCCAGAGAAGGGCATTGTATTAAATCAGATGGCTAATTTTTGGTTTGATAAATTGGCCGCAGTTATTCCAAATCACTTGACTGGAATTGATCCAACTACGGTAGTGAGTCCTGATGAAGTTGCCCAGGTGAAAGGTCGCGCAGTGGTCGCAAAACGCTTAAAGCCAATTTTGGTAGAAGCAGTTGTGCGCGGCTATCTCGCTGGAAGCGGTTGGAATGACTACAAAGAGACTGGGAAAGTTTGTGGCATTACATTGCCTGCTGGTCTAGAGAATGCCCAAAAATTACCTGAGCCGATTTTTACACCGGCTGCTAAAGCAGAGCTTGGTCAGCATGACGAAAACATTTCTTTTGCGAAAGTGGTTGAGCTCATTGGTGAAAAATTAGCCAATCAAATTCGTGAAGTCAGCATTCGACTTTATAAAGCTGCCTCAGAATATGCTGTAACACGCGGAATCATCATTGCTGATACCAAGTTTGAGTTTGGCTTAGACGAATCTGGCCAATTGGTTCTAATGGATGAAATCCTCACGGCGGATTCCTCTCGCTTCTGGCCAGCGGAAACCTACTATGTGGGCTCAAACCCACCTTCTTATGACAAACAATTTGTGCGTGATTGGCTGGAAACTGCTGCGGTAAATGGTAAGCCTTGGCCTAAAACTGCGCCAGCACCTCAATTGCCCGCTGACGTGATTGAAAAGACAGCAGAAAAGTACCGCGAAGCCCTGAATCGTTTAACTCGGGGATAATAGGGTCTCTTGAGAAATATTTAGGGCATTTGGAGAAGTAAATGAGCAAGAAGCCAGTAGTCGGAATAGTGATGGGTTCCAATTCAGATTGGGATACGATGCAGCACGCCGCCCAGATGCTGGAGCAATTTGGTATTGCACACGAGGCTAAAGTACTGTCTGCTCATCGCATGCCTGATGATATGTTTCAATATGCAGAAAGTGCCCAAGCCAATGGCTTGCAAGCCATTATTGCGGGCGCAGGTGGCGCTGCTCACTTGCCAGGCATGCTTGCCTCTAAAACCATTGTCCCCATTTATGGCGTTCCTGTTGCAAGTAAGTACTTGCGCGGTGAAGATTCTCTGTACTCCATTGTTCAAATGCCCAAGGGTATTCCGGTGGCTACTTTTGCCATCGGTGAAGCTGGCGCAGCCAATGCTGCCTTGCATGTTATTGCGGGCCTTGCATTACATGATCCAGACCTTGCTAAGCGTCTCGCAGAGTTTCGTGCAAAGCAATCAGATACTGCACGCTCCATGAATTTGCCTGGATATTAATTACATGGCGGATCGTATGGGGCCCATTTTGCCGGGTTCATATTTGGGAATATTGGGCGGTGGTCAGCTGGGGCGTATGTTTACCCAGGCTGCCCAAGCGATGGGATATAAAGTTTGTGTTTTAGATCCCGGCTCTGATAGCCCTGCTGGTTCTGTTGCAGAAAAATTTATTCAAGCCGATTACACCGACTCTGCTGCCTTAAAAGAAATGGCAGCCTTGTGCGCATCTGTTAGCACTGAGTTTGAGAACGTTCCCGCTCAGGCTTTAGATGAACTGGAGTCCTTGGGTGTTTTTGTGGCCCCACGAAGTAGCTGCGTATCGTTAGCGCAAAACCGTATTGCTGAGAAAAAATTCTTGGCCGCCTGGAAGTCAGAAACCAATATTGGCCCAGCGCCTCATTGCATTATTGAGCATGCTGCAGACATTACTCATACTCCAGCCGACCTCCTTCCTGGAATTTTAAAAACCGCTCGGATGGGTTATGACGGTAAAGGTCAAGAAACTGTTCATACTCTAGAAGAATTGACTGCTGCCTGGAATGATTTTGGGCGCGTGCCATGTGTGCTCGAAAAGCGTATGGAGCTCGATTTTGAGGTTTCTGCTTTAGTCGTGCGCGGATATGATGATGTGGTTGTAGCTTATCCTGTGTCCCAAAACATTCATCGCGATGGGATTTTGCATACTTCCACCGTACCAGCCCCATCACTGAAGCCTGCACAAGAAAAGAAAATTATTGAAGCGGCAAAAGCACTCATACGTAAGATTGAGTATGTCGGAGTTCTCTGCGTTGAGTTTTTTGTACTCAAGAATGGCGATATCGTTGCCAACGAAATCGCACCTCGTCCACATAACTCTGGTCACTACACCATGGATGCTTGTGTGACTAGTCAATTTGAGCAACAGGTAAGGGCAATGGCTCGTCTCCCTCTAGGCGATACCCGCCAACTTGCTCCGGTCTCTATGTTGAATTTACTAGGGGATCTTTGGTTTGAGGGAGGCGAAGAAAAAGCAAAAGAACCTGCCTGGAATAAAGTGCTTGCCCATCCTGATGCAAAGTTGCACCTCTATGGTAAATCTGCTCCACGCATAGGTAGAAAGATGGGCCACATTAATTGTCTAGGCGAGGCGCTAAATGAAGCTCGTCAAAATTGTGCTGCCGTAGCTATTGAATTAGGCATTGAGCCCTAAAAATGTTCGCTGATAGTACCCCACTGCAATCTTCTGCGGTGATCAACGAGGCGGTCCAGACCTTACGCGATGGTGGTTTAGTCGCTTTTCCAACGGAGACTGTATATGGCCTTGGTGCAGATGCCAAGAATCCCGAGGCCATCAAAAAAGTCTTTAGCACTAAAGGCCGACCTACTAGTCATCCCTTGATTGTGCATCTAGCAGCACCTGATAAATTTGATCAGACTCAAGTGGATTGGGTATCAGTGCTGGCGCCGTGGGTAAGGGATCTATCCGAAGATGCGCTAACACTGGTGAATACTTTTTGGCCCGGCCCTCTCACTTTGGTCTTTAAAAAAGACAAGAGTGTTCTGAATGAATTAACCGGTGGTCAGGATACGGTAGCCATACGCGCGCCTGCGCATCCGATTGCTCAAGAGTTATTGCGAAAGTTCAAAGGTGGCGTAGTTGCTCCATCTGCTAATCGTTTTGGCAAAGTATCTCCTACTAGTGCAGCTGACGTCCGAAATGAATTTGAAGGCATTCTGGATTTGATGATCTTAGATGGCGGCAATTGTGAAGTCGGTATTGAATCAACCATTATTGATATGTCCTCCGGCGATAAAGCTGTTTTACTCCGTCCTGGTGTAATTACGCCAAAAGAAATTTTTGCGATGACTGGAGTTAAGGTCTATCAAGATGGCGGGGTAAAGCGCGAGGGCGATGATGTCAATTTAGCAGACCTCTCACCAAGAGTCTCTGGAAGTCTCAAGGCCCATTACGCTCCAACCACACCCTTGCGCTTGTATGCTCCAGGTCGAGTATTGGATGCCTTAAGTGAATTTCCGGATACAAAATCTCGTGTTGCAGTAGTGGTGTGGGATTCAGAATCCTCTTTAGTTTTAGAGGACCATCCCTCAATTGATGCTGAAGAAGTAGTGATATCGAGCGATGCCACTACTTTTGCTAGTCGCCTATATCGTTCATTACGGGATTTGGATCAACAGGGCTGGGATCTCATCTTATTCCCAGAGCCGCCATCTGGTGAGGAATGGGATGGCGTCAGAGATCGGCTTCAGCGTGCGTGTTTTGGTTCTGGGCCATCTTCCATTAGCCACGACAGTAATTGATCGTGTGCCTCTAAGCCTCTCCAAGCATTTGGATGGTTGATGAATGAGCTCACTGCATACATCTTTCCCGATTTGCTGATCACATAGCCAGAGATGGCGCGTACATCCACCAATGAACCGGTTTTCATTCTGACTTCTGGCTTTTTCTTGAGATGGAGAAATTTACGCAACTGAGCCATGAGGCGATTTTTCATCGTGCCATCGGTACCAGCTATCGGCAGACTGTTATAAAAAATATTCCCTACTGGCAGATTGCGCGCAGTGAACAAGAGTTGGTTCATTTGTTCTGTTGAGATGGCTTCATTGCGAGATAGGCCCGAACCGTTTTCAATGACGAGACCAGGAAAATCTAAGCCATTTTGCTTAAGCCAACTCTGAATGACTAACTCACCATTAGAGGTCGTAGCCGGCTTCCCCATTTTTTCTAGCGCTAAGGTCAAAAGAACTTGGCGTGCCATGACATTATTTGAATACTTATTGATATCTAACACATCATCAGCGAGGTTGATGCCTTCAAACTGCAGAAGTAACCTTGCTGCAAGAGGTACATTGCCATTTTTTCCGACGGGAGGATTCCGCCATGTGCCACCGGATAACTCCCAGGCCGCGGCAAAGCCTTGTGTAAGAAAAGTATTGGCATCTAGCGCAACGACGTTGTAGTTTACGTCTCTGCAAGTATTTGGAAAGGCTCCTGAAAACTGTGCCACTACCAATTGATCTGTTTTGTTTGAGGCCTCAGGATCTAAGTTGAAGAGGATATTGCTTTTCCAGTTATCACAGGCTCGATCCACTAGCTGCATTTGATTGTCAACCTTCAGTCGCGATAGTGCTGGCGTATAGCTGATATCGATAAAGTCAGCTGTGCGAGATTTGCTTAACTGAAATGAGAGTGTTCTGAACGCATAGAGCAGTGGATCAGGCGGAACGTTATATGCGCGCAGGGCTTCGCCGTCGATCGTGTTGTGCTCCATCACGCTAGGCGCATAGGCGCTTCGATCAAAGAATAAATTGCCATCTATCTTTTGAATTCCAAGGGCTTGGAGGGATTTCATTAGTTTGGCCAGCTCTTCTGGGATCAACTTCGGATCACCTGTACCTTGTAGATATAAATTCCCTTTCAGAGTTCCCTGGCGAATAACGCCATCAGTATAGATATTCGTTCGCCAACGATATTGCGGCCCTAGAATATCTAAGCCTGCAAGTGTTGTTAGGATCTTCATTGTTGAAGCCGGGTTCATGGCCTCAGCGGCGCGCCAACTCAGAATATCTTTAGATACATGCTTGCCAGGATAAGCTGGCTCGATCTCGATGACCGAGACACTCACAGCCTCAATGGGAATTTGATTTCGGTCTAAGCTGCTGGAAACTGACCGAGGCAGCGTCTTAATAACTTCCTTAGCTTCTGCGTCAATTGCAAAGAGAGGACCCCCAATCCAGAGGATTGCCAAAGCTACCGAGAGAGATCGATTCAAAAGATGCAGCATAGCCAATAGGATAAACCTAGGAGGTCTGAAGGCAAAGCCATGCCTTCAATTAATGCTTGGCATGCTTTGCTTTATAACGCTCGATAATCTGATTTTGTTCTTCTAGTAACTGGATGAATGATCTGATCCTATCGGTTAAGGGTCCCTTTGCCTCTAATAATTCACAGCACTCTACAAAACGCCTGGCATTTAAGAGCTGGGCCCCACCCTTCACCTTGTGAATCATGTGTGCCAGAACATCTTCATCTAGCTTTTCTGTTTTCAGTGTAATAAGACTATTGTCATGAACCTTTTTAATTTCATCTAGTATGACCAAAATATGGCTTGGACTTTGTTTTAAGAGCTTGGAGAAAATATCAAAGGAATACTCTTCTGAAGTATTCCCCGCCTCTTTTTGCCCTGTGATTTTTTGAGAGGTGAAATAGCGGCTTAGCTCATTTTCTAAGGTCATAAGACTCACAGGTTTAATCAGAACGCCATTCATACCAGCGGCAAGAAATTGATGCCTAGAGTCTAAAGCGTAGATATCTGCAGTAACACCAATGATGACTATTTCACGATGACCTAAAGAGCGTAGGCGTTTTGCTAACTCTGAACCCTGCATCCCCGGAATGGACTGGTCCGTGAGAAGAAGGTCAAAATACTGTTGAGATATCAATTCAAGAGCTTCGTTTGCATTTTCACAAATACTGACTTCAATACCCAAGGCTTGCAATTGCAAAGAAATAATCTGTCGACTTGCAGGATGATCTTCAACTACTAATGCTTGAAGTGGGCTATTTTGACCCTGAGGGCATTTGGATACCAGTTTGCGCGAGATCGTAGTTTGGTCTGCAGAGGCATTCCTAGATGCGGCAATGCTAGTCCGTGGGAAGGCGACGCAAAAATGTATATTGCTGCCAAAGCCAGGGGTACTTTCAAAGTAGAGCTGGCTGTTCATAGAGTTAACTAAATGATTGGTAATGGTTAGGCCAAGCCCGGTACCATTTTGCTGATCTGTTTTACCTGGGACTTGTTCGAAAGCTTGTAGCGCTAGCTTGATATCTTCGGTATCCATGCCAATTCCAGTATCGATGACTCTAAATTCAACTAACTGGCCCGCGTGATCATCTGCTAGCACGTTGATAGAAAAGTAGATTTCACCTCTATCGGTAAATTTAATGGCATTACTTAGAAGATTTTGCAGAATTTGACGGAGCCGTAAAGTATCGATCATTAAGACGGTAGCAATACGTGGATCTTTAGATGTATGCAAGATCAGGCCCTGCTTCTTTGCCATCGCTGAAAATGTTGAATGAATACTGTCAACAAGAGTATTTAGACAACAAGGCTCTAAATTGAGAGTGAGCTTGCCCGCCTCAATCTTTGAAAGGTCCAATACCTGATTAAGTATGCCCAGCAAAGACTCGGCCGATGAATGGGCGCTCTTTAGTAATGTTTTTTCATTATCAGGAAATTGCTTGCTTGTCAGAAGCAGCTCTTGCACCCCTAATATGGCATTCATCGGAGTCCGAATTTCATGACTCATCGTTGCAAGAAAGGCAGATTTGGCTGCATTCGCTTTTTCAGCCAACTCTTTAGAGGCAATAAGGGTTAAAGATATTTTCTCTTGGAGGGATTGTCTTTTTAGCTGGCGCCAAAATATGAAACTACCAAGTATTAAGAGTGCGAAACTTGATAGCCACGGAAGAACTTTCCAGTGGGGACTTCTTTTTGGGGCGGGGCTCAATTCTCCAAGAGCAAATAGATGGCGTGATTCAATGGGGTCTAAACTATTTAAAAATTGACTTAATAGGCTATGCAAAGCACCATCTTGATTTGAAATTAGCCAGCGATATGCAAAGGGCTCTCGGCTGTATAGGCCATCAAGTTGTAGCTCTGGCGCATCAAGTCTATTGACTAGCTGATGGGCCAGTCGAATAGGCAAGACTAAGGCTTCAATATCATTTTTGAGTAGGTCGACAATGAGCTTCCCAGAATTGGTGGAGATATGGGTTTGAGGGTGCTCGGGTATGGGTGGATTCTCATATCCACGATCAAAGTAAGCAATATTGGCAGGGGAAATACCTTCAATGCTTTTAGAGTTTCTTGTCAGGATGGCGTCATGCCCCCAAAAGATCGCCTTAGACAGAGATCCAAATTTGAGGTATCCATTATTAAGAGCTGGCGGATCGATCATAAAATCGACCTCCCCATTGACTAGCTGCTGTAATCCTTCTTGATCTGTCTTTCTCCATTTGGGTAAAAATTCTTGACCAGTAAATTCCCCCAGTTGTTTCAGGAGTGCATAAAAGACACCAGCCTGCTTGCCGCCAATTTCTTCTTGTAAATAGGGCTCATATTTTTCATGAATACTGAAGTGCACTATGGGGTGGGCATCGATCCATTGCTGTTCTGCCGAATTCATTGGGTTGGCGTATGTCATCCCACTTACACCATGAAATAATGGGTAAAACAGTAGTGATGTGCAGACGATGAATCGATGCATACCGTTTAGCTTTCGATGATTTTATTCATCCGACAAAATAAGATTAAGTCAGCAATATTGTTGATGCCAAGCTTGTCAAATACCCTAGTCTTATAAGTTGCTACAGTCTTATTGCTGATATGCAGCATGTCTGAAATTTGCTGATTAGTATTTCCTTTTCCTAGATACTTCATAACCTGTAATTCGCGATCAGAAATCAGCGCTAACTTATCGTTGTCACTTAATGAGCTATTACCGTTTTTTCCGTGAGTGAAAAAGTTATAACCTTGTGAAATAGCAACACAGGCTGCTAGGATGACATCAGCCCCCGCAGTTTTATTGACAAAACCATGCCCACCTAGCGATCTAACTCTGCCACCATAGACTGCTTCATCCATGCTAGATAAGACTAGAACTCGGACATCGGGGTACATGAGGCCTATTCGTCGAATGACATCAAAGCCATCAGTCTTAGGCATATCCAGATCCAGAATCACCATATTGGGATTAACCTCCTTAATAGATCGGAGGCACTCCTCGCCATTTTGGGCTTGTCCTACTATTTCAAATAACAGCTGGTCTTGCAACATACTTTTGAGAGCCATCAGCATAGCTGGATGATCATCTACCAACATCACGCGTTTTCTCATTACTTGTCTCCATTTTGGTTTGGTTGTGGATGAGGGTGCAGCGAAAAAATGGCTTTAGCGATTCGGCTGTCATTAATCTGGAGCATCTGATGGCGACTTAGTGGCGACATCATTAAGCCGCCATAGCAATGATCGGCTTGTAAGATAGCTGCATTTTCTAAGTCTTTGACAAGGCCTACATTGCTTGCATAAACTTTTGTGGTCGAATAGGGCGAATGTCTGAGTTGCTTAATTACACCTGTAGACAATGTTGCATTACGAAGCTGACTCATATCAATATGAATTCCATCAACCTCTATTTCTGAGGTTAAGTGCAATTGTTCGACACTCCCCGAGAAGTTCATCAAGTGCAACAAGACGCCTAGCCTGCGCATTCGTAATAAACCTTCCTTAAATGCATCAGTAACATTGGATTCTGGAAGCGCGGGAATACCCAGTGCAATAAGACCTACTGGCAGACGTGAGTTCAGAATCAGATCGCTTAATGCATCTATGTAGCCGCTTGAGGCAATCGCATGTGTGGGCACTGGCAAAATGCCAGGAATGAAACGCCCACTGCGATACCAGTAGGAAATCGTATCGAGGCCTTCCATGAATAAACGCAGTAATTGCATATCTGAGGCTGTTAATAGTGGTCTAAATAATGAGCCGCTCAGTTTTGTTCCCTTGCAGTTAAAAATAGGTTCATGGCTAATCGCTTGTCGCTTGGACCAGGATTGGTGTTCTTCTAGTGCTTGGCTGCTAATGCCAAGCCAGGGCGCGCCACAGGCGTCGCGGACTTCTTGGAAGGGTTTGTTCTTCCATGCCTTTACAAGCGTGTACAGCCGGGATTTCGGGCTCATCAGCAATCTCCAATCGGTGACTGTCCAGTCTAGGCAGGACGGATTGGAGCGGTAAGGGCTTAAGGCTGATTTATCTGTAGGAATTACCCTACCAACCTGTCCATATTATAAATAGAGCCGAAATTTGCCCGAATTTATGGTCTTCCTCTTGAAATCCTGGGAATCGCACCTATATAATCAGCACTCCCTACACACGAGTGCTAAAAATAGCTGATTTTTAAGTAAATCACCTTTGCAGTTCGTGTGAAGAGATTATAAGCAATTGATTTATATATAGATATTTAATTAGTTAACACTTACTAACATAGGAGAAGAGATGAATTTGCGTCCCTTACATGATCGCGTAATCATCAAGCGTTTAGATCAAGAATCAAAAACTGCTTCCGGAATCATCATTCCTGACGCTGCTGCAGAAAAGCCTGATCAAGGCGAAGTTTTGGCAGTGGGTCCAGGTAAACGCGATGACAGCGGTAAATTAAATGCACCCGACGTCAAAGTAGGCGATCGCGTGTTGTTTGGTAAATACGCAGGTCAAACAGTTAAGGTCGACGGCGATGAGCTTCTCGTAATGCGCGAAGAAGACATCATGGCTGTTGTACAGAAGTAATTTCGGTATTTAAGAGAGGAATTCAATCATGGCAGCAAAAGACGTTGTATTTGGAGATAGCGCCCGTACCAAAATGGTAGAAGGCGTCAACATTCTCGCAAACGCAGTAAAAACAACCCTGGGACCAAAAGGACGCAACGTTGTTATGGAGCGTTCATTTGGCGGTCCTACGATTACTAAAGATGGCGTATCTGTAGCAAAAGAAATCGAGCTCAAAGATAAGTTGCAAAACATGGGTGCGCAGATGGTTAAGGAAGTTGCTTCCAAAACTGCTGACATCGCTGGTGACGGTACAACTACCGCTACTGTCTTGGCCCAGTCCATCGTACGCGAAGGTATGAAATACGTTGTTTCAGGCCATAACCCAATGGACCTCAAGCGCGGTATTGATAAAGCAGTAACTGCCGCTCTTGAAGAACTCAAGAAAATTAGCAAGCCTTGCACAACTACTAAAGAAATCGCTCAAGTTGGCTCTATTTCAGCTAACAGTGATCACAGCATTGGTCAGCGCATTGCTGAAGCAATGGAAAAAGTAGGTAAAGAAGGCGTGATTACCGTTGAAGATGGCAAGTCTTTAGAGGACGAACTTGAAGTAGTAGAAGGTATGCAGTTTGATCGTGGCTACCTCTCCCCATACTTCATCAATCAGCCTGAAAAGCAGGTTGCCGTATTGGAATCACCATACGTTCTCTTGTTCGACAAAAAAGTAAGCAACATCCGTGACTTGCTCCCAGTACTCGAGCAAGTAGCCAAATCTGGCCGTCCATTGCTCATCATTGCGGAAGATGTTGAAGGTGAAGCTTTGGCAACTTTGGTGGTGAATAATATTCGCGGCATTATCAAGACCTGTGCTGTTAAGGCTCCTGGCTTTGGAGATCGCCGGAAAGCAATGCTGGAAGATATCGCGATTTTGACTGGTGGCACCGTCATTGCGGAAGAAATTGGCCTCACGCTCGAGAAAACAACTCTTGAGCACTTAGGTCAAGCTAAGCGAATTGAAATTGGCAAAGAAAACACCATCATTATTGACGGTGCTGGTGATGCTAAAGCGATCGAGGCTCGCGTGAAGAATATTCGCGTGCAGATTGATGAAGCTACTAGCGACTACGACAAAGAAAAATTGCAAGAGCGCGTTGCCAAGTTGGCAGGCGGTGTTGCAGTGATTCGTGTTGGAGCTGCTACTGAAGTGGAGATGAAAGAAAAGAAAGCCCGTGTTGATGATGCATTGCATGCAACCCGTGCGGCCGTGGAAGAAGGTATTGTTCCTGGCGGTGGCGTGGCTTTGATTCGTGCAATGCAGGGTATCAAAGGTCTAAAAGGTGATAACGCTGATCAGGACGCTGGTATCAGCATCGTATTGCGTGCTATGGAGGAGCCACTCCGCATCATCGTATCGAACGCTGGTGATGAGGCAAGTGTAGTTGTCAATGCAGTATTGGCCAGCAAGGGCAACAACGGTTACAACGCAGCCACTGGCGAATACGGTGATCTCGTAGCTCAAGGTGTGATTGACCCAACTAAAGTAACTAAAACTGCTTTGGTAAATGCAGCTTCTGTTGCAGCCCTGTTGTTGACAACTGATTGCGCTATCTGCGAAGCGCCAAAAGATGAATCTGCTGGCGGCGGCATGCCTGATATGGGCGGTATGGGTGGTATGGGTGGCATGATGTAACTCGCCACACCAGCTAGTCAGCTGTAGAAAAAAGCGCCTGGTTCAAAAGACCGGGCGTTTTGCTTTAGTAAGTTCCAAGAATTGATTTAAAAATCGTTTAGCATTGCATCATGAATCCCCAAGTCGCTTATTTACTCAATTTATCCATTCAGAATATTCAATCCAATCAATTGAATGAGGCGGAAAATTACTTGCTGCATGCCTTGAAAATTGAGCCAAAAAATGCTGATGCACTATGTTTTTTGAGTGTGATAGCTGCCTATAGGGCCGACTACACAGCAGCCTTGAAGTTGATAAATAAATCGATTGATGCATTTGCTCCCAATGCAGTTGCTCATAGCAATAAGGGAAATATTCTTAAGGAGCTTGGGTATCATGCCGAAGCTTTAATGAGTTTTGACAGGGCAATTTCTTTAGAGCCAAACTATGCGGAGGCTTATAGCAATAAAGGTAATGCTTTGCAGGAATTGGGGAGATATCAAGATGCGATTGCAGTTTATGACAAGGCAATTTCTTTAGAGCCAAACTATGCGGAGGCTTATAGCAATAAAGGTAATGCTTTGCAGGAATTAGGGCGATTTGATGAGGCTATGTTATGGTATCAACAATCCCTATCAATCAATGCTGGATCTCCCTCTACCTGGAACAATGTGGGGGTGGCGCACCGTAGACTCAAAAATTATCAGCAGGCCTTTGAGTGCCAAGAAAGAGCATTGCAAATATCACCTGAATATGCAGATGCTTGGTGCAATAGGGGATCAACGGCCTACGCGTTGTTTGATTATGTGGCTGCAGTCAAATATTTTGATAAAGCACTCTCATTAAAGCCCGATTATGCTGGTGCTTATGCAGACAAAGGAAATGTTCTTGAGAGATTGGGTCAGTATGAGGAGGCATTATTTTGCTTTCAGAAAGCACATGCATTAAAGCCTAGTCTAGAGTATTTGCCAGGTTCTATTCTCTACACCAAGTTAAAAATGGCCCTTTGGGATGGTCTGGATAAAGATTACGAGAACGTTATTCGGGGTCTGGATAAGAATGAAAAAAGCACACTTGTATTCCCGGTTTTATCTTTTAGCAATTCACCTGAAATAAATCATCAGGCCGCGCAAGCATTTATAAATGCGCAGCATTTGCCTAAGGTCATCCTTCAGCCGTTAGAAAAAAAGACTCATCAGAAAATTCGTATTGGGTATTTTTCTGCTGATTTTAGAGATCACCCTGTTTCTCTGCTAACTGCTGAACTTTTTGAACTCCATGACCGGGAGAAATTTGAGATCTATGCGTTTTCCTTAAGAAGCGCGATAAAGGGCGATAAGGTTGAGCTACGCTTGCGCAAAGCTTTCGATCATTTTTTAGATCTCGAGGGTAAAACTGATGTTCAGGTTGCCCAAATTGCGAGGGACTGTGAGATTGATATTGCCGTAGATTTAGGTGGGCATACAGAGCTTAGCCCTATCGGAGTTTTTTCTTACCGAGCAGCCCCAATTCAAGTGGGCTACCTTGGTTTTGCTGGCTCAACGGGTGCTAGTTATATGGATTACATTGTTGCGGATAAAACAATTATTCCTGAGTCGAGTCGTATGCATTACACCGAGAAAGTGGTGTATTTACCCAATACATTTATGGTTGATGACTCAAAAAGAGTGCCATCTTCGAGGCCCATCACACGAACTGAGTATGGCCTACCTGACGATCATTTTATTTTTTGTTGTTTCAATAATAGTTACAAGTTCAATAAAAAAATTCTTGAGAGTTGGACAAGAGTCTTATTAAAGGTAGATAAGAGTATTTTTTGGATTTCTGAGAATACCGCTCTTTTCAGAGAAAATATTCTCAAAGAGTTTAAAAAATTAGGCGTTGGTCCTGAGAGAATTATTTTCTCCCAAAGAGTGGATTCAATGGAAGATCATTTAGCTAGATACGCCCTTGCAGATTTATTTTTAGATACCAATCCTTACAATGCCCATACCACAGCAGTAGATGCACTCAAGGCCGGACTACCCTTGGTTACCTGTCTTGGAGAGACTTTCCCGGGCAGGGTGGCCGGTAGTTTGCTGCGATCTGTAGGCATACCAGAGTTGGTTACTCAAAATATGGGTGAGTACGAGCGTTTAGCTATTGAGCTTGCTACACACACGGAAAAATTACGAGATATAAGAATAAGGTTAATAAAAAATAGATTCACCACTCCCCTCTTTGATACTCAGCTGTATGCAAAAAATATTGAGTCTGCTTATTTGGAGATGTATAAGAGATATCTAAATGCTGAGCCAGTAGACCACCTTTTTGTTTGAGAGACTGAATCATATGAATCCGCAAGTAGGCTTCCTTTTAAATAAAGCCTTAGACGCTCTCAGAAACTTAAATGTAGATTCAGCAGCGTTGTATTTAAATCAAGCGATTAAATTTAACCCCAAAGATCCCCATATATTGAGGTTATTAGGAGTTGTGGCTATAAAAAAGGGACAACATAAGCAGGCGATTGACTATTTAAATACATCCCTAAGGGTGCTACCTAAAAATCCACTAACTAAATGCAACTTGGGAAGTGCGTTATTTGAATTGAAACAATACGAATCTGCATTAGAGGCGTTTGATCAATCTATTAAGTTAGACCCAAAATACGATGAGGCTTGGCTGAACAAGGGAAATATTCTTTTCGAGCTAAAGCGTTTTGTTGAGGCTCTAACCCATTACGAACATGCTGCTTCTCTGAAGCCAAATTATGCTGATGCCTGGTCTAACAGGGGCAATGCATTGAGGATGCTTGATCGCCATGAAGAGGCTATTAATAGCTACCATCAGGCCTTAATTCTTAATCCAAATGATCACATTACCTGGAATAACAAGGGCTTTGCTTTAAATCAATTGAGATATTTTGATGAGGCTCTAGCTGATTACGATAAAGCTATTGGACTAAATCCGGGGCATTATGAGGCCTTCCTCAATAAATCCCTAACCCTTTTGCTGCAAGGCGATTTTGAACGTGGTCTACCCTTATATGAAAGTCGATGGAGTTCAGATTCAGTGAGCAAAGTCATAGGAAATCGTCGCTTCGATAAACCTTGTTGGGCTGGCACTGAGTCACTCAAAGATAAATCCATCTTACTTTATGGTGAACAAGGGTTGGGTGATTTTATTCAGTTTTGTCGGTACGCAAAATTAGTTTCAGAATTAGGTGCGCGCGTTATCTTGGAGGTGCCTGATCCTCTTGTTACCCTCCTATCTGACTTGGATGGCGTTTCGCAGCTAGTCATCAAGGAGCAAGAGCTTCCATCATTTGATTTCCAGTGCCCTCTTCTCAGTCTGCCTTTGGCATTTAAAACTAATCTAAGCAACATCCCATCTGCACAGAAGTATTTATCTGGCAATTTTGCGGCGGTAACTGAATGGGAAGCAAGATTAGGTCAAAAGACTAAACCGAGAATAGGTTTGGTATGGAGCGGCAATCCAGATCACAAGAATGACTACAACCGCAGCTTGGCATTAAAAGACTTGCTCCCTTACCTGCCAGAACACTATGAGTACATTAGTCTTCAAAAAGAGGTTCGCGAAGCGGATCAATTGACTCTTGAGTTAAATACAAGGATCCGAAACTTTTCGCAATATCTTAAGAGCTTTGGTGATAGTGCCGCCCTGATAGAGTGCTTAGATCTCGTTATTAGTGTTGATACAAGTGTGGCGCATTTAAGTGGCGCCTTAGGTAAAAAAACCTGGGTGCTACTACCTTTCGTCCCAGATTGGAGGTGGCTCTTAGATAGATCCGATACCCCTTGGTACCCCTCAATAAGCTTGTATAGGCAGGAGAAAATTGGTGACTGGGCAGGGGTGTTGGAAAAAATTCAGATTGATGTGGGTTTACTTTAAGCGCTCATCAGGAATTAGGTTATTTTCCCATGACACTCTTTATAACGCTTGCCAATTCCACAGGGGCATGGGTCAAGTCTGCCAACGCGATTCGATTTAACTTCTTGTCTAACTGGTGGCAACTTCAATAAACTTAAAAATTCATCTTTATATTTTGACTCAGAAGCTAGTTTTTTAAGATGATTATTTGATAGCCAATGCTTGCCGTGAAATCCAAAACTAGAGTTTAGATTGGCATTTAAGCCTGGTACAACTGACTCGATAGAAAATTGACTGGCCAAGTCAATTGGAGCAAATTTGACGCCAGCTTTAACCATTTCTTCGTAGAAGTAGTGGCAAATAACTACATCCTCAGACTTAATTGGCAGATTTAATTCATCAAATTTAATTTGAGAGCAAACCTCAAGAAGTTTTTTACTTCTCAGGGAGAATCCCCCGTTGCCAACCCTGTTTCTATTAAATTCAAACCCTCGAGAAGCATTGCTTTGCCTTACGATTGGGAGCCAGGGGGCGCCAATGTAGTCATAATCTAAAAATCCATCGCTCCACAGCTGCGGATTGATCACGAAACCATCTGCCTGAATTATTAAACAAAAGTCGGTATCAACATATTGATTTAGATCCTCAATCATAAATTTGCTGTAACCAAGAAAATTTATCGGCGGTATTACAATGTGCTCCATTGAAGTTGGTAAATTTTCTGGCCTCTTAGGCGCTAGGATTTTTACCGAGCCGAAGTTGCAAAACTCATTTGAGATCATGAGTGCATTTTTTGCCAAATCCACTTCTACTGAAGTAACAGTCAGAAGGGTTACATCATCGAGATTTTGCATCTTGCTCATGGGCTGTTGATTGGGTTATTTGCTAAGACGATTATTAAAAATTTGATTTTTGTTTGCCGAAGATTGGTGCTGCGAGTCATCCTGGATTATGATTAATCATATTCTTTATATAGGATTATTGCGTGAATCGTAGAATTTCGGCAGTTATTATTGATACCTATAGCGACAAAACATTGCCAAAGTTGGCGATCGAGAAAACTCTTGAATGCCATGCCATTGATAAAGTTTACACCTTCAGCGATGTCCCATATTTTGATGGCGCAGAGTTCGTAAAAATACCCCCAATTACCTCAGTTAAAGATTACGAAGAATTAGTCTTGTTTGATTTGATAAAGATTATTAACAAAGATTTTTTAATAATTCAGTGGGACGGTTTTGTTCTAAATCCAGCCCAGTGGCAGCAAGAATTTTTAGATTATGACTATATTGGCGCCCCTCATTTTGTTGATTCAATATTACAAGTTGGAAATGGGGGGTTCTCTTATCGGTCTATTCGGCTCATGGAAGCGCTTGAAGGCCTGCTTGATCGTAAGGTCTGGTTATCTGAATCCTGGCCCGAGGATCTATTGATATGTTGTAAGTACAGGGACCACCTAGAGAGAAAAGGAGTTAAATTTGCTCCCCTGGAAATAGCACGCCGATTTGCTTTCCAGGAGGGCCAATACAGTGATATGCGTTCTATATTTGGATTCCATTCCCCTTGGTGTTTGCCATTATTTTTTAGCGAAAATGGCTTACTTTTGATAGCGGACAAAATAATTGAGCGCATTTCTAATTTTAAGATTTTGACAACCTATCTAGAAAATTGTCGCGAAAGAAAGTTTAGACAATTATTGATTCAATCCGTGGATGTAATTGAGGCGCGCCCAGCACTTGTAGAAATGATTGATAAAAATTTAATGGATGGAGAGAGTCCATGGTGCAAGCGATTTCAAAGTGTCATGAGCAATTTTTGACGCGTATATCAGAATCTAGCCGTTATCGGCCTAGAATGGCCAATAACGGCTATTGAATTACTCTACCGCTTTGACCATCTCTTCAACCACTTTCTTCGCATCACCGAAGACCATCATGGTTTTATCCATGTAGAAGAGTTCATTGTCCAAGCCAGCATAGCCAGCTGCCATTGAACGCTTGTTAACAATAATGGTTTTAGCTTTAAATGCCTCCAAGATTGGCATCCCAAAGATTGGGCTACCTGGTGTACGTGCAGCCGGATTCACCACGTCATTTGCACCAAGCACTAACACTACATCAGCCTGCCCAAAGTCGCTATTGATGTCTTCCATCTCAAAAACCTGATCATATGGAACTTCAGCTTCAGCCAAGAGTACGTTCATATGTCCAGGCATGCGACCTGCTACTGGATGAATTGCATACTTTACGGTAACACCATGGTGCGTCAACTTTTCAGTTAACTCTTTAAGGGCATGTTGTGCACGTGCAACCGCTAATCCGTAGCCCGGAACAATGATCACAGTGTCGGCATTTTCCATGAGGAAGGCCGCATCTTCTGGAGAGCCAGTTTTGTAGTTTTTAGGACTGCCGTCATCAGCGCCGCCAGCAGTAGCTTCAGCCCCGAAACCGCCAAGCAATACTGCGAGGATTGAGCGATTCATCGCCTTACACATAATGTAGGACAGAATTGCGCCTGAAGATCCTACGCAAGCACCCGCAATGATCAACACAGGGTTGTTCAAAGTAAAGCCAATACCTGCCGCTGCCCATCCTGAATAACTGTTCAGCATGGATACCACTACCGGCATATCAGCGCCACCGATAGGAATAATTAAGGTCACACCCAATACCAGCGCAATTGCACACATCGCCAAGAAGGCGGCATGGCTATCGCCCATGTAATAAGCAATACCTGCACCAACCATGGAGATAGCAAGAACGAGGTTTAGAAGATGTTGACCAGAAAAGGTTACTGGTTTTCCGCTGACCTTGCCGGATAATTTCCCGAAAGCAATTACGGAGGCAGTAAAGGTGATTGCGCCAATAAACGCACCAATAAATAATTCAATCTTTTGTGCGCCAGTATGGTCATGGGCCGGATTAAATACAGCAGCAATTGCGATCAAGACTGCTGACAAACCAACAAAAGAGTGCATCAAAGCAACAAGCTCTGGCATTTTGGTCATCTGTACACGTTTAGCCGCAATCGTTCCGATGATTGCACCACCCACAATCGCCACGGCGATCAGTGAGAGAACAGGTTTGAAATCAGGAATCAAGAAAGTGGTGATCACTGCCAGCAACATACCAATCATGCCAAAAGTATTGCCTTGGCGTGATGTGGTTGGTGAGGACAGTCCACGCAATGCGAGGATGAACAACACCGAGGAAATGAGATAAGAAATAGCGGTTATGTTTGACATTGTTTTGGTCTCTATAGATCTTGTTCTATTTATTTGGCTGCTGCATCAGCTTTAGGAGCTTTTTTCTTAAACATCTCCAGCATGCGGCGGGTGACCATAAAACCACCAAAAATATTGATGGAGGCCAGGAATACTGCAACGGCACCAATAATGCTGGTGAGAGTAATTTCATCTCCGCCGATAACTTCAGTCTGCAAGAGTGCGCCGACAATAATAATTCCGGAGATGGCATTAGTCACGGCCATCAATGGTGTATGCAATGCTGGAGTAACGTTCCAAACCACGTGGTAGCCAACAAAAATGGCCAATACAAACACGGTGATGTTTTGGACTGTGAGGATGCTTTGAAAAGCAGCGAGATCCATGATATTTCCTTAGTCTAAATTTGTTCTATTAGTTTTTGCGGACAGCTTGGCCATCACGACACATTAAGCAGGCGGTAACGATATCGTCGTCAGTAGGAATGACCAATTTCGCCTCCTTATCAACAATGAGTTTCATAAAGTCGATCAAGTTACGCGCATAGAGCGCTGATGCATCCGCTGCGACCATGCTTGCAAGATTGGTATAACCAACAATCTTGACGCCATTGATTTCCACAATCTTGTCGGCTTGAGTGAGCGGACAGTTACCCGAGCCGTTATCACCACGACCGGCAGCAATATCAATCACGATAGAGCCTGGTTTCATATTGGCAACGGTGTCGCTGTGCAATAGGACTGGCGGCTTGCGTCCTGGAATTAAAGCGGTGGTAATCACGATGTCAGCTTGTTGAGCGCGCTCGGCAACTAAGGCTGCCTGACGTTTCATCCACGCTTCTGGCATTGGGCGGGCATAGCCGCCAACGCCTTGCGCGATTTGACGCTCTTCATCAGTTTCATAAGGTACATCAACAAACTTAGCGCCTAAAGATTCAATTTGTTCTTTAGCAGCTGGGCGTACATCTGATGCCTCAATAACGGCGCCTAGACGTTTTGCAGTAGCAATCGCTTGCAAGCCAGCAACACCAGCACCCAAAATAAGTACGCGAGCAGCTTTTACAGTGCCTGCTGCTGTCATGAGCATAGGCATGAAACGTTGATATTCATTTGCAGCAATCATGACTGATTTGTAGCCCGCAATATTTGCTTGTGATGACAACACATCCATACTTTGTGCGCGAGTGGTGCGCGGAGCGGCTTCTAATGAAAACGCTGTTACACCTTGCGCAGCCATTGCAGCAATATTGTCATTATCAAATGGATCGAGCATGCCGATGAGTACGCTGCCAGATTTAATTTGCTTAAGCTCAGCAGCTTCAGGAGCGCGCACCTTAAGCACAATTTCTGCGCCAAATGCATCGGCTGCGCTACCAATAGTGGCGCCTACGGCTACGTACGCAGCGTCTGGTTGACTAGCCTGAACGCCAGCGTCTCTTTGAATGACAACACTGTGACCTTGGCCGATCAGTTTTTTTACGGTTTCTGGTGTTGCGGCTACTCGAGTTTCCCCGGGCCTTGTTTCCAGCGGCACTCCTATGCGCATGGCATGTCTCCAAAAGCAAAATTTATAAAAAATCTATTTTAGTTAAATAGGCTCAATTTCACCTATTTATTCACCTCTAAGTCTAAATGCTTGGTTTTTGCCTAAATTTCTGTGAAATCAGACTAAGACTTCTACAATATGGACTCCCAGCTTATATTGAATTCTCGCATTTTTTGATGATCCCGCTCAATTCTTCCTCAATCCCGCCCACAAAGCCCAAGAAAGTCGTCATTGGCATGTCTGGAGGGGTGGATTCATCAGTTGCTGCCTGGATGCTCAAGGAGCAGGGTTATGAGGTTATTGGCCTTTTCATGAAGAATTGGGAGGACGACGATAACGATGAGTATTGCTCTTCCCGTCAGGATTGGCTCGATGTTGTGTCTGTAGCCGATTTGATCGGAATCGATGTTGAAGCGGTTAATTTTGCCGCTGAATACCGAGAGCGCGTATTTGCTGAATTTTTACGTGAATATGCTGCAGGGCGCACCCCTAATCCGGATGTTCTTTGTAATGCCGAGATTAAATTCAAGGCTTTCTTAGATCACGCTATGAGTTTGGGCGCTGATGCTATTGCTACTGGGCACTATGCCAGGGTGCGTCACGAGGGCGGCAAAGTGCAATTGTTAAAAGCACTTGATGCGAGCAAAGACCAAAGTTATTTTTTACATCGTTTAACGCAACAGCAATTGGCGAATGTTTTGTTTCCTCTAGGGGAAATTCCAAAAACTGAAGTGCGCAAGATTGCCGAAAAAATTGGCTTACACAACGCGCGCAAAAAAGATAGTACTGGAATTTGTTTTATTGGTGAGCGTCCTTTTAGGGAATTCTTAAATCGCTACTTACCATGTACACCGGGCCCAATTAAAACACCAGATGGCAAGACTGTTGGCGAGCATATGGGCTTAGCCTTTTTCACTTTGGGCCAGCGTAAAGGGATTGGCTTGGGCGGCAGTCAGGATGGTAATGGTGATGCTTGGTATGTAGCGCGTAAGGATATGGCGAATAACACGCTGTATGTAGCGCAGGGTCATGAACACCCATGGCTTTTGGCTAAGACCCTAGAAGCTATTGATGCGAGTTGGATTGCCGGTGCCGCCCCAGCCTCTGGAAGTTACTCTGCCAAGACTCGCTATCGTCAAGCGGACTCCGCATGCACTTTAACTGCTGGTACAGCAGATCTTAGTTTTGAGCTGGGATTTCCGGATGCGCAATGGGCAGTAACACCCGGGCAATCAGCGGTTTTATATGACGGCAATATTTGTTTGGGTGGCGGAATTATTTCCGCCTCATCCCAATGAGAAATGCAAATTTGACTTACGCTGCTGGTGGTTCAGTTTCCATAAAAGAAGGTCGCTGCAATAATTTTTGGTAGAGACGATCTAAGTTTGGATATTGAGCTTGCCATTGAATGTTTGGAAAGCGCAGTAACAGCCAGCCAAGCGCACATCCTGTTGCAATATCTGCCAGTGTCATTTGATTGCCATGGCACCAGGCATTTTCTCCTAAGATCTCAGACATTTGACGCAGAGAATTTTGAATCTTACCCATTTGGCGATCAACCCAAGCTGAGCTTTGCTCTTCAGCTGGGCGCCATGTGCGCTCGAGTCGCGCCAAAATGCCAGCATCCGTGATTCCGTCAGCCAGGGCTTCCCAGGTTTTGACAGTTGCACGCTCGCGGTTGTCAGTGGGAATGAGCTTGCTTACGGGGCTAAGGCCATCGGCATATTCGGCGATCACGCGAGAGTCATAGATAGCCTCGCCATCCTCCAGAATAAGGCAGGGAACCTTCCCCAGGGGGTTGGAATTGGCTATTTTGGTGTCTGCAGCCCAAACATTCTCCAATTCAAGGTCAACATCGACCTTTTTCTCAGAAAATACGATACGTACTTTACGTACATAGGGGCTAGTGAGGGATCCGATTAGTTTCATAGGGCACAGTATAGCCATCCTCATGGAGGCCTGCTTGACCCTGGAACGCATTAAAATCAGGTTTTATTGACATATTCAATGCAAAGGCAATATTCGTGAGTCAGCCGCTTTCTACCCTTAATGCCCTTTCCCCCTTAGACGGTCGTTATGCCAGCAAGCTCGATTCCTTGCGCCCCTGGCTTTCGGAAGCAGCCTTTATGCGTCAGCGGGTATTTGTGGAAATTCATTGGTTGTTGGCATTGGCTGCCGCAGATCTTCCTGACGTGCCAAAAATCAACGCAGCCGATGAAGCTTTCTTGCTCTCGCTCCCTGAAAACTTCTCTGATGCGGATGCGCAGCGCATCAAAGATATTGAGGCTGTTACCAATCATGATGTGAAAGCGGTTGAGTATTTCTTAAAAGAAAAGGTAGCAGATCGTCCAGAGCTATTAAAGGCGAGTGAGTTCATCCACTTTGCTTGTACTTCTGAGGATATCAACAATACATCGCATGGTTTGATGCTACGTGGGGCGCGTGATGAAGTTCTCTTGCCGCAACTCAGAAAAGTACTCTCGGTATTAACGGATCTCGCTCTTGAAAACGCTAAAGTACCTTTGTTATCTCGCACTCATGGTCAGCCTGCATCACCAAGTACGCTTGGTAAAGAGATTGCCAATATCGCAAAACGTTTAGAGCGCGCTATTGAATCAATTGCCGTGGTTCCATTGCTCGGCAAGATGAATGGAGCAGTAGGTAATTACAACGCGCATTTATCTGCTTATCCAGATTTTGATTGGGAGAATTTCTCTAAGAACGTAGTTGAGAAACGTCTTGGTTTAACTTTTAATCCTTACACCATTCAGATTGAGCCGCATGATGGTATGGCCCAATTGTTTGATGCGATTGCCCGTGCCAATACGATCCTCTTGGATATGGATCGAGACTTCTGGGCTTACATCTCTGTGGGTTATTTCAAGCAGCGCACTAAGGCTGGCGAAATTGGCTCCTCAACCATGCCGCATAAAGTGAATCCGATTGATTTTGAAAACTCTGAAGGTAACTTAGGGGTTGCAAACGCTCTACTGCATCACCTTGCAGAAAAGTTGCCAATCTCTCGTTGGCAGCGTGATCTTACCGACTCAACCGTTTTGCGTAATCTCGGTCCAGCATTCGGTCATAGCGTATTAGCTTATGACAGCGCTTTGCGTGGCCTTGGTAAGTTGGAGGTAAATCATGCAGCTATTGCTGCAGATTTAGATTCCTGTTGGGAAGTGCTGGCAGAGCCAGTGCAAACTGTGATGCGCCGTTACGGTATTGAGAATCCCTACGAGCAGCTAAAAGAATTAACTCGTGGCAAAGGTATTAATCAGGCTGATTTGCAAGCCTTTATTCGCGGATTGAAGATTCCAGAAGATGCAAAAGCACGTTTGCTGGAAATGACACCATCTTCTTACCTAGGTAAGGCGGTTGAATTGACCGAACGTCTCAAAAAGTGAGTGTGAGCTCCAGTGCAGAATACGGGGCGCGCCCCCGAGTCTGGTTTGCTGTTTATCAATTGCTATGGCATCTCTTGTTGCCATTGGCTTTTATCCGCCTAGCTTGGCGCGCACGCCATTCTTTTGCTTATTTGCACCATATTCCAGAGCGTCTTGGCTTTGGTTATGACAAACCAATCAAGCAAGAATCAATTTGGATTCATGCAGTTTCAGTAGGTGAGACCCGTGCTGCTCAGCCATTAATTGACGCCTACCTTGCTCGTGGTGAAACCATTTTGTTAACACACATGACTTTAAATGGTCGTCGTACAGGTAAGCAATTGTTTGCTAATCAAATTGCTTCTGGGCAGATTCGCCAGGTTTACTTGCCATATGATCTTTGCTGGTCGGTTGAACATTTTTTGAATATTTTCAAGCCTAAGCTTGGGCTCTTTATGGAAACTGAGGCATGGCCAACGGTCGTTTTTCGTTGCGCAGAGATCGGCCCACCTTTGTTCTTGGTGAATGCCCGCCTCTCCGAGAGAAGTGCACGTCGCGTCAATCGATTTGGTAAAGCTGGACGTTCATTGTTTCAAGCCTTTGCTGGCATCTTAGCGCAAACCGAATTTGATGCGCAGCGATATCGCAGTCTTGGTGTGAAGAATATCAGCATCGTAGGCAATCTCAAGTTTGATGTGCCTCTTGATCCACTGTTGATCCAGCAGGGAAAACAATGGCAACAGGAGCTGCATGCTAGTAAACGTTTGATGGTCTGCGCTGCTAGTACCCGCGATGGTGAAGAGGAAATTCTTCTGAAAGCTTGGAAAGATTTAATGCTCAGCAATTCCTTTGTGATTGCTCCTTTGCTCTGTTTGGTGCCGCGCCACCCAGAAAGATTTGCTGATGTTGCTGATCTAATGTATTCGGCTGGTTTGAAGTTTCGTCGTCGCACTGAGTGGTCAGGAATTCCAACGGAGTGTGCTGGCTTAGATGTAGTCTTAGGTGACTCTATGGGGGAGATGCCAATGTATTACAGCGCGGCTGATTTGGTGGTTATGGGCGGTAGTCTACTGCCATTCGGTGGTCAGAATCTTATTGAAGCCTGTGCTGCAGGCTGCCCCGTTCTTTTGGGTGAGCACACTTACAACTTTCAGCAGGCCTCCTTAGATGCAATCCAAGCAGGCGCTGCAAAGCGTATTGGGGGTGACTTATTGTTGAGCGAACCAACTGCTTTGATGGAAGCTCTGAAGGTTTTGCTCTTGAATACTGCTGAGCTTGGCACGATGAGTCAAGCGGCAAAGACTTACTCAATTGAGCATCAAGGCGCAACTAAGCGAATACTAGCTGCCCTTGATCAACAAAACTTCTCTTTAAATTAAGCCAAGTTTGGCTTAAACGCGTGCCCCAAAATTAGGGTCATCGTTGCGGGCATTATCATCCGGCTTCTTGTCGCCCTTTGCCAAATCTTCACGCGTTACTCCAAGCCACATGGCTAAAGCAGCAGCGACGAACACTGAAGAGTAAATACCAAACAAAATGCCAATAGTCAGTGCGAGAGCAAAGTAAAAGAGTGTTGGGCCGCCAAAGACCAGCATGGCCAAAACCATCATTTCAGTACTGCCGTGAGTAATGACGGTACGACTGATTGTGCTGGTAATCGCATTGTCAATAATCTCGCGGGTATTCATCTTGCGGTATTTGCGGAAGTTCTCGCGAATACGGTCGAAGATCACTACAGATTCATTCACGGAGTAACCCAGAACCGCAAGGACTGCCGCCAAGACAGAGAGCGAGAATTCCCACTGGAAGAACGCAAAGAAGCCTAGGATGATAACTACGTCATGTAAGTTCGCAATGATGCCTGCGACCGCAAACTTCCACTCAAAGCGGAAGGAGAGGTACACCACAATGCCGATGATCACAAAGACCAGAGCCTTCAAGCCATCCATGGCCAGCTCTTGGCCAACTTGTGGTCCAACGAACTCTACGCGCTGTAACTTGGCGCCGCTGCTTGCGGGCTCAAGTGCTTGCATAACAGCTGCACTCTGGTCTGCGGAAGAGATGAGTTTGCCTTCAGCATCTTTTTGCAATGGCAAACGAATCATGACATCACGTGAGCTACCAAAGTTCTGAATTTGGGTATCAGCATAACCAAGCTTTTCAACCTTAGTGCGAATGGAATCTAGTGGAGCAGTTTGAGGATAGCTCACCTCCATCACCGTGCCACCAGTAAATTCAATTGAGAGATGAAGGCCGTTATGCCATAAGAAAAAGACTGCTGCTAAAAAGGTGATTAAAGAAATTGCATTAAGCACCAATGCATGGCGCATGAAGGGAATATCTTTTTTGATCCGGAAAAATTCCATGACTTATTTCTCCTGTGGGCGCCAAACTTGGCCGATAGCGAGTTTTTGAACCTTCTTATGTCTGCCATACCAAAGGTTGACAAGACCACGCGAGAAGAAGACGGCCGAGAACATTGAAGTCAAAATGCCTAAGCAGTGAACCACCGCAAAGCCTTTGATTGGGCCAGAGCCAAATGCTAAAAGGGCAAGACCAGCAATTAAGGTTGTCACGTTGGAGTCTAAAATCGTTGCCCAAGCTTTATCAAAGCCAACTGCAATAGCGGTTTGTGGCGCAGCGCCATTACGTAGCTCTTCACGTATACGTTCGTTAATCAATACGTTGGAGTCAATTGCCATACCAAGTGCCAGGGCCATCGCGGCAATGCCGGGTAAGGTGAGAGTGGCTTGCAACATTGATAAGACGGAAATCAGCAGGAGCAAGTTCACTGCCAAGGCAACTACCGAGAATGTGCCAAAGAGTAAGTAGTAAGCCATCATAAAGATAGCAATTGCACCAAAGCCAATTAAGAGTGACTTGAAGCCTTTCTCGATATTTTCGGCGCCTAAGCTTGGTCCAATGGTTCGCTCTTCAATGATTTCCATTGGGGCAGCCAAAGAGCCAGCGCGCAGCAAGAGTGCTAAGTCATTTGCGCTCGCAGTAGTTGGTTGGCCCGTGATTTGAAACTTAGATCCAAATTCACCTTGAATGGTGGCGATTGTCAGAACCTCGCCTTTGCCTTTTTCAAACAGAATCATGCCCATTGGTTTGCCAATGTTTTCGCGAGTGACTTCTTGCATTACGCGGCCACCAGCGGCATCCAGTGAGATATTGACGGCGGGACGCTGGTTTTGATCAAAACCAGCGCTTGCATCAGTAATGCGATCGCCACTGAAAATGACAGATTTCTTAAATACGCCTAAACGGTTTTCTCCAAAGCGGAAGGTATCCATGCCTGGAGGCGGCGTTTCACCAATACCAATAGTGGAGACCAATGGGTCGGCCAAGCGAGACTCTAGGGTTGCTGTACGACCAATAATGTCTTTGGCACGCGCAGTATCTTGAACGCCTGGCAATTGCACCACAATGCGCTCTGCACCTTGTTGCTGAATAACGGGTTCCTTAACGGCTAACTCATTCACGCGCTTATTCAGGGTGATGATGTTTTGCTTGACTGCGTTATCTTGTATTTCTTTTAAAGCTGTTGGTTTGAATTCGCCAACTAACTTTGGGGAGAGGCCGGTAGGCTTGACTTGCCAAATCAGTTCAGGCTGAGTAGATAACAGAACTGTACGAGCAGCCTCAGCATCAGTAGTGCTGCCAAAATTAATAGTAATGCTATCTGCGCCACGCTCAATACCTTGATGGCGAATATTCTTGTCTCGTAGTTGGGTGCGGATATCAGTTGCCAAAGAGGTAACCTTCTTCTGAACTGCACCCTTCATATCTACCTGTAAAAGGAAGTAGACACCGCCGCGCAAGTCAAGCCCCAGTGGCATAGGTAGGGCGTTAATTGCATTTAACCAGCCCGGTGTATTGGATAGGAGATTAAGGGCAACTGTGAAATTGGGATCATTTGGATCGATATTCATTTTCTGCTGCAAGAGATCTCGTGCGCGCAGTTGGATGTCAGTGCTGTTAAACCGAATTTTGATTGAACCTACATTGGTGGCGTTCTCAAAGAAAATGCCAGTGTTGCTGATGTCAGCCTCAGTCAAAATCTTTTCAACGCGAGCTTGTGTCGCCAAATCAACCTTGATGGTTGGTTTGGCGGACGAGATTTGAACCGCTGGAGCCTCACCATAAAAATTTGGTAATGAATATAGCCCGCCAATTAATAAAGCAACGGCGATAACTAGATACTTCCAGAGGGGGTAGCGATTCATAGTGGGATACTTTTAAACAAAGGTATTAAGCAGACTTCAGCGTGCCCTTTGGCAAAACGGTAGTGATAGCACCTTTTTGCAACTGCACTTCAGTGCCGGCAGAAATTTCAACAGTGACAACTTGATCTTTCAGCGCTGTTACTTTGCCCATAATGCCGCCAACAGTAACGACCTCGTCGCCAACTGCTAATGATTCGAGCATAGCTTTAGTTTCTTTTTGACGCTTCATTTGTGGGCGAATCATGATGAAGTACAAAACTGCAAACATCAAAACCAATGGAAGGAAGCTCATTAAGCCACCAGAATCTGGACCCGCAGCTGTAGCTTGGGCAAAAGCGTTACTAATCCACATACAAAACCTCCGTTAAAGACTATTTGGAAACTGCTTCGGTTTTAGGCTTTTAAGCAAAGCCGTAAACCCGCAATTCTAAACTGTGTGGGGCTTTGGGGGTGATTTAGAGGGGCGTGCGCCCTGCAGGGCTATTAATCCTGCCCAGGCTCAACGCCACGCTGACGATTCTGATGAAATTCTTCGCGATAGGCGCTAAAACGATCTTTGCTCAAGGCCTCCCTGACTTCCGTCATCAACTGGAGGTAATAGGAGAGATTGTGAATGGTGTTGAGCTGCGATCCGAGAATCTCATTGGCTTTTTGGAGGTGATTTAAATAGGATCTGGTGAAGTTCTGGCAGGTGTAACAGCTACAAGTAGGGTCGAGTGGTCGATCATCGTCCTTGTAGCCAGAATTGCGTAATTTGAGGTCTCCAAAGCGGGTAAATAGCCAGCCATTGCGGGCATTTCGGGTGGGCATTACGCAATCAAACATATCAATACCTAGGCTAACTCCAAGAATTAGGTCCTCGGGCGTCCCAACGCCCATAAGGTAGTGCGGCATATGCTCGGGAAGCTTGGGTGCCGTGAAATTCAAGATTCGCTCAAATTCAGGCTTAGGCTCTCCAACGGAGAGTCCGCCAATGGCAATTCCATCAAAACCTTGCTGACTGACGGCATCTAAGGAAAACTCGCGCAGATTCTCAAACATGCCGCCCTGGACGATGCCAAATAAACCATTGCCAGTATTGAGTTCTCGAAAACGTTTGAGCGACCGATCGCCCCAGCGAAGTGACATTTCAAGCGAGGCTCGGGCAGTTTTTTCTGAAGTAGGTTGACCTTTGATTTCGTAAGGGGTGCACTCATCAAATTGCATGGCAATATCGCTGTTCAATACCGCCTGAATCTCCATTGATACCTCTGGAGACATGAACAATTTGTCGCCGTTAATCGGGGAGGCAAAAGTGACGCCCTCTTCGGAGATCTTGCGAAGTGCCCCCAGGCTAAACACCTGAAAGCCGCCTGAGTCAGTCAGAATAGGTTTATCCCAAGCCATGAAGCGATGTAAGCCACCATGTTTCTTGATGACATCTAGACCTGGGCGCAACCAAAGATGAAAGGTGTTGCCTAAAATAATCTGCGCTTTTGCTTCATTCAGGTCGCGCGGTGTCATTGCCTTTACGGTGCCATAAGTTCCGACTGGCATAAAAATGGGCGTTTGCACGCTGCCATGGGGAAGATCAAGTTGACCAAGGCGAGCAGGACTTTGCGAGTCGCGCGCCAAAATATTAAAGTGAACAGGTTTGGTCATGGATTTGTATTCTCAAGTCGGCAAAGAAACATTGCATCTCCATAGCTGAAGAAGCGATATCTCTGATCAATGGCATGTTGGTAGGCGGCGCGGATATTGCCCATGCCCGCAAAAGCGCTCACCAACATTAATAAGGTAGATTTTGGCAGATGAAAGTTTGTTAACAAGCAATCTACGACTTTGAACTGAAAGCCCGGGGTAATAAAGAGGTTGGTCTCACTACTGCTTTGTCGGCTAAGAGCCTGGCTCTCTAGGGCTCTGAGGCTGGTTGTACCTACTGCAACTACTCGCCCGCCTTTTTTCTTGGTGTCTTCAATCGCTTGCAAAGTTTCTTCTGGAATGGAGAACCACTCATGATGCATCTTGTGTTTCGAGAGGTCTTCTTCACGAACAGGGGTAAAGGTGCCCGCCCCTACGTGTAGGGTAATAGTGGCTTGATGCACTCCAAAATCTTTTAATTGCTGCAAAATGTTTTCGTCAAAATGAAGTCCGGCGGTAGGTGCAGCTACTGCACCTGGATTTTTCGCCACTACAGTTTGGTAGCGCTGTGCATCTTCACCATCGGGTTGATGTTCGATATAGGGTGGTAGCGGTAATTCACCGAAACGCTCGAGCAGAGAAAATACATTTTCCGGAAAGCGGGCTTCGTAAAAGCGACCATCATATCCAATCATTTTTACTGGAAAAGTTTCTCCAGCTTGATTATGGATATGCACAATGGAGCCTGTTTTAGGAACTTTGGATGCCCTGATTTGGACCCAAGCTTGCATGTCACCACTAATTCGCTCGATGAGAAGCTCAACATTACCGCCAGTCTCTTTTTTGCCATGCAGTCTTGCGGGAATGACTTTGGTGTCATTGAATACCAATAAATCCCCTGGCTTGATAAGGCTAAGAATATCCTTAAACTGACGGTCTATTAGCTGGGCGTCATTCTTCCCGTCAGCATTGACCTCTAGGAGGCGGCTATCGGTTCTATTTGCCAAAGGGTGTTGGGCAATTAGATTGGCGGGAAGTTCGTAATTAAAGTCGGAAAGTTGCATAGCATTACCATCAGGTATTAGATTTTAACGATGACTACTAAACAAGCGCCAAGCACACTCCAAAAGATGGGTTTAGACAGCCCTATGGCCCTTGCTTTGCATCTTCCCTCACGTTATGAAGACGAGACCGAGTTATTGACGATTGAAGACGCCTTAAATCAAGGCAGATTTAGTTCGGCGCAGACCCAAGGGGTGGTAATTCGTAATCAGGTCTTATTTAGACCCAGAAGGCAGATGCTAGTCACCATTGAAGACGATACTGCGACTTTGCAACTGCGCTTCCTGAATTTCTATCCGAGTCAGCAAAAGCAAATGGCAGTGGGTGCGCATGTCCGAGTCCGCGGAGAGGTGCGCGAAGGGTTTCAGGGGTCGGAAATGGTCCATCCTACTGTTAGGGCTCTAGCCGCAGATGCCCCTTTGCCAACTAGTCTTACCCCAGTCTATCCGGCAAGTGCTGGTGTTTCGCAAACGGTCATTCGCAAAGCAGTTGCGCAGGCATTACGTGATCCTCGCTTGCAAGATAGCTTAGCTGAGTTCTTGCCTAAGAAGTTAATGGCAGAGTTGCTCCCCAGTAATGACTGGCCAAATCTGCAATCTGCCATTACTTATTTGCACCAACCACCTGCGGATGCTGATACGCAAGCATTGTTTGAGCGTACCGACCCTGCATGGCGACGAGTGCAGTTCGAAGAATTGCTTGCACAACAAATTTCTTTAAAGCGTGCCCATGCCATTCGTAGAGATAGACATGCCCCGAGTTTTGCAAAGCCTTCCCAAGAACAAAGTCTTGAGAGGGGTTTATGCAAAGTGCTACCTTTTAAATTCACTGCAGCACAAGATCGCGTCTGGTCGGAAATTGGCAATGATCTAGAAAAATCGTTTCCCATGAATCGTCTCTTGCAGGGTGACGTAGGCAGCGGTAAGACTGTTGTTGCTGCCTTAGCGGCGGCGAGGGTTATGGATCATGGTTATCAGGCTGCGATCATGGCGCCTACAGAGATCTTGGCTGAGCAGCACTATCTAAAGATGAAGGAATGGTTTGGGCCGTTAGGTGTTCGAATTGCCTGGCTCTCTGGCAGCTTGAAGGCCAAAGAAAAAAGACTGGCCCAAGAAATGATTGAGAGCGGGCAGGCTCAGCTCATTATCGGTACTCATGCACTTATTCAGGAGAGCGTCAGTTTTTCTAAATTGGGCTTGGCGGTCATAGATGAGCAACATCGTTTTGGAGTGAGGCAGCGTCTCGAAATTCAGCAAAGACTTGGATCCGAATTGTTCTACTGCCATCAATTAATGATGTCCGCCACGCCAATTCCGCGTACTTTAGCAATGACCTATTACGCAGATCTTGATGTGTCTGTGATTGATGAGTTGCCTCCCGGTCGAAAACCGATTGCCACTAGGGTGGTGAAGGCCAGTCGCCGCGATGAGGTGATTGGAGGTTTACAGAGTTGGCTATTTAAAGGATTACAAGCTTATTGGGTTTGTCCTTTGATTGAAGAGTCTGAAGCGCTGCAATTGCAAACAGCGGTTGAGAGTTATGAGCAATTAACACAGGCCTTGCCTGATTTTAAGGTTGGTCTAGTACATGGCCGCTTAAAGGCCGAAGAAAAAGCGGCGGTGATGGCCGCCTTCAAGGCCAATGAAATCCAACTCTTAGTTGCTACAACTGTTATTGAAGTCGGGGTGGATGTGCCCAATGCTGCGCTGATGGTGATTGAGCATGCTGAACGCTTTGGTTATGCGCAAATTCATCAACTGCGTGGGCGCGTGGGCCGTGGCTCTGCCGATTCAGTTTGTATCTTGATGTACGCTGAGCCTTTATCAATGGCCGCTAAAGAGCGTTTGCAAACTTTACGTGAAGTATCTGACGGCTTTGTTATCGCAGAGCGGGATCTTTCTTTACGTGGTCCTGGTGAATTGCTTGGAGCGAAGCAGTCCGGAGATGCCATGTTGCGATTTGTTGATTTACAGCGTGATGCTTGGCTCATTGAGCTGGCTCAACAAGCGGCTGAGCGATTATTAGCAGAGCATGCTGATGTAGTGGAGCGTCATCTTGAGCGTTGGCTTGGGTCTCGTGCTGATTTTCTAAAGGCGTGATAATTACAGAATGTTTCTGAACGACCGCCTGATTTCATATGCTTATCTGATTCGCCTGGATAAGCCGATTGGCATCTTATTGCTTTTATGGCCAACCCTGTGGGCCTTATGGCTTGCTAGTGGTGGCGTGCCAGATTTAAAAATCTTATTGATATTCGTGGCAGGTACTTTCTTGATGCGCAGCGCGGGATGTGCGATTAACGATTACGCTGATCGCAACTTTGATCGTCATGTGCAGAGAACACAAGCGCGTCCAGTCACTAGTGGCAAGATTTCTGGCAAAGAGGCGGTATTGATTGCCGCTATTTTGGCTTTGATTGCCTTCTTGCTAATTCAAACCCTGAATGGGTATACCAAGAAACTCTCAGTACTTGCATTGGCGGTGGCGTTTATTTACCCCTTTACCAAGCGCTTTTTTGCCATGCCCCAAGCTGTTCTGGGGATTGCTTTTGGTTTTGGCATCCCAATGGCTTATGCTGCCATTCTCAACACCATCCCCTTAGAGGCCTGGATCTTATTTATAGGAAATATTTTTTGGGCCATAGCCTATGACACCGCTTATGCCATGGTCGATCGAGAGGATGATTTACGATTGGGCTTACGTACATCGGCAATCACCTTTGGGCAATTTGAGGTGCTGGCAATAGCGATTAGCTATGCCATCTTATTTATTAGTCAAATTTGGGTCGCCCAGTTGACTGACTTGAGTAATTACTTTTTAGTTGGATGGTTTGCGGCTCTCGCTTGTGCCGTCTACCACTTAAAACTCATCTCTACGCGCAAACGTGAAGAATGCTTTCGGGCATTTCGCCACAATAATTATTTGGGCGGATTTTTATTTCTAGGAGTTGTGCTCGGTCTTAGCCTTCGCTAAGAGTTGCTTGGGTAATTAACTCTTCCCCAGTTCATCGCCCATTACTTTGCCACGTTGGCTTGCCGCATCAATCGCTTTTTCTAAGATCTCGTGCCATCCCTGCTGTTGCATCACATCAAGAGCGGCTGCTGTGGTGCCGCCTTTAGAGGTGACGCGCTCACGTAGGACGCCAGCATGTTCGTCAGAGTTGTGGGCGAGTTGCGTTGCGCCTTCAAGTGTTGCGTAGGCTAGCTTGCGAGCGCTTATGGCATCTAAACCTAATTTTTCACCAGCTGATTGCATCGCCTCCAGAAACGCAAAGACATAGGCGGGGCCGCTACCAGATACAGCGGTAACAGCATCCATTAGCTTTTCTTCAGAAACCCAAATGCTTTGGCCAACCGCATTGCAGATAGTCTGCGCTAAATTACGATCAGATTCATTTACCGCTGAATCGGCAAATAGGCCAGTAATGCCTTTGCCAATCAACGCTGGAGTATTGGGCATAGCACGAACGCAGCGGGTATGGTCTAGCCAGCGACTCATATCTTTTAAACGAATACCAGCGGCAATACTCAAGATCAGCGGGCCATAGGCTGAATTATGTTTGAGTTTTGTTGCTATGCCCTTAGCAACAACATTAAAGTCTTGTGGCTTGATGGCCATCACCACGACATTATTTTTTGAGAAGTTAAAAGCTATTTGTTCCAAGGCTGCAATACCTTGAACGCCAAAGTCTTCATGTAACTTTAGGGCGGTTGCCGCATTTGATTCGACTACAGAGATTTGATTAGAGCTAAATCCGTTGGCGAGTAAGCCACTAATTAAAGCGCGTCCCATATTGCCACCACCGATAAAGGTAATGTGAACATTGCTATTGTTTGGCTTATTCCGATTTTCGCTCATTGGCTAATCTTATCGCGCTTCCCAAAAATGGCTGTACCAACACGAACAATCGTACTGCCTTGAGCAATGGCGGCCTCAAGATCATCTGACATTCCCATAGATAGGGTGTCAAAGAATTGATATTTGGGATCTATTAATCTGGTAGTTTGAATATGTTTAAAGCAATCTTGAACCTGCGAAAAGGCCTTGCGCTGTTCAGCTAAATCCGAGCTAGGAGCCGGAATGGCCATTAATCCCCTAAGAATGATATTGGGTAATTGAGTAATGGAATCACAAAGTGCCTCAGCCTCAGAAAGGGGTATGCCGCTTTTACTATCCTCGTCACTCACATTGACTTGAACGCATAGCTGCAATTCTGGAAGATTAGGAAATTCACCCCGTTGAGCAGAAAGTCGCTCCGCAATCTTCAGGCGATCAACGCTGTGAACCCAATCAAAATGTTCTGCGACTTCTTTAGTCTTATTACTTTGAAGTGGGCCTATAAAGTGCCATATAAGCCATGGACGTAATTTGGCTAACTGAGTAATTTTTTCAACAGCCTCTTGAACATAATTTTCGCCAAAAGCAGACTGTCCGGCATGCATAGCTTCTTCAATTGCCGAGGCCGGAAAGGTTTTACTGACTGCTAAGAGCTCAATTTCTTCGGGCTCTCGTTTTGCTGCTAGGGCGGCAAGTTCAATCCGCTGACGTACCTGCATTAAATTAACAACGATTGAATTCATTGGGCCTTAAAGGATTTGCTGATTAATTGGTCTACGAGTTCAATCCAATGTAGCACTGGCTTATCTTCTTGCTGAAGATGCGTAATACAGCCAATATTGCCGGACACAATGACTTCTGCCCCTGATGCTTCACAAGCTGCATGTAAATGATCCAACTTATTCTTGCGAAGCTGCTCCGATAGCTCAGGCTGGGTTATTGAATAAGTACCCGCAGATCCACAGCACAAATGACTATCAGCGCACAGGCGGACGCCAATACCAAGGCTTGATAACAAGCCTTCCACCTTGCCACGGATTTGTTGACCATGTTGCAACGTGCAGGGTGGGTGATAAACCACGCCCGGCTTTTGATCTATGCCAACGAGTTGAATTAATTCATTCTGAAAGCTTGGCAATATCTCGGAGATATCTTTAGTCAAGTGAGAAATCTTTTTAGCCTTAGTTGCATAGGCGGGGTCATTGGCAAATAGATGACCATAATCCTTGACCATAACACCACAGCCGGAGGCGGTCATGACGATCGCCTCAACACCGCTTTCAACTAAAGGCCACCAAGCATCCATGTTTTGCTTGGCGTTCTCTAGACCACCTGCTTGATCATTTAAGTGGTAGCGCAGGGCACCACAACAGGTAGCATTTGGAGCGCTAATCAATTGGATCTTTAGCGCATCTAAAACGCGTGCAGTTGCTGAATTGATATTTGGCAACATCCCCGGTTGAACACAGCCCTCCAGAATGAGCATTTTGCGAGCGTGTCCAGTTGTCGGTCTGGCATAAGGATCAGTTGAGTTGCTCAAAGCCTTATTTCTGGCTTCTGGAATTTTGCGTTTAATGCCGCTTGGCATGAGTGGGCGTACTAGACGACCTAGAGCCATTGCCGAATTAAATAATGCTGGTTTAGTCAGACCTTCTTTTAGCGCCCAACGAGTAAGACGCTCACCAAGTGGGCGCAATGGGCTATTGTCTTCTGCCCATTTACGACCAATATCGACTAAGTTGCCGTATTGCACACCACTAGGGCAGGTGCTTTCGCAATTGCGACAAGAAAGACAGCGATCTAAGTGGGTACGGGTTTTTTCTGTGGGTGCTAAACCTTCGGCCATTTGCTTGATGAGGTAGATGCGACCACGTGGGCCATCGAGCTCATCACCCAGTATCTGGTAAGTTGGGCAAGTAGCAGTGCAAAAACCGCAGTGAACACATTTACCCAGAATACTAGCCGCCTCTATTCCCTCTGGAGTATTGGCAAATTGGGGGGCAAGTTGAGTGTACATAGAGTTACTTATGGAAGACGTTTGGTTGCAAATACGCCGGCAGGATCAAATGCAGATCTTAGGCGCTCTTGTACAAGTTCGAGGGCTTGAGAGTGGGCCTGCTCATTAAGCAACGTAAAGCGCTGAAACGCAGGATTAACATCAGCGCCCTGTTTAAAGCGCATTGCATGTCCGCCATGGCTTGATGCGAGTTGTTTCATTAAGCTGAATGTAGCTTCATCACCAGGCGCTTTAATCCAGCGCTGTTGGCCATGCCATTCCAAGACAACTTCATTATTTACACCTGGAATAGAAAGAGGTCCACAGGCTGCAGGTAAAGCTAAGCGATAAAGCGTTTGATCGGCAGCGAGATTTTCAAATTCCGACAGCCGATGTTCGCGCAAGCTATTCCAGAATATTTCTGCAGATTGAGGATCTATTTCACTTGCATTTACCAAGGAGCTCATCAAAGGAATAGCCGCCTTGATGGCTGCTGCTGCGCCTGCTAAACGAATGGTTAATTGACCTTCGTCAGTAGCATTGCCAATCCAGCAACTTGCAGAGAGTGGCAGTGGTTGACCGGCCCACTCATTTAAAGTGCGCAATGCTTTTTCTTGAGAGATGTGGCAACGTAGTGTTGCAGTCGCAGCTGGTTTGGGTAGCACCTTTACAGACGCCTCTAGTAACAGTGACAGGGTGCCCATAGAGCCCGGCATCAAGCGTGATACGTCATAGCCTGCTACGTTTTTCATCACCTGTCCGCCAAAAGTTAAATCCTGACCTTTGCCATCAAGAATGCGCGCACCCAAAACAAAATCTCGCAAGTTGCCAGCGCTAATACGACCCGGACCAGCCAAGCCAACTGCAATGGCGCCACCAAAAGTGGCATGTTCACCAAAGTGTGGCGGATCAAACGCGAGCATCTGATTTTTTTCGTGAAGAGCCGCCTCAATTTCTTTTAATGGCGTACCTGCACAGGCCGTGATGACTAATTCTTCTGGTTGATATTCCAGAATGCCTGAGTAAGAGCGGGTATCTAGCTTGGTATGCGTATTGGTATTTCCATACCAAGATTTTGTACTGCCACCCTCAATGGAGAGTTGTGTTTTATTTTTTGCTGCATTCAGGATTTGCTCACGAAATGCCTCAATGATGGGATTGGTAGCATTCATTAAAAACGTTCCAATTCTGGATGCGGCAATTTGCCTCCACTAATGCGCATGCGGCCATATTCAGCACAGCGACTTAATGTTGGAATAGCTTTATCGGGATTGAGGAGTTTTTCTGGGTCAAATGCGGCTTTAACGCCCCAGAAAGATTCGCGTTCACCCTCGCCAAACTGCACACACATAGTGTTAATCTTTTCGATACCAACCCCATGTTCGCCAGTAATTGTGCCTCCAAGCTCAACGCAGGCTTCTAAAATCTCAGTGCCAAATTCTTCAGCACGATGCCATTCTTCTTCATCGGCACCATTAAACAAAATTAAAGGATGCATATTGCCATCACCAGCATGGAATACATTCAAGCAGCCTAAGCCATACTTTTTTTCCATGCCCTGAATACGCTTCAGCAAGGTTGCAATATGACGGCGCGGAATGGTGCCATCCATGCAGTAGTAGTCAGGCGCTATGCGTCCTGCGGCCGGGAAGGCATTTTTGCGACCACTCCAAAACTTCAGTCGTTCAGTTTCGTCTCTAGAAATACGAATACCGCTAGCGCCAGATTGTTCAAGCACTTTAGTCATGCGCTCAATTTCTTCGGCAACTTCTTCGGGTGTGCCATCCGATTCGCAAAGCAAAATGGCTGCCGCCTCTAGGTCATAGCCTGCATTTACAAATTCCTCTACTGCTCTTGTAGTGGCTTGATCCATCATCTCTAAGCCTGCAGGAATAATGCCGGCAGCGATGATTGCGGCAACTGCATTCCCACCTTTTTCAATATCGTCAAAACTAGCCATAATGACGCGCGCTAGTTTTGGCTTGGCAACCAACTTCACTGTAACTTCAGTGACGACCGCAAGCATGCCTTCGCTGCCTAGAACAATGGCGAGCAAATCTAAACCAGGAGAATCTGGTGCCAGGCTGCCGAATTCAACAATTTCACCATTCATTAAGATCCCGCGCACGCGTAGAACATTGTGCAGGGTGAGGCCGTATTTGAGGCAGTGCACGCCGCCCGAGTTTTCATTGACGTTACCGCCAATAGAACAAGCAATTTGTGATGAGGGGTCGGGAGCGTAGTAAAGACCTAGGTGGGCAACGGCATCAGAGATAGCTAAGTTGCGAACTCCAGGCTGAACAACTGCAGTGCGAGTAAATGGGTCAATACTCAGAATTTTCTTGAGCTTTGCAAGCGATAGCACCAAACCTTGTGAGATTGGCATGGCCCCACCTGCTAGCCCCGTTCCAGATCCTCTTGGAACCACTGGGATTTGCATTGCAAAGCAAATTTTAAGGATTTGGGCAACTTGCTCTTCTGTTTCTGGGAGGGCTACCGCCAAAGGCATACGCTTATAGGCAGCTAAACCATCACATTCATAGGGAATCGTGTCTTCAGGCTCCCAAAGCAGGGCGTGCTCAGGAAGGATTGGACGCAAGGCCGAAACCAGTTTTGACTGAAGCGCGCTAATAGCGGCCAGATCGGGGGGCGGGGTCACCATATTCATATGAATCATTTTAGCCATTTACCTATAATTAAGCTCATGGGAAATCGACTATCAAAAATCGCCACTAGAACGGGTGATGCTGGAATGACTGGCTTGGGTGATGGAAGTCGCGTTGAGAAGGATCATTTGCGGATTTGCGCCATGGGCGACGTCGATGAATTGAACTCAGAAATCGGTGTTTTGATGACTGAGGAGATCCCAGAGGGCATTGCCCTTGAGCTAAAAGAGCTTTTTTTGCAGGTGCAGCATGATTTATTCGACTTGGGTGGCGAGCTTTGTATTCCTAATTACAAGCTACTAAATCCAGACCATGTTGCTCAATTGGATATTTGGCTAGAAAAGTACAACAAACAGCTCCCCCCGTTAACTGAATTTATTTTGCCCGGCGGCACTCGTGCTGCTGCACAAGCGCACGTATGTCGCACGGTTTGCAGAAGAGCAGAGCGCTCAATTGTCCGCTTAGGATGGGCCGAGCCTTTATATGACTCACCTCGTCAGTACGTCAATCGTTTATCTGATTTATTGTTTGTGCTGTCACGCATTCTCAATCGCGCGGCTGGTGGTACAGATGTACTTTGGAAGCACGAAAAAAAAGAGACCAAATAAATTAGCCTCTTTTAGTTTTGTCATGATTGCTGCTCGTATTATTTTTTCTTACTTCGGCGTTTCTTTACAGCAGTCGCTAAACGCTCAAGCACTTTCAATGAATCATCCCAATCAATACAGGCATCAGTAATGCTCTTGCCATATTCCAGTTTGCTTGGATCATCTTTTCCAGGTGTAAATTTCTGCGCGCCGTCATTCAGATGGCTCTCTACCATCACACCAAAAATCTGATGTGAACCAGACTCAATTTGCTGGGCAATATCGTCAGCGACAATAATTTGGCGCTCATGCTTCTTGCTAGAGTTGGCGTGCGATAAGTCAACCATCAAGCTAGCTGGAAGCTTTGCTGCTGTTAGCTCAGCGCAAGCTGCCTGCACATGCTGAGCTTCGTAGTTGGGCTCTTTGCCGCCACGCAAAATGACGTGACAGTCTTTGTTGCCCTTGGTTTCTACAACCGCTACTTGGCCGTTCTTGTGAACGGACAGGAAGTGGTGTGGACGACTCGCCGCTTGAATAGCATCTGTAGCAATCTTGATATTGCCATCAGTGCCGTTCTTAAATCCGATAGGTGCAGACAAACCAGAGGCAAGCTCACGGTGAACTTGACTTTCAGTGGTACGCGCCCCAATTGCACCCCAAGAGATGAGGTCGGCAATATATTGCGGGGAAATAACATCAAGGAACTCGCTACCTGCTGGCATACCAAGGCGATTGATTTCCATTAGGACTTGACGTGCAAGACGCAGACCTTCTTCAATACGGTAGCTCTCATCCAAGTAAGGGTCGTTAATGAGGCCTTTCCATCCAACTGTAGTGCGAGGTTTCTCAAAATAGACGCGCATCACAATTTCTAATTCGCCAGCAAAGCGTTCACGCTCGACTAAAAGGCGTTGACAATATTCGAGCGCTGCACGTGGATCATGAATAGAGCAGGGCCCAATGATGACGAGCAAGCGGTCATCTTTGCCATGAATAATGTCGCGAATCTTTTTACGCGTTTTGCTAATTAGAGCTTCAGTTGGGGTTCCCGAAATTGGGAAAAAGCGAATCAAGTGCTCTGGCGGGGGCAGAACGGCAATCTTATCAATGCGTTGATCGTCGGTATCCGACGTTTTGTCAACGGCGGAGTACCAATTGGTGGAATTAGTGGTTTGTTGGCTCATGCAACTATTTTAAGCCGTAATTCAGCAATCTTAGGCAGTTCCGCCGACCGTGAGGCTGTCTATGCGCAAAGTAGGTTGCCCAACCCCGACAGGAACACTTTGCCCTTCCTTGCCGCAAACCCCGATACCGCCGTCTAATTTGAGGTCATTACCAATCATAGAGACCTGTTTTAAGGACTCTGGACCGCTGCCAATAATAGTGGCGCCCTTTACGGGATATTGGATTTTGCCGTTTTCTACCCAATAGGCTTCTGATGCCGAGAATACGAATTTGCCGCTGGTAATGTCGACTTGGCCCCCGCCAAAATTGACTGCATATAAGCCACGTTTGATGCTGGCAACAATTTCTTGGGGGTCATCTTTACCGGCCAACATATAAGTGTTGGTCATGCGCGGCATTGGTAGCGACGCAAAACTTTCCCGGCGACCATTGCCGGTCAGCGGCATTTTCATAAGGCGCGCATTCAGACTGTCCTGAATATAGCCCTTCAAAATCCCATCTTCAATTAAGGTGGTGCATTGAGTGGGCGTACCTTCGTCATCGATATTAAGAGAGCCCCTGCGTCCAGAAAGAGTGCCGTCATCAACAACAGTCACTCCTTTTGCAGCTACGCGTTGTCCAATGCGACCAGCAAATGCTGAGGATCCTTTGCGATTAAAGTCGCCTTCGAGGCCATGTCCTACGGCCTCGTGTAATAGAACGCCAGGCCAACCCGGACCCATGACAACCGTCATTGGGCCGGCAGGCGCAGGGCGTGATTCGAGATTTACCAAAGCGCCATCCACTGCTTCATCTACATATTGATTGATAAGGGCAGTATCAAAATAATGGTAATCATGTCGTGCGCCACCACCTGAAGATCCAGATTCACGTCGACCATTTTGTTCTGCAATGACATGAACTGAAACGCGTACTAACGGTCGCACATCCGCAGCCAGCAAGCCATCGGCACGCACAACCAAGACAACATCAAATTCACCTGCAAGACTTGCCATTACCTGAATGATGCGAGGATCACGTGCTTTGGCGCGACGCTCAATACTTTCTAGGAGGGCAATCTTTTCTTTGGGCTGTAATGAGTCCAGGGGATTGACATCAGAGTAAAGCTTATTCGATAGTGGATTGAATAGTTTGCTAGCAACAGCCTGTTTGCCACCTTCTGGGCCAATCACGCGTGTAGCTTTAGCGGCCTTGCTCAGTGCTTCTAAATTAATTTCGTCTGAGTATGCAAAGGCAGTTTTATCGCCGTAAATTGCTCGCACTCCAACGCCCTGATCAATGTTAAAGCTGCCTGATTTCACAATGCCTTCTTCAAGGCTCCAGCTTTCACTTCGGGTATGCTGGAAGTACAAGTCAGCATCATCTAGGCGATGAGCGAACATGCTGCCAAATGTCTTATGAAGATCTTGCTCTGAGAGTCCGGTAGGCTCAAGCAGAATAGATTTAGCTAATTTAAGAAGATCTCCCTGCTTTTTGGCTTTGGTCCAATTGATTGGAAATAGTGCTTCAGGTGCATTCATGTGATTCGGTAGATCTCTCTTTAAAGCTTGCGGTGCGCAAGCGCGGGTAACTTAGAGCGTACCTCGTTTAATTTATCTTTGCTCAAAACCCCTGAAATAAATCCTTCTCCTTCAGGGAGCGCGCTCAAGACCGTGCCCCAGGGATCAATTAGCATGGTGTTGCCCCAGGTACGTCTTTGATTTTGATGTGTGCCGCCTTGCGCTGAAGCTAAAACGTAGCATTGATTTTCAATGGCGCGAGCACGTAATAGAATTTCCCAATGATCTTTGCCAGTAGTGTATGTGAATGCTGCAGGGATGATGTGGCAATCCACTTGCCCGAGGGTGCGATAGAGTTCTGGGAAGCGCAAGTCATAGCAAATACTCAGACCAAGCTTCCACTCTACGCCGTCGATGGTAATTTTGACCATGCTAGGCTCTTCACCGGCCTCAATGGTTTCTGATTCCTGGTAACGCTCTGCGCTAGTCTGAAACCCGAACAAATGAATCTTGTCATAGCGTCCAACCCTTTGACCATCTGGGTTAAACACCAGCGTTGTGTTAAGTACTTTGTTTGGATTTTTTGCTTCGAGTGGAATTGTCCCTGCGACTAAATAAATACCATTTTCTTTAGCAATCGCCGCGAGCCTTTCTTGCATCGGCCCGCTTCCAAATACTTCTCTGGCAGATACCTTATCAGTGTCTTTTAGTCCCATGATGCAAAAGTACTCCGGCAGAACGGTAACTTGCGCACCATTTAGAGCTGCCGTTTTAATCAGCCTACTGGCCGTTTCTAGATTCTCTTGTAGCCCGGGAGTGGACACCATTTGAACCCCGGCAATTTTGAGTTCTAGGGGGTTTGTGTTACTCATAAAGTTTACGTTTGCGGTTTCGGTGTAGGGGTGGTGTTAGTGCCGGGCTTGGTTTGCTCTTTTAGCAAATCTTTGCTTCGTATCGTATCTAAGGTTTTAGCATCAATTGGCTGGCCTTTTTGATCCAGCGGAATAACCTCTGGCTTATCCCAAGACCCCTGCACCAAATAATCAGATTGTAGATTTCGGTTGATTTGGTTGGTGATGAGGTACTGTCCAACCAATGCACCTAATCCAACAATAGGATTGATTGCGAACGCCGCCAAGGAGCCGGCGGTAGCATCAATCGTCGGGAAAATGGTGACCCGCAGATCTTGAGTTTGTTTTGGGACGTTGATTTGTCCTGTCATAGCCACTCTAGCTTGATCTAGGCTCATGGTGAATTGCTTGGTCTGGGCAATTCCGTTGCTGATATCAAAATTTGCATTGATAGTATTAAAGGGAGTGCCTTTGCTAACGATATTGCCGAGACTACCTTGAAGGTCTAGGGTGGCAAACCTAAATAGACTTTGAAGGCTAAGTACGTCCAGAATTTGAGCGCCACTGGTATTTACTTCTAGCAAGCGTCCTTTTTCAAGATTTAAATTGACCTTGCCAGTGAGAGTCTCATATTTGGGATTAAAAGGTGAGCCATCCCACTCTGCAATAGCAGTTATTTTTCCTTGGCCACCTTCAACCGATTTTTGTGAGCTCCAGTTGGCAATAATATTGCCGGCATCTTTAACATCTAAGTCAATGTTGATGTTGCTGTGTTCTTGTTGATTTGCACTAGCACCAATCCATTGGCCGGAGGTGGTGGAGCTTCCCTGTGGATTATTAAATTGAATAGACTCAATATTAAGTAGATTATTGCTGGTTTTTGTTTTGAGTTTGGTTTGCCCGAGATGCGCTTTTGCCCAATTAAAATCATCGATGGTTAAATCAAGACTCGGAATGGCATTGGGTGAAAGCTTGCTTTTGCCAGCACTATTCCGTTGGGCAGGCTTGACGGAATCTGAATTGAGGTTCTTAGAATCTGTCGCAAGGGTGGACTCATCTGGCACCTTCAGTCTACTCAAATGACCGCTGATTAAGCCACTGGTATAGGTTTTATCGGGAGCTTGATACTGAGCTTGACCGGCAATCAGTGGCGAATTAATGCGCAGCCTCCAGGCAATATTTTTATTGTTTGCAGATAAGTTTATGTCCTGCCAAATACGGTCAAACAAGGTGAGCTTCTTCACTTGTGCAGTCACATAGATACCATTTGGGTTAATATCATTTCCCTCGGTGGCATCACTCTTTTGCTTTTGTTTTTTTAAGAAATCTAACCAAGCATCTAAATTCAGGTCATTGCTGGCAAGGTTTAGCTGGAATCCAGGTTGAGTGAGATTGGCTGGTGCACCGATACCTAGGGCATAGCGCAATTCATCATCGGCATTTATGTCGCCTTGAACGGAATACACATCACCAATTTTGCCGGTCCAACTCAAGCGATTTACCCCGGGTTGAGCGCTGAGCGCAGTTTTAAAGGTAACTTGACCGGTCATGGGTGCACCCATCAACTTCTTGGCAGGTGCGGGTGCGGCACTTGCCCAGTCGCGTAAATCAAATTTAAGATTGGTTTCGCTACCCGTTTTATTGAAGCTGAGAGTGCCTTCATACTTTGCGGAGCCGCTCATGGCCTCTAAGATGGAGGTGGATTCTGTTTTGAGTGTATTAACAAGATAGTCTTTAATAAATCCCGCAGTAATGTCCCCCGCAATCGTAAAGTTTTGTTTGCCTATCGCTGATGGGGAGCTGCTAATTTTCAAAGAGCCGCCTAGGAAATTGGCGGTGACATCTTCAAATTCAGGGTTAATTTCAGTGATCCGAATCTTGCCCTTGAGATTTTCGAGCGGAGGTAAGTTAGCCCACTGCGCTTTATTGCCAGGCAAAGTAAGGTTGAGATCAACGTTGGTATCGTCATTACCAGACAGGGGAACCTTTAAGCCTAGATCTAAATTGAGCGGACCGTTAACTCGTAAATTCTTTTCTAGCTTATTTTGTTTTTTACCAAACGGAGAAGCGAATAAATACTCCAGCATCTGAGGCGCATCACCCTGAGCATTGCCATGCGCCGTTAGAACTAATTGCTTTGCACTGACATTGGGAATTGCCGCATGAAATTTACTGAGCCCAACGCCTTTGTAATTGGCTTGAGAAACATCAACTGTCAAGCTAGAGTTTTGCATGGCAAGCACCCCATTGACATTACTAAAGGCAGACCAAACTCCTTGATTGCTTGGTAGTAATGGAACAGGGCTATATGTGGCTCCAATAATTGGCAGATTTAGGGTGAACTCTCCATCGCCGCTATTGGGAAAGGGAACTTGATTGGGGTCGCCCTTAATATGCAGCTTGCCTTTTTGTGTGGTGCCCGCAGAAAATGCTTTGCTTAAGTAAAGTCTTGCCTCCTTACCCATCCCAAGTGGTAAGTAGCGGTATGCAGAAGTTAGATTGGCTGTTGCAAAATCCATATCGAGTGTCATCAGATCGGGTTTTTTGGGATCGCCAATCAGATAGCTGATATCAAGCGTTGTATTGATCTCTGGATTGCTTAGTGCAAGTTTTTTAGCGTTGACAACCCAGTTACCTCTTTTCTTTGACCAGCTAACCTCTCCATTTGCGTGATCTAATTTAATTTTGGGGTCGGCTAACAGGTCATTGATATCAAGCTCAAGATCGCTTGAGTTAATGAAGAAGCTTCCTTGATTTTGATCGCCAGCAATAAATCCGGAGAGGTTTGAAACGGACGGCATGGATTTATCAATACCAACAAAGCTCAGATTGATTAGTTTGGCGCTAACAGAAAAATCAAGCTTGTTTGATTTGAACCAGCCACCAGGGATATTTAGGGTTGATAAGGAGGACTTGCTCTCAGACCAGCGGATATCCAGATCTTGTAGTTCGCCATCTGCATGAGAGGCTTTAATCCATTTGTGAACTTTTTTGGATAGAGGAAGATTTAGTGCGAATAGCGCGACATCCTCAACCAGAATTTTTGGAGAGGAAAATCCAAACTCTTTGATTTCACCATCAGCTCCAGGTGGCCTCCAGCTAAAAGTCATAGGGCTTATATTTTCTAATGGCTCAGTATGTGAGCCTCCCATCTCTCGCCAAGCAAATGTTTTAGTGGTAACAGAAATCAAGCCGCTATCATTTTCTTGGGTAAGGTTTGTTTCTAGCCTTCCCAGGGCAATCGCATCTTCATTTTTTGCCAGTTGAATAGTGAGGTTGTCGGCAACAATATAGGCATCACCACCATCGGCTTGTCCATTGTCAATTTTTAATTTTCCTTTAGAGCTCAGCATGCCCTCCAAGGTGTCGAGGGGGAGCGAAAATTCTTTTGAAATTTGATTGAGATTGAGGTCTGCTAGATCCCAGTAAATGGTTCCAATCCAGTCGCGCCAGTTTCCAGCCTGACCGCCAAGACGATGAACAAAATCTGCTTTGATTTCAATGGGGCCATTAGTCCATGGGGTTATCGTTTTAAGTGAGGCTTGATGTCTGCGAATACCATTGCTCAGTTCTAGATTTTGAATCTCAATAGACGTAAGTGATTTTTTTTCTAATTCATCAGTCCAAAACAATTTGACATTGTTAACTTCAATCTTGTCTTGAGATAGTAGCCAATCTTCAAACCCATAATCATTTGAGTTCCCGTGAATGGGAATTCCTGCGATGCTAGTGATGCCTTTGCTACTGCGCTGACCATATATTTCAGCACCCTCAAAGTACAACTCATGAAAGTATGGCGCCAGGTGATAAAAAGAAGTCCAGCTGAGTTCACCACGAATTTTTTGAATCTGCAATAAGGGTTTAGAGTGTTCGGGGCCATTGAAACGTAGGCCATCGATTTCGAAATCGGGTCTGATACCAGTCCAGGAAACTCTCAAGTTATCCATGGTGACGTCTGCGCCAACGCGAGCGCTAATGAGCTTTTCAACTGATGCTTTGGATTTCTCGATTTGGGGCCAAACAATAAAGCGAATGCCAAAGTGGCCAACTACCAAAAGGGTTAAAACAAGACTACAGAGCATTAGGGCGCGTTTGCGCCAAGGTCCGCCAGAACTTTTAAGACGTTTAGCAAGCAGGCTCTTGAGGCGAGGCGGAATGATGTTTTGCAGCATGTCCTCTATTATCCGTCAGCCTTTGGTCCCTCGCCAAGCTTCTGTCATGAGGCTCTAGGTACCGATTAAGATGGTGGGATGGATGAATTTTCAAGGCAAATTGCATTTTTAGAGCAGCATTCTACGTATGCGCGACGCTGGCTCAATGCTCGACCCGAGTGGATTGACTGGTTAAGGTCTTATGGGCAGACAAAGGTCGATTTGCGCGGTATCCAAGATCTGCTGAAAACTGGTGGCATTTCTCGGCAGGGGCTTGCGCTAGATGAGGCGCAATTTATGGCCAATTTAAGAATTGCTAGACAGCGCTTAATGATTTGGATTGCGTTCAGAGACCTTAATGGAATGGCGAGTCTGGGTGAGGTTACCCAGGGTTTAAGTCATTTTGCCGAGTTGGCTGTGGCGGATTCTGTTGCCTTTATTCGCGAAGACTTAAAAAACCGATTTGGGCTTCCATGGAGCAAGCAAAACAACATGGAGATGCCGCTGCTGGTTGTGGGTATGGGCAAGTTGGGCGGTCTCGAACTCAACCTTTCATCTGATATTGACCTGATTTTTTTGTATGAGCATGAGGGCGAAACGGTGGGTGGGCCAAAAAGCCTTTCCAACCATGAATGGTTTTCCCGCATGGGCAAAAGTTTAATTAGATTTTTGTCTGAGCACGATGAAAATGGTTTTGTCTTTCGGGTGGATATGCGGCTTCGTCCCAATGGGGATTCTGGCCCATTGGTATGCAGCTTGGAAATGCTCGAAGAGTATCTCCTGGTTCAAGGTAGGGAGTGGGAGCGCTACGCCTGGATTAAAGGGCGCTTGATTGCGCCCTTAACTGGATCTCCGGGTCACGTCTATTGTGCAAAAGAATTAGATCAGTTGATCCGCCCATTTGTGTTTAGGCGCCACCTGGATTATGGCGTGATTGCTTCTATACGCGATTTGCATGCACAGATTCAGCGTGAGGCGGATAAGAGATCATCTGGGCATGAGGGCCGCTCGCGGGATATTAAGCTTGGTCGTGGGGGTATTCGAGAAATTGAATTTCTAGCACAAATGTTTCAATTGATGCGAGGTGGTACCGATCCGCGCTTTAGAGTCAGACCTACTTTAGAAGTTCTTGATCTCATCAAGCAGCAAGGCATCTTAGCCACAGAAGAAGTGGGCGCTCTAGAAGCGGCATATGTTTTTTTAAGGCGCTTAGAACATCGCATTCAAGTTTGGGATGATCAACAGACCCATTACCTTCCTGATGACGAGGCAGCTCGAGCGCGTTTGGCATTATCAATGGGAGAAGGTCTTGGTGAAGATGGCAAATCTTTCATGGCCGAGTTAGATCGTCATCAAAATAATGTTACCCGCCTCTTTGAAAAGGCTTTTTTGCTTGACGATAGCACTAGGCTAGAACTCGCCCCTTTAGATTTAAGTTGGGAGCCGGATGAGCAATATTTTCCACAAACTCTTGTGCGATGGCAGGGATGGGTTGATAGCCCCAAGCAAAGACAGCTTCCCGAGAAGAGTCGACTTGTCTTTGATAATTTAATGCGTAAGGCTGCAGAAAGTATGCAGTTTGGTAGTGGCGATCAAACCCTGCTTCGTTTTTTTGATTTGCTTGAGGCGGTCGTAAGACGGAGTGCATATCTGTCAATTTTGGCCGAATATCCTAGGGCGCTGTTGAATGTGTTGGATTTGCTTAAAGCATCGCAATGGGGCGCTCAGTACCTCACGCGGCACCCCCATTTACTGGATCACTTGCTCAACTCTGGAACAGAGAAAGCTTTAATCGATCAGCCAGAAAAATATTGGCAAGAAGTAAAAGCGAATTTAAATATGCGTCTCGATGATGTCATGGCTGATGGCGATGGTTCAGAGCAGGCAATGGATATTTTGCGTGTGACTCACCACACTGAGACATTTATCACGCTTTTAGCGGATCTTGGCATCGGTGTTGGGGAGCCCCTTTCGGTCGAGAAGGTAAGCGATCATTTGTCGACATTGGCGGATCTAATACTGCAGATTACATTTGAACGTGTGTGGCCTGGTATTGCGCAGAAGTTTAATTTACCTAAAGATTTTGTTGCCCCATTTGCAATTATTTCCTATGGCAAATTGGGGGGCAAGGAGCTGGGTTATGCCTCGGATCTAGACTTGGTGTTTTTATATCAATCAGAGGAGTCAGACTATGCCGCCCAAGAAATCTATGCGCTTTTAGCAAAGCGAATGATCAATTGGTTGACTGCTTTTACATCTACTGGGAGTTTGTTTGAGATTGATACACGTCTTCGCCCCAATGGTTCAGCTGGCTTTTTAGTTACCAATATAGAGGCATTCAAAAAGTATCAATTGCGTGAAGGGGACAATACTGCCTGGGTATGGGAGCATCAAGCCTTAACCAGAGCACGGTTCTCCGCTGGTGATCCAGCCGTAGGTTTGAAGTTCGCTCTAGTGCGCTCGCAGGTATTGAGTCAGAAGCAAAATATTGATCAGCTCCGTAATGAAATTTTAGAGATGCGCCGCAAAGTTCATGCGGGCCACCCCAATCCAAGCGGTGAGTTCGACTTGAAGCATGACTCTGGTGGAATGGTGGATATTGAATTTATTGTGCAGTTCTTGGTGCTGGCTTACTCGCATCAATACCAGCAACTGATTGACAATCTTGGTAATATTGCTTTGCTCCGCATTGCGGGAGAGGTAGGTTTGATTAAGCAAAAAACTGCTGCCTCTGTTGGGGATGCTTATCGTCTCCTGAGGTCACGCCAGCATCGCTTGCGTTTAGATGGGGCTGAAAAAACGCGCATTAAGCTCGAAAAGGAATCTGAACTTAGTGCTGCTAGAACCGCTGTTATGGCGCTCTGGCTAGAAATTTTCCAAGCATCATCCGAGGCTTAAGCGGGGTTAGTTTTGCTCGAGTAACTCACGAGCATGGCGACGGGTGGTATCAGTGATTGTTGTGCCACCCAACATGCGTGCTACTTCCTCGACCCGCTCAACCCTGCCCAAGGGCTGTACTTGAGAAATTGTTTTGTCGCCTGTTTGTGATTTGCTGACTTTGAGGTGATAGTTTCCTTGCGCAGCAACCTGAGGCAAATGCGTGACGCATAGGATCTGATGGGATTCACCAAGCTGGTGTAATAGCTTGCCAACAGTTTCTGCAACTGCGCCGCCGATCCCCGCATCCACTTCATCAAAGATTAAGGTGGGTGTAAATGATGCTTTGCTGGTGATGACACTAATCGCTAGGCTGATACGTGCAAGCTCGCCACCGGACGCAACTTTAGCCAAAGAGCGCGGCGTACTACCTGCATGACCTGCAACCAAGAATTCGATTTGTTCTAAGCCGTGTGAGCCACCCTCGCTCAGTGGGGTCAAGGCTATTTCTAGTCGTCCGCCTGCCATGGATAGGTTCTGCATTGCATTGGTTACTAGTGTGCCTAGTTCAACTGCAGCCAGCCCACGTTTTTGTGAAAGTTGTTTTGCAAGTTTGAGATAAGCTGACTCCTCTTGCTTTACTTGTTCACGTAAGGCTTCAATATTTTGGGATGCGGTTAAGGCATCTAGGCGCTCAGTAGTCTCTAGGAGGAGTGCTGGCAGTGCATCTACCTCTACTCGATATTTGCGAGCGGTGCTGTGAAGTGCTTGCATGCGTTCTTCAACTTGTGCCAGCCTTGTCGGATCAAGATCTACTTTTTGCAAGTATCGATTAAGGCTATGAATGGCTTCATCCAATTGGATTTGTGCAGATTCAAGCGCTTGGCTAATATTGCTTAGCACTGGATCATGTTCGGCCAATGTGCTAATAGTTCCGCATACCTTGGAGAGGCTGGATTCAATGGAGTTATCAGCATCGCTTAAGACTTCAATGGCTTCTTGACAGCCGCCAATAATTTTGGCGCCATTAGCTAGTCGTGCGTGCTCACCCTGAATACTTGCCCACTCACCCTCTTGAGGTGAAAGCTCAGTGAGCTCTTCGAGTTGCCACTCTAGGCGTTCACGTTCACGTTCAATATCTTGCCCTGCATTTTCTGCTTGCTCTAGGCGACGACGAGAATCATTGAGGGTTTTAAAAGATTGCCCTACCTCGGCAGCGAGTGGTAATAAGCCGGCATGACGGTCTAGTAGTTCACGCTGTGCACCACCCTTTAGTAATAGTTGGTGCGCATGTTGCCCATGAATATCTACGAGTTGATCACCTGCCTCACGCAGTTGTACCAATGTGGCAACGCTGCCATTAATGAAAGCACGACTTCGACCATTGGCTTCTACTGTTCTTTTCAGTAAGAGGCTTTGACCATCATCTTCAATAGGAAAGCCTTGCTCATCTAGCCATTGACCAAAAGATTGCAAGAGCTCGGGATTGATTCGGAAGAGGGCAGAGATTTCTGCGCGATTACTGCCTTCACGAATTTGACTGCTGTCGGCGCGCTCACCTAGAACAAGACTAAGCGCATCGAGAAGAATGGACTTGCCGGCGCCAGTTTCACCGGTGAGGACGGTAAACCCAGCCGAAAAGTCTAACTCAAGCTGATCAACAATGACAAAGTCACGAAGCGAGATAGTTTGAAGCATGTCTTAGGGTAGCCAAGAACTCGACATCAGAATGTCGATGGATATTCATTCCAATGCAGCTTCTCACGCAGAGTTTTGTAGTCACTGTGATTGCTGGGGTGTAAAAGGGCGATTGTTTTATCAGATTGACGTACTTCAACCATGTCGCCGCTCTGAAGGTTGGTTTGGGATTGCATGTCAAAATTTACAATCACCTCAAGTCCATTAACCACTTCAATGACGGTAACGCTATCTTGCGGCAAAACGATCGGCCTGTTAGAGAGTGAATGGGGTGCAATCGGTGCTAGCAAAATGCCTGCAACGTGGGGGTGCAAAATGGGGCCGCCAGCAGACAGGGCGTATGCAGTTGACCCAGTCGGAGTGGAAATTATTAAGCCATCGGATCGTTGGTTGTACATGAAGGAACCATTAACGCGTACAGCCAGTTCCACCATTCCAGAAATACCAGAGCGATTTACGACAACATCATTTAGCGCCAAGGCATGATTAATTTCTTTGCCATCACGAATTACGACAGCATTTAGCAAGGTTCTGGTATCGGCTTCATAGTCGCCGGCAATGATTTTGGGCAGGGTATCTTTTACAGACTGAATGGGAATGTCTGTCATGTAACCAAGACGACCCATATTGATTCCAACGAGTGGAACATTGCTGCCAGCTAATTGACGGGCAATGCCCAGCATTGTTCCATCACCCCCCAAGACAACTACCAGGTCAATTGCGCCTGCAAAATCATGGGCAGTTTTAGTGGGGTAGTTGTTTAAGCCAAGATTGGCGGCAGTGTCAGCCTCAATAAAAACCTCGCACCCTAAGCCTGAGACCAGTTTGGCAAGGTCTTTAAGGTGCTCCTCAATGCCATCGGCCTGAAATTTGCCGACAAGCGCCACCCGGCTAAATGCCTTCTTGGTGGAATTTGGGGATGGGCTTAACATATAACGATTAAACCATAGGCATAAAATCCCTTCCACCATGGATGAACGTTCCCGCGCTTTACTAAAAACCCTCATTGAGCGTTACATCGAGGAGGGCCAGCCCATTGGCTCTCGCACCCTATCTAGATTCTCGGGTTTAGACCTCTCTGCCGCCACTATCCGCAATGTCATGGCTGATTTAGAGGATATGGGGTTGGTAACTAGTCCGCATACCTCAGCAGGCCGAATTCCGACCCCTAGGGGCTACCGCTTGTTTGTAGACACAATGGTGACGGTTCGCCCTCTAGAAGAAATCGCTACTCGCGAGCTTGAAAAAGGCCTTTTGCCAGATTCTCCCCAGAGGGTTTTGAGTTCTGCGGCCCAGATTTTGTCGAACTTGAGTCATTTTGCAGGGGTTGTGATGACCCCCAAGCGGGCTCAGGTTTTTAAGCATATCGAGTTTTTGCGCTTAGGTGAAGGCAAGATCTTGTTGATTATGGTGACCCCAGAGGGGGATGTACAAAATCGAATTTTGCCAACAACTCAGGATTACACGCCAAGTCAATTAATAGAGGCTGGCAACTACATCAACGCCCAATTTGCGGGAAAAAGTTTTGATCAAGTGCGCCTGCATCTCAAAGCTGACTTGGATAATTTAAGGGCGGATATTTCTGGGTTGATGGCTTTAGCGCTTCAAAGTGGTGTTGCTGATTACGATATGGGTCGCGGCGATATGGTGCTCTCAGGTGAAAGGCGTTTACTGAATGTAGGCGACTTAAGTTCTAACCTGGATAAGCTGCGCAAGATGTTTGATATGTTGGAGCAAAAATCCGTCCTCATGCAATTGCTTGACGTGTCGAGTCATGCCGATGGCATCCAAATCTTCATTGGTGGCGAGAGCGATTTATTACCTTACGAGGACTTAGCGGTGATCAGTGCGCCTTATAGTGTAGACGGCCAGATTGTTGGCACTTTAGGTGTGATTGGTCCAACCCGCATGGCTTATGACAGGGTGATTCCTATAGTAGATATCACCTCCAAGTTATTGTCAGGCGCGTTGAGTTCCTAACAAGCAATTTCAAGCATTTATCAATACATCCATCAGAGACAAATTATCTTGAATCAGAATCCACACTTACGAGCAAGCAAGACTGCAGTTCTTCTATTGAACTTGGGCACGCCATCCGCACCAACTTCAAAAGCGGTGAGAGCATATTTAAAAGAATTTCTTTCCGATCCACGTGTAGTAGAAATTCCACGCATTATTTGGTGGTGCATTTTGAACGGCATTATTTTGCCGATTCGCAGTAGTGCATCAGCAAAAAAATATGCATCGATTTGGTTGCCACAATTGGGGTCGCCTTTGATGCACTACTCTCGTTTACAAGCGAAAGAGCTAGGTGAGAAGTTTGCGAATGAGGGTCACTCCGTCTTAGTTGATCTGGCAATGCGCTATGGCAAGCCTTCTACCCAGGAGGTCTTGAATAGTCTAAAGGCCCAGGGCATGGAGCGCTTGCTACTGCTGCCTTTATATCCGCAATATTCTGCAACCACTACGGCATCTAGTTTTGATGAAGTCTTTCGGGTGCTGGGTACTTGGAGGGATCAACCTGAGCTCCGTTTGGTTAAGCATTACCACGATAATCCTGCATACATTAACGCATTGCGTGATCAAGTGCTTAGTGCTTGGGACCAAAATGGCCGCCCTGAATTTGATCGAGGCGATCGTTTTGTGATGTCTTTCCATGGATTGCCTAAACGCAATTTAATGAAGGGCGACCCCTATCACTGTGAGTGCCTTAAAACAGGTCGCTTGCTTGGAGAGTCTTTGGGTTTAGAGCCGTGCCAATACATCGTTACATTCCAATCGCGTTTTGGCAAGGCCGAATGGTTAAAACCGTATACCGCTCCAACTATTGAGAAGTTAGCAAAAGAAGGTTGCCAGCGTCTTGACATTTTTTGCCCAGGGTTTCCGGCCGACTGTTTGGAGACCTTAGAGGAAATTGCGATGGAAGCTAAAGAAATATTTTTAGACCACGGTGGTAAGGATTACCGCTATATTCCTTGCTTGAATAGCAATTCCAAGTGGATTGATGCCCTAAGTGATATAGCCTATCAGCACTTACTAGGCTGGACCTTGGGGACTGAATCCAAAGCGGAGTTAACCCTACGAGCCGAGAGGGCTGAACTGGCTGAAAAGGCTAAGCCTTGAAATTGAATAGAATGCCCCAATATTCATTTGCACTAGCCTTACGTAAAACAAATACAGAAAAGTGAATGAGCATCCATGACACAAGAAAACACTAATCCAGAGCAAGAGAATCCAGCAGCGGATGCTCCAGCTGAAGCAGCTCCTGAAGTTGCTGCTGTCAAAACTCCCGAGCAAGAGATTGCGGAGCTTAATCAAAAAATTGGCGAGTTAGAAGATAACTTCTTAAGAGCCAAAGCGGAAGGTGAGAATATTCGTCGTCGTGCAGTTGAAGATATTGCCAAGGCGCATAAGTTTGCGATTGAAAGTTTTGCCGAGCACTTAGTGCCAGTTACTGATAGCCTGTATGCAGCATTGAGTACTGATGCCGGCGATGCTAAGGCTTTTAAAGAAGGATTAGAAATCACGCTCAAGCAGCTCTTATCTGCGTTTGATAAAGGCCGAATGACTGAAATTAACCCTGCGGTCGGCGATAAGTTCGACCCCCATCATCACCAAGCAATTGCCTCGGTCCCCTCTGAGCAAGACGCCAATACTGTGGTTTCAGTCCTTCAAAGGGGCTATACCGTAGCTGATCGGGTGCTTAGACCTGCTTTGGTGACGGTTAGCGCCCCTAAATAAACCCAATCAGTAGGGCTAAAAGCCTTATAAAAGCATAAAAAAGGCAGATTTCTGCCTTTTTTGCTGTTTCTACCCTTGAATTCGACTTTTTAGCCCCCATTTACTCAATATTGGAATATTTGCGGTAGTTCTGGGAATTGCCGCTTACACATTAGAAGTACAACAAAGTAACTTAATTTTTTGGAGCAATTATGGGAAAGATTATCGGAATCGACTTGGGAACCACTAACTCGTGCGTTTCAGTCGTTGAAAACAATGCACCTAAGGTTGTCGAGAATGCAGAAGGCGGTCGCACAACTCCATCCATCATCGCTTACGTTGAAGATGGTGAGGTATTGGTTGGTGCACCAGCTAAGCGTCAGTCAGTAACCAATCCTAAAAACACAATCTATGCGGTGAAGCGTTTGATGGGTCGTAAATTCACCGATCCTGAGGTGCAAAAAGATATTGGTCTAATGCCTTACGCAATTGTCCAGGCAGAGAACGGCGATGCTTGGGTTTCAGCACGCGATAAGAAAATGGCGCCACAGCAAGTTTCTGCAGAAATCTTGCGCAAGATGAAAAAAACTGCTGAAGATTATTTGGGTGAAGAGGTAACGGAAGCGGTGATTACTGTTCCCGCCTACTTTAATGATAGCCAACGCCAAGCAACTAAAGATGCTGGTCGTATTGCTGGCCTAGATGTGAAACGCATTATTAATGAGCCAACTGCTGCTGCATTAGCATTTGGCTTGGACAAGCAAGACAAAGTAGATCGCAAGATCGCTGTGTATGACTTGGGTGGCGGTACATTCGACGTATCCATCATTGAGATTGCTAACGTTGATGGTGAAAAGCAATTTGAAGTGCTCTCAACTAACGGTGATACATTCTTGGGTGGTGAAGACTTTGACCAGCGCATTATTGACTGGATCATTGCTGAGTTCAAGAAAGAGCAAGGCGTTGATTTGAGTAAAGATGTCTTGGCATTGCAACGTCTAAAAGACGCTGCCGAAAAAGCCAAGATCGAATTGTCATCTGCGCAACAAACTGAAATTAATTTGCCTTACGTGACAGCTGACGCTAGTGGCCCTAAGCATTTGAACTTGAAGTTGACCCGAGCCAAGTTGGAGTCTTTGGTTGAAGAGTTGATCAATCGTACGGCTGGTCCTTGCTTAACTGCCATTAAAGATGCTGGTGTAAACGTGGCGGATATCGATGACGTGATCTTGGTCGGCGGTCAAACTCGTATGCCGGCTGTTCAAGATAAAGTTAAAGAGATCTTTGGCAAAGAACCACGTAAAGACGTAAACCCAGATGAGGCAGTTGCTGTTGGTGCTGCGATTCAAGGCTCTGTATTGTCTGGCGATCGTAAAGACGTATTGCTCTTGGACGTTACTCCATTGTCATTGGGTATCGAAACTCTTGGCGGCGTAATGACCAAGATGATTCCAAAGAACACAACGATCCCTACCAAGCATTCACAGGTTTACTCCACAGCGGAAGATAATCAGCCTGCTGTAACCATCAAATGCTTCCAAGGTGAGCGCGAGATGGCTGCTGCAAATAAATTGCTCGGTGAATTCAACCTCGAAGGTATCGCACCAGCCCAACGCGGTATGCCACAAATTGAAGTGACTTTTGATATTGATGCTAACGGCATTTTGCATGTAACAGCAAAAGACAAGACTACTGGCAAAGAGAACAAGATCACTATTAAGGCGAACTCTGGTTTGACTGAAGAAGAAATTCAACGCATGGTGAAAGATGCTGAAGCCAATGCTGCTGAAGATAAGAAAGCATTAGAGTTGGTAACGGCTCGCAATACTGCTGATGCCTTGGCTCACTCTACTAAGAAGGCTTTAGAAGAGCATGGTGCCAGCTTAGAAGCGTCTGAAAAAGAAGTCATTGAAGTGGCCCTCAAAGAACTAGATGAAGCAATCAAGGGCAGCGATAAAGAAGCCATTGAAACGAAGACCGAAGCTTTGGGTAAGGCAAGTCAGAAACTTGGTGAAAAGGTCATGGCTGCTGAGCAGGCTAAAGCTGGTGCAGCTGCAGGCGCAGCCCCTGGTGGTGCAGCTCCTGGCGCTGCGCCAGATGCTGACGTAGTGGATGCTGACTTTAAAGAGGTTGATGACAAGAAGTAATCAAGTCATTGGATATCTATTAACGTAGTTTTGATGTGCTTAAACAACAAGTCGGCCTCGTGCCGACTTGTGTCATTCAGGTTGTTGAGAGGAATAGGCCGTGCCTAAAAGTAAACGCGATTTTTATGAAGTGCTTGGTGTAGCAAAAGGTGCTAATGACGAAGAGCTCAAAAAGGCTTATCGCAAACTGGCAATGAAGTATCACCCCGATCGCAATCCCGATAGTAAAACGGCTGAAGCGCAATTTAAAGAAGCTAAAGAAGCTTACGAAACACTCTCCGACCCCAATAAACGTGCCGCTTATGACCAGTATGGGCACGCGGGCGTTGATCCCTCAATGGGTGGCGGTGGTTTCGGCGGCGGCGGTTTCGGTGGCGGCGGATTTGCTGATGCCTTTGGGGATATTTTTGGCGATATCTTTGGTCAAGGTGGTGGGCGCCATGCTGGTCCGCAGGTTTATAAGGGTTCCGATCTGCGCTACAACATGGATATCACTCTCGAGCAAGCGGCCGAGGGATACACCACACAGATTCGTATACCCAGCTGGAGCAATTGCAAGCCATGTCATGGTACTGGCGCAGAGCCTGGTACAAAAGCAGAAAAATGTTCTACCTGTGATGGCCATGGTCAAGTGCGTGTCCAGCAGGGTTTCTTCTCTATGCAGCAGACATGTCCAAAGTGCCGCGGTACTGGTGAGTACATTCCCAAGCCTTGTAAAACCTGTCATGGCACAGGCAAGCACAAAGAGCAAAAAACCCTGGAGATTAAAATTCCAGCAGGCATTGATGATGGCATGCGCGTGCGCTCAGTTGGTAATGGTGAGCCCGGTATTAACGGCGGCCCATCAGGCGATCTCTACGTAGAAGTTCGTGTAAAGCCGCATCCAGTATTTGAGCGTGACGGCAGCGACTTGCATGTACAAATGCCGATTTCATTTGCAACGGCAACCATTGGCGGTGAAATCGAGGTTCCAACCTTATCAGGTCGCGTGGAATTTCCGATTCCAGAGGGCACTCAAACAGGTAAGACTTTCCGTTTGCGTAATAAAGGCATTAAAGGACTACGTTCAGCTTTGGTGGGCGATCTCTTTGTGCATGTTTTAGTTGAGACGCCAGTCAAGTTAACTGATGAGCAGAAAAAACTACTTCAAAAGTTTGATGAAAGCCTCAAATCCGGTGGCGATAAACATAACCCACAGCAAAAAGGCTGGTTTGAAGGTGTTAAGAGCTTCTTTAATTAGAGGCTAATTAGCCAGCAAAACCGTGCTCGAGTCCGGGGAATTTTCCGGACTTCACGTCGCGCACGTAAGCTTTAATCGCTGCCTCAACTGACTGGTGACCATCCATAAAGTTTTTAACAAACTTGGGTGGTTTTCCTGGACTGATACCCAACATATCTTGTAAGACCAAGACCTGGCCGGAGCAATCTGGTCCTGCACCAATTCCGATGGTTGGGATATGAAGTTCGGCAGTAATCTTTTCTCCGAGTGACGAAGGAATTGCTTCAAGCACGACCATCTGCGCACCGGCTTCCTGGCAAGCTAGCGCTTGTTCAAGCATATGACTTGCAGCATCTTTAGATTTGCCTTGTACCTTATAGCCACCCAAAAGATGGACTGATTGTGGAAGCAAGCCAAGGTGTGCGCAAACAGGAACGCTGCGTTCAACCAGATATTGAATGATGTCTACTTGCCAGTCCCCGCCCTCAAGTTTGACCATGTCGGCACCAGCGCGCATCAGCTCTGCTGCAGAATCTAGTGCTTGGGCTGGATCGCCGTAACTTGCAAATGGAAGGTCTGCTATTAGGAATGCATGGGTATTGACGCGCGCCACACATTCAGTGTGATAGGCCATTTGCTCAATAGTCACTGGCGTGGTGCTGGAGTGACCTTGAATGACGTTGCCCAATGAGTCACCAATTAAAATAGTCTCGACTCCGCAGCGATTGAGTAGCGCAGACATAGTCGAGTCATATGCGGTGAGCATAGTAATTTTCTCTCGCTCAGCATGCATAGCGAGGAGTTTGGTAATGGTGATTGGCTTATCGCCTTGTAAGTAACCCATGGCGAGAGTTTAATGAATTAATGCGCCGATTGGCTATAAACGTCTTTTTCCCCACAATTGCAGTTCCTGCAGGGTAGTTTTTCAATTCTTTGGTGGGCAACTTGGGGTAAATAGGCCTTGAGTTCGCCGAGATCTGGCAAAAAGAAATTAGGTGCGATTTCCAGAAGAGGGAGGAGGACAAACGAACGCTCAATCATTCTTGGGTGAGGCAAAATCAGCGCAGTATCGTTTTGGGTAACACCTTCAAAAGACAGGATATCGAGATCAAGTGTACGAGGCGCATTGGAGTAGGGGCGCTCTCTGCCAAACTCTTGTTCAATCGCTTGACAGACATACAGCAGTCCATAGGGTGTAAGTTCGGTTTCAATTTCGATTACAGCATTGATATAGTCGCCACCGCTTGCTTCTACGGGCGCACTTTGATAAAAACAGCTTTTGGCAAGAATTTGTAATTCAGCACGCAGCGCAAGGCAAACAATTGCGTCAGTAATGAGCTGCCGTGTGTCGCCGATATTGCCACCAAATCCAATAAATGCTCGTGCCATACGATTCCAAACTTGAGATAAAACTACTTTACTGAAATTTCTCTAAGTTTGCTTAGCTTGCTTCAGGTTCGGGAGTTGAGGCAGATTTAGGTTTTCGGCGCCGCCGCCGTTTAGTTGGAGAGCTCACGCTGTTCCCCGGGTCACTTTTGGCGCTAGCCATCAAGGCTTCTTGCCCTGCTGGATCGGAGGCAATGAAATTGGTCCACCATTCGCCAATAGCAGGGTTTTGCTCACCAGTTGCGCAGCGCAGGAGCATGAAGTCATAGCCAGCCCTAAAGCGTGGGGATTCAATGAGGCGGTAGGGATAGCGGCCAACCCGTTTTTCAAAGCGGGGCTGCATTGACCAGATCTCGCGCATATCACTCTCAAAGCGCCGTTGAATCGTCATACCGCTACTTTGAGTGGCAATCGTATCATCCATGGCATCGTGTAGCGCAGGGATATTGGATATACCTTTGGCAATATTGGCTTTCCAGTTTTTCAGCAGATCAGGCCAAAGTAAGGTGGCAAAGAGGAATCCAGCAGAAACACTTTTTCCGGACTGAATTCGTTCGTCGGTATTGGCTAATGCTAATTTAACGAAATTATTTGCACCCTTAGAATCTTCGCCACTATCCAGAATGTGATCAAGTAATGGCAATAAACCATGATGAAGACCTGCATCTCTCAAGCCCTGAATCGCAGCCCAAGAATAGCCAGACATGAGTAACTTGAGGATTTCATCAAAAAGTCTAGCCGATGGAACATCCTGCAAAAGATTGCTTAGCTTAGCAATGGGCTCGCGGGTAGCAGCGTCTAAAGTAAATTCGGTCTTTGCAGCAAAACGTATGGCTCTCAACATACGAATGGGATCTTCGCGATAGCGTTTTGCTGGGTCACCGATCATACGCAAAGTTTTCTTTTGCATATCTGCCATGCCGCCGTGATAGTCGAGCACTGTTTCGCTAGACGGATCGTAATACATAGCGTTGATAGTGAAGTCTCTTCTTGCAGCATCTTCGCCTTGTGAGCCCCAGACGTTATCGCGCAATATGCGACCGCTTTCGGCAACATGGTCACCAGCGTTATCCAACAAGGCTCTGAAGGTGGAAACTTCAATGATTTCAGGGTGACCTTTGCCAAAGAAAGTTACGTGCACAATCTGAAAGCGACGGCCAATTAGGCGCGCCTTGCGAAACAGTCTTTGGACTTGGTCTGGGGTGGCGTTAGTAGCAACGTCAAAATCTTTTGGGCCAATGCCTAAAACGAGATCGCGTACTGCCCCGCCAACAATGAAGGCTTCAAAGCCGGCTTGCTGAAGGGTGTGCGTTACTTTGACAGCATTTTTTGAGAGTAAATGGGGATCAATGCGGTGTGCTTTTTTAGAAATGCGTTTTGGCGCCCCACTTTTGTTGGCTTGCGTATGCTTTGCCATGGGGTCGCGACGCAGGATGCGTTTGATGAACTTAGTAATCATGTAAACAGTTCAAGAATAGGCCAATGACGTTTGCTAGCTTCTTGGCGCAAGCGATCATCTGGATTTGTGGCAATAGGATTGCTGACCTCTTCTAATAAAGGAAGGTCATTTATCGAGTCGGAATAGAAATAACTCCGCGGCATCTGATCAAAAGAGAGTTTTTGCGCTGCCAGCCAGTCATGCAGATTTTGAATTTTGCCCTCGCGGAAATTCGGTATGCCCTTCACTTCGCCGGTGTAATTAGCGACAGGATTATTGTCGACGGTGGCGGGTTCAGTTGCAATCAGGTGTGCGATGCCAAAACTTTCCACAATCGGGCGTGTGACAAAGCTATTGGTTGCCGTGATGACACAGCAAAGATCACCGGCATCTTGATGGCGCTTTACTAGGTCAATCGCTTCTTGGCGTAGTTGACTATTAATGACTTCTTTCATGAAAGTATCGTGCCAATCTCTGAGTTGGGCACGCGAATGTTCTGAAAGAGGCTTTAAGGCGAAGCGTAAAAATTCATGAATATTGAGCTTGCCATCTTTATAGTCTTGATAGAAGCGCTCATTTTGTTTGGCGTAATACTCACTGTCGACCACGCCGATGCGCGCTAGAAATTGACCCCACTCATAATCGCTGTCGCAAGGTAGGAGGGTGTGATCTAAATCGAAGAGGGCTAGCTGGGTCACAAATTGAATATCAAGTAAATTATTTTGACTGTAAGAGCTCGCGAACGAGGGGCAAGGTTACGGCACGTTTTGTTTCTAATGAATACGCATCCAAAGCATCAATTAAGGCCATTAAATTGGGCATGTCCCGATAAAAGCGATTTAATAACCAAGGCAATACATCTGGGGACAAAACCAATCCTCGAGCCTTAGCTGCTTGCTCTAAAGCTTGTATTTTCTCACCATCATCCAAAAGTTGCGTTTGAAAGACCAAACCCCATCCAAGGCGGGTGCGCAGGTCTTCGCGTATTTCTAAATTGGCTGGAGCAGCCTTGCCGACCATAAAAATATGAATGTTCTTGCTGGCTTGAACGCCGTTGAGAATGCGAAATAAAGCGCCCATCAGGCGCTCGTCTAAGGCATCCACATCGTCAACGGTAATAACTGATGGCGTATCACTTTGTGCAAGAGAGCCCATTTTTTCTTCAACACGCACCCAGGAGATGGGCTCTCTCGGATTGAGAGAAAAAGATTGAATCTTCGCATTCTCTGCGGCGTTTGTCATGGCATCTAGTAAATGACTGCGCCCAGATCCTTCTGGGCCCCACCAATAAATCCAGCGATTGTTCAGTGGATTGCTAGATTGTGTATGAGCAAGATCTTGCCAAGATTCTGAAAGATTCTGTAATGCGGAAACTAAAGCCAGGTCTTTGCTAGGTAGATAGTTATCTAGACTAGCTTTGGGTATGTGGCTAAGGTCTAAAGCGAATTGTCTTGGAAGTGAGGGTGTATTCATTACTGCGAAATTATTTTTGATACCAAGAGCTTTGCGTATAAACAGACCAAAGGTATTGAACTAACACCAAGCTCACAGCACTAATCGGCAGCGCAAGTAGCACTCCGAAAAAGCCAAAGAGATTGCCAAAAAGTAGCAAGGCAAATAGCACTGCAACGGGGTGTAAGCCGATTCGTTCACCGATGAGTCGGGGTGTTAAGAAAAAGCCTTCAAGGAGTTGACCGATGCCAAATATCACTAAAACCCCAAGCAACTCAGTGCCAATGCCGAATTGTAGAATTGCGGAGAGGACTGCAAGACTTAAGCCGAGGGCAATACCAATATAGGGAATCACAATCATCAGGGCCGTGAATACACCTAAGGCCACAGAACCTTTGATGCCAATCAAGCTTAGACCAATGCTATAAAAAACAGACATGATGGAAATGACGATGACCATCCCGCGTAAATATTGTGAGAGCAAACCATCCGTGTGCATTGCTAAGTGATGAACGGTTTCTTGAGCGCGCAGCGGTACCATTTTTTTGACAAGTCCAAAGAAGTGATCCCAGTCGATGAGTAAATAGAACATGACAAAGATAATCAAAACAGAATTTACAAACCCAGCGATTACAGAGCTGCCAGACATGAGCACAGTTTCAAAAGTAGTGGTCATGAGAGCATCAGCATTGTCGCTAATATGATCTGAGATTTTTTGAGATGCGGTAGTTTTTAAGGTACCCCAATCGACATCAATATGGAATTCAGATAGCTTTGGACCTAACCATGCTTGAGTATTTTGAATCCAGCCGGGCAATTGGGTCTTAATCAAAGGCAACTCAGTTCTAAGAAGGCTAATAAATAGACTCAAAATTGCAATCAAGACTCCTAAGCCAAGGACTACAGTCAGTAGAGCCCCCAAAGAAGTTGGCACTCGTCGTCTCTCCAGCCATAGAAAGGCAGGCCTAAGGATGTAAGCCAGAATGAAAGCAGCCAGAAAAGGGGTAAAAATTTCAGCCATTACAAGTAATCCTCTAGAATTCAATGATTCTACTGACCAAGTGACATTTTTCACCAATATTCCGACTCTAATATGACTTCATCTACTAATTCCCCATCAAAAGGCCTTTCCTACCGTGATGCTGGCGTCGATATTGACGCTGGGGATGATTTGGTTGATCGCATCAAACCTTTAGCCAAGAAAACCATGCGGGAAGGCGTTTTGGCTGGAATTGGTGGCTTTGGAGCCCTTTTTGAGGTGCCCAAGCGTTACAAGGAGCCTGTTTTAGTTTCGGGTACTGATGGTGTGGGCACAAAGCTTCGCCTAGCATTTGAATGGAATCGCCACGACACCATTGGTCAGGATTTGGTGGCAATGAGTGTCAACGATATTTTGGTCCAAGGTGCAGAACCTCTTTTCTTTTTAGACTACTTTGCTTGCGGCAAACTTAGTGTGGATACTGCAGCAACTGTTGTTGGCGGTATTGCTGAAGGATGCGAACTCGCTGGCTGCGCCTTAATTGGTGGTGAAACTGCCGAGATGCCGGGCATGTATCCGCCGGGTGAATATGACCTAGCTGGATTTGCAGTTGGCGCGGTTGAAAAATCCAAAATTATTACTGGTAATACTATTGTTCCTGGCGATGTTGTGCTAGCAATTGGTTCAAGTGGTGCGCATTCCAATGGATATTCTTTGGTACGCAAAATTATCGAACGCGCAGGCGCAAAACCTACTGACGATTTAGGCGGTCAATTACTCGGCGATGTGGTGATGGCGCCAACCGAAATATATGTGAAGCCTCTCCTGAAGCTCATTTCTGAAATTGATGTGAAGGGTATGGCGCACATTACCGGTGGCGGTTTAGTAGATAACGTACCACGCGTTCTTCCAGAGAATACTCAAGCAGTCTTGCATCGTGATAGCTGGCAGATGCCTGAGCTCTTCCGTTGGTTGCAGATGAAGGGTGGCGTTGCAGATGCAGAGATGGTTCGCGTATTCAATTGCGGCATTGGCATGGTGGTCATTGTTTCTTCTAACCAAGCAGATGCTGCGATCAAGTCATTAACTGCTCAAGGCTTAAAGGCTTGGGCCGTTGGCGAGGTGCTTGAGCGTCCAAAGGGCGCGCCACAAACTATTGTTGTCTAGACAGCGCTTACTACAATCGCTTTTTATTTCTTTAAGTTACTTTTGCAGTAATCTAGAGCAGCCTTCAGATCTCCTGGGTTGAAGGGGTCAAAAGTATTTCTGCCTGCGATTGCTCTGAGCCAAGTAAGTTGGCGTTTCCCAAGCTGTCTCGTAGCTGCTAATGCTTTATAGCGCATTTGTTCAGCGTCAATTTCGCCATTCAAAAATTCCCAAGCTTGGCGATAACCTACGGAGCGAATAGCTGGTAGATCAGCGTGTAAATCTGGATTTTTTCGCAAAGCCCTGACTTCATCTAAAAACCCAGCAAGCAGCATTTCATCAAAACGTTTTTCTAAATTCTGATGGAGTCGTTTACGGTCACTGGGTTCAAGTGAAACCAACCGAATCCACTCTGGGATACTTGATCCTTCCCTGCCATCCTCGCTAGGAGCATCGGCAAGCAATACAGACATTGGCTTGCCAGTAATTTCAAATACCTCAAGTGCACGCTGCACGCGTTGTGAATCATTGGGCTTTAAGCGCGCTGCAGTTTCTGGATCCAGCCTGGCAAGCTTTGTATGCATCGCGGGCCAGCCAAGTACTTTACCTGCTTCATCAAGTCGTGCACGAATCTCTGGGTTAGCTGGCGGTAGCGAAGAGAGTCCGTATGCCCATGCCCGCCAATACAACATCGTCCCACCAACAATGACTGGAATATTTCCTCTGCAACGGATTTCTTCGCAGAGACGTTTTGCATCTTGCGCAAAGCGTGCGGCGGAATAGACTTCTGTGGGCTCAAGAATATCGATTAGATGATGAACGACCGCAGCTTGTTCTGCTTTCGTAGGTTTCGCGCTACCAATATCTAAACCACGATAGACCAATGCTGAATCCATGCTGATGAGTTCGATGGTTAAGCCGCTGGATTTGGCATGCTCGGCAAGTTGCATGGCGAGATGAGTTTTGCCTGCACCAGTTGGGCCAACGATACAAAGAACGGGCACAGCCTCTGGAGCATGCATAGGCTGAATGTAGGGTTCAGATTGCATGCCTGATTATAGGAGCCTGTTAATATCCGCATCAAGCCAATATTTGGAGTGCAAGTGAATGGATGCCCTTTTACAACTCAGTGATTTATTTCTGCATATCGATCGCCACTTAGATGTAGTGATCGCGCAATATGGCCCCTGGGCTTATGGGCTGCTATTTGCAATCGTATTTGCTGAAACCGGCTTAGTGGTTGCTCCATTCCTACCGGGCGATTCCCTCTTATTTATAGCAGGAGCTTATTGCGCTACTGAGCATTTCAATATCTGGACCTTATGTTTGGGTTTATTGGCTGCTGCAGTAGCGGGCAACACCGTGAATTACTTTATTGGACGCTGGATCGGCAAACGGGTTTTTAGCAGCCAGTCGCGCTGGATTGATCAGCGAGCCCTGTTAAAGACACATGCGTTTTATGAAAAGCATGGCGGCAAGACCATCATCTTAGCGCGCTTCCTGCCTATCATTCGCACCTTTGCACCCTTTATTGCAGGGGTATCAGAAATGAACTTTTCACGCTTTCAGTTTTTTAATATTACTGGCGCGGCATTATGGGTATTTGGTTTAGTCATTGCCGGATACTTCTTTGGCAATATTCCGATCATTCGCCAAAACCTCAATGTGATTGTTTTGATAGGCGTTGGTGCTGCAGCTATTCCAGTTGTCTTGGCTGCCCTTTACAAAATATTTCAGGGCAAAGAAAAGTAGGGTTAAACATCATCCCTGGATTTAAGCTGGGCTTTAATGAAACTTCGCTTGACTCTCCAGTGTGGCGATATGTTCACGAATATCGCTGGCATCTTCCGCCTCTGGCGATTCACTAAGGTAGTGATGCATATCCTCTAATGCAGGACGCAAATATTCTAGTTGGGCAAAGATTAGCCCGCGGTCACGAATCTCTTCAATGGAGTCTGGCAACAAAATGACTAAGCGCTCCTGAATTCCCAGTAAGCGCTCCCAGCGTTCGTGCTCCGAGTAAATCATTTTGAGGTTTCTCAGAAAGCGAGACAAGATTTCACGTGGGTTGGAGGCTCGCAAGAAGACGTTGAGTGGCAAACTCAATTCACCACGATAGCCCTTGGCATCTAAATAGGGATCTAGCATCTCTTGTAATTGATTTTTAGAGAGTGATTCTCCAGTGAGTGGATCCATGATCACTTCACCTTGCGCCAAGGAGATGCGCATCATGAAGTGGTTGGGAAATGAAACGCCACGAATTTTTAAGCCAATTTGATTTCCCAATTCCATCATGAGAATGGCCAATGAAATCGGAATGCCCCGGCGATTCTCAAGCACATAGTGCAAATACGAATTTTCGGGTGCGTAGAAATCATTTGGGTTAGGGCCAAATCCTAACTCGGTATAAAAGAAGTGCTTCAGAATTTGTAAGCGCTGAATTGGTGATGTGTCAGGAGTAATTCGTGACTTCAACTTATTACCCAGTTGATCGAGTTGATCGAGCACGCCTTGAACATCTAAATCTGGATATGCATGTTGCGCTACGGCGATTGCTGCCTCCGTTAATGGAAGATGTTCGTCCTCAGCAACTAAGGAGGTGAAATAGTCGAGTTGTTGTGTTGGCATAAGTCCTATTTTGCATGACGTAAGAATTTTTGCCAGCGAATTCCAACTAGACCTAGGGTTCCAAAGTAAACAAGGGCAGCAAGTGCTAACCATGCTGCCAGCAGACTAATGCGCGTCCAGGGTTCTGCTTGCAGCGCGATCCAGTTATGGGCTCCCGCGGCATAAAAAAGTACCGCAGAAAAGGGGATTAAGGCAAAAAATAGCTGCCCAAGGTATTTCGCCCACGCTGAGCTTGGTAGGGCACCACGCTGATGCAGACCTATCCAAAGGAGGGCGGCATTGAGGCAGGCGCCAGCGCCAACAGAAAGGGCGAGACCTGCATGCCCTAGCCAGGGTACAAAAACAAAGTTGGCTAGCTGAGTTGCAACCAGCACCAGCAAACCAATTTTTACGGGAGTGCGAATATCTTGGCGTGAATAAAAACCAGGCGCCAAAATTTTTACCAAAATCAATCCAATGAGGCCGACACCATAGGCTGCTAATGCACGTTGTGTCATCAAGACATCTAGCGCATTAAATTTTCCATAGTGGTAAAGCACTGCCGCTAAGGGCTCACCAAAAATAAAGAGTGCAATTGCGCAAGGTGCGGCTAATAAGAACGTGAGTTGTAATCCCCAGATGAGTAGTTCACCGGCGTGAACTAGGTCATTCTTAGCATTGGCTTTACTTAGGCTTGGAAGAAGAACGGTCCCTAAGGCGACGCCTAACAACGCTGTCGGAAACTCCATCAAGCGATCCGCGTAGGACAACCAGGACACGCTACCTGCTTGTAAGCGTGAAGCAATGTTGGTATTGATGATGAGGGAAATTTGGGCAACTGAGACTGCAAAGACTGCTGGCCCCATGAGTTTTAAAACTCGTCTTGCCTCGGGATTGGTGAGGGCAGATTTAATGGCGCCTGGAAACAAGCCAATGCGGGGCAAAAGACCCAAGCGAGATAGCGCCGGAATTTGAATGACTAATTGCAGGACCCCGCCCAAGAGCACTCCAAGACTGAGTGCATAGATTGGCTGTTCTAAATGCGGCGCAAGAAACAGCGCGCTTCCGATTAAAGCTAGGTTTAATAAAACGGGAGTAAAAGCTGGAATGGCAAAGCGCTGAAAAGTGTTGAGAATTCCGGCTGATAGTGAAACTAGGGAAATGAGGCCAATATAGGGAAACATAATGCGGGTCATGACGACGCTGGCTTCATATGCTGGGCCACCGCTAAACCCTGTAGCAATCACCAGGATCAGCAAGGGGGCGCCAATTACACCTAGGAATACCGTGAGTAGCAGCGCCCAAAATAAGAGGGTGGCGACAGCATTAACGAGGATTTGAGCCTGTTTTTGATCCCCATCCTTAGAGATTTCACCCAAAATTGGGACAAAAGCCTGCGAAAAGGCCCCTTCGGCGAATAATCGACGCAGTAAATTGGGTATCCTAAAAGCCACATTAAAGGCATCTGTCCACTCAGAAGCCCCGAAACTTCGAGCGATTAAGGTCTCCCGGAGCAGTCCAGTAATGCGGGACAGCATAGTGAGGGAGCTAACCTTGGCGGCGGCAGAAAGCAGGTTCATGAGCCGATTTTCACCTATTTATAGGTTGACTGGGCTTTTTTGCCCCTTTAAGGTAAAATCTTGGGTTTTGGCGAGCTTGCTTATGAATCTGGCAAGTCCGCAGGATTTTTAACTAATCGCATTTTGCAATTTATAGAGGCAAGGTTTAAAGATGGCCAATACAGCACAAGCGCGTAAGCGCGCACGCCAGGCAGTAAAACAGAACGAACACAACTCCAGTTTGCGTTCAAAGCTTCGCACTTCCATCAAGGCAGTTCGTAAAGCGATCGAAACTGGTGACAAAGCATCTGCAGCGAAAGTATTTGCAGCAACTCAAGCAACGATCGACAAGATCGCTGACAAAAAGATTGCTCACAAAAATACTGCAGCACGTCAGAAGTCACGTTTGTCTGCAGCTATCAAGGCGATGGCAGCGTAATACAGTATTTGTTTTAGGCTGGTCGAAGTAATTTCGACCTAAGCCCGCTCCTCATCAGAGCGGGTTTTTGTTTTTAGGACTGGGTTTGGGGTTTGGGTTCGAACTCGCATGCCTCTTCGATCGGTAGACCGTTGTCTTTGGCAAAGTTCGTAACAAAGTCCAACGCTCTTGGATCAAGATCGCCTAGTCTGGTATCAATAACAACGCATTTCACTGCAGCAATCACGACCGGAATGACATAGGGAGAATAAGTGAAGCGCGGGTCTCCAGAATCTCCTGGAGGGCGAAAGCTAGCCATTACCCCGCACAGACGCTCCGCCCAATCACTGGGTCGAAATGGTTTGCCAGAAGTGGTAATGCCTTGAATGAAAAGCTTTTTGTGGTTCAAGTTCGCGTAATGAGGGTGGTGGGATCAGTATTGGTAAGTCATCTAGCTTAACAGCCTGAGTTGGCCGTAAGATGACTTTAGGTTCTATTTTCGTGCAGTCGAATGGTTTAAGAAAAATGCAAGCCAAAACTTTAGTAGAAAGCTCAACTATGACATCTATGGCGAAGCCTCAAGTGCCTGGTCAGGTCAAGCACTACCTGCAGTTTGCTGACCTTACCCGTGAAGAATATGACTATTTGTTAAAAAGATCCGCATGGCTGAAGTCTAAGTTCAAGAGCTATGAGACTTGGCACCCACTTCACGACCGCACCTTGGCAATGATTTTTGAGAAGCATTCCACACGTACTCGCCTCTCTTTCGAGGCAGGCATCCATCAGCTTGGTGGGCATGCTGTATACCTAAATACCCGTGATACCCAGTTAGGCCGTGGTGAGCCTGTGGAGGACGCTGCACAGGTGATCTCTCGGATGACTGACATCATCATGATCCGCACTTTTGGCCAAGACATCATTGAGCGTTTTGCCGCCAATTCTAGGGTGCCAGTCATTAATGGGCTTACCAATGAATATCACCCCTGCCAAGTATTGGCCGATATCTTTACATTCGTAGAGGCTCGCGGTCCGATTCAAGGTAAAACGGTGGCATGGGTTGGCGATGCCAACAATATGGCCTACACCTGGATACAAGCCGCAGAATGCTTAGACTTTCAGATTCGTTTTTCGGCACCAGAGGGTTATCAGTTGGACGCCTCTCGTTTAACCCAGGCGGTCGCGAAGCACTTAACCATTTGTACTGATCCAAAAGATGCGTGCAAAGGCGCCGATTTGGTGACGACAGATGTTTGGACTAGCATGGGCTATGAAGCTGAAAATACTTCGCGTATGAATGCTTTCCAAGACTGGATGGTTGACGAAGAGTTAATGTCACTCGCTAAGCCTGACGCATTGTTTATGCATTGCTTGCCAGCCCATCGCGGAGAAGAAGTTTCTGCAGGGGTGATTGATGGCCCTCAAAGCATCGTGTGGGAAGAGGCAGAAAATCGTTTGCATGTTCAAAAGGCTTTAATGGAGTATTTACTCTGTGGCCGTTTGGACTAAGTTCTTTGTTAATTAATTTTGATTGAATAAAAAAACATGTCTGATATTAAAAAAGCAGTCTTAGCTTACTCCGGTGGTTTGGATACTAGCGTGATCTTGAAGTGGCTTCAAGATACTTATGGCTGTGAGATCGTTACCTTTACAGCTGACCTTGGTCAGGGCGAGGAGCTTGAGCCAGCACGTGCTAAGGCATTGCAGTTTGGTATCAAGCCGGAAAACATTTTTATAGATGACTTGCGTGAAGAGTTTGTACGTGATTTTGTATTTCCGATGTTCCGCGCCAATACGATCTACGAAGGCGAGTATCTTTTGGGTACATCGATTGCGCGCCCATTAATTGCAAAGCGCCAAATCGACATTGCTCGCTTGACGGGGGCAGACGCCGTGTCGCATGGTGCAACTGGCAAGGGCAACGACCAGGTTCGCTTTGAGTTGGGCTACTACGCTCTTGAGCCAGGAATTAAAGTGATTGCTCCTTGGCGTGAATGGGATTTGCTCTCCCGTGAGAAGTTAATGGCCTATGCAGAAAAGCATGGCATTCCGGTTGAGATGAAACATAAGCAGGGCGGCTCACCTTATTCGATGGATGCCAACCTCTTGCACATCAGCTATGAAGGTCGCCATCTAGAGAATCCCAATGCTGAAGCTGAAGAGTCTATGTGGCGTTGGACAGTTGCTCCTGAAAAAGCGCCAGATGCTCCAGAGATTATCGAAATTGAATTTAAGGCCGGCGATCCAGTTGCCATCAACGGCAAAGCGTATAAACCACATGAACTGCTTGCTGAGTTAAATCGTATTGGCGGTAAGCATGGCATTGGTCGTCTTGATTTAGTTGAAAATCGTTTCGTTGGCATGAAGAGTCGTGGTTGCTATGAAACTCCTGGAGGAACGATTCTCCTAAAAGCGCACCGTGGCATAGAGAGTATTACCCTCGATCGCGAAGTGGCTCACTTGAAAGATGACTTGATGCCACGCTATGCCAGCTTGATTTACAACGGTTTGTGGTGGGCGCCAGAACGTATCGCTTTGCAAACCTTAATTGATCATACCCAGCAGATGGTAAATGGTGTTGTTCGTCTCAAGCTCTACAAAGGATCTGTATCTGTAATTTCACGTGACTCAGCGAATACCTTGTTCGATCAAAATATCGCAACCTTTGATGATGACGGTGGCGCCTATAACCAGGCTGATGCTGGTGGATTTATCAAACTCAATGCCTTGCGTATGCGAATTGCTGAAATAGCGAAACGTAAACGTGCAAAGAAGTAATTAGTAATCACTAGATTAGAAAGAACCAAGATGCAATTTGATCAAGTTTCAGTAGGAAAAAAAGCCAATGTGTTTTTTGATGGCAAGTGCGTATCTCACACGGTGACCTTACCTAATGGCGTACGTAAGTCGGTTGGTGTGGTTTTGCCAAGCACTTTACGTTTTGACCTAAGTACTAGAGAGGTGATGGAGGTGGTAGATGGGAATGCTTTTGTGAGTATCAACGGCGCTCCAGAGCAAGAGTTTAAGGCTGGCCAGAGCTGGGAAGTGGAAAAAGGTGGTTACTTTATTATTCGTGCTGAGCAGCCAGTGCACTATGTTTGTCACTTTGAATGAATAAACTACCGTAGGAAAAAACGCAGACCTCGGTCTGCGTTTTTTATTTCCCGATCAGGATTTCTCGCTACTTCTTCGGTAAACCACTCATCACCGACCCAGGCGCAATAACTCGATCGGAGAACCAGCGCTTATTCATCTCGAGGGCGTAGCGAATGGGAGCTTTAGGGCAGTGGTTATTCGTTGTGCCCGCCTGCATCTCTTCAATATTCACAATCTTGCCATCGTCAGAAATGAAAGCGATTGCAAGAGGAATCTTGGTACTGAACATCCAAAAGCAATGCCCCGCTTTTTCTTCAAAGATAAATAGCATTCCAGAGTTCGTTGGCATGCCAGTGCGATTCATTAAGCCTGTTTGCCTTGATTCTGGAGTGTCGGCTATTTCTGCTTGAATGCGGTAGATCCCAGTTCTTAATTCGACTGTTGGCAATCCAGTATTCACTTGCGCGAAGGCCAGGCTTGAGCTGATGAAAAGAGCGCAGGGAAAAAGATTGCGCAAGGCTTTTGATAATGTGTGCATATTGAAGATTTTAAATTGAGCAAATTGTGGACGAAAAAAAACCCAGGAACGAATCCTGGGTTTTCCATAATGATCTAAGGACTATTAAGCCGCTTGGATATTGGTAGCTTGCTTGCCTTTAGGGCCTTGGGTAATATCAAACGTTACCTTTTGGTTTTCCTTAAGGGTTTTGAACCCAGGCATAGTAATTGCGCTGAAATGCGCGAACAACTCTTCTTCACCATCATCAGGTTTGATAAAGCCAAAACCTTTTGCATCATTGAACCACTTAACAATTCCGGTCGCCATGCGAACTCCATTACATAAACTTAAAACAACCGTGATGAGGGTAAATACTTTTTAATCAGTCTCGCTCCACAACACGCCTAAATAGAACCTCTTTTGAAGCCTACCCCCCGATTGTTTGCCCTTTTTGTAGGGGTGTCAAGGAGTTATATGTACTTACCCCTCAGTAAATACCCCTTTTTTTAAGGAAAAATGCTCCAATATGGGTTAAACAGGGGTTTTTGAAGGTTTTTTAGCAATAAGACCCTAGTAAATTAGAGTTTGAATATCTGTGTTTAGAATGTTTCTCATGAGCCGCACACCAAAAAATCCCACTACTGGCGTACCAGCCAATCCCTATGTTGAGGACACCATTCTTCTCGAAAAGCAGGCCGAGAAAGTTAAGGCGCCTTCAATGTATAAAGTTTTACTATTGAATGACGATTACACGCCAATGGAATTTGTGGTGATGGTAATTCAGGAGTATTTTAATAAGGATCATGAAACAGCTACACGCATCATGTTGCAAGTTCATTTAGTTGGCAAAGGTATTTGCGGGGTATTTACTCGTGATGTCGCTGCCACCAAGGTGCACCAAGTTATCGAACTCTCCCGCGAAGCGGGTCACCCACTACAGTGCACTATGGAGGAAGCATGATTGCCCAAGAATTAGAAGTGAGTTTGCATATGGCGTTTGTTGACGCAAGGGCATCACGACACGAGTTCATTACAGTCGAACATTTATTGGCTGCGTTATTAGATAATGCAACCGCAGTTGAGGTGCTGAAGGCCTGCGCAGTTAATATTGCAGAGTTGCGTTCACAGCTTAAAAACTTTATCAATGACAACACACCAGTAGTTCCTGGCAACGATGAGGTGGATACACAACCAACGCTTGGATTTCAGCGCGTGATTCAACGCGCCATCATGCACGTGCAATCTACGTCTAATGGCAAGAAAGAGGTAACTGGTGCAAATGTCTTGGTTGCCATCTTTGGTGAAAAAGATTCGCATGCGGTGTACTTCTTGCAACAGCAAGGGGTCACTCGTTTAGATGTTGTGAACTTTATTAGTCACGGTGTTCGGAAAGATCAAACTGAGCACGTTAAGCCTGTGGATGCAACTCAAGAAACGGAGGAGGCGGCCTCATCTGGTAAGGAGAGCCCGCTTGACCAGTACACACAAAATCTCAATGCCTTGGCTCGTCAAGGCAAGATTGATCCACTCATTGGGCGCGATAGTGAGGTGGAGCGCGTTATTCAGGTGCTTTGCCGTCGTCGTAAGAACAACCCTCTGTTGGTTGGCGAAGCCGGTGTTGGTAAAACTGCTATTGCGGAGGGCTTGGCTTGGCGCATTGTGAAGGGTGATGTGCCTGACATCTTGGCTAATGCCACTGTTTATTCTTTGGATATGGGTGCATTGCTTGCTGGTACCAAATATCGTGGTGACTTTGAGCAGCGACTGAAGAGTGTTCTTAAGTCGCTCAAGGATCATGCTCATGGTGTTTTGTTTATCGATGAAATTCATACGTTGATTGGTGCAGGTGCTGCATCAGGCGGAACATTGGATGCCAGCAATCTTTTAAAGCCTGCTTTATCTAATGGCCAACTTAAATGCATTGGTGCAACGACATTTACTGAGTACCGTGGAATCTTTGAAAAAGATGCTGCTTTGTCTCGTCGCTTCCAGAAAGTGGATGTAGTTGAGCCAACTGTAGATCAGACTGTACAAATCTTGCGTGGTTTGAAGTCTCGGTTTGAAGAGCACCATAGCGTGAAGTATGCGGCTGGTGCCTTAGTGGCTGCGGCAGAGCTTTCTGCTCGTTATATCAATGACCGCCATTTGCCGGATAAAGCAATCGATGTAATCGATGAGGCTGGTGCTGCACAACGTATTTTGCCGAAGTCTAAACAGAAGAAAACCATCGGCCGCCCAGAGATCGAAGAGATTGTTGCCAAGATTGCCCGTATACCGCCTCAGTCAGTCACGGTTGACGATCGCAGTAAATTGCAAACTTTGGATCGCGATATTAAGAGCGTAGTCTTCGGTCAGGATCCTGCGATTGAAGCTCTGGCAAGTGCGATTAAGATGACGCGCGCTGGTCTTGGCAAGATTGATCGTCCTATTGGTTCATTCTTATTTTCTGGTCCTACGGGCGTTGGCAAAACTGAGGTTGCCAAGCAGCTTGCCTATATCTTGGGTATTGAATTGCTCCGTTTTGATATGTCTGAGTACATGGAGCGTCACGCCGTAAGCCGTTTGATTGGTGCGCCTCCGGGGTACGTGGGCTTTGATCAGGGCGGACTATTAACTGAAGCGGTGAATAAGAAACCGCATTGCGTGCTTTTGCTTGATGAAATAGAAAAAGCGCATCCAGATATTTTCAATATCCTCTTGCAGGTGATGGATCATGGCACCTTGACGGATAACAATGGTCGCAAGACTGATTTCCGTAACGTCATCATCATCATGACCACCAATGCTGGTGCTGAGGCGATGCAGAAATCAACCATCGGCTTTACCAATGCACGTGAGTCTGGTGATGAGATGGCAGATATTAAGAAGTTCTTTACGCCAGAGTTCCGCAATCGCCTAGATGCGATCGTATCCTTCAGGGCTCTTGATGAAACGATCATCATGCGAGTCGTTGACAAGTTCTTGATGCAGTTGGAAGAGCAATTACATGAGAAGAAAGTTGACGCTACCTTTAGTCCAGCATTACGCGCTCACTTAGCGAAGCATGGCTTTGATCCTTTGATGGGGGCGCGTCCAATGCAGCGGATTATTCAAGATACTGTGCGCAAGGCCCTTGCTGATGAATTACTTTTTGGCAAGTTGGCACAGGGCGGACATGTGGCGGTTGATGTTGATGCTGAGGGCAAGGTGCAGTTAGATTTTGATGCTCCGATGCCACCCAGAAAGACGCTCAAGGCTGACATAGCTCCGGCGGAAGAAATCTAAGCTATTTCTTATTGTGCCAACAGGTTTGTATTGAAATAAGGCCACCTTCGGGTGGCTTTATTTACTTCTGCTGTCAACTCCCTAATTTAAATCCGCGTTAAATAGATAAGAGAAGAAGAATTCCAATCATTATCTAGGAGGTCAATATGAAAAAGATCCTCATTTATCTGTTCACAGTAACGGCATTATTTAGTGCCGTGGGTCCTGCAAGCGCGCATGGTTGGCGAGGTGGGCATGGGGCTTACGCAGGCGCATGGCGTGGAGGAGAGCGGAACTACGGTTGGGCGCCTTATGCTGTGGGTGCTGTAGCGGGTGCGGTGGTGACTAATGCTTATTACCGCTCAGGCCCTGTGTACTATCAGACTCAATATTACCCGGCCCAAAGAACTGCTGCTTACTGTCCTGAAAATGGCTTGTATTATCCTCAGACACAGGCGTGCCCAAGCGGTTGGCAAATGGTGGTGTACTAGGCTCGCCCAGTGCTACCAAAGCCGCCGGCGCCACGACTGCTCTCGGTAAACTCTTCAACCACTTTGAGCTCCACTTGCTGAACCGGCATCACTACCAATTGAGCTAAGCGCTCCATCGGTTCCAGCTTGAAAGGGGTTGAGCCACGATTCCAGGTGCTCACCATTAATTGACCTTGGTAATCAGAATCAATGAGGCCTACTAGGTTGCCTAAGACGATTCCGTGCTTATGGCCAAGACCTGAACGCGGAAGAATGAATGCAGCATAACGTGGATCTTCAACATAGATAGCCAGGCCCGTTGGCACCAAAACAGTTTGGCCTGGTCCAATCTCAATGGTTTCATCAATGCAGGCGCGCAAATCTAATCCAGCGCTACCTGGTGTGCCATACGTCGGCAATTGATTGCGCATACGTTCATCGAGAATTTTGACTTGAAGGGATTGCATGGAATTTCCTAAAACAGGGAATGTAAGTAAAGAGATTACTGCTTAATTTTCTTGGCAACTATCTGAATGAGTTGGCGAGCAAGCTCAAGCTTTTCAGCTTTAGCAATTTTCTTGCTGCCAGTTTCATCAATGATGAGTAATTGATTAAGGTCGCTACCAAAGGTTTCCGGGCCGATGTTGCCGACAACCATTGGAATCCCTTTGCGTTGACGTTTTTCAGTCGCATTCGCCTGGAGATCGGTAGATTCTGCTGCAAAGCCAACGCAGTAGGGGGATGGCTTACCATCTTTAGTTTTAACTGTCTTGGCAACATCCAGAAGAATATCTGGGTTAGCAATAAATTCAATGCCAGGCGCTCCTTTGCCTTGGCGCTTGATTTTTTCTTTAGAGGGTTTCGCAATACCCCAGTCAGCGACTGCAGCCACAGCAAAAAAGATGTCGCAATCAGCGGCCCTTAGTGTTGCCGCATGCATTTCTTTTGCGCTAGTAACATTGGTGCGGGAAATCTTCCCAGTGGCTTCTAGTGGTGTTGATAAATCACAAGGACCTGCGACAAGCTGTACTTGCGCGCCAGCCTCTATTGCGGCACGTGCGATTGCAAAGCCCATTTTTCCGGAGCTGTGATTGGTAATCCCGCGCACTGGATCGATAGCTTCAAAAGTAGGCCCGGCAGTAATTAATACATTTTTACCGGCTAAAGTTTTTTTCTGAAAGAAAGCAATCACTTGCTCTGCAATTTCAGCAGGCTCTAACATTCTACCCATGCCAACTTCACCACAAGCCTGAAAGCCGCTTGCTGGACCCAGAAGAGAAACTCTATCTTCATTGAGACGCTTAACGCTTCTTTGGGTCGCTGCGTGCTCCCACATTTGTTTATTCATCGCTGGGGCTAGTAACAGTGGGCAATCTCTTGCCAGGCAAAGCGTACTAAGTAAATCATCAGCTAAGCCTAAAGATAATTTAGCCATCAAATCAGCACTAGCAGGGGCAATCACAATAGCATCAGCAGAGCGAGATAGCTCAATGTGAGCCATATTATTGCCAATGCTGTTGTCCCATTGGCTGGTGTAAACCGGATTGCCTGTGAGTGCTTGCATAGTGACGGGCGTTACGAATTGGGTTGCAGCGTCAGTCATCACCACCTGTACCGAAGCGCCCTCTTGCATTAACTGACGAGCAAGTTCGGGGCTCTTGTAGGCTGCAATGCCACCAGAGATTCCCAGGACAATTTTCTTGTTTAAAAGTGATTGCATGGCGCCAGCTTAATGGGATTGAGGGGATTTGCCAAATGACTTGTGCAATTCGCCAAAAATGATGAGTACTGCAGCAATACAAATAGCGCTATCGGCAATATTGAAGGCTGGCCAGTGCCAAGTGGCATAGTGCACATCGATGAAGTCCACCACAGCGCCATACATTAATCGATCCAATATATTACCTATGGCCCCGCCCAAAATTAGGCTGAGTGCTACGCCAAGTAATTGATCATTTTGGTTTTTACGCAGTAGCCAAACAATATAGATGCAGGCGACTAAGCCAATAATGGTGAAGAACCAGCGTTGCCAACCAGAGCCCTGTGCCAAAAAGGAAAATGCTGCACCTGGATTGAAGAGCAGGAGCCAATTTAGAAAAGGCAGTACCTGTTCTGGTATTCCCAATTTCAAATTGCTCAAAGCTAGCCATTTACTAGCCTGATCAAGCAGTAAAGTAATGGTGGCAATAGCCAGGTAGCGTAGAAAAGGCAGGCTCATGTTGTTTTGGAGTTTAGGCAAATAAACGATGATCACCATCGCCTAAGAGGTTGCTGATGCAGCGACCACAGAGTTCAGGATAATCGGCATTGCTACCAACGTCTTTGGTGTGATGCCAGCAACGCCCACACTTCTTATATTGGCTGCCGCGTACGAGTACTTCCAAGCCATCGTTGCTGAGTTCTATATTGGCGCTGGAGGTAATGGTCACAAAGCGTAAATCATTTTCTAATGAATGCAAGATTGCAAAGTCAACATCACCTAATTTAATGGTGAGCTCTGCTTGCAGGGATGACCCAACATGTCCAGCTTCGCGTTCAAGTTCAATTGCTTTGGTTACTTCAGAGCGAATTTCACGAATACGACCCCACTTAGCAAGTAACTCATTTGCGTTTGCAATTTCTGGGAAGTTGCCAAACTCCTCCATGAAGATCGATTCTACTTTATTGCCTGCACCATGAGGAAATGCTTGCCAAGCTTCTTCTGCCGTGAAAGAAAGAAAGGGTGCCAACCATTTTAGGAGGTTGCGAGTGATATGGAATAAGGCATTTTGTGCGGCACGACGATCTGGTGAATCAGGCGCACTGGTGTAGAGGCGGTCTTTGAGAATGTCTAAGTAAAACCCGCCCAAATCTTCCGAGCAGAATGACAGCATACGAGTTACCGCTGGATGAAATTCATATGTCTTGTAATGTGCTTCAACATCACTTTGGATTTGATTGGCTAGCGCAACAGCATAGCGATCGATTTCTAACCATTGATCAGCAGGAATAGAGTGCTTGCTTGGATCAAAGTCAGAAAGATTGGCAAGCAAGAAGCGTAAGGTATTGCGAATGCGGCGATAGCTCTCAGTAACGCGTTTCAGAATCTCATCAGAGATCGTCATCTCACCAGAGTAATCAGTAGAGGCTACCCAAAGACGAATAATTTCAGCACCGAGTTTGTCAGCAACTTGTTGAGGGGCAATGACGTTGCCTACAGACTTACTCATCTTGCGACCTTGCCCATCAACTGTAAATCCGTGCGTGAGAAGTGCTTTGTACGGCGGCTTGCCATCAAGCATTGCGCCAGTGAGCAATGAGGAGTGGAACCAGCCACGATGTTGATCTGAACCCTCCAGATACAAATCCGCTAAACGGCCGCTAGGTGTTCCTGCTTCAGCAGTCAGCAACTCATTGCGATGTGATCCACGAATCACATGCCAGTGCGTTGTTCCTGAATCGAACCATACATCCAGTGTGTCACGATTCTTTTCGTATTGAGCAGCTTCATCGCCAAGCAGTTCGGAAACTTCTAATTTTTGCCAGGCTTCGATACCCTCTTTTTCTACGCGCTTTGCCACTTCTTCGAGCAACTCAATAGTGCGTGGATGTGGTTCACCACTTTCTTTATGTACTAAGAAAGCCATTGGTACACCCCATTGGCGCTGGCGTGACAGAGTCCAGTCAGGGCGATTGACAATCATGCTGTGTAAACGCTGCTTGCCCCAGGCGGGGAAGAATTCGGTGCTATTAATGCCTTCTAATGCGGTTTCACGTAAGCTTGCTTTACCATCGGAGGGCTTTTTATCCATACTCGCAAACCATTGTGAGGTAGCGCGATAGATGATTGGTGACTTATGGCGCCAGCAATGCATATAGGAATGGGTATAGGTTTTATCGCGAAGCAGGCTACCTGCTTCGCGCATTGCTTCCACAATCTTGGGGTTTGCTTTCCAAATATATTCATTGGCAAATAGCGGTAACCATGATGCGTAGACGCCATTACCCATAACGGGATTAAGAATATCGTTGTCAGCTAGCTTATTAGCTTTACAGGATTTAAAGTCTTCCTCACCATAAGCGGGTGCGGAGTGCACAATACCAGTACCGGTGTCGAGGGTAACGTACTCTGCTGGATAGATTGGTGAGAGACGTTTGTAGCCATCGTGCAGTGGCGCAAGCGGATGCCAGAAAGAAATATTTGCTAATTGAGCGCCCTGGCAAGTAGCAATCACTTTGCCTTCAAGGCCATAGTCTTGCAAGCAAGTTTCTACACGGTCTTTTGCCAGAATCAACAACTTGTCGCCAATATCTACTAATGCATAAGTAAGCTCTGGATGAACGTTCATTGCTTGATTAGCAGGAATGGTCCAAGGCGTCGTTGTCCAGATCACAATCTGACCTGGTTTATTTGGTAACTCAGAAAGTCCAAAGGCTTTTGCAAGTTGTGGACGCTGTGCGTCATCGAAGGCAAAGCCAACATCTACCGTTGGGTCCGTTTTATCTTGGTATTCCACTTCGGCTTCTGCAAGGGCAGAACCACAGTCAAAGCACCAGTTCACTGGTTTTAAGCCACGGAAGACATAACCACTTTCCCAGATCTTGCCCAAGGCACGAATCTCATCAGCCTCATTACGATAGTTCATAGTGAGGTATGGGTTATTCCAGTCACCCATAACGCCTAAGCGCTCGAAGTCTTTTTTCTGCTTATCCACCTGCACTTGTGCATAGGCGCGCGCCTTAGATTGCACATCAGCAGTAGGTAGATTTTTACCAAATTGTTTTTCAATCTGAATCTCAATTGGCATGCCATGGCAATCCCAGCCGGGTACGTAAACAGAATCAAAACCCATCAACCAACGGGACTTCACGATCATATCTTTGAGAATTTTATTTACCGCGTGACCAATATGAATGTCACCATTTGCATAGGGAGGCCCATCGTGCAAAATAAACTTTGGCTGATTGGCATGTGCAGCACGAATCTTTTCATAAAGCTTATTTTTTTGCCATTGAGAGACCCACTGCGGTTCACGCTTGGCTAGATCTCCTCGCATTGGGAAAGGTGTATCAAGAAGATTGACGGGATAAGAGTTTTCTTTTTCAGACATATGCTTTTTTCTGGAAATAATTTCTGGCATGCATTGCATCTGCTGCAATTGCTTTGGTAAGGGCGTCGAGGCCGTCATACTTTGCCTCGTCACGAATTTTTTCTAAGAGTTCCACGGTAATAATTTTTCCATAGACATCTTCTTGGTAATCAAAGATGTGTGTCTCCAGTAGCACGCGACCTTCATCTTCCACTGTAGGTCTAACGCCCAGGCTGGCCACAGCCGGCAGGGGCTTATCGCTTAAACCGATAACTTGAGCAGTAAAAATGCCAGTAGTGGCAGGCTTGCGATGGTGTAAGTGATTAGCCACTGCAAGATTCAAAGTTGGGAATCCGAGTTTGCGACCCAATTGTTGACCATGAATCACATGACCAGAAATTCCATAAGGACGGCCTAATAATTTTTCCGCCTGATGCATGTCACCATTCGCTAGTGCGGTACGCAAAGCAGAGCTGGAGATACGTTCTCCATCCTCTAAGATGGTTTGAATACTAGAGACTTCAAAGCCATATCTTTCGCCAGCAGCTTTCAGGCTCGCAAAATTACCCGCACGTTTTGCGCCGTAACAAAAATCATCGCCAATCAAAATCCATTTGGCATTAAGGCACTTCATAATAATTTCAGAAACAAATTCGTCTGGTGTAAGACGGGCAAATGCTGTGTTGAAATGTTCCACCACGACGCGATCAATTCCAAGCTCCGATAGGGCGGCTAATTTATCGCGCAGATTGAGAATGCGGGGCGGAGCTTGCTCTGGAGAAAAGAATTCTTTTGGGTGCGGCTCAAAGGTCATGACGCAGCTAACTAGACTGCGCTCCTTGGCTCCGTCAACGAGCTGCTTGAGAAGGGCGCGATGACCCCTGTGCACGCCATCGAAATTACCGATGCTTAGGGCACAAGCGGGTCCTGCAGAAAACTGGGTCGGGCCACGGAATACGTTCACAAAATCGCTTTCAGGGTAGCCATCAATTATATTGTGGGCATGCTTTCTATCGTTACCTTAATCTCTGGCCGCGGATCCAATTTCGAGGCGATCGTCAAAATGGCTCAAAAAGAGCAATGGCCAGTCAAATTTGCAGGGGTCATAGCAAATCACTCAGCGGCTAAGGGCCTTGATTTTGCTCGCTCCCAGTGTATTCCAGCCTTTGTGGTGGAGCACAAGGAGCACGCTAGCCGTGAATCCTTTGATGCTGCCTTAATCCAGCAAATTGATGCCTTAAGGGCGGATTTGGTGGTGCTAGCCGGTTTTATGAGAATTCTCACCCCAGGCTTTATTCGTCATTTTGAGGGCCGCCTAATGAATATCCATCCAGCGCTCCTGCCGGCTTTCCCCGGTTTACATACCCATGAGCGGGCTTTAGGCGCGGGCGTTCAGGAGCACGGTGCCACTGTGCACTTTGTCACCGAGGGTGTGGATGAGGGGCCAATTATTTGTCAGGCCTCTGTTCCAGTGTTGGAAGGCGACGATGCTGAGGCCTTGGCAGCCCGTGTTTTGACTGCTGAGCATCAGATTTACCCGCGGGCCGTAAAATGGTTCCTTGATGGACGATTGCGAATAGAAGGTAATCAAGTGAAGCTACAACCCCCGGAGTCGCAATTTTTTAAATTATGAGTGCAGAACGTCCACCTCGCAAATCTGGAAACAGACTTTCCCCGCATAAAAGTTACGCCGCTAAATCTAAAGATCCCCTGCGCCACGCAGAGCGACGTAATGCTAGTGGAAATTTAATTGCACCTGAAGGCCAAAAGAATTTTTCCAACGCCAAGGCATTGCCTCAGCATGCAATTCATTTAGAGAGATTGTTACCAGAGTTGCTTAGTTTTGAGCAGCCATCCGATCGTGTTGTGAGTCGATATTTTCGTGCTGAACCCCAACTTGGAAATCGCGATCGCGCCCTGATTGCAGAAAGTGCATTTGCAATCTTGCGTCGTAAAAATGAGTTCTCACAATTTGCTTCTAGTGGTGAGGGTTCTCAGGCAAGACGCTTAGCCCTATTGGGTTTGCTGTCTGCTCTATCTGAGGGTGGTTTAGGTTCTGCCAACCGCGCTGAAAGTGCTATTGCAGATTTAGCGCATGTGCTAAAACCTGGTGAATATGAATGGTTGCAACGTTTTGCCACAGTAGATCCCGCCGCATTAAATCCTCTCGTTCGCAATAATTTGCCGAAGTGGTTGTGGGATGCGTTTGGACAATATCCAGGTGAAGAAACACGCGAAGAGTTGGCCAAGTCATTAATGCATCCGGCACTTTTAGATTTGCGTGCGAACACCATGAAAACGAATCGCGAAGAATTACTTGCGCAGATGAATGCATTGGGTGGTCGTTACCAAGCAATTCCAACTCCTTATGCGCCAGATGGTGTGCGCATTATGGGTAAGCCTGCTTTACAAAATACCGCTGGATTTAAAGCGGGCATGTTTGAAGTGCAGGATGAGGGCAGTCAGCTTCTGGCTTATCTCCTTGCTCCTAAGCGTGGCGAGATGGTTGTGGACTTCTGCGCCGGTGCAGGCGGCAAGACTTTAGCGATTGGTGCCTTAATGCGCTCTACGGGGCGCCTCTATGCATTTGATACATCCGAGCGTCGTTTAGCGAATTTGAAGCCACGGCAAGCCCGTAGTGGACTCTCAAACGTTCATCCAGTATGGATTGATAGTGAGAATGACGCCAAGATCAAACGTTTGGCTGGAAAGATAGATCGAGTCTTGGTTGATGCCCCTTGTAGTGGAATGGGCACTTTGCGCCGTAATCCAGACCTCAAATGGCGTCAAACCCCTACTGGGGTATTGGAGTTGAATCAAAAACAAATGAATATTTTGGCTTCTGCCGCCCGTTTACTAAAGCCGGGCGGACGCTTGGTTTATGCCACTTGCAGCTTATTGCCTCAAGAAAATCAAGGGGTTGCAGAGGATTTTCTAGCTAAGCATCCTGAATTTGAGGCAGTGCCAGCAGCTGAAGTTCTTAAGCCATTGTTTCCAAAAGATAAAATTCCGTTAGGCTGCAGTTCTGATAATCCTTGGTGGCAGTTGTGGCCCCACATTCATGGAACTGATGGCTTTTTTGGGGCTGTTTTTCAGAAAAAGGGCAGCAAGCCTGAGAAGGCTGAAAAGTCAAAATCGGAAGAGTTAACGAAAGATAAGGCCAAAAAGGCCTAAAAAGCTCTAAAATAGAGGTATTCATTCATTTTAGGAATATCTTTTGAATACAGCTTCAAGTTCAGGCTTTGATCTATTTCTTCGCTGGCTAGCTAATGGCTACCTAGATTGGTCTTGGTGGCAAATTAGCGTTTTCACGCTGATTGCTACCCATATCACCATCGCCGCCGTAACAATTTTTTTGCATCGCTGCCAAGCCCACCGCGCTTTGGATTTACATCCAATCGCTTCTCATTTCTTCCGTTTTTGGCTCTGGCTAACAACCGGAATGGTTACTAAAGAGTGGGCATCCATTCATCGCAAGCATCACGCCAAGTGCGAGACTGTCGATGATCCACATAGCCCACAAATTTTAGGTATTGGCACTGTCCTTTCTCGTGGTGCTGAGCTCTATAAAAATGAAGCCAAGAATCAAGAGACGATGGAAAAATTTGGCCACGGCACTCCGGATGACTGGCTAGAGCGCAATATTTACTCCAAGTTTTCTTGGCAGGGCGTTGCCCTGATGCTCATCATTGATGTGTTTTTGTTTGGCGGCATTGGCTTAACTGTTTGGGCTGTGCAAATGTTGTGGATTCCAATTACTGCAGCCGGTGTAATTAACGGTATTGGCCACTTCTGGGGCTACCGTAATTTTGATTGTGAAGATGCCTCTACCAATATTCTTCCTTGGGGAATTTTAATTGGTGGCGAAGAGCTTCACAACAATCACCACACCTTTGCGACCAGCGCTAAGCTTTCCAATAAATGGTACGAGTTTGATATTGGCTGGCTCTATATTCAAATGATGAGCGCTGTTGGTTTGGCCACGGTCAAGAAGACTCCCCCTAAACCGGTGCTGAGTGATTTGCGTCCTGCTGATCAAAATACATTAGAGGCCATCATCGCAAATCGCTATGAAATCATGGCGCGCTATAGCAAAACATTGCGTAATTTCTTTAGCAATGAAGTGCAGCATATGCAAGTCCTCGCATCGCATTTGGGTGATGCTCGAGCCTGGCTAGTCAAAGACGAGTCACGGCTGAGCAAGGAAGAGAAAGCAAAGCTAGAAGAGCTTATTGCTAGTAATGCACAGCTTCGCAAGATGATTGAGATGCGGCGTGACTTACAGGCTATCTGGGGCCGTTCTAGTGCTACTAGAGAACAGTTGGTGGCCCAGTTGCACGCGTGGTGTCAGCGTGCTGAAGATAGTGGCTTAACCAGTTTGCGTGAGTTCTCATTAAGATTGCGTCGTTACGCTTAAGTGATTAAGAGTAAGCGTATAAGGCCAAAAGATTTGGGCAATAAAAAACCCGCTACTTAAGCGGGTTTTTTATTTACTGAAAGTAATTACTTCAGCTTTGTTTCTTTGTAAGCAACGTGCTTGCGAATAGTCGGATCGAACTTCATGATCTCCATTTTTTCAGGCTTAGTACGCTTGTTTTTTGAAGTTGTATAGAAGTGACCAGTACCAGCTGATGACTCTAATTTGATTTTCTCTCTGCCGCCTTTAGCCATTTCTGCGCTCCTTAAATTTCGCCACGTGCGCGGAGATCAGACAACACGGCATCGATGCCGTTCTTGTCGATAACGCGCAAACCAGCATTGGTTAAGCGCAAGCTAATCCAACGGTTTTCAGATTCAACCCAGAAACGACGGTTTTGCAAATTCGGCAAAAAGCGACGCTTCGTTTTATTGTTTGCATGGGATACATTGTTGCCAACCATCGGCTTCTTCCCAGTGACTTGGCAAACTTTTGCCATGACATAACTCCATTAATTGCGAAAAAAGAAGATTGTATCAGTCCTAGCCTATTTTGGGCTAGCCCTAAATGACTTTGGCTTCTAGCTTTAATCAATAAAAATGGCGGGGGCAGCATTCAATGTGAGATAAGTTAGTAATTACTACTATTAATTGCCAATATTCATAAGGCCCGAATCAGAAAAAGAGAAAAAACCACTGCCACTGACGATGCAATGGTCTAAAAGTGAAATATCAACCAATTGCAGGGCATTTTGGAGTGTTTTAGTGAGTTCTTGATCTGAAACGCTTGGTAGGGGGTTCCCACTGGGGTGGTTATGGGCCACGATTAGGGCGCTGGCATTTCTAGCCAGGGCCTCCTTGAGAATTTCTCTTGGATAGACCGCTGTGTGGGTGATGGACCCCCTAAAAAGCTCTTGGCATTCAATAAGATGAAGGCGTGAGTCCAAATACAGGCAGAGAAAGACCTCATGGGGCAGACGGCCAATTTTGGCCTGTAAAAACTCTCTGACATGACTCGGTGAGGAGAAGATAGAGTCCTGCGCTAGACCTTCCTCCAGACTTCGCTTAACTAGCTCGTAGGCCGCTTGGATCTGCGACCATTTGGAGAGGCCCATCCCATGGATGCTCGTAAGTTCCTCACGGCTACATCTTAATAGACGGGGTAGACTCCCAAAATGATGCAGCAGATCTTTTGCTAAGGCCACTGCGCTTTTGCCCTTGACGCCTACCCGCAAAAAAATAGCAAGCAGCTCTGCATCAGAAAGTGCGGCCGCGCCATGAATGCGCAATTTCTCGCGGGGTTGCTCATTTTTGGGCCAGTTGGTAATCGGGGAGTTCACAGCTGTCGCAGGCCTAGATACAATCACCTTATGACTAAGCTTACTGTTTTGCCTAATTCTTACTTGACCCTCAACTATCGACTCACCTTGCCCAACGGGGAGGATTACATCAATACTTTTGTCGATCGTCCTGCGACGGTTCTGATGGGTTCCGGACAATTTGCGCCTTGTTTTGAAAAGGTGTTGTTAGGGCTTGAGGTTGGTGAAAAAAAGAGTTCCTTACTTCCAGTGGAAGAAAGTTTTGGCGAGCGCAAAGAAGATTTGGTGCAATGGGTTTCTTTGAAGGCGCTCAAAGAAGGGCGTGATGACGATGTGGAATTTAATCCCGGTGATGTGATTGAATTCAATGCGCCAGGCGGCGCTCAATATGCAGGTGTTTTGCAATCGATTAATGATGAGGGTGCGTGGTTCGACTTCAACCATCCTCTGGCTGGAAGGCCTGTTACCTTTGAAGCAGAAATCGTTGCGATTCTCTAAGTGATGAGCAACCCAGACAGCCCCGAAATTTTGATGGCGCAGCCTCGCGGTTTTTGTGCGGGCGTCGATCGTGCTATCAATATCGTCAATGAAGCGCTGACTCGTTTTGGCGCCCCGATTTATGTTCGTCATGAAATTGTTCATAACGCTTACGTGGTGAATGAATTGCGCGAGAAGGGTGCGGTGTTTGTGGAAGAGCTGCATGAGGTTCCTAAGGGCGGAATTGTCGTGTTCAGTGCCCATGGTGTATCTCAAGAGGTCCGTCAAGATGCTCAAGATCGTGGCTTGCAGGTTTATGACGCTACCTGCCCATTGGTGACAAAAGTGCATCTTGAGGTTATCAAAATGTGTAAAGAGGGTTTCACGGTTTTGATGATTGGTCATGCAGGGCACCCTGAGGTTGAGGGAACCATGGGGCAGGTCAAGCAAGGGGTCTTTTTGATTGAAAAAGTGGGCGATATAGCTTCATTATCTTTCCCAGACAATGAAAAGATTGCTTTCGTTACCCAAACTACTTTATCGGTAGATGAGACTAAGGAAATTGTTGAGGCACTCACAAAGAAGTTTCCTAATATTGTGCAACCACGTAAACAAGATATTTGTTATGCCACTCAGAACCGTCAAGATGCTGTGAAATTTATGGCCCCACAAGTTGAGGTAGTTATTGTGGTGGGCAGCGCTACGAGTTCAAACTCTAATCGCTTGCGAGAATTATCAGAAAAATTAGGCGTTCCTTCTTACATGGTTGATGCCCCAGAGCAGCTTCAGCCGGAATGGTTTGTAGGCAAGAAGCGTATTGGCCTTACTGCTGGCGCATCGGCCCCTGAAAGTTTGGCGCAATCTATTGTGGCCCGCATTCAAGAATTTGGGCCGCGGCATGTTCGCGCTTTGGATGGTGTGGTCGAGGATGTCACATTTTCATTGCCTAAAAATTTAGTTGACTGAAGTATCCATATCAGAGGAGCTGTAGATGATGAATTCAAAAGCGTCAAAAGTCATTTTTATAAAGAGCGCTATTGCGATAGCGACAGCCAGTGTCATCTTGGCTGGCTGTGGCAAGGGTGGCGATAGAGGGGCTGCGATTCCGGCTGATGCTGTAGAAGTTAAGATCGGACATGTTGCCCCTTTGACTGGTCATATTGCCCACTTGGGTAAAGATAATGAAAATGGCGCACGCCTAGCAGTGGAGGAGATCAACAAATCTGGGCTCACTATCGATGGCAAAAAAGTTGTTTTAACGTTGGTGCCTGAGGATGATGCTGAAGATCCCAAAACTGCCACGCAGGTTGCGCAGAAATTGGTAGATGCAAAGGTCGCCGGTGTGGTGGGGCATTTAAATTCTGGAACCAGTATTCCTGCCTCAAAAATTTATAGCGATGCTGGGATTACTCAGATCTCCCCATCGGCCACCAATCCCGATTACACCAAGCAAGGCTTTAAAACGACCTATCGAGTAGTGGCTACCGATGCTCAGCAAGGCCCAGCATTAGCTAACTATGTTGTTAATACCTTGAAGGCCAAAACCGTAGCCATTATTGACGACTCTACCCAGTATGGCAAAGGCTTGGCAGATGAGTTCGAGAAGGCTGTTCAAGCCGCTGGTGTTAAGGTGGTAACGCGTGAAGCTAGCCATAACAAGGCAACCGACTTCAAGGCAATTTTGACCAAGGTCAAGGGTAGTAAGCCTGACGTCATCATGTATGGTGGCATGGATGCTACTGGCGGGCCATTAACTAAGCAGGCAGCTGAACTCGGTATTCCAGCTAAGGTAGTTGGCGGCGATGGTATGTGCACGGAGAAGCTATCTGAACTGGCTGGTGATGCAGTGATGAATGTGACCTGTTCTGAGGCCGGTATGGCCCTCTCTAAGATGGCTCAAGGAGCTGACTTCCAAAAGCGATACAAAGAGCGCTTTAATCTAGAGGTTCAAAACTATGCGCCGTTTACCTATGATGCAGTCTATGTGTTGGTAGATGCGATGAAGCGCGCTAATTCTACTGATCCAGCAAAAATCTTAGTTGTCATGCCAGATACCAAGCTGAATGGCTTAGTGGGCAATATCGCTTTCGATAGCAAGGGCGACTTGAAAGAGGGTGTTATTACTTTGTATGATTTCAAGACCAAGAAGAAAACGGTTCTTGATGTCATTAAGCTGTAAAGACTGTAAGGAAAGGGTGCCGCAAATGCGGCGCTCTTTTTTTGCACCCAATCAAAAGGCTTCATGGATATTTTTCTTCAGCAAATCATTAATGGCTTAGTGCTTGGCAGTATCTATGCTTTGATTGCTTTGGGTTACACCATGGTTTACGGGGTCTTAGGCATTATCAATTTCGCCCATGGCGAAGTGCTCATGATTGGTGCCATGGTATCTCTTTCGTTGTTGCGCCTGATGCTGGATTTAACGAGCGGCTTGCCTACTTGGCTCATCCTCTTGATTGTTTTGCCATTCACGATGGCTGTTTGCGCTGGCGTCAGTTATGCGATTGAGCGGATTGCCTATCGCCCGCTACGTAATGCTCCACGTCTGGCCCCTTTGATTTCTGCGATTGGTATGTCGATCCTTTTGCAAACAATCGCCATGATGATTTGGTCTCGTAATCCGATGACTTATCCGCAATTATTACCTTCGAGCCCCATTGATGTATGGGGTAGCGGCGCCACGATTACTGGTAAAGAAATCGTGATCATTGTTGTTGCTTTAATGGTAATGTCTGGATTATTGTTTTTGGTAGAAAAGACAAAATTAGGCAGAGCAATGCGTGCCACTGCTGAGAATACTCAAATTGCTGCGCTGATGGGTGTTAATCCCAATCGCGTCATTTCGATTACTTTCATGTTAGGTGGTGCACTGGCCGGCTTGGCTGGCGTAATGATTGCAAGCAACTACGGCAATGTCCATTTTTATATGGGTTTCATTCCAGGTCTAAAAGCTTTTACTGCAGCTGTTCTTGGCGGCATAGGAAATCTGCAAGGCGCTATGCTGGGCGGTCTTCTCTTGGGCTTGATTGAATCACTGGGCGCTGGATATATTGGTGAGTTAACGGGCGGCGTTTTTGGTTCTAACTATCAAGATATTTTTGCTTTCCTAGTATTAATTTTGGTTTTAGTATTCCGCCCCACCGGTCTGCTGGGCGAAAAGGTTTCAGACCGTGCTTAAGGTGATCGCTTTTAACCGTCTCAGTCAAACTGCTTATTTGTGCTTAGGTTTGCTTGCTTTAATACTCTTGCCTTGGCTTGTTGGTTTTACTGGAGGCAACTATTGGGTGCGAGTACTCGATTTTGCCTTGCTTTATATCGTTCTTGCCCTAGGGCTTAATGTAGTCGTGGGCTTTGCTGGTCTTTTGGATTTGGGTTACATTGCTTTTTATGCTTTGGGTGCTTACAGCTTTGCATTGCTTGCATCACCCCATCTACCTCAGCAGTTTGAAAGTGTTGCCGCTGTCTTTCCGGAGGGAATGCACTTTTCACCATGGATGGTGGCGGTATTCTCCATTATTTTAGCTGCTTTATTTGGAATAATTTTAGGCTTACCCACATTGCAATTGCGGGGTGATTACTTGGCGATTGTGACTTTAGGTTTTGGAGAAATTATTCGCATCTTTATGAATAATCTCGATCGTCCTTTAAACATGACTAATGGACCAAAGGGCATTACCGCCATTGACCCAATCCAGTTCTTGGGGATTTCATTTGCAAAACCTTTGGATCTCGGTTTTGTGCAAATCCCCGGTTTATATTTAGTGTTTTATTTATTTCTACTCCTCGCTATTGCAGTTGCGATTATTTGTACGCATCTTCAAAATTCACGCATTGGGCGAGCTTGGGTTGCCATACGCGAAGATGAGATTGCTGCGAAGGCTATGGGTATCAATACGCGCAACATGAAGTTGCTAGCTTTTGCAATTGGGGCATCCTTTGCGGGAGTGGCAGGTGTTCTCTTTTCTGCTTTCCAGGGATTCGTATCGCCAGAGTCATTTACGCTGTGGGAATCCATCGTTATTCTTGCAATGGTTGTGCTTGGTGGCATTGGTCATATTCCTGGAGTCATTCTGGGTGCGGTCGTGTTGGCGGTTTTTCCGGAAGTCTTACGCGCCGTCGTTCAGCCTCTACAAAATGTAATCTTCGGGCACGTACTGATTGATGTGGAAGTCATTCGACAGCTCATTTATGGCCTAGCATTGATTTTGATCATGCTCTATCGCCCAGGCGGCATTTGGCAAAAGAGCGGTACTAAGTGATGTCAGATCATTTACTCCTTGATGTTGCTAATGTGTCCAAGCGTTTTGGCGGAGTCCAGGCTTTGGATTCGGTTGGATTACAGGTTCCTTATGGGTCAATAGTTGGTTTGATTGGACCCAATGGCGCTGGCAAGACCACTTTCTTTAACGTCATTACTGGTTTATATCCAGCAGATTCCGGAATTTTTTTATTCGATGGAACGTCTTATTTTCCGGAGTCTGTTTCTGAAGTCACTAAATCGGGGCTGGCAAGAACTTTCCAGAATATTCGGCTCTTTGGTGAAATGACTGTTTTAGAGAATGTGATGGTAGGTTGTCATTGCCGCTCAAAGACTGGAGTTTTAGGGGCAATCTTTCGCCTTCCAGCCAGCAAGCGTGAAGAACAATCGATTCGAGAAAAATCACTCGAGCTACTAGCCTATGTTGGCCTTACTGAGTTTGCCAATATGCAGGCGCGTAATCTCTCCTATGGGCATCAACGTCGTCTAGAGATTGCGAGGGCTTTGGCTACTGAACCGAAGCTATTGGCCTTGGATGAGCCGGCGGCGGGTATGAATGCTACTGAAAAGTTGGAGCTGCGTGAGTTATTGTTGCGCATTCGGGCAGATGGTAAAACCATCCTTTTGATTGAGCATGATGTAAGTCTGGTGATGGGTATTTGCGATGGCTTGACTGTGCTGGATTATGGCAAGGTGATCGCTTCGGGTAAGCCTGCGGATGTGCGCGTACATCCAGAGGTCATTCGGGCCTATCTTGGGCAGGGGGCGGTGTAATGAGTGCTTTACTCAATGTGAAAAATCTCAAGGTTTCTTATGGGGGCATTAATGCCGTTAAAGGAATTGATTTGCATGTTGACCAAGGCGAGCTAGTGGCTTTGATTGGTGCGAACGGAGCTGGTAAGAGTTCCAGTCTAAAGGCTATCTCTGGTTTATTGATCCCGTCGGCAGGTGCGATCTATTTTGCGGGCCACAGTACTGAAAAATTACCGGCATATGAGTTGGTAGAGTTGGGTATGGGCATGGTTCCCGAAGGTCGTGGCGTCTTTAGGCGTATGACCATCTTAGAAAATTTGCAGATGGGCGCTTTTCTGAAAAAAGACGCCAAGGCTATTCAGAAAAAGTTAGAGCAGGTTTACTCTTATTTCCCAAGATTAAAAGAGCGCCTATCCCAATTGGCAGGAACGCTTTCTGGTGGAGAGCAGCAAATGGTGGCTATGGGTAGAGCGATGATGGCGGAGCCTAGGCTATTGCTATTAGATGAACCATCGATGGGTTTATCCCCCATCATGGTGGAAACCATTTTTGATGTTATTCGTAATCTGGCGGCGAGTGGCATGACGATTCTTTTGGTGGAGCAAAATGCTCGCCTAGCATTGCAGATGGCTGACCGCGCTTATGTCATGGAGAGTGGATTAATCACTCTGAGTGGCTCAGGCCAAGAATTATTAGAAGACTCTAGGGTGCGAACAGCCTATTTAGGTGAATAGGCATTTAAAAAAACTGCTTTAAGCAGTTTGTTTTAGTAGCTCACGCAGCATGCTGCACATCTGACGAATCTCGTCATCGCTGACATTGAGGGCGGGCATAAAGCGTAATAAGTTCGGTCTTGGTGAATTAATCAATAAACCTTCAGGACTACGTTCACGAGCTAACTCAACCAACTTTGGACCAATATCCTTGCCGAGCATGAGGGCGCGCAATAAACCTTCACCACGTTCACCCTCGAGATTAAATTCTGTGGCCAGCTTGAGTAGTTCTGACTTGAGTAGTTCGCCCTTGGCTTTGACGCTATCTAAAAATCCAGGGGCTAATAACTGCTCAATCACGCTAATGCCTACGGCAGTCATGAGCGGGTTGCCGTTATAAGTACCCCCTTGATCGCCCGGCACAAAGCAAGCTACCGCATTAGTTGCCATCAGGGCTGCTAGTGGGACGCCACCACCAATGCCTTTGCCCAAGGTCATGATGTCTGGCTCGATCCCATATTGCTGATGGGCAAAGAGGCTGCCAGTTCGACCGCAGCCAGCCTGCACTTCATCGGCAATGAGGAGGATGTTATTTTCTTTAGTGAACATGCGCAGTTCACGCATAAATTCTTTGGTTGCAGGAATAACGCCACCTTCACCTTGAACAGGCTCAAGCATTACTGCAACGGTTTTATCGGTCACCAGTTTTTTGACTGAATCTAAATCATTTAAATCTGCTTTAGGGAAGCCGGCTACTTGTGGCGCAAACATCGTATCCCAACCTGGTTTCCCAGAGGCGCTCATGGTTGCTATGGTGCGGCCGTGAAAGCTGTGATCAAAGGTGATGATTTCAAAAGCACCATTTTTGTTGAGCTGACCCCATTTGCGCGCAAGCTTGATTGCACCTTCGTTTGCTTCGGCACCACTGTTAGCAAAGAACACTTTATCAAAGCAGCTATTAGCGGTCAGTAGATTCGATAATCCAATCATCGGCTCGTTATAAAAAGCAGGACTTGGATTGATTAGCTTTTTGGCTTGTGAATTCAGCGCTTCAATCATTCCAGGATTGCTATGTCCTAAGCAATTGACTGCCCAGCCTTGCAGGAAATCTAAGTAAGGCTTGCCATTGTTATCGGTCAGCCATGAGCCCTTACCTTCGACCATGATGACCTCTGGGCGCTGGGTAATGAACATGACTGAATGTGTATCGATGGCTTGATCTGGCTTATTCATACTCGGTTTTGGTAATAAGGGCTAAACAGGTTTCTATTATCTAACTTTATCGGAGTTTAGTTGATGGCTAAATCAGCAGCACTGGTAAATGAGTCAGCGAAGAATTCTTCCTCAGGCAAATGACATTTCGATGAAAAGTCGTCTCGTGCGGCATTGACCATCACTGGTGCACCACAAGCATAGACCTGGAACCCTTTCATGTCAGGATGGTCTGCCATGACTGCTTGGTGGACAAAGCCAGTGCGACCGTTCCAAGCATCGACAGGCAATGCATCTGAGATTACTGGAATATATTGGAATTCTGAAATCTCTTGTTCCCAGGTTTTACAGAGCTGATCTAGGTAGAGATCGCTTGGTCGACGTCCGCCCCAGTATAGACAAATGGGACGTTGAATCTTTTTGGCCTGCATTTGTTCGATGATGGATTTGATTGGAGCAAAGCCGGTACCAGCGGCAACGAAGATGATGGGTTTCTTGGAATCTTCTCTCAAGAAGAAACTTCCCAAAGGCCCTTCAAAGCGCAGAATATCTTTTTCTTTCAATGCTGGAGTAGTGACTCCGAAGACAAAATCAGTAAATAGACCGCCGGGTAAATGGCGGATATGTAACTCAAGCGGGCCCTCTTGATCTGGTGCATTGGCAATCGAGTAGGCGCGGCGCTGTCCATCTTTCAATAGAAACTCTAGGTACTGGCCAGCCAGGAACTGAAAGCGCTCAGCAGCAGGAAGTTGGAGTTTCAGAATGGCCACATCACTACTGGGTTTATCAATCAAGTTCACTCGACAAGGCACCTTACGAATGGCAATATCACCAGCACCCTGAACTTCACGTGCTTCAATAACAAGATCAGATTGGGGGTGGGCACAGCAAAATAAAGTGCTGCCAGCGGTCTCTTCAGTCTTACTCATGGCGCTCGCGCTATGTTGACCATGGATTACCTGACCTTCTATCACCCTGCCTTTGCAGGAGCCGCATGCGCCGTTTTTGCAGCCATAGGGAAGGTTCATGTTTTGACGCAGGGCGGCTTCCAGGAGAGTTTCATCCTGGGTAACAGTAAATTGTTTGCCGCTCGCTTTGAGCGTGACCTGATAAGACACTCTCATTCCTTTCGATAAATCGTTACGATGTCACTTATGCAATCTTTTGGTAAACCTTCAATCCTGATTATTGGCTGCGGTGACATTGGTCTTCGGGTGGCTAAGCAGCTTTCCCGCAGTCATCGAGTTTTTGCTTTAACTTCTCAACAAAGTCGTTTTCAGGAGTTGAGGGAGGTTGGCGCGACTCCAATTTTGGGTAATCTGGACCAGCCAGAAACTTTATGGCGTCTCTCCGGTTTAGCTCAAACCGTCATTCATCTAGCGCCGCCCCAAAACCAAGGAAATCGTGATTGCCGAACCCGCAACCTAGTTCGAATTTTAGCCCAAGGTTCCAATACCGTCAGGCGCTTGATCTATATTAGTACTACAGGCGTCTACGGCGACCATAGGGGCGCTAAAGTCAGTGAGGCAACCCCAGTCACCCCTCAGAGTGAGCGCGCTCAAAGAAGGGTGGATGCTGAGCGCGTTTTGCGTTTGTGGGGTCCGGCGCATGGTGTCGCCGTAACGATTTTGCGTGTACCAGGAATTTATGCTGCCAACCGTCTGCCGATTGAGCGCTTGCAGTCCCAGACGCCAGCATTGCTACCGGAGGAGGATGCATATTCCAACCATATTCATAGCGATGATTTAGCAAGTTTAGTTTGTGCAGCGATTTATCACGGCAAGCCACAGCGCATTATTAATACTTGTGATGGTGGTGAAACCAAGATGGGCGATTATTTTGATGAGGTTGCGGATGCTTTTGGTCTCGACCGACCGACCAGAATGCCGGGTGCTGAGTTGCAAAAAATAGTCAGTCCAATGCTGTGGTCGTTTATGCGCGAGTCAAGAAGAGTGGCTAATACGCGCTTGCATGAATTAAAAAGGCCGCTACGCTATCCCAGCGTCGCACACTTTCTGAAAACTATTTCCAAGAATCCTTAAGGCCAACTGTACGGTTAAATACCGGCTTACCGGGTTTCGAGTCAGATTCATCAGCAATAAAGTAGCCATGGCGTTCGAACTGGAAACGTTCCCCTGCTTTAACATCTTTCATGCAAGGTTCTATATAAGCTGCAATAGTTTGCTTAGAGTTTGGATTAATTGCATCTAAGAAGTTCTTATCGCCACTATCAGGATGTGGATCGCTAAAGAGGTGATCGTATAAGCGTACTTCAGTAGGAATAGCTTCAGCGGCACTAATCCAATGAATATTGCCCTTCACCTTGTAGTTGTTTGAGCCTGGAGTGCCGCTCTTACTATCGGAGAAGTGAGTCGCATTGACTTGAATAATATTGCCATTGGCATCGGTCTCAAAGCCGGTGCATTCAATTACAAAACCATGACGGAGACGAACGCGGCTACCAGGCTGATCGCCAATAGGCGGATACAGCCTAAAGAAGCCTTTGACGGGATCTTTCATAAAGTCATCTTCTTCAATCCACAACTCGCGTGTGAAATGAAACTCACGATTACCCCATTCGGGATGCTGTGGATGACGTGGTGCTGAGCAAGACTCTTTGGCGCTAGCGTCAAAGTTTTCCACTACAAGTTTGAGTGGCTTGAGTACTGCGGTAGCCCGAGGTGCCCTTATTTCAAGATCATCACGTAGTGCTTGATCCAGCGTGCTCATATCAATCCAGCTATCCGCTTTAGAGACACCAATGCGCTCACAGAACAAGCGAATACTTTCTGGGGTATATCCGCGACGACGAATACCCACGATGGTTGGCATGCGAGGGTCATCCCAGCCATCAACATGCTTTTCTTCAACAAGTTGTAGCAACTTGCGTTTGCTGGTGATGGTGTAAGTCAAATTCAGGCGGGCAAATTCGTACTGATGGGGTACAGGGTCCTTAAATACACCCAATTCTTTGAGGGAGTTCACAATCCAGTCATACAGTGGGCGATTGTTCTCGAACTCAAGGGTGCAAATGGAGTGAGAGACATTCTCCAGGGCATCAGAAATGCAGTGCGTGAAGTCGTAGAGAGGGTAGATACACCATTTGCTGCCAGTGCGATGGTGATCAGTATGGCGAATGCGGTAGACCACTGGATCACGCATCACAATATTTGGGTGCGCCATATCGATTTTCAAGCGCAGAACATGTTCGCCATCTTTGAATTTGCCATTACGCATCTCGCGGAAGAGGGAAAGATTTTCTTCAGGGCTGCGATCACGATGAGGGCTGTTTTTGCCAGCTTGACCAAAGTTGCCTCGATTCGTATGAATATCATCAGCGCTTTGACTATCCACATAAGCTTTGCCGTTCTGAATCAGAATTTCAGCAAATTCGTATAGACGATCAAAGTAGTCGCTAGCATGGTAAAGATGGGTTCCCCAATCAAAGCCCAGCCATTTGACTGCATCCAAAATACTGTCTGCATACTCAGTATCTTCTTTAACTGGGTTGGTGTCATCCAAGCGCATATTGCAGCGCGCGCCACCTGGCTGATTGTTGTAGTCAGTAGCTAGGCCAAAGTTTAGGCAAATACTCTTCGCATGACCAATATGTAAGTAGCCGTTGGGTTCAGGAGGAAAGCGAGTGATGATCGAAGGAATTGCTTCGCCTGCTAAGTTGCTACGTTGGGCAAAAGCACCACTTGCTAAGTCATGATCAATAATCTGACGTAAAAAGTTTGAAGGCTCGGCCACTGGACCGGTATTGGCTTTAGAGGGTTTGCTATCTTGGGACATAGCCTCATTGTAGAGAAAACCCCTGACCCATAAAGAAAAAGCCCGCAAACTGCTGCGGGCTCGTTTCTGTGGAGGCAGGAGGAATTACTCTTCTACAAAAGCCTCTTCTCGAGTCTTCTTCACTGCTGGTAATGCCACGATCACTACCAAAAGGGCTGCTGCAATCAGCAATCCCAAGGAAAGTGGGCGAGTCACAAAGGTGGAGAAGTCGCCGCGGGACAGTAATAGGGCGCGACGGAAATTCTCTTCCATCATTGGCCCGAGCACGAAGCCCAAGAGCAATGGAGGGGGTTCGCAACCGAGTTTGAAGAAGAGGTAACCAATCAAACCAAAACCAGCGGTTACATAGACATCAAATACAGTGTTGTTCACGGTATATACGCCGATACAGCAGAACACCAAAATCGCTGGGTAGAGGAAGCGATAAGGAATCTTCAAGAGCTTCACCCAAATACCAATGAGTGGCAAGTTCAAGAGAATCAACATCACATTACCAATCCACATGGAGGCAATCAAACCCCAGAACAATGCAGGGTTGCTGGTCATTACTTGTGGGCCTGGCTGAATATTATGAATAGTCATTGCACCAACCATCAAAGCCATCACAGCATTTGGTGGGATACCTAAAGTGAGCAATGGGATAAATGAGGTTTGAGCGGCAGCATTGTTCGCCGCCTCAGGACCTGCAACACCTTCAATAGCGCCTTTACCAAACTCGTGGCTGTACTTGGAGGATTTCTTCTCAACAGAGTAAGCGCCGAATGCGGCTAACGCAGCGCCACCGCCAGGCAGAATGCCCAAGATAGACCCAATGGTTGTGCCGCGCAAGATCGATGGAATCATGCGCTTCACATCCGTCTTGCTTGGGATCATGCTGGTGAGTTTATTGAGGAAGCCCTCATCTTCACCAGTTTTTTCGAGGTTGCCCATGATTTCAGCGAAGCCGAACACGCCCATCGCAACCGCAACGAAGCCGATGCCATCACTTAGCTCTGGAATGTCAAATGCATAGCGAGATACACCAGAGTTCACGTCGGTGCCAATTAAGCCCATCAATAGGCCTAAGATGATCATGCCAATCGCTTTGATCAAAGAGCCGGATGCCAACACTACTGCGCCGATTAAGCCCAAGACCATGAGTGAGAAATACTCAGCAGGTCCAAACTTAAATGCCAGCTGTGATAGCGGGGCAGCAAATGCGGCCAGAACTAAAGTTGCTACGCAACCAGCAAAGAATGAGCCCATACCTGCAGTAAACAAGGCAACACCAGCTCGACCATTTCTGGCCATCTGATAGCCGTCAATTGCCGTCACCACCGACGACGTCTCCCCTGGAATATTCAGCAGAATTGCAGTGGTAGATCCGCCGTACTGTGAGCCGTAGTAAATACCTGCCAACATGATCAAGGCAGCAATTGGAGGCAATGCATATGTTGCTGGCAGCAACATTGCAATAGTAGCAATTGGGCCCAAGCCAGGCAATACGCCGATCAAAGTTCCCAAGATACAGCCGATCAGGCAGTACAGGAGATTCTGTAAGGTAAATGCGGTTTCAAAACCGAGACCTAAGTTAGCGAATAAATCCATTTTGTAGTGTCCCGGTTCTTTATTGTTGTAGGAATACTGGCAGAAGTGGGAACTGAAGTTTCAGACCCAACACAAAAACTGAGTAAGTGAATGCCACAAGGAAGCCGGCGTTAATCAATGAGCCCTTCCAAGTAAATTCCTTACTTGCGCTTGCTGACACCAATACCAAAACAACAACAGCAACTAAAAAGCCCAAGCGAGGGAGTAGTAAACCGTAAAGGACTACTGAACCAGTGATTTGCGCAATGATTCGCCAATTAAATTTTGGGATACTTTCAATCGCTGCTTTCGCGTTGAATGACTGTAATAAAACCAGCAAGCCCAACACACACATGAGGATGCCCAGGAAGAATGGGAAATAGCCAGGACCCATTTTGGCGGCAGTCCCCATTGGATATTGGGTTGCCATAATGGCAAAAAAGAGACCAATGACCATGTACATGATCCCGGCTCCAAAATCCCGTTGATTGCGAATTTTCAAGATGCGCTCCTTATTTATCGACTTAAGTGCCGATCTATTTATTGATGTTGTGCGATTGTAAGGCACCTGGGGGGTATCTTGTCTAGGGTTTGCCCTAGAGGGGTGCCAATGCGATAATTATTGCCATGAAAGTCTCCCAAATTCGCCAGGCGTACCTGGACTTCTTTGCCCAAAAAGGCCACCAAATCGTTCCATCTAGCCTGGTAGTCCCTGGTGATGATCCAACCCTGCTATTTACGAATGCGGGTATGAATCAGTTCAAAGATGTGTTTTTGGGGTTTGATAAGCGTCCCTATAACCGCGCTACAAGTGCTCAAAAGTGCATTCGGGCAGGGGGTAAACACAATGACTTAGACAATGTTGGGTATACCGCACGTCACCATACTTTTTTCGAGATGTTGGGCAATTTCTCATTTGGGGACTATTTCAAAAAAGATGCGATTCAATTTGCTTGGGATTTATTGACGCAAGTATTTAATTTACCCAAAGAAAAACTGTTGGTCACCGTATATGCCGAAGATGATGAGGCATATGAAGTTTGGAACAAACAAATCGGCATCCCAACCGATCGCATTATTCGGATTGGAGATAACAAGGGCTCACGTTACGCCTCAGATAATTTCTGGATGATGGGTGACACCGGTCCTTGTGGCCCTTGTACAGAAATTTTTTATGACCACGGAGAGCATATTCCCGGCGGCCCTCCTGGTAGCCCAGATGAAGATGGCGATCGTTTCATTGAAATATGGAACAACGTATTTATGCAATTCAACCGCGATGAAGCAGGCGTAATGCATCCACTGCCGAAGCCAAGTGTTGATACCGGTATGGGTCTTGAGCGTATTGCTGCTGTTTTACAGCACGTGCACTCTAATTATGAGATTGATCTCTTCGTCAATCTGCTGAAGGCTTCCAAGAATGCAGTAGATTCTGCTGGTGGCGACAACTGTGATGCGCAGAGCCCTTCCCTAAAGGTGATTGCAGATCATATTCGCGCTTGTAGCTTCATCGTTGTCGATGGCGTGATACCAGGTAACGCAGGGCGTGGTTACGTATTACGTCGCATTGCGCGTCGCGCAATTCGTCATGGCTATAAGCTCGGCGCTCGCAAACCATTCTTCTATCAATTGGTTCCCGCCCTTGTTCAAGAGATGGGCGATGCTTATCCAGAGTTGCGCGCTGCTCAAGATAAAGTTGGCGAAGTGCTGAGGCAAGAAGAAGAACGTTTCTTCCAAACGATTGCGAATGGCATGGAAATTTTGGATAGTGCCTTAGCGGGTGGTGCCAAAGTAGTGGATGGTGAAACTGCCTTCCGCTTACATGACACATTCGGTTTTCCATTAGATTTAACTGCTGACGTCTGTCGTGAGCGTGGTGTTACGGTTGATGCCGAAGGTTTTGAATTGGCAATGCAAAAGCAGCGTGATCAAGCCAGAGCAGCCGGCAAGTTCAAAGTAGCTCAAGGCTTAGATTACAAAGGTCAGCCAACCCAATTCCATGGCTATGACACCTTAAAACATGAGGGCGCCAAGGTCACCGCCCTGTATGTAGATGGATCTGCAGTGACTTCAGTAAAAGCTGGTGAAGCTGCGGTGATTGTTTTGGACAACACACCTTTCTATGCCGAATCTGGCGGTCAGGTGGGCGACAAGGGCGAGCTACGCAATGAGTCTGTTCGTTTTGCGGTGGAAGATACCTTCAAGATTCAAGCGGATGTATTTGGTCATCAAGGCGAGTTGCTCGAGGGTGAGCTCAAAGTGGGCGATGCACTCAATGCTTTGGTAGATATTCAGCAAAGAATGGACATCATGCGCAATCACAGCGCTACCCATATCTTGCATAAAGCTTTGCGTGAAGTACTCGGTGACCATGTGCAGCAAAAAGGTTCGCTCGTGGATGCTACGAAGACCCGTTTTGACTTTACCCACAATGCACCCATTACGGCTGAGCAAATTCGTAAAATAGAAGGCATTGTTAATCAAGAGATTCTTGAGAACACTGCCACCTCGGGCAAGGTGATGTCTTTGGATGATGCTCAAAAGACTGGCGCCATGATGCTCTTTGGTGAAAAGTATGGCGATGAAGTTCGTGTTTTAGAAGTCGGTAGCTCCAAAGAGTTATGTGGCGGCACACACGTATCACGCACTGGTGATATCGGTAGTCTCAAGATTGTCTCTGAAGGTGGCGTCGCTGCCGGCATACGTCGGGTTGAGGCAGTTACTGGTAATAATGCTCTCCAGTTCTTGCAGAGCATGGAGGATAAGATTAATGAAGCCGCAGCGATTCTCAAAACCCATCCAGGAGATTTGGTAAATCGGGTTACGCAATTGCAAGATAGCTTGCGTCAAGTAGAGCGTGAACTAGAAAAAGTAAACTCTAAGTTGGCAGCAAGCCAAGGCGATGAGTTAGCTAGTCAAGCAATCGATATCAATGGACTCAAAGTTTTGGCTGCTCGTTTGGATGGTGCTGATGCTGGCGTTTTGCGTGAGACTATGGACGCCCTTAAAGCAAAACTCAAAACGGCTGCAATCGTCTTAGCATCCGTGCAAGGCGATAAGGTCAGCGTGATCGCTGGTGTGACTGCCGACTCGATTGGCAAAGTAAAAGCGGGCGATCTCGTCAACTTTGTAGCCCAGCAAGTGGGCGGCAAGGGTGGCGGCAAGCCAGAGATGGCGATGGCTGGTGGCAATGACCCAAGCAAATTAAGTGTGGCATTAGAGGGTGTTAAAGACTGGGTGGCCAGTAAATGAGTGAGCAAATGATGGCATTTAATGCAGAGGTAGATGCGATTGGCATGAACTGCCCTCTACCTATTTTGCGAACTAAGAAAGCTTTGGCCACGATGCAGTCAGGCGAAGTTCTGAAGGTGAAGGCAACCGATGCAGGCGCTGCTCATGATTTTCCTGCGTTTGCCAAGCAAACTGGTAATGAATTAATTTCCAGTACTACTGAAGGCGATGTCTTGGTTTTCTTCCTAAAAAGAAGATAAGCAAGAGCATGAGCAAGAAGACAGGCGAGAAGCGAAGCGACTTAGGTTAAAGAGCGACTCTTTAAGTAGGCCGCAAAATCAGTTGCTACTTCTGGGTGGCGTAAGGCAAATTCAACTGAGGCCTTCAGGTAGCCAAGCTTGCTACCGCAGTCATAACGAACCCCATCATATTCATATGCAAAGACAGGCTCTTGCTTAAGCAAGGAAGCAATCGCATCCGTTAACTGAATCTCCCCACCAGCACCTGGCTTGAGATTGCGAATATGACTGAAAATATCTGAAGACAAAACATAGCGCCCAACAACAGCTAGGTTGGATGGAGCATCTTTTGGTTGCGGCTTTTCAACAATGCCATTTAAGCGATAGATCCCTTTGGTGACTTCGTCACCCGATACGATGCCATACGAACCGCTCTTGGCGGGATCGATCTTTTCTACTGCAATCACAGAACCATTTTGCTCATCAAATACCTTAAGCATCTGCTTGAGCACTGGCGGCTGTCCATCCAATAAGTCATCTGCCAAGATGATGGCAAAGGGCTCATCGCGAACCAATTTCTCGGCGCATAAAACGGCATGTCCCAAACCGAGCGCTTCAGGCTGGCGCACATAGACGCAATCTACGTGACTTGGTTTAACACTGCGAACGATTTCTAATAGGGCAGTTTTATTTTTGGCCTCAAGTTCAGCCTCAAGTTCATAGGCTTTATCGAAGTGATCTTCAATTGCGCGTTTGCTACGACCGGTAACGAAAATCATTTCAGTAATACCCGCTGCAATAGCTTCTTCGACCGCATACTGAATCAGTGGTTTATCCACTACATTGAGCATTTCTTTTGGACTTGCTTTAGTGGCAGGTAAAAAACGCGTTCCTAAGCCGGCTACTGGAAAGACGGCTTTAGTAACGGATTTAGTGGCTAATGGCATAAGTATTCCGATCGCTCTAGATTTGCTGCTGTTTTATTTCAGACGCTCTAATTGTGCAACAAGCTTCTCATGATTTTGCTCAAAACCCGTAAGACGCTGTTTTTCTTGGGCAACAACCTCTGCTGGAGCTCTGGCGACAAAGCTCTCATTGGTCAATTTGCTACGGGCTTTATTGATTTCATTGGCTAGGCGCTCAATTTCTTTGCCCAGACGAATGCGTTCTGCAGCGACATCTACCTCTATCTTGATTAGTAACTTCAGATGGCCAACAAGCGCCATCGGGGCGTCTGGGGCATCTTTTTCCAAGCCAGCTTCATCGCTATAGATTTTGACTTCAGAAAGCTTAGCTAGAGCAAGTAAGTAAGGCGTTGCTTTTTGTAAGAAAGTTTCAGGACCGCTAATCCACAGAGGTACTTTTTGACCAGGCGGCACTTGCATTTCACCGCGGAGATTCCTGCAGGCATCCACAATCGCTTTGATCTGCGCTACCCAGGCTTCACTTTTCTCATCAATTTTTTCTGCTTGAGAAACAGGATAAGGTTGGAGTGCAATCGTTTGCTTTGCTTGTTTTGCTAAATCTTTACCAGATTTTGGCCCAACGGTTTGCCAAAGCGTCTCGGTGATAAATGGAATCAGTGGATGCGCCATGCGCAAGATAGTCTCGAGTACCCGCAACAAAGTCCGGCGAGTGGCACGCTGCTGTGCTGGGGTGCCTGTTTGTAACTGTACCTTAGCGAGCTCTAAGTACCAATCACAATACTCATCCCAAACAAATTGATAAATGCTACTAGCGATATTGTCAAAGCGATAGTTCTCAAAACCTTTGGCAACTTCCGCTTCAGTTCTTTGTAACTGCGAAACAATCCATTTATCTGCTGGTGAGAAATCTAAATAGCCATCAGGACCACATTGATTATCGCAAGGCGCCAGGCCATTATCTTCATCGCCGCCAGGGCAGTTCATTAGAACGAAGCGGCTTGCATTCCAAAGCTTGTTGCAGAAGTTGCGATACCCTTCACAACGCTTCTGGTCAAAATTAATATTGCGGCCAAGCGAGGCTAGCGATGCAAAAGTAAAGCGCAAGGCATCCGTGCCAAATGCCGGGATACCATCCGGAAACTCTTTCTTGGTTTTCTTGCTGATGCTCTCCGCTTGCTTAGGATTCATTAAGCCGGTAGTGCGTTTGCCTACTAAGTCATCAATCTTGATGCCATCGATCAAATCAATTGGATCCAAGGTATTGCCCTTGGATTTACTCATTTTCTGACCTTCGGCATCGCGTACCAAGCCGTGTACGTAGACAGTATGAAACGGCACCTTGCCAGTAAAGTGGCAGGTCATCATGACCATACGCGCTACCCAGAAGAAAATGATGTCAAAGCCGGTTACCAATACTGATGATGGTAAGAAGTGATTTAAGGCAGGCGTCTCTTCTGGCCAACCAAGGGAGCTAAAAGGCACAAGGGCTGAGCTGAACCAAGTATCCAGAACATCGGGATCGCGATTCAGTTTGCCGGCGTAGCCAGCTGTAGCAGCTTTCGCTTTAGCCTCTTCTTCAGAGCGAGCCACAAAAATCTGGCCATCGTCACCATACCAGGCTGGGATTTGATGGCCCCACCAGAGTTGGCGTGAGATACACCAATCTTGAATATTTGCTAGCCACTGGGTGTAAGTGTTAATCCAATTTTCTGGAACGAGCTTGATATCACCTTTGGTGACCGCATCTAATGCTGCACCGGCGATAGATGAGCCAGGTTGATATTGGTTATCAGGACTTGGTTTAGACATTGCCACAAACCATTGATCAGTGAGCATCGGCTCAATAATCGTTTGGGTACGATCACCGCGTGGCACCATCAATTTATGTGGCTGCACTTTTTCTAATAGACCTGCTGCATCTAAATCAGCGACCACTTGTTTGCGCGCAGCAAAACGTTCCATGCCTTGATAAGCAGCTGGCGCATTTTCATTAATCTTGGCATCCAATGTCAGGATATTAATTAATGCTAGCTGATGTCGTTGCCCCACTGCGTAGTCATTGAAGTCATGCGCTGGTGTCACTTTTACTACACCAGTACCAAAGTTCAAATCAACATAGTCGTCTGCAATGATCGGAATTTGACGATTGCATAAAGGCAGATTGACTGACTTACCAATGAGATGCTTGTAACGCTCGTCTTCTGGGTTCACCATGACGGCAACGTCGCCCAGCAAGGTTTCGGGACGGGTCGTAGCTACGGTGAGGGAGCCTGAGCCGTCTGCTAATGGATAGCGGATATACCACATCGAACCATCTTCTTCTTCGCTGACTACTTCAAGGTCTGAAACTGCGGTCCCCAAAACAGGGTCCCAATTCACTAAGCGTTTACCGCGATAAATGAGGCCTTGTTCATGTAAGCGGACAAAGACTTCAACTACCGCTTTGGACATCTTGTGGTCCATCGTGAAATATTCTTTACTCCAATCAATTGAAGCGCCTAAGCGACGAATCTGGCGAGTAATAGTGCTGCCGGAAGTTTCTTTCCACTCCCAAACTTTTTCTAAGAATTTTTCGCGACCCAAGTCATGGCGAGATACTTTTTGCGCATCCAGTTGGCGCTCAACAACGATTTGAGTAGCAATACCAGCGTGATCGGTACCAGGTACCCATAAAGTATTTTTGCCAGACATACGCGCGTGTCGAACCAGGCCATCCATGATGGTTTGATTGAAAGCGTGACCCATATGCAGTGTGCCGGTGACATTGGGTGGTGGCAGTTGAATGGAAAAATCATCGCTACCCTCGAGCATCGTGGCATCAGCAATACCCCTGCGTTCCCACTCAGGACCCCAGTAGGCTTCGATCGGGGCGGGTTCGTAGGATTTGGCGAGTTCGTCTGCTGAGCTGGCCGCTGGTGAATTAGGGGTATTTGAGGCATTTGGCATAAGAGGCAAATTATAATTGGGGCGATGTACTCTGACTTGCTCGCGAACCTCAATCCAGAACAGCGCGAGGCAGTAACCCTCCCGCCTGTCAATGAAAACGGCCAAGCCCAATCCGCCTTGATTCTGGCTGGGGCTGGTAGTGGTAAGACCCGCGTCCTCACCACCCGTATAGCCTGGTTGATTCAGACCGGTCAGGTGTCCCCTATTGGCGTTCTAGCGGTAACTTTTACCAATAAAGCGGCTAAAGAGATGATGGTGCGCTTAAGTGCCATGTTGCCTATTAATACCCGAGGCATGTGGATTGGCACTTTTCATGGCCTTTGCAATCGTTTATTGCGGGCCCACCATAAAGAGGCTGGCTTGCCATCAACATTCCAGATCCTGGATACCCAAGATCAGCTTTCGGCTATCAAACGTCTTTTGAAGGGTTTGAAGGTTGATGATGAAAAGTACCCTCCAAAACAACTGCAGTACTTTATTGCGCACGCAAAAGAGCGGGGGCAACGTGCCAAAGATTTATCGGTAGGGGATGATTTTCAGGCGAAGATGGCGCAACTGTACGCGGCCTATGATGAGCAGTGTCAGCGCGAAGGCGTAGTAGATTTTGCCGAGCTCCTCTTGCGCAGTTATGAATTACTAAAGCATAGTGAAGCGATTCGTACACATTATCAAGAGCGTTTTCGTCACATCTTGATTGACGAGTTTCAGGACACCAATGCCTTGCAGTATGCTTGGCTCAAATTATTATCAGGCCATGATGCAAGTCGCATCAACGTCAGCGGCGCTGGAAGTAGTGCCGTCTTTGCGGTGGGCGATGATGATCAAAGTATTTATGCTTTCCGCGGCGCTGATGTTGAAAACATGCGTCTTTATGAAAAGCAGTTTCACCCCATGATGGTCAAGTTAGAGCAAAACTATCGCTCACACGGCCATATCTTGGATACTGCAAATCATTTGATTGCGAATAACTCAGAACGACTTGGTAAAAATCTGCGAACCGATGCAGGCCATGGCGAGCCGGTCCGCATTTATGAGGCACCTAGCGATCACGCTGAAGCCGCTTGGCTGGTTGATGAGATTAAAGCATTGATCAGTAGTGGCATCAAACGTACTGAAGTGGCATTGCTTTATAGAAGTAATGCTCAGTCTCGCATTATTGAGCACGCTTTGTTTTCAGCGGCTATTCCGTATCGTGTATATGGTGGTTTGCGATTCTTCGAACGCGCTGAAATTAAGCATGCTCTTGCGTACTTGCGTTTGCTTGAAAATCCCAACGATGACACCTCCTTCTCGCGTGTCGTGAATTTCCCAACCCGCGGTATCGGCGCAAGATCAATTGAGGCTTTGCAAGATGCCGCTAGAAGTCAGCAATCTTCTTTATATACCGCCGCAGCCTCCTTGGAGGGCAAAGCTGGCGCTGCGCTTGGTGGTTTCGTACGCTTGGTAGATCATATGCGTGAAGCTACGCGTCACAATACCCTTCCGGAAACTGTTGAATTTGTGATTCAACACAGTGGCTTGATTCAGCATTACCTTTCCGAGCGCGAAGGTCAAGATCGTGTAGAGAACTTACAAGAATTGATTAACGCTGCAACTGCATTTATTGCAGAAGAGGGCTATGGGCAAGATGCCGCTGCCGCCATGCTTCCTGGTGAAAATGCGCCTGGCGTTGTTGAGGTGTCCCCCTTGGCTGCATTCTTATCCCATGCTTCTTTGGAGGCAGGTGATAACCAAGCGCAGGCTGGGCAAGATGCCGTGCAGTTAATGACGGTGCATTCTGCAAAAGGCTTAGAGTTCACTGCTGTGTTTATTACCGGACTTGAAGAGGGCCTATTTCCTCATGAAAATAGTATCAATGAGCAAAATGGTTTAGAAGAAGAGCGGCGCCTGATGTATGTTGCGATTACCCGCGCCAAAGAGCGTTTGTATTTGTCGCATACGCAGTCAAGGATGCTGCATGGTCAAGTACGCTACAACATGCCATCACGTTTCCTAGAAGAGCTGCCTTCTGAATCTTTGAAGTGGTTAACGCCTAAGGCAAAAGATGCGCGTTGGGGCGGTAGCTCTAAATCGGGCTCTACATGGCAAGATGGTTATACCCGGCAACGCGAGTATGAATCTAATGATTTCTTTGATTCTGGCAGTGAACGTCAAAGACCTGCTAAACGCGTAGGTTCTGCCTCGATGGAGGTAAAGCGATTGGCTTCGCCCCCGCGCGGAAATTATCCATTCACAATTGGTCAGAATGTGTTTCACACCAAGTTTGGTGAAGGGCGCGTTACAGGCTTAGAGGGTGTTGATGCTGATGCACGTGCACAAGTGAGCTTCAAGCGTCACGGTGTGAAGTGGTTGCAACTCAGTATTGCCAAGCTTGCTGCAATAGACTGAAAAAACAGAAAAGTTTAAGGCGTCAGAACTACTGCGTCTTCAGTAAAACAGGCTTTCCAAGTGGCATAAAAAGAGCAGTGCATGACTGTTAAGCCAGCCATGGAGATTGGTGCAATGATGAAAGAAGCTGCTTGGCCAAAATCCATTGCATCAAAAACTATGCCTACTGTTAGCGGAATTGCAATCAGAATCACGCTCCAAATAGAGAGATAAAAAAAGAATGCTCCCTTATTGGTCCAGCACGCTAAGCAGCTTGAAAAGAGCGCTTGAGCAACTGACATATCTGCCCAGGCTACCAGCACCGGAGAGAACCACATCAACATCGCTATTGGAATATATAGAGCCGCTCCAAAGAAAAGGACTAAATAAATTTCACGTAGTGCTTCAGGTGTAATTGGCTTATCGCTCATCATCAATGGAATGAGTAATTCAAAATCAACCAAAAGGCTCAAGGCGAAGCTGAGAAGTAAAATCAGCGCGGCATACACTAAGCCCAACTGCAAGATACGCCTACGCACAAGGGTGCCAGACTTTAGTGCGATTAAATACACCATTGGACTGATGCGCTCTTTCTGAATGGCTTGACGACAAGCCGTCATAAAACCAAGCGCTAGTGTTGGTGTTAGTAGTAGCACGGCAAATACACCAATCACGGGAATAATGACTGCCAATTGAGCGGCAAAGACATAGATAAAGACCAGCATTAAAAAGCCCAGTGGGTTTTGTTTGAAGAGCCAAATACCCTGTCTTATCCAGGTATAGCCTTCTTTGGGTGCAATGGAGTTCAGTTTCATAGAGATCGACGACTTAATAGAATGTGTTCAAAGTGAGTCGGGTCATGTGGTGTCAACATTTGCGCATCCCTGGGTAGATAAAAGTCCCAAAGGCGGGATACCCAGAAACGTAGAGCTGCCGCTCTCAACATGAGGGGCCAACTTGCTTGCTCTTCCTTAGTGAGGGGGCGCACTGTTTGATACGCCTGCAAAAGAGCATCTAGACGCGCAGGATCTAAATCCTGTTTGTTCTCAGCAAGGCACCAATCATTTGCAGTGACCGCTAGATCAAATAACCACTTGTCAGTACCTGCAAAATAAAAGTCAAAGAAACCACCTAATTGATCTTTTGAGGCATCAGTTGTACCTTGTGGATCAAACAAGACATTGTCGCGAAATAGATCGCAGTGGCTGGCGCCTTGTGGAATTGCATCATAAGCGGCAGAGCTGAAAAATGCTTCTTGGGTAGTCAGTTCATGAGTGAGTAAATCTTTTTGTGATGTATTGAGATGTGGCAATACCAGCGGAATTGTTTTTTGCCACCACGCAAGACTGCGTAAATTCTCTTGCGTCTTGGAAAAATCTTTTCCAGCTAAATGCATCTTAGCCAACATCTCGCCGACCATAGCACAGTGTTTTGTCTCTGGCTGCAACCTGGATAAGCCTGGAAGCTTAGTAACAATGGCCGCGGGTTTGCCTTTTAGTGAAAACAGAATTTCACCTTTGTGATTCTCAATTGGCTTTGGAACCGAGATTCCTTTGTTTGCCAAGTGGCGCATTAACTCAAGGTAGTAGGGTAGTTGCTGCGCAGTTAACCGCTCAAAGATGGTTAAAACGTACTCTTGTTTTTTGCCATCTTTGATGGTGTCTAAGAAAAAATTAGAGTTTTCAATACCACCATGGATGCCACGAAGTTCCCTGGCTTGGCCAATATTGAAGTCTTCAGAAATCCAATGGGAAATATCTTCGAGTTCAATGGGGGTAAAAACAGCCATAAAGCGGTAACGATTTTTATTGAATGGGAATGCTAATGCTAGGTACGCTTAGCAAGCCACCTTCGCCAGATGGAGGGCCAGGCTTCACTGAGTCTGGTGGCGACATTTCGTAGCTGGTGTACTTTGTTTTGACCTGAACTTGAGTTGGGCCATTCACATCTTTATATTCTTTAACTTCCGTACCTCGGTCATTCTTATATTGATAGCTTGGTTGCCGACTTTGAGGGCCTTCTAGGACGCCAGCTGGACTCACTGTAGGTGCTAGTGGTTGATTATTGATCCGGTTGAGCTCAGAGGGACTCAGCGCTTGGCTGTTATTCTGGGCTTGTGCCGGCGATACTCCTAAAAGTCCAAAAATCACCAAAAAGCTCATGAGAGCAAGGTTTTTACCGAGGGCGCGGCCAAATAAGTTAGTTAGAGCATGCATTATTTTTTCACCTTTTTAAGCCTACTCTCGGGCGGTTCCTTAACCAGACCTGTAGGCAATTCACAACTAGATTGTACGATTGCGGTATGACTAAACATAGACTCTTGTTGGTAGACGGTTCTAGCTACCTTTACCGCGCCTTTCATGCCATGCCAGACCTCAGAAATGGGGCTGGAGAGCCCACTGGGGCCATATATGGCATGGTCAATATGATGCGCCGGGCGAGGTCTGAGCTAAAGGCCGACCACATTGCCTGTGTTTTTGATGCCAAAGGTAAGACCTTCCGCGATGAAATGTACTCCGAGTACAAGGCTCATCGCTCCCCGATGCCTGAGGATTTGGTCAAACAAATTGAGCCTATCCATGCCATTGTCAAAGCGCTTGGTTGGCCAGTATTAATGGTTTCTGGAGTTGAGGCTGACGATGTGATTGGTACTTTAGCCTGTCAGGCCACAGAAGCTGGTTGGGAAACCATTATCTCTACTGGCGATAAAGATTTAGCTCAGTTGGTCAATTCATCGGTAACTTTGATCAACACGATGACTAACGAAAAGTTAGATATCGCAGGTGTAGTAGAAAAGTTCGGAGTGCCACCAGAGCGGATAGTCGATTATCTATCGATCATTGGCGATACAGTCGATAATGTTCCTGGCGTGCCTAAAGCTGGACCTAAGACGGCAAATAAATGGTTAGCAGAATTTGGCGATCTCGATCGTTTGATGGCCAATGCCGATCAAGTAAAAGGCGTAGTTGGTGAAAATTTACGTGCTTCATTAGATTGGCTACCGCAAGCGCGTCAACTCATTACCGTTAAAACCGATTGTGACTTATCCCCGCATTTACCTGGTTTAGATGATCTCCATGCGAAGTCGGAAGATGCTGCCTTACTGAGAGAGCTCTTTGATCGTTATGCTTTTAAGACCTGGCTGCGAGATGTTGAAAAACAGCTCACAAGCCCATCCAATGAGGGATCTGAGCCTGCAGCTGCCTTTGATTTGGCGGGTACTCCAATTGCTAATCAAACATCCGAGGAAACCACCTTATCTAAAAAATCTCCAGCAATTGCAAGATCCCCAACAAAAGATTTATCGCAAGACACTAGGGATTTGCAAGATTCGATAAGTAAAAATTATGAATGCGTAGTTGATAAAGCGAGCTTAGAGAAGTGGCTGCAGAAAATTGAGTTGGCTGGGCTGACTGCTGTCGATACCGAAACAACTAGTCTTGATGCACTTGCTGCAGAGTTGGTTGGTATTTCTTTGTCGGTAAAGCCAGGTGAGGCTTGTTACATTCCGGTCGCGCATCGTAATGGTGAAGAGCAACTTAATCGTGCTGCCGTGCTTGCAGCATTAAAGCCTTGGTTGGAAAGTAAAACGCATCTAAAGGTGGGGCAGAATTTAAAGTATGACGCGCATATCTTTGCCAACTATGGAATTACTCTAGGCGGTATTGCATTTGATACCTTGCTGGAGTCTTACGTACTAGAGTCTCATCTTCCACACAATATGGATAGCTTGGCTGAGCGTCACCTTGGTATGAAGACTATTCGTTATGAGGAGGTCTGCGGCAAAGGTGTCCATCAAATTGGTTTTGATCAGGTCGATTTAAAGATTGCTACAGATTACGCGGCAGAGGACGCAGACATTACTTTGCGCCTGCATTTAGAGCTCTGGCCACAGATTCAGGAAAATCCTGGCTTGCTATATGTCTATGAAAAGATTGAAATGCCGGCAATGCGGGTGCTTGGCATCATGGAGCGTAATGGCATTCGGATCGATTCGGCTTTATTAGCCAAGCAAGGTCAGCAAGTCGGTAAGCGTCTTCTCGAATTAGAAGGAGAAATCCATCAGCTCGCCGGCCAACCTTTTAATATTCAATCGCCTAAGCAGATTGCCGAAATCTTGTTTGGTCAATTGGAATTGCCAATCATCAAGAAGACACCCTCGGGTGCGCCATCTACCGATGAAGAGGTATTGCAAAAACTGGCAGAGGATTACCCCTTGCCAGCGCGTATTTTGGACTACCGTAGTTTGGCCAAGTTGATGTCAACTTATATTGAGAAGCTACCGCGCATGGCTGATCCCAAGACTGGGCGCGTGCATACCAACTTTTCTCAGGCTACTGCAGTCACTGGCCGCTTGGCCTCTAGCGATCCAAATTTGCAAAATATTCCTGTGCGCACTGAAGAGGGCCGTCGTATTCGCGAGGCTTTTGTGCCCGCGGATGGTTGTAAATTACTGTCGGCAGATTATTCTCAAATTGAGTTGCGCATCATGGCGCATATCGCTGAAGATGAAAATCTGTTGACTGCCTTTAGGGATGGCAAGGATGTTCATCAGGCAACTGCTGCAGAGATCTTTGGTATTCCATTGGATGAGGTGAGCTCTGAGCAGCGACGTTATGCTAAGGTCATTAACTTCGGCCTTATTTACGGTATGAGCGCATTCGGTTTAGCTGGCAATTTAGGCATTGAGCGCGCTGCAGCACAAACCTATATTGCTAAATATTTTGATCGTTACCCTGGCGTTGCTCAGTACATGGAGCGCACTCGCTTGGAAGCCAGAGAAAATGGTTATGTGGAAACAGTCTTTGGGCGCCGCCTTTGGTTACCGGAGATAAAGGGATCTAATGGCCCACGTCGCCAAGGCGCAGAGCGGGCGGCCATTAATGCTCCGATGCAGGGTACTGCCGCAGACCTGATTAAGTTAGCCATGATTGCGGTTGAGAATTGGCTAGAAAAAGAACAATTGAAAACTAAATTACTGCTTCAGGTGCACGATGAATTGGTGTTGGATGTCCCTTTAGACGAAATCGAACTATTGCAAGCTCAGTTACCCGGCTTAATGTGCAATGTTGCTGAGTTGAAAGTACCTTTGGTGGTTAGTATTGGTATTGGCGATAATTGGGAAGAGGCGCACTAGAAATAAAGGTGGAGAAAAAGAATGACTGAAAAAATACAAAATAGTAGGAGAGGTTTTATCAAGACTTCGGCAATAGGCGCTACAGCTGTAACGACTATCGGTGTTGGTTTTGTGGCAGCATCTGAGCCAGTCATGGCTGCTGCTATTGAGACAGATTTCAATGGTCTGAAAGCAGGCGAGCAAATGATTCCAGTGGGTAGCTTTCAGCTGCCTGCTTATATATCGCGGCCTGAAAAAGCCAAAGGACCGTTGCCCATTATTATTGTGGTGAGTGAAATCTTTGGTGTTCATGAATACATTGCTGATGTCACTAGACGTTTTGCAAAATTGGGATATCTTGCTATTGCTCCAGAGTTCTTCGCTCGCGCTGGCGATCCCAATACCTATGGCACTATCGCCGAGATTTTCACCAATATTATTTCTAAGACCTCGGATACCCAAGTATTAAATGATTTACAGGCTGCATTGGTTTGGGCAGGTAAAAATGGTGGCGATCTTAAAAGAGTTGGTGTTACTGGCTTTTGTTGGGGTGGTCGTATCACGTGGTTGTCTGCAACATTGCCACAAGTGCGTGCGGGTGTTGCGTGGTATGGCCGCTTAATCGGTGAAAAGACTGAAGGCAATCCTCGCCATCCAGTGGATATCGCTGCTGACTTGAAGGCGCCAGTGCTCGGTTTGTATGGCGCTGCAGATACTGGTATTTCTTTAGAAAGTGTTGATCAAATGAAGGCGGCCTTGGCTCAAGCGTCTGCAAAAAATCCCGCTGCTAAAGCTTGTCAATTTGAGATCTATCCCGATACCCCCCACGCATTCCATGCTGACTATCGTGCCAGTTATCGTGAAGGTCCCGCCAAAGATGGCTGGGAGAAGTGCATTGCTTGGTTTAAGAAAATGGGAGTAGCTTAGTCACTATGACTGTTTTACAGACCATTCTTTTGGTTACCGCGCTTGCAGGTACTGTTAGTGTCTTGGTAGCCGCCAGCTGTTCCTTAGCCATGCTTTCAAAGATGGTTAATAACATGGTGAGCTTGTCGGTTGGTATTTTGCTGGCAACCGCCTTGCTACATTCCTTGCCGGAGGCATTTAGCACGGAAGGAGCAAGCCCACAGCTTTTGTTTGCCACCCTACTTGCTGGGTTATTGGGCTTCTTCTTGCTTGAGAAAATTGCTCTCTTGCGTCATGACCATCATCACGAGGGCGATGGTCATCAGCATCATCATGGGCACGATGCCGAGAATGCTGGCCGAAGCGGTTGGATGATTTTGGTTGGCGATGGTATTCATAATTTTGTGGATGGCATCTTGATTGCCGCTGCATTTATGGCTGACTACCAGGTTGGCATCTTCACTGCGATTGCAATCATTGCTCATGAGATTCCGCAAGAGATTGGCGACTTTATTGTGCTGCTGAATGCCGGATTTACGAGGGCTCGCGCGTTGTTGTACAACTTTATTTGCGGCCTATCAGCGGTGGTAGGTGGCGTCCTGGCTTATTTCTTCCTGGAGAAGGCGCATACAGCAATGCCGTATTTACTCGTCATTGCGTCCAGTAGCTTTATTTACATTGCTGTAAGTGATTTAATTCCGCAAATGCACCGCCGCCCTCATTGGGTCGAGTCATTGCGTCAAACGGTTTTAATTGGGTGCGGTGTAGGATTTGTGATCTTGTTATCGATGCTGCATTGATAGATTAGTCGGTAGCAACGGGCCTCTTGGGATCGGCACACCACTCGCTCCAACTGCCCGCATAAAGACGGGAGCCTTTTAATCCAGCCACTTCCATCGCTAAAAGATTGTGACAGGCTGTAACGCCGGAACCACATTGATGAATTACTTCAGATGGTTTTTTGGCTCCCAGCAGCTCTACAAAATCTTTAAATAATTGTTCTGGTACCTTAAATGCGCTTGCAGATAAGTTGTTTTTAAAGAATCGATTACTGGCTCCCGGTATATGGCCACCAACTGGGTCTAGGGTTTCATTCTGGCCCTGAAAGCGATCACTTGCTCTGGCATCGAGCACTAGATTTTTCTTAGACTCAAGATTGGCGAGCACCTCATCCACTAAGGCTAGACCAACATAGGGCATCGGCTCAATTGTTTGAGAAGCTGGGGTTGGTTTACGAGGCATTGTGCCCATGGGGCCATTCCAAGCATCTAGGCCGCCATTCAACACTCGTACATTAGCGTGTCCGGTGGCTTTGAGCATCCACCAAAGGCGGCTAGCATAGACCGAGCCTTGCTTGTCATAGGCAACCACTAAAGTATTTTGGCCAATCCCTAAACGTGCTTTAGTTTTTGCCCAGTCTTCAGGTGGGGGAAGTGGGTGTCGACCATTGCTTCCATTTTTGCTACCGGACATGTCCTGATCAAGATCAACATAAATAGCGCCAGGAATATGGCTCTCTTCGTATGCTTTTCTTCCAGCTTCTGGATTGGCTAAATCGAAACGGCAATCACAGAGTAAAACATTCTCACCACTATTGAGGATTTCTTCTAACTGGTTTGCGGTAATTAGAGGAGTCATGTGGCTTCCTAGATTGAGGGCAGAATGATTTAAGAGCGTTTCTGAATTATGCGCCTTGAAAGTTCATCACGCGACGGTACCACTCATGAAAATGTTGCATGCCGTCTTCCATAGGGCTTTGATAAGGGCCAACTTCATTGATGCCGCGTGCAAAAAGGGCTGCACGACCTTGGTCCATACGCTCACCTATCTCATCATCCTCAATGCAAGTTTCCATATAGGCCGCACGTTCAGCTTCTACAAATTCGCGTTCGAATAGAGCGATTTCTTCTGGGTAATAAAACTCTACGATATTGCGAGTTTTGTTTGGGCCCATTGGATGAAGTGTAGAAACGCAGAGAACACCTGGGTACCACTCCACCATCACATTTGGGTAGTAGGTCAGCCAGATCGCGCCGTGCCGCGGGGTTTTACCTTCGTATTGGCGTAACACTGCATCATGCCAGTTCCGATATGCCGGTGAACCTGGGGTTTGTAAATCCTTGTGAATGCCAACAGTTTGTACGCTATGCCAGTCACCAAATTCCCAATGTAAGTCTTCGCAAGAAACAAACTTACCTAGACCAGGATGAAACGGTACAACATGGTAATCCTCGAGATAGACCTCAATGAATGTTTTCCAGTTGTAGTTGCAATCGTGCACTTCAACATGGTCAAGCATGTAGCCATCAAACTGGAGATCGTCAGCAACGCCGAGCTTAGCTAAATCAGTACGTACATCTCGTGGACCCTCAAATAGAAGTCCTTGCCAGTTTTGCAAAGGAGATTTACCCAGGTTTAAACATGGCTTGTCTTCAAAGTGAGGAGCGCCCAATAAGTTGCCGCCCAAGTCATAAGTCCAGCGATGCAGTGGGCAAACAATGTTGTCAGCTTTACCTTTGCCATTGAGCATGAGTGCTTGGCGATGACGGCAGACATTGGAGAGGAGTTCGACACCGGATTCATTGCGAACCAGGATGCGACCTTCTTTTTCCGCGCTTAATGTTTGATAGGAACCTGTTTCAGGCACCATGAGTTCGTGGCCGACATAGCCGGGCCCCTGCTTGAAAAGCAGTTCAATTTCCCGCTGATACAAGTCAGCGTCAAAATATGCCGAAACCGGCAGTTGTAGATTGGACGGCGCAAGCTTCTGCGCGGTAGCCAGATTAGTCATTCTCCCCACCCCCGAAAACGTCAGCCGAAGCTAAGCGGAATAACCAATCCAACCATCGACGGATCGATATTGGAAAGGAAGGGGTGGATTATACCCATCTGAAGGGGTTCTCGCATTAATATGTAGGGCTATCCGAACAGGAAATAGGAAGAAAACAGCTTATGCCAGCCAAAAAGTCAGAGACTCAAAAACCAGGCCTTGAGGTCCAGATCGACCCAGATCTACGCTATGAGCAAGCTGTAAAGGAGCTTGAAAAGCTGATTTCTGACATGGAGTCAGGAAAATTCTCCTTGGAGGAGACTCTTTTGGCTTATCAACGTGGTGCCGCTTTGCTAAAGCATTGTCAGGGGGTACTTGCTCAAGTTGAACAACAAGTGCGAGTGTTCGAGGCTTAATGACTGCCGTTTTTCAATTTCAGGAGTGGCTTCATCATCACTCTAAGCGAGTAGAGGCAGCACTAGATCGCTTGCTCGATTCTGCCAATACCACTCCAAATCGTTTGCACGAAGCAATGCGCTATGCAGCGCAAGGTGGTGGTAAGCGTGTTCGTCCCTTGCTCGTTTATGCAGCAGGTTCTCTTGGAGATGCTGAGGCACAGGTATTAGATGCAGCAGCCGTTGCGATTGAATGTATCCATGCGTATTCATTGGTTCATGATGATTTGCCATGCATGGATGACGATGACTTACGTCGCGGTCGCCCAACAGTTCATAAAGCGTTTGATGAAGCCACTGCGCTACTCGTTGGCGATGCCCTACAAACCCGCGCCTTCGAAATTCTTGCTAATACGCAGTGTGATGCGGATGTGTGTTTACGGATGATTAATGCTTTAGCTGCTGCTTCTGGTTCGCGTGGCATGGCAGGTGGCCAAGCAATTGATTTAGAGAATGTTGGCAAAAAGCTGGACCTTGCCGGCTTAAAGCAAATGCACGCTATGAAAACCGGCGCTTTACTTTCTTGTGCGCTTGAGTTGGGCGGTATTGCAGCACATCTCAATGCTGCTCAAATGGCGCAGCTACAGCAATATTCAACAGCCCTTGGTTTGGCATTTCAGATTGTTGATGATGTACTAGATGCAACGGCCGATAGTCAAACCCTCGGAAAAACAGCAGGTAAGGATGCTGCAGCGAATAAGCCTACCTATGTGACCTTGATGGGTTTAGACTATGCTCAGAAGCAGGCTAAAGAGTTACAAGAAATAGCAATTGCTAGCCTGGATGATTTTGGTAGTAAGGCAGATGCCTTAAAAGATTTAGCACTCTTGGTAGTTAATAGAGCTAAATAAACACAGATTAAATAGATTTAATGACTTTAGACTCCATCAATTCCCCAGACGATTTAAAAAAACTGACTCGCGAAGAATTGCCTGCGCTTGCCGATGAGTTGCGTCAATTTGTATTGGATTCAGTATCCAAAACTGGCGGACACCTTTCCTCTAATTTGGGAACAGTAGAGTTATCAATTGCGCTGCATTATGTTTTTGACACTCCCGACGATCGTATCGTTTGGGATGTGGGGCACCAAAGCTACCCACACAAAATATTGACTGGTCGTCGTGAGCGCATGAATACTCTTCGTCAGTTCAAAGGATTGTCAGGATTTCCACATCGTGCTGAAAGCGAGTTTGATGCTTTTGGTACAGGCCATTCATCAACCAGCATCTCTGCGGCAATGGGTATGGCTCGCGCCTTTCAAACCAAGGGTGAGCGTCATGTGGCTGTGGCGGTGATCGGTGATAGTGCGATGACGGGCGGTATGGCATTTGAGGCTATGAATAATGCAGGTGTATATGACGATCTTCCGTTAGTAGTCATTCTGAATGACAACGATATGTCGATCTCTCCTGCAGTGGGTGCGCTTAATCGCCACCTTGCACGATTGCTGAGCGGTAATATTTATTCTGCAACCAAAAAAGGGATCGATAGCGTTTTATCAATTGCACCCCCGCTGCGTGAGTTTGCAAAACGTCTTGAAGATCATGCTAAAGGTATGGTGTCACCTTCAACCATCTTTCAAGAATTTGGCTTTAACTACTTTGGTCCAATTGATGGTCATGATTTAGATGCCCTAATACCAATGTTGCAGAACGTACGCCGCCTGGCTTTAGAAGGTCGAGGTCCACAGTTCTTGCATGTAGTAACCAAAAAAGGCCAGGGCTATGAGTTGGCTGAAGCTGATCCCGTGTTGTATCACGGACCCAGCAAATTCAACCCTGAAGAGGGGGTAAAAAAATCGACTGCTACCAAGAAAACCTTCACCCAAGTGTTTGGTGAGTGGCTGTGCGATATGGCGCATGCAGATCCGCTATTGGTGGGCATTACGCCAGCCATGCGCGAAGGTTCGGGGTTGGTTGAATTTGAGAAAAACTTTCCGAAGCGTTACTACGACGTAGGCATTGCTGAGCAACATGCAGTGACTTTTGCGGCCGGTATGGCATGCGAGGGTATGAAGCCTGTAGTGGCCATCTATTCCACCTTCTTACAACGCGCCTACGATCAATTAATTCATGATGTGGCTTTGCAAGATTTGCCAGTCTTGTTCGCGCTAGATCGCGCCGGTTTGGTTGGTGCTGATGGCGCAACCCATGCGGGTGCGTATGACATTCCATTCTTACGCTGTATCCCAAATATGTTGGTGATGACACCAGCAGACGAAGCAGAGTGTCGTGATCTGTTGACTACAGCATTCCATCAGCCTCATCCAAGTGCAGTGCGCTATCCAAGAGGCGCAGGTGTTGGCACTATTCCATCCAAAGAGCTACGCACATTGCCATTTGGTAAAGGTGAGATTCGTCGTCAATCCAATGCGCCTGCTGGACATCGCGTAGCCATTCTGGCGTTTGGCACTTTGCTTTACCCAGCACTAGAAGTGGCCGAGAGTATTGATGCGACGGTAGCGAATATGCGTTTTGTAAAACCGCTGGATATTGATTTGATCAAATCTTTAGTGGCCGATCATGATTATTTTGTAACGCTTGAGGATGGCGCTATTGCCGGCGGCGCAGGCAGCGCTTGCTTGGAAGCGCTTTCCATTCTCGGAATTCATAAACCCCTCTTGCAATTAGGTCTTCCCGATCAATTTATTGAGCATGGGGACTACAGCCTGCTGATGAGTAAGTGTGGCCTGGATGTAGAAGGTATTGCCAATTCAATTAAGCGCCGTTTTCCGGCTGTATTAGCGATAAATTCCGTGGTCGCAGGCAAATAAGCCCGTTTTCCTTGAAAATAGAGCCATGAATGACATGAATCCCGCCTTTTTGAAAGCCAGTGCAATGCCTGACGTGCAAGCCACTTTGGATGAGCGCGCCTTGTCCATTGAGCAGGTCGGCATTCGTGGCGTGCGCCATCCATTAACCATTCGCAGTAAGGGTGGTAATTTTCCTTCAGTAGGCACTTTTGAAATGGATGTGGCATTACCTGCGCATGTGAAGGGAACGCATATGTCGCGTTTCATGGCACTCTTGCAAAAACAAAATATGGCTGTTGACAGCACGACAGTCGTTGAAATGATCAGTGATATGCTGCCTTTGCTTGATGCTAAAGAAGGCCACATTCAGTTTACGTACACTCACTTCGTTAAAAAAGCAGCGCCAGTGTCTGGTGTTGAAAGCTTGATGGATTACGAGGTGACTTGGATAGCAACCGCCAAACAGAATGACGCTGGAAAATTAGATATTGAACTCGGATTGCGCGCACAAGTCCCAGTCATGAGTTTGTGTCCTTGCTCCAAAGAGATTTCCGAATTTGGTGCGCACAATCAACGTTCCCATGTCACCATGGACGTGGTGCTAGATGCGCAAACGAAGATGACAGTGGAGGACTTGATCACCGCTGCAGAGAGCGAGGCTTCTAGCGAGCTGTGGGGTTTACTCAAACGTCCTGACGAGAAGTGGGTCACCGAGCATTCTTATAGCAACCCTAAATTCGTAGAAGATTTGGTTCGTGATGTGGCTGGCAACCTCAAGGCTGATGAGCGTATCCGGTCTTTTATGGTTGAAGCTGAGAACTTTGAATCTATTCACAACCACAGTGCATTTGCCAGAATTAGTTTCGTAAAATAAGCCGCGTTAAACGCGCTGAAGATTATTACTTTGCAAATCCCAGCGGGGTTTGATATCAAAGGCTCCAGAGCTTGTGGAGCCATTATTTTCAGCAAGCAAACGCAGTGCTCCAGCAAAAGCAATCATTACACCGTTATCAGTACAAAGTTCTAGCGGTGGATAGTGCACTTCAAATCCAAACTTCCTTGCTTTGTCATTCAGAGCACTTCGCAATTGCAAATTAGCACCCACACCACCAGCGAGTACTAAATGCTTACAGCCAGTGAGTTTGAGGGCCTTCTCTGACTTGCTTACCAGCACTGCAACAATCGAGTCCACAAAGCTGCGTGCGAGATCCGCATGAAATTGCGCTACCTCGGAAGGATCTGCAATCTGCTTCTCTTCAAACTTTTTGACTTGATTGAGAACGGCTGTCTTCAGTCCTGAGAATGAAAAATCCAAATCGCCAGAGTGCAACATGGGTTTGGGTAGATCAAATATTCCAACTCTGCCGGTATCAGCCAATTTAGACAGTGCTGCACCACCAGGGTAATCAAGGCCCAATAATTTGGCGGTCTTATCAAACGCTTCGCCAGCAGCATCATCTAAGGTTTCACCTAAAAGTTCATATTGCCCAATGCCGGAAACTTTCATGAGTTGGGTGTGGCCCCCGGAAACTAGCAGAGCAATAAAAGGAAATTGAGGCGTGGTCTGACCTAAGAGTGGCGAGAGCAGATGACCTTCTAGGTGGTGAACCCCGATGGAGGGCAATTTGAGCCCTTGAGCGAGGGATTTTGCAAAGGCGCCGCCTACTAGAAGGGCGCCAGCTAGACCGGGGCCTTGAGTGAAGGCCACCGCATCAATATCGCTTAATTTGAGACCAGATTGAGCTAAAGATTGGTCTAAAAGAGGTAAAACACGCCGGATATGATCGCGTGAGGCCAATTCTGGGACTACGCCCCCGTAATCTCGGTGCATGGCGACCTGAGAGTGCAGACCCTGCCCCAGGATGCCCTGGAATGCTGGTTTGCCCTCTTCCCAGGGGGTGGTGTTGTATAAAGCCACCCCGGTCTCGTCGCAAGAAGTTTCTATCCCTAAAACAATCATTTTTTGGCTTGGTCGTGCTAGAATCGCAATTCAGTTAATTTTTCGATATTTATCGAGCATATACGAGTTAAATAAGTATGACTACAGTCCGCCTCCGTGAAAACGAACCATTTGAAGTGGCATTGCGCCGTTTCAAGCGCACCATTGAAAAAAATGGTCTTTTGACAGACTTGCGTGCCCGCGAGTTTTACGAGAAGCCAACGGCTGAACGTAAGCGTAAAAAGGCTGCTGCTGCAAAACGCCATTACAAGCGTATTCGTAGCCAAATGTTGCCTAAAAAGCTTTACTAATAGAATCTAAAAGCTCTCCTCACCGAGAGGCTTTGAAACCCGCTGACGGTGAAACGCAGCGGGTTTTTGCTTTTTAATCGTTACATACATTCAAGATCAGGAAAATGCTATGAGTCTGAAAGATCAAATCACTGAAGATATGAAAAATGCAATGCGTGCAAAAGAGACTGCACGTCTTGGCACCATTCGTTTGCTACTAGCCGCTATTAAGCAGCGCGAGGTTGATGACCGTATTGTTTTGGATGATGTTGCGGTGATTGCGACTATTGAAAAAATGATTAAGCAACGTAAAGACTCGATTTCTCAGTTTGAAAAAGCCAGTCGCGATGATTTAGTAGCAATAGAAGCTGCTGAAATGACAATCTTACAAACCTACTTGCCTGCGCAACTGTCGGATACTGAGGTTGAGGCGGCAGTTGCAGCAGCAGTTGCCTCTACGGGGGCTGCTGGTCCACAAGACATGGGTAAGGTGATTGGCGTTCTCAAGACTCAATTGGCTGGTAAGGCTGATATGGGCAAGGTATCTGGCTTGGTAAAAGCCGCACTCGCCAAGTAAGTAACTCAGCGACTAGCTAACTCAATCAAACAGTTTCATACTGCTAGCCTGATGGCGCTTATTCCACAATCCTTCATAGCCGATCTTTTAAATCGGGTTGACATCGTTGATGTGGTTGGGCAGCACGTAAAGCTAAAAAAGGCTGGCGCAAACTACCAAGGTTTGTGCCCCTTTCATTCAGAGAAGTCACCTTCATTTTCAGTTTCACCTACAAAGCAGTTCTATCACTGCTTTGGTTGTGGAGCCCATGGATCTGCCATTAGTTTTTTGATGGAGTATTCAGGACTTGGTTATGTCGATGCGATTGAGGATCTTGCGCGCTCTGCAGGCCTGGATGTGCCTCGTGAAGAGCGTACCGCTAATGATGTTGCAAGACAGCAGCAAGCGATGGCTTTAAGTGAAGTGATGAGTTCGGCGGCGGATTGGTATCGCCAGCAGCTTAAAGGGAACACGCGAGCTGTAGAGTATTTAAAAGGGCGTGGCCTGACCGGTGAAATCGCCAAACGTTATGCGCTTGGTTATGCGCCCGATGGTTGGCAAGGTCTTGAGGCGGTATTTGGTCCGTATACCAATGACGAAATAGCAAAGACCTTGGTAGAGGGTGGCTTGCTTATTCAGGGTGAGCAGGCTGAAGGCGCTGTACTAAAACGCTACGATCGCTTTCGGGATCGTGTCATGTTCCCCATTCGCAATCCCAAAGGACAAACCATTGGCTTTGGTGGCCGCATTCTGGATCAAGGTGAGCCTAAGTATTTAAATTCTCCAGAGACTCCACTCTTTTCAAAAGGCAACACGCTCTACGGATTATTTGAAGCAAGACAAGCCATTCGTGCACAAGAATATGTCTTAGTGTGTGAAGGCTATATGGATGTGGTTGCACTTGCGCAATTGGGCTTTCCCAACGCAGTAGCAACCTTAGGGACTGCGTGTACTGCAAACCATGTGCGCATGCTACTTCGGCAAACTGATAAGGTGGTTTTCTCATTTGATGGCGACTCTGCTGGTCAACGTGCCGCCCAACGTGCGCTTGAAGCATGCTTGCCGCTCATGTCTGACGATAAAGAAATTCGTTTTTTATTCTTGCCAACCGAGCATGATCCAGACAGTTATGTTCGTGCCTATGGTGCGCCTGCTTTTGAAAAAGTGATCAAGGAGGCCATGTCGATCTCAAGCTTCTTCTTCAAGATTGTGAGCGAGGAGCATGAGCTGACAACCCCGGAGGGTAGGGCGCATACCCACCATGCCGCTAAGCCGCTCCTACTCTCGATGCCACCAATCGCTTTGCGGACTCAGATTTTGCGTGAGCTGGCGATTCGCACCAACACTACGCCGGCAGAACTTGAGGCGTTTTGTGGTTTAACTGTGGCGCCAGCCCCTGTTCAACAGCCTGCCTATCAGGCGACTCAAGCGAGATCGCAAAGTAATCAAAATACCTTTGCCAATGGCAATAGGCAGGGCGCACCTTGGCAAGCATTCAAAGGCTCTGCAAAACGCGTTGCTACACAAAATATTGAACCGCCTAAGGCGCCAACTGATTTAGCGGAGCAAATGCTGCGTGTACTGATTCAGTTCCCGCATTTGGGTAAGGCGTTGGATAGTAATCAGCGTGCACTTGCTCTTAAAGCCGCTGAACAACGATCGGCAAAAGCCCACTGCTTGATGCAAGACCTTCTCTCTCAATGCGATTTAGTTGAATGGATTCCAGGTGAGGGCGGTAAGTCCGCAACAGTAGGTGCTGGCGCTTTTGCAATGTTTCAAGATCAACTGTCGCGCAGTGAGCTTGCGCCTCTATATGAGGTCCTCAGAAATCGAGTGATGGGCTCTGATCTAGATCTTGATGGCGCAACGGCAGACATGGAAGGAGCCTTTAAAAAGCTGGAGCTAAACCATCTGAAACTAGAGATGACTGAAATTGCCCAAAAGATCGCCGCAAGCACTGCCAATGACCAAGATCGGGCTAGATATCGTGAATTGGGCGAGAAACTGAAATTCTCCTAGGAATTTACGCAAGTACCCCAAGAAATTGCCTGAAATTACCCTATATTTTTAGCTATTCAGGGCTTAGAAAAGTCGCAATCGACTATAATCCTCTGTTCCCAAGAAAAAAATGAATTAATTCAGCTACTTGCGCTTTATTTTGATGAAATTTTGGGTAAGTAGACTACGGGGCTGTATTTCATCAGTCGATATCAATAACAGTAATGTGAGTAAGTGCTAATAAATGCCTAATACCAAGACCAAAAAACCAGTAGCTAAAAAAGTAGTGGCTAAGCCTAAGGCTCCAGCTAAACCAGCACCTAAAGCAAAAGCTGCTACCAAACCAGCGGCTAAGAAAGTGGTCGCTAAGCCAGCAGCCAAGAAAGCTGCTACCAAACCAGCGGCTAAGAAAGTGGTCGCTAAGCCAGCAGCCAAGAAAGCTCCAGCTAAACCAGTGAAAGCTGCTGCCAAGCCAGCAGTGAAGGCAAAAGCCCCAGCCAAACCAGTAGCTAAGAAAGTGGTCGCTAAGCCAGTCGCCAAAAAAGTTCCAGTCAAGCCAGTAAAAGCTGCCCCAAAGGTAGCGCCTGCGAAGGCTGCTAAGGCAGAGCCAGCAAAAAAAGGCAAAGCACCAGTAGCACCAAAAGTTGAAGAGATTAAAGGTAAAAAAGCTAAGCCAGTTGAGCTTGTTGCTCCTGTAGTCGAAGAAGAAAAAAAGCGCGGTCGTAAAGCGAAGCCTGAGGCTCCTACTGATGGCGCTGAACCAGTTCTAACGGATCGTCAAAAAGCACGTGAGCGTAAGGCAAAAGAAAAAGCACTTTTAAAAGAATTTGCGGCACAGCAGTTGGGCACTGAAGAGCAACAAGAGTTACGTCGTGCTCGCTTGAAGACCTTGATTAAGATGGGTATGTCCAAGGGTTACCTAACCCATGGCGAGATGAATGATGTGATGTCTGATGAGTTGTCTGATGCTGATGCATTAGAGACTTTGATCAGCTTGTTAAACGACATTGGTATCACTGTTTACGAGCAGGCTCCAGACGCAGAGACATTAATCCTCTCCGACAACACGGCAGCTGCGGCCTCTGAAGAAGAGGCTGAAGAAGAGGCTGAGGCAGCCCTTTCTACAGTGGATTCAGAATTTGGACGTACAACTGACCCAGTGCGTATGTACATGCGTGAGATGGGTACAGTAGATTTGCTGACTCGTGAAGGCGAGATTGTTATTGCCAAGAAGATTGAGGCTGGTCTTAAAGACATGGTGATGGCCTTAGCTGCTTGCCCAGTCACTATTAGTGAAATCTTGAGCAACGTTGACAAGATTGCTAGCGGTGAGATGGAGATTGATCAGTTTGTTGATGGTTTAGTTGATCCAAATGCAGAAGATATTAAGTTGGGGCCTGAAGAGCCAGAGATTGATCCAGATGCCGAAGAAGGTGAAGATGAGGGCGATGATGAAGGCGGCGGTGGCGGCGGTGCCGCAACAGCTAACGCCAAACAGCTTGAGGAATTAAAACAAATCTCCCTCGAGAAATTCGCGATTGTTCGCACACAAGCCGACAAGATGCGCCGTGCCTTTGATAAAGAGGGATATAACTGTCCAGCCTACATTAAGGCGCAAGATCTGATTCGTGGTGAACTCTTAGGCTTCCGTTTAACTGCGAAAAGTGTTGAGAAGTTGTGTGACACCATGCGCTCGCAAGTAGACCAAGTATGGAAGCTTGAGCGTGGCATCGTGAACTTGTTAGTGGATAAAGTTGGCGTCAATCGTGGAGAAGTATTAAAAGAGTTTCCTAAGATGTCTATGAACCTGACTTGGACTGACAAGTTACTCAAAGAAAACAAGCCGTATAGCGCACTCTTGCAGCGTAACGTGCCTGCGATTCAGGAACTTCAACAGAAGTTAATCGATATTCAGAAGAATGTCGTTATTCCACTTCCAGAGTTGAAAGAGGTAAACAAGCAGATGATTGCGGGTGAGAAGCGTGCCCGTGAAGCAAAGCGTGAGATGACTGTAGCCAACTTACGTTTGGTAATCTCTATTGCCAAGAAATACACTAACCGTGGTTTGCAGTTCTTGGATTTGATTCAAGAAGGCAATATTGGTTTGATGAAGGCGGTAGATAAGTTTGAATACCGTCGTGGTTATAAGTTCTCCACCTATGCAACCTGGTGGATTCGTCAGGCGATTACCCGATCTATTGCCGACCAAGCACGTACGATCCGTATTCCAGTTCATATGATTGAGACGATCAATAAGATGAACCGTATCAGCCGTCAGATCTTGCAAGAAACTGGTCATGAGCCAGATGCTGCAACTTTGGCACTGAAGATGGAGATTCCGGAAGACAAGATTCGTAAGATTATGAAGATTGCTAAAGAGCCTATCTCTATGGAAACGCCAATCGGCGACGATGAAGATTCCCATTTGGGTGATTTCATTGAAGATGGCAATACCTTGGCTCCAGCTGAAGCGGCCCTTCACGAATCCATGCGCGATGTTGTCAAAGACGTTCTGGATTCGTTAACACCACGTGAAGCAAAAGTATTGCGCATGCGCTTTGGTGTTGAAATGAGCACAGACCATACTCTCGAAGAAGTTGGCAAGCAGTTTGATGTTACCCGTGAGCGCATTCGTCAGATCGAAGCTAAGGCCTTGAGAAAAATGCGTCATCCTAGCCGCAGCGACAAACTCAAGACTTTCCTCGAAGAGGATTGAAAAGTCGCCCTCGATTAACGGGGGATTGCAGTCTAAAAAAGACATTCTCCTTGGGGCGAATGTCTTTTTTTATAGCCCAGAAAATCTAGCCCTGTTGTAATCTCACAACGCTTAAACCCCAGCCAACAGGGCTTTAGGGGGGGGGTAGCAAACATCCATCAAGCAAAAACCATACCAATATATATAATCAATCTGTTAATTCGATTTAATAAAAATAATCAATAAACATAACCAACGACACAAGGAAATACAGAATGAAAATCAAATTATTAGTAGCAGCTGCCGCAACAGTAGTAGCTAGCTCAGCAATGGCTCAGTCAGCGTTTGAAGGTGCTTATGGGCAGTTGGGTGTAGGTTATGAAAATAACTCTATTTCGTCTAGAACATTTACATTCACATCGTTCACCACACCTTCAGATAGTGGGTCCGCGTCTGCATCCACATCATCGGGCGGCGGTCTTTCTTCCAACGTAGGTCTTGGTTACAACATGTCTGTTGCGCCACAATGGTTGGTAGGTATTGGAGCAGACTATTCATTCACCAATGTAACTACATCAACAGTAGGACTCTATAATGGCGCTTCGGCTGGAGTAAATGTTAACTATAAGGTTGCAAATAGATATAACATTTTCTTGACGCCAGGGTATGAGATCGACAAGGATAAGCTTGTGTATGTTAAAGGCGGATTTAGTAGTCAGTCTTTAACTTGGCAGGGTCAGAATACTATTGCCTCTTTGGGCAATAAATCTACCAACGTAAATGGTTATGTTGCAGGTTTAGGCTACAAACAGCTTCTTGATAAAAACCTTTATGTATTTGGCGAAGGCAATTACTACTCGTATTCCTCAACAACCCTCAGTGGGAATGTTGGAGATGGCACCATTAGTCAAAAACAAACCCCATCAGCCTACCAATTTTTGGTAGGTCTTGGCTACAAGTTCTAAATAAACTTAGCATCTCAAAAAGCCACTGTTCGCAGTGGCTTTTTTGTTTCTGCACCATCAAACAACTCTAACAATTAGGATTGGGCACTCTAAACCACAAGGCGTATAGGTTTGACAGGGTTGGCACAGTCAGCACATTCGTCAGCACGGGGAAACTATTACAATAGCCACTTATAGATTCCAACAAGGTTTATACGGGCCTATAGCTCAGTTGGTTAGAGCAGAGGACTCATAATCCTTTGGTCCCAGGTTCAAGTCCTGGTGGGCCCACCAGAAAAGCAAACCCTCATCAGTAATGGTGGGGGTTTTGTCTTTTAAGCGTTACTTTAAGTAACGCTCGCCCCATCTATTACCTTCCATTCATCCCCACAAACCCTCCATTAGTCAGCACTCTTAGCCACACTTTCTTTTGGCTAAATTGACTCCAGTAATTCCTCCAATCAGGTTGTCCTAGCCTGGGCTCAGAAGCTAAAGTATGTGTATGGCAATGTCGCTATAAGGTGGATAACAAGTGGATACGAGCTACTACCAAAGAGACTCAGCTTGGATTTGGCGATAATAGGGTTAAAAGGGCCTCAGAGCGCATATAAGTACTATTTATTCAGGGTTTCTTGTCAATCCTTGACCAAAAACTTTACAATAATTTCATAAAACTTTACAATAATTTCATAAAACTTTACAAAAATAGACATGAAATTTGCCAATACAAAGCGCTCCCAAGAAATACGTCAGTTCTTGGTGGATGGCGTTAGAGCCAATCAACTCGATTTAGCTCATGCCGCAATGGACAGGTTCGGCCTTACTAGGCAGGCTATCCATGCACATTTTGCAGCGTTAGTTAAGGATGGATTTTTAGCTTCCAGCGGTAGTACGAAGGCGCGTGTATATCAGTTGGGTGTGAAACGATTTCATGATGGCCTATTTAAATTAAAGGGGCTTGAGGAGTCTGAAGTCTATTCGCGTGATTTTGGTGAAATATTTAATGGCTTGCCTAAAGAAATTGCCAATATTTGCCATTACGGTTTTACTGAAATGCTAAACAACGCCATTGATCATTCAGAGGGTACTGAGGTCTACATCAACGTGGAAAGAACGCCCGATTCTGTTTCAATATCAATTGTTGATAATGGCGAGGGAATTTTTAACCATATTGCTAGATTATTAAAGCTGCACGATGCACGTGAGTCTATTTTGGAATTGAGCAAAGGAAAGCTCACTACTGATCCAAGTAATCATACTGGGCAAGGAATCTTTTTCTCATCCCGTGCTTTTGATGAATTCTTTATTTTCTCTGGTGATTTAGTCTTTACACACGCTGACGGTTCGGGAATGGACTTTTTACTTCATAACGAAAAAAGTCATCAAGGAACTAGGGTTGTTATGAAAATAGCGCTTAATTCAGAAAGAATATTGCGTACGGTATTTGATAGTTTTAGTGGTACAGAAGACGAAGATTACGCGTTTAATAAAACCGTTGTTCCGGTGAAGCTGGCTCTACACGAAGGTGGCCAGCTTATTTCGCGCTCTCAGGCAAAGCGAATTTTAAATCGCGTTGATCGTTTTAAGACTGTACTGTTGGATTTTAAGGGTGTTGAATCAATTGGTCAGGCATTTGCAGACGAAGTGTTTCGCGTTTTTGTTAAACAAAATCCGCAAATTACCATTCACTCCATTAATGAGAGTCTTGAGGTGAAAAAAATGATTAAAGCTGCTCAAAGTAATTTGGGATAGAGACTAAACGGCACCCATCTAAGTCGAGCAATCGATATGATGAAGGCATAGTCCAGGGAGTTAGGAAACTAACACAAGCCGGAATCCTTTGGTCCCAGGTTTAAGTCCTGGTGGGCTCACCAGAAAAGCAAACCCTCATCAGAAATGGTGGGGATTTTGTCTTCTAAATATTGCCTTATGATCAAGGTTTAAATCTCATCAAGGAAGTTAATGAATACATTTGATGTAATCCGCGAACGCAGGGCTGTTAAGCATTTTGACCCAAGCCATGAATTTACTAAGCAAGAGACTGACCAGCTGTTAGATCTCGCTATGCAAGCGCCATCTTCATTCAATATCCAACACTGGCGTTTGGTGAATGTTACTGACAAGGCCCTCAGAGCTCAGTTGCGTGAAGCTGCAAATAATCAAGCTCAAGTTACCGAGGCATCTTTACTATTTGTAGTGACTGTTGATATCAAGGCATGGGAAAAAGATCCTGCCCGATATTGGGTCAATGCTCCTAAAGAAGCTCAAGATATATTAGTTCCCTGGATTCATCCTTTTTACGCTGGTAAAGAGCAACTACAAAGAGACGAAGCAATGCGCTCTGCTGGAATCATGTTGCAAACCATGATGCTTTCAGCTAAAGCAATGGGCTACGATTCTTGCCCAATGGTTGGTTTTGATTTTGACAAGGTTGCGGAGTTGATTCATTTGCCTAAAGACTATGCCATTGCTGCGATGTTGGTAATTGGCAAGGGAATTAAACCAGCATGGCCAAAGCCAGGATTTATCCCTAAATCAGAAATGATCATTGAAAACCATTTTTAAATTCAGGTCTTTTTTGAATTGAGCTTTTATCCAGGATCAAGTTCTGGTAGGGCTGCCAATGAAAACAACGACTTAGGGAGAAATTCCTAAGTCGTTTTTCTTTCCATGCCACTCGGTGTGTAAGCAATCTCCAGACATCGTTCACTTCAACACCAATAAGCATATAGGTTTGCTAGTTAAGCAATGAGCTATTTGTAGGTTGTGGTTAATCAATATTGCAAGTGCTGATGGCTTCGGATGAGATCAATCCCAAAATAAACATCGATATAAACCAATCGACATTTTTTATTTTGATTCAACAATGAGTTGAAGGCGCGCACCAGATTGATGAATGCTGCACTCTTATCGATGAATGCCGCACTAAATGAATGCAATTGGACTCGTTTGTAGTGCAAGCGCATGTAAGTATCAACCCTAATAAAAATATTTAATGGAGATTGATAGTGACTAACCCTGTAGTTCAGCTTTCATTGGATTCAATACATAAATCATTCGCCAGCAAAGGCGGACCAGTTCCCGTTCTTAACGGACTCACATTTGACGTGATGGAGCAGGATTTTTTGAGCATCATCGGGCCTAGTGGCTGCGGAAAGTCAACCATCTTCAATATCATCGCCGGTCTGCTAGAGACTGATAGCGGCAATATGATCTATCGAGGCAACAAAATTCAAAGCCTAAGAGGTAAGGTGGGCTACATGATGCAAAAAGATCTGCTGTTCCCATGGCGCACAGTTCTTGAGAATGTCATGCTTGGATTGCGGGTGCGTGGCGAGGATGATGCTAATGGAGTGGAAAAGGCAAGAGACTATCTCAATACTTTTGGCTTATCTGGATTTGAAAAAGCTTACCCTCAAACTCTATCAGGTGGTATGCGACAGCGCGTTGCACTCATTCGTACTCTCCTAATGGATCCTGACATCCTCTTGTTGGATGAGCCATTTTCAGCTTTAGATTACCAAACCAGGCTGTACCTTGAGAGCGTTTTGTTAGATGCCGTAGCAAAGTTTAAAAAGACAGTCATTCTGGTCACTCACGATATTGATGAAGCTGTCGCTCTATCTAAACGGGTAGTTGCTCTAAGTACCAGGCCCACCCTAGTAAAAAATGTGCATCAAATTGATATTGAGCGCTCCTCGCCAATAGAGGCTAGATCGCATAAAAATTTCGGAGAATATTTTCATCTGCTTTGTTCAGAGTTGGATATCCAAACTAGAAAGGATGAAGTGGTATGAGTCAAGAAAAGCGCAATATGAGTCAAATGCTGGATACGGGTCTTGGAAAGTCCCTAATCCAAATCTTATCAGTGGTCATTTTCTTTGCTATTTGGCAAACCCTGGCAGAGTTTGGGCTTATCTCAGAGTTTTTAATTGGCACTCCGTTTGGTATTTGGAAGCGTTTTATCGCAAGTGTGATGGATTACTCCATCTTTATTGATACGGGATACACACTCTGGGAGGCTTTATTGGGTTTTGTCATTGGCACCCTTGTTGGAACAAGCATTGGTTTGCTATTGTGGTATTCGAAATGGGTTTCTCAAATTGTTGAACCATTCATTGTTGCTATTAATAGCGTCCCAAAAATTGCCTTGGCTCCCATTATTTTGCTTTGGTTTGGTACGGGCTTAGGTGCTAAGGTTGTATTGGTCGTCTCCATGACAGCCATCATTGCCCTTATTGCGGCCCATCAAGCAACCAAAGAGGCTGACAAGGATTTGCAATCGTTGCTGTATTCGATGGGCGCTGATCGCAAGCAAATATTTCGTCAGGTAGTTGTTCCTTCTTCAATGCCAGCAATCGTTTCCAACTTTCGTATCAACGTGGGTTTTGGATTGGTTGGTGCGGTTGTAGGTGAATTCATTTCATCAAAGGCTGGCTTGGGACACATGATTTACAACGCATCAAGCTTGTACGAACTTAATTCAGTTTGGGTTGGTTTATTCATGCTCATGATCGTAGGTTTCTTTCTGTATCACGGCATTGATGCACTAGAGCGCCTCTTATTCCCATGGCGCGATGATGCAGGACGTACACAAATTCGGATGTAATTTTTTTAATAATCTCACGGAGGTTTTTCATGAAATCGATTTATAGAAAGCTACAAGTAACGGTTGCGGCGTTAGCCATTTCTGGCGCGTCGTTTAGCGCAACTGCTGAAGTAAAAACAGTCACTATTTCTCAGGCATTTCAGTCGATGTTGTATTTACCCCTTTATGTCGCAATTGATAAAGGTTTCTTTAAAGACCAAGGTTTAAGTGTCATTAAAGAAACTGCAGGATCTCCTACCGCAGCATTATCTTCAGTCCTTTCAGGAAGTTCACAATTTTCAATCCATGGTCCTGAGTGGACTGCTATTGCTGCCTCCAAAGGTGCCAATGTTGGTGTGATTAGTAATGCAGTGAATGGTGCAGCCGTATGGATTGCAACAGCTCCTGATGTTAAATTTACTAGCATTAAAGATATCAAGGGTCAAAAAGTAGTGACTGGTTTAATGCCAACAACAAGCACTTCTTTATTCCTAAAGTTGCTTAAAGAAAATGGCATGAGTGATAAAGATATTGATATGATCCAAGTTCCTCTTGGTACTGAGCCAGCAGCCTTATTGGGCGGCCAAGCTAAAGTAGCAGTCTTATACGAGCCAGGCCTAGATCAAGTAGCAATTAAGGGAATGAAGGTTGTTTTGGGCTTCCCGAAAACTTATGGCGCTTACGCTTTCTCTTCCATTACTGCAATGAAGACTGTTGACCCTGTTTCTGCTCAGAGAATGGTTAATGGCATGGAAGTTGCACTTCGTTTTATGGCTAAAGATCCTAAGGGTGCAATCGAGGTTGCTAAGAAAGAATTCCCAACGCTAGATCCACAAGTAGTTGAAAATGCAGTGACTCGCATGATGAGTGAGAACGTGTTTCCTAAGAGCGTTCAAATTACTCCTGCAGCACTCAAAATTTCCATGGACACACAAATTGCCTTGGGTAATCTAAAAGAGCAGCCTGTATTTGAAAACTTCATTAACGAAACTTATATTCAAAACGCTATAAAACTGAAGTAATCGCGATTATTGATCAACTGGGGCGTATTTTTACGCCCCATTTCTTTGAATTAACTAAAAAATATGAAAAAAATAATTGGAATAACTGAGGCTTGTAACTTAATTGCTGCTAATCAATTAAAACCCATGGATGTGGTGCAAGCATCTTTTGATAAAGCGAATGAAGTGGAGCCGGTTCTCAAGGCTTTTGTCTCAAGAGCTTCAATGGAGTCAATGGCAAGGCAGATAAAGTCTGGCCCACTCTCAGGAATTCCAATTGCCGTAAAAGACATTATTAATACGTTTGATCTTCCAACGACCAATGGGTCACCTATCTATAAAGATAAAACTCCCGTTGAAGATGCTGCCATCGTTAAAAAAATTCGTAGTCTTGGCGGAGTAATTTTTGGTAAATCAGTTACCACTGAATTTGCATGGCGCAATCCGGGTCCAACGACAAACCCTATTAATGCAGAACATACGCCCGGTGGATCCTCTAGTGGATCAGCGGCATCTGTTGGTGCCGGGATTGTTCCTTTGGCGCTAGGTTCGCAAACACAAGGTTCCATCATTAGGCCGGCAGCATATTGCGGGGTAGTGGGATACAAGGCGAGCTATGGAGCAGTTTCCAAGTCTGGAGCTCACGCCTTGTCTTATTCGCTCGACCATATTGGATTTTTCACACGGTCAGTTGATGATATGGCGTTTGCTTTTAATAATTTAAAAAATAGTGATTCGTCTGACCCGGAGTTAATTGTTCTCCCCGATCTGGTATTTAGTGTCAACAGAGAATTGCCTATGTTAGATAAGCCGAAGATCGCCTTACTGGAAACGCCGCTAGATCATATGATGTCCGATGACCAAAAGCAGGCTTTGAAATTGGCCGCGCAAAAGCTTGAGGAGTCAGGTGCTGTCGTTCAAAAACTATCCTTGCCACAAGAGTATTGGGATGCGATTCAGGCAATGAATCTTATTATGGAATCTGAAGCCGCAGAAATTCATGCGGCTCATTCTGAAAAAGTAAATGATTTACTGAGCATTCATATTCAAGAGTTAGTAGCAAGAGGTTTACAACACAGTGCACCTGCCTATATTGCCGCCAAGTTTTTACAGAAAAAACTGCGTGCCTCTATCGGTGCTTATTTTGATGAATTTGATGCATTCTTAATGGCCCCTGCAAGTGGGGAAGCCCCAAAGAGCTTAGTCTCTACTGGCGATCCGATTTTCTGTGCTCTCTGGAGTTTTTTGGGAATTCCTTCGATCACTATCCCTGCAGGTAAGTCAAGGAATGGATTGCCACTGGGCATACAGCTGATTGGAAATTATCGAAGCGATGTCAAGTTACTTAGTGTGGCTAAATTTTCTGAGTTTGCTCTAGGTCATCACTCAAAAGTTTTTTGACTTTGAAAACCAAAGAATGGGGGAGCGTTTCTTGTGATCTTGTTAATTTAGTCACACAAATGCTCGCTCACCGATATTTAGGAGGCATAACCTCTTGAAATCCTAGTGGTTTTCTTTGAGCATCTACTTTCATAAATCCTTTGGCCCCAGATTTAAGTCCTGGTGAGCACCAGAAAAGCAAACCCTCATGCACAATGGTGAGGTTTATCTCTTTAGGCCCCTTGAATGCGCTGCTCAAATGCATTCACAAAGGACTCTGGGGCTTGAGCGCCTTGTAAGAGGTATTGATCATTCAGGATGATCGACGGAACAGAGCTGATGCCTGCGCCTGTATACGCAGCCTCTTCTTTCCTGACCTCATTGGCAAATTCATTAGCACTCAGAACTTCTTGTGCTCTTTGAGCATCTAAGCCAGCTCGTTTAACTGCCTCTAGTAAATTGTTCTGATCATCTAGGTTTACTGCCATACAAAAGTAGGTGTTGAGTAATTCTTTTTTAAGAGCGGCCTGTTTTTGCAGGTCATATTCTTTGGCGACCCAGTACAAAAGGCGATGGGCATTAAAGGTGTTGTAAACCCGTTTCCGGCCTTCTGGATGAAATTCAAATCCAGCTTCTAATGCTTTGGTGCGAATATTGGCTTGATTGGCTTTGACTTGCTCTGCGCTTAAGCCGTACTTTTCAGTGAGGTGCTCAATGGCATCTTGTCCGCCCAAAGGCATATTGGGATTAAGTTCAAAGGGTCGAAAATGCACTTCAAAGTCTACCTTATCGCTTAGCTGGGCTATTGCTTGATTGAGATTGCCAAGTCCCACGGCGCACCAAGGACAAGCTATATCTGATACGTAGTCAATTTTGATAGTTGGCTTCATGTACTTGATTCTACAGAACTCCAGGCATCGCTTATTCGCCGTACATAGATCTACTATAAATAAAAATACCAACCCTGGGGCTGGTATTTTTGGCTCTTACTGGATATTTATTTGATCCAGCTAATGAAACTTTCTTTGGGTCTTCTCACCTTCTTGAGCTTAAGCAGCCAATCTTCATCAGATTTTCTGTAGCCTAGCGGGAGCATCACAACACTGCGCAACCCCGTTTCCCTGAGGTTCAGAATGGCATCGAGTGCTTTTGGATCAAATCCCTCCATTGGGGTGCTATCGACTTCTTCATAAGCAGCCGCAATTAATGCAGTACCAAGTCCAATGTAAACCTGTTTCGCAGCGTGCGTGAAATTGACTTCTGCATCTCTTGCTGGATAAGCTTTCAGAAGCATTTGACGATAAGCCGTTCCTGCCTCGCTGGTGAAGTTGCGGATTTCCTCAGTCATATCAAATGCATCATTAATACGCTCAGCCGTGTAGTTATCCCAGGCTGCAAATACAAGTAAGTGTGAGCAATCTGTAATTTGAGATTGGCCGTTAGCAATAGGTTTTATTTGTTCACGGATTTCCTGATTGGTAATTACCAGTACTTCATAGGGTTGTAGTCCGCTAGAGCTGGCCGTCAAGCGGATTGCCTCAAGAATTTGATCAACTTTCTCTTGGGGGACCATCTTTGATGGGTCCATTTTTTTAGTGGCATAGCGCCACTGCAGTTTATGAATGAGGCTCATTGATATTCCCTTATTTATATTGGAAAAGATAAGCCATTCTAGTTGAACCAGGCTTATTGATACCTATAGCGATGTTCTTAAAGAAAATAGCTTATCAGTAATAATGCTCCTTTAGAATCAGCGTGTCTAAATGACTGCTTTTCAATAAATTCTAATTTTGGGCATACATTAATCAATCTATTGCAGGAGTTCCCATGAATCAAACAATCAAGCAATTTCTCGCGCTATTGATATCGATCCTATTGATCATCGCGCCGCTCTCCAGTAATGCCTGCACTAGCTTTTTGCTAAAGGGGAGCGACAATGGATTTGTTTATGGCCGCACCATGGAGTTTGGGCTTGCTCTCAACTCTCAATTGACCGTGATCCCAAGAAATTTACCTATTGCTGGAGTTGGTGCTGATAGTAAGCCTGGGACAGGGCTCAATTGGACTAGCAAATATGCAGTGGCTGGTATGAATGGTTTAGGTATGCCGGTTTTAGTTGATGGCATGAATGAAAAAGGCCTGGTAGGTGGCTTATTGAATGCTCCCAATACCGCCGTGTATCAGGCAGTTACTCAGGCCGACTCTGCAAACAGCATTGCCTCCATCCAGATGTTGATATATGCCTTGACTAATTTTGCGACCGTTGACGAAGTGAAGACCGGATTTCAGAAGATTAAGGTCAATCGCTCTATTATTCCCGCATACAACAATCAATCGGCACCCGTCCGCATGACATTGCATGATGCTAAGGGGAAGAGCATTGTGATTGAGTATCTCAAGGGCGAACTAGTAATCACTGATAACCCAACAGGTGTGATGACCAATGACCCAGCATTTCGGGATCAATTGAACAACATTGGTAATTATGCAAATCTGACTAGTGTTGAGAAGGATCCCTTATTGATAAATGGAATACGTTTTGTACCGCCAAGCTCAGGCAGTGGTTTACATGGCTTACCTGGCGATTATTTGAGCCCCAGCCGCTTTATACGGGCTTTATTTTTGACTAAGTCTGTACCGGTAAGCTATACAACAGTACAGCAAACGAACACTGCTTGGCATATTTTAGGCAGCTTTGATATTCCGCCTGGCGCCATTAGCTTGCCTGCAACAAACGCCTATGGTGGTGGTGCCGGTGGCATTGAGATCACAGAGTGGAGTGTTGTGGCTGATAATAAAAATATGGTCTACAGCCTCAAAATGTTCGAGACTACTAATATCTATTCTTTTGATATGAAGAAAATCGATGTCAATGCAAAAGAAATTCAATATTACAAACTAGACAAGCCGCAATCCGTCATCTCAGTAAATTAATTTTCAATATGAGCCATCCACTAAATCCAATGATGCGTTACGCATTAATCCTCTTGCTTGCTATTGCGGGATTGACCGCTTGTCAATCTACTAGTCAGAATGGCAAGCCGCTGACTGAGGCTGAGATTCTTCAAAAACGTCAAGCAACAATCAAGATGGCGCAGACGGGTCTTCAGGCTCTCATCAAACAAAACCCCGCAGTTCAGAAAGAAATTTCAGCAGCACCGGGTTATGCCGTCTTTAGCACCACCAACATTAATGTGTTGCTAATTGTGGTTGCAAGGGGTGAAGGGGTTTTATATGACAAGCGTCGCAAAGAGCCTGTGTTTATGCAAGCCTTAAAAACAGGCGAGGGATTGGGTGCTGGATATCAGAATCAGTATCAGATTGTGATCTTTAAAACGACTTCAGCGATTGATCAGTTTTTATTAAGCTCAATTGATGGTCAACGGGGCGGCATAGATATTGATGCTAATTTTTCTGCAGGATCTGGCGGCACAATTCGTTCGTTTAACCCCGATATTACTTTCTACACGGTTGGGTTAGCGGGATATGATTTGCAGGCCAATTACGGGGGAACGCTATACCTTGTTGATCAGCAGTTAAATGATGCCGCTACGATGAATAGTCTGCCGAAGAAGAAGTAAAAATCTATAAAGCGGTATCCCTGACCTTTTCTACTGGTATTCCTCTATAGAAACCCTCTGTAACGAGAGTAGATTGGTAGTAGTCGTCACTACCTGAGGGGTCTATATGAGCAAGAATCCATTTGATGTGAGTGCAATACCAGGTCAGCAAAGAGCGATTGATGCTACCCAGGCTGCGGGTCGTGTCGCTTCTGAAAGTGCGCAAGCGATTGCACAAATTAATCAGCAGGCTGCCCAAGAGTTGGCTGCCCTAGTGCAGAAAAGAGTTTCTGAGCTGATGAAGACTCAGGATCCTCGAGCCGCTTTTGAATACGTACACGCCGAGGTTTTGCAGGATGCCGCTAAAGAAGTGACGCAATACCAAAATCAGTTGCTCAATGTTTTGAAAAGCGGCAACAAGGAGCTCGTCAAAATTGCAGAGGGTTTGATTCAAGAATCCAAGGCGGACTTGATTCATTTTGTAAATGACGCTACCAATAATGCGCCCATGGGGAGTGAAGCCTATGTTTCAGTATTTAAAACCTCATTTAACAATGCTTTGCAAAATTTCGAGTTAATACGCGCTGCCATGTCTGACTCCTTTGCTAACTTTGAGAAGAGCGTAGAAAACGTTAGCAATCTATCGGCATCTACAGCGGCGTCTAAAAAGAAGTCTTAGGCCTCTTAGTATTGCTGCTGAAATTGAAGGGCGGTTTTGATGGTCTGAAAATGGATATCAACAGTTGATCCAATTTCTTTTCCATAACCGCCCGCCATTGACATCGCTACAGGTATGTTTCTATCTAAGGCGTGCTGGAAAACAGCTTCATCTCTCAAGCGCATTCCATCTTTACTAACTTTGAGTCTACCCAAACGATCATCCTCGTGGGGGTCTGCTCCTGCAAGGTAAATCAGGCAGTCTGCTTGGAAGCGAGTACTCAGTACATCTAGGCATTGTGCCAATGAACTTAAGTAGGTTTGGTCATCGCATCCATCTTGAAGACCTAAATCAAGATCGCCTTGCTCCTTCTTAAAAGGGAAATTATTTTCCCCATGAATGGATAGCGTAAAGATTGAGGAATCATTTTGCAAAATTGACGCGGTGCCATTGCCCTGGTGGACATCTAGATCAATGATCGCAATTTTTAACTTAGAATTGATTTCTTTCTGCAGTGCGCGCGCTGCTATAGCAGAGTCATTGAAAACACAAAATCCACTCCCCATATCGCGATAAGCGTGGTGAGTGCCACCAGCTAGATTGACCGAGATACCTTCCTCAAGTGCGGTTTTTGCAGCAGCAATCGTTGCACCAGCAGATCGGCGAGAGCGCTCTACCATTTGCTCGCTCCAAGGAAAGCCAATCTCTCTTTGAGCTTGTGGGCTCAGCTTTCCTTCAATGATATTGATCAGATAGTTTGGGTCATGGGCATAAAGAATTTGGGTATCACTTGCCGCAGGGGCTTCTACCAACTCTATATCGGTAATGGTATTTACGAGGTCCCGTAAGCGAGAATATTTCTCCATTGGGAAGCGATGTCCCTCTGGTAGCGGCAATACAAAATGGTCGGTATAAAAAGCCTTCACACTTCGCTCGAATATTGCTGCAGGATATTCAGAGGAACAGTTTCTAAGGCTTTGATATGGGTGCTCTCTAATTTGATTAAAGGAGCGCAGTGTGCATTAACAGCCTCTACCCAGCGATTAATGCAAAGACACCACTGATCTCCAGCAACCAAACCTGGAAATTGATACTCGGGTCTGGGGGTAATAAGGTCATTACCCTTTTCAAGGCTAAATTGTAGAAATTCTTTGGTCACTACCGCGCATACTAAGTGACTACCCACATCTTCTTCATTGGTTTTGCAGCAGCCATCCCTAAAGAATCCGGTGAGTGGGTCAAAGGAGCAGGGAATCAGAGGCTCCCCAAATACGTTTAAGGCAACTTCTTTCTGCATAGCATCCTTCGATTGTGTTGTTAACAGCCAGTTTATTCAATAAGGCTTAAACTTGCTGAGCCATGAAATCACTAGAAAAACTCACACTCTTTTACGATGGCACTTGTCCCTTATGCCAAGCAGAGATTCTCTTTTTATCCAGAAGAAATCAGGCGGGCTTATTAGACTTTGTGGATATTAATTCTGAGCGCTTTGATTCTGACAAGATTGGCATCTCCTGCGAGCAGGCCTTGGCTGCGATGTATGGTCAATATGCCAATGGAGTCTTGATACAGGGAGTCACGGTTTTTCCGGAGGCATATCGTCGGGCAAATCTGCCATTTTTAGCCTGGGCATTTTCTAGAAAATCATTGCAACCAATATTGCAAGTGGGCTATCGTTTCTTTGCTAAAAATCGCCATGCAATTTCTAGCTTGTTGGGTCCGGCAGCCCTGCATTTAGTCAAAGCGACAAGCCCAAAGAGTGCTCCATGAGATTACTCAAGATTCTTATAGCGTTCTCTAGCGCTTTTATTTTCATAAGCTCCAGTGGCTTTGCCCGCGATATCACATACATCGATAGCGTTTTAAATCCGGCGAAACTACAGGGCAGTGGCAGACTCAATTGGTGGGGGTTTCATGTCTATGATGCAACGTTCTATCGAGCAGATACCCTATCTTCCCCGGAGTTTGCGTTAGATATTCGCTATCAAAAATCATTTACGGGCACTTCTATCGCCAATCGAAGCGCCGAAGAGATGAAAAAAATAGGTGTTTCTGATCACCAGGCGGCGCTATGGGGTAGAGAGCTTGCCGGTATCTTGCCAAATATTGAGTCTGGCCAGAGTTTGACGGCGATCTATACGCCAAAACTGGGAACGGTTTTTTATCATGACGGTAAGCGCATTGCTCAAATTTCTGGCGCAGAGTTCTCAAAAGCGTTCTTTGGTATTTGGTTGGATCCTAAAACGAGCGTACCCAAGTTGCGCAACGAATTACTGGGCCAAGGTTGCCCACCACCCCTTTTTAATGAGGCTTGCTAAATGAACCCCTATTTTTCTTTGAAATCTCTTGCAATGATTGCCAGCACAATCTTGCTGTTAGCTTGTTCCGGGCCTCATGTTCAGCAATATGCACATGAGAAGCCGAGCTTGGAGCTCAGTGAGTATTTTTCAGGAACCATAGATGCTTATGGAATCTTCACAGACCGCAGTGGCGAGGTAAAGAAGCGATTTACCGTTCTCATCAAAGCAGATTGGAAAGTTGTCAATGGCAAGAAGGTCGGGACCCTGGATGAAAGCTTTGATTATTCTGATGGCACCAAGCAAAAGCGTATTTGGACTTTGACTGAACAATCCCCAGGAAAATACATTGGCAGGGCAGATGATGTAGTGGGTGATGCCCAGGGTGATTTAGCTGGTAATGCCCTGAACTGGACTTACACCCTTGCTTTGCCAGTGGATGGCACGATTTATCACGTGCAATTTAACGATTGGATGTATCTCGTAAACCCCAAGGTAATGCTCAATAAGGCCAAAATGAGCAAGTTTGGCATTGAGCTTGGGGAGGTTACCCTGAGCTTTTATAAGCGCTAAGCAGACACCCTCAATTTGTGTCACACTTTCTGTGCGGCGTCATAGAGGGGGTCATAGTACCCCCAAAAAATTGAAGAACCCATGGAGACAAATATGAAGACAAATTTAAAAAAAGTTGCGATTGGTTTATCTGTATCAGGACTTTTGGCTTTAGTAGCATGCCAATCGATGGAGCAGGGCACGGGCCAAAAGGCAACTGCCAGTCTAGACTCTCGATCAGGATCTAAGGCAAAGGGTGAGGTTAATTTCACCTGGCAAGGTAATAATGTCTTAATCAATGGAAAATTTTCTGGGCTAAAGCCAAATGCGGAACAAGGTTTTCATGTTCATGAAAAAGGTGACTGTTCTGCTCCAGATGCTACCAGCGCTGGCGGCCACTTTAATCCAGAGACTAAAGCCCACGGCATGCCTAATAGCGATATGAGCCACGCTGGCGATTTGCCCAACATCAAGTCGGATGCGAATGGTGATGCTACATATACAGCGACACTGCATGGTTTTGCTGTGAATACTGGCCCCAGCGGAATTGTGGGACGTTCAGTGGTAGTGCATCGCGATCCTGATGACTACAAGTCACAACCGGCCGGTAATTCTGGGCCACGTATTGCTTGTGGCTTAATCAAGTAAGTCATCACTTAGGATACGCAGGGGCTTTCATGAGAATAGAAGATACCGATCCAGCGAGACATGCCGGGATTGAATATCCAATGGAAGTTGGAGCCCCTGTATTTGCTCCTATCAAGGTGGTTGAGGAAAAAGATAAGGCAGTGAATGTTGCGCGCCAAAATGCAAAGCAAGAGTATGAGCGCATCATGGAGCAAGCTGAGGTCTTAATGAAGCAGGCACGGGCCTTGCAAGCAAGGCTGGATGCTACCGAGATGGTGCATGGTGCGAAGTTTAGCTTCAATCCCATTCATGGAAAAATTTACCACCTGTATTACGACAGCAGGAATGCTGTCAACGTACTGATTCAGAATGGCCCAAAAGAGTGGAGTTGCGGTATCCCAGATGCATGGACTTATTCCATGGCAGTGAAAAAGTTGGGTGACAGTACTTGGGCTGTAATTGAAGAAGATGCCCTGACCGTATGATTTTCTGTTTAACCATAAAAAATAAGGTGACACGTGACAAAAGCTCGAGTTGTTAGTCTTTCTGAACTAGGTAGTGCTGACGTAATTAAGTTAATCGATAAAGAGTTGCCGCTTCCAGCGCAAGGTGAAGTGCAAATTCGTCAGACTGCTATTGGTTTTAACTTCATTGATGTATACCAGCGTTCCGGTGTTTACCCGCTTGAGCTACCTACGGGCCTTGGTCATGAGGCCGTTGGTGTCATTGAAGCCCTGGGCGATGGTGTCACGGGCCTCAAGCTTGGCGATCGTGTGATGTATATGAATGCTGGCATTGGTGCTTACGCTAGTGCCCGCAATGTTCCCGCAGATAAGTTAGTGCCGGTACCAAGCAATGTTTCTGATGAGGTTGCAGCAGCGGTGTTCTTTAAAGCAATGACTGCTCAATACCTCATTCAGAAAACCTATAAGGTAAAGGCTGGCGATATTGTTTTAGTTCATGCTGCTGCTGGTGGCGTTGGTCAAATTTTGGCTGGTTGGGCAAAGGCACTCGGTGCTTTTGTGGTTGGTACAGTGGGCTCTCAAGCCAAAGTCGGAGCAGCTAAAGAAGCAGGATGTGATGCAGTCGTTGATTACTCTCAGCCAAATTGGGTTGAGGAAGTGATTAAAGCGACTGGTGGTAAGAAGGCGAATGTGGTTTATGACTCTGTAGCTAAAACAACTTTTATGGGCTCCTTAGACTGTGTTGCGCCTTTTGGAACTCTAGCTCTATTTGGTGCGGCCTCAGGACCTGCTCCTGAGATTCAACCGGAGATTCTGAATAAGAAGGGCTGCTTATTTTTAACAAGACCTTCGGTATTTCCTCACAATGCTACACATGCATTGCTGCAAGAAAATGCAAAGGCAGTATTTGATGCAATTGCCAAGGGTTACATTAAAGTGCAAATTGGTGCGAAGTTTCCTTTGGAGCAAGCTGCAGATGCGCATCGGGCAGCTGAGGGTAGAAAGGTATCTGGCGCCATTGTCATGATTCCTTAGGCCCTCAGAGCTTCTTCATCAATATCAAAAGAGCGTAGGAGATAAGGCATGAATCGTGTTTCATTGAGAAGTTCAATTTCTACTTTTGTAGTGTCAGTAATCTTGCTATTGAGTGCTGGGAACTCACATGCCCAGACCTCAGCTACTAACAGCGTTCGAGGTAAGACAGAAATCTTGTGGCTGGGCCAGGCTGGTTTTCGGATTAAGACGCCAGGCGATAAGATTATCTTGGTTGACCCCTGGATTACTGGCGGCCCAAAGACCCCACCCCAATATAAGAATGATCTAGCTGCGATTGGCCCAGTTGACTTGCTGTTGGTTACGCACGCTCACGTTGACCACATAGGCGATGCACCTGCCTTAGCTAAGATGAATAATACAAAGCTGTATGGTCCAGCGGATATGGTGACGCCACTCATTTTTTTAGGTGTACTGCCTGCTGATTTAGGTCATCGCTTTAATAAGAGTGGAAGTGTCACTCCTTTGCCAGGCATTAAGGTGACAGCAGTGAAGGCTGAGCATTCTTCTCTATTGGTACATAAAAATCCTGAGACCCAAAAAATGGAGGCGCATCATGCTGGTGAAGCTATGGGCTACATCATTGAGTTAGAGAATGGTTTCAAGATCTGGGATATGGGTGATACAGGATTATTCGGCGATATGCAATTTATCGGTGAGTATTACAAGCCAGACTTGGTGATGATTCCGATTGGTGGCAATTTCACGATGGGCCCAGATGATGCTGCATATGCACTCCGCACTTGGGTGAAGCCCAAGATGGTCATTCCAATGCACTACAACTCCAATCCAATGGCAAAGGGTACTTTGGCAGAGTTCCAGGCGGCGATGAAGGGTAGCAATATAAAAATTATCCCTATGACTGAAGGGGAGACTGTGCAGTTCTAGGCTTGTATTCGTGAGCACTTGACTGAAAACCACCTGCGGGTGGTTTTTTATTTACCTAGCAACTCGCTTATAATTCTCTAAGCAATTGAATTAAAAGGAATTATTTCTTAAAATCCATTTTTGCTTGTTTGACAGCCCTGATGGGCTCTTGGACAATGCATGCGGTGGTTTGATTCAAGCCACAGCCTTACATGACAGCCAATATTTCCACTTCCTCTAGTAAATCTCCCTTGGTGCTTGAAGCCCGTGGGCTTTGCTGTGTCCGCGGCGAAAGAGAATTATTTGTGGGCCTGAATTTGCGCATTGCTTCTGGAGATTGTTTGCACGTACGTGGTGAGAATGGGGTTGGTAAAACCAGTCTCTTGCGCCTCTTAACTGGCTTATCAAAACCAGAATCTGGCGAGGTACTTTGGAGTGGTCAATCCATTGCAGTTGATCCTATTGCTTATCATCGTCAACTCTTATTTTTGGGCCACAGAGATGCCTTGAAAGAAGATCTCACTGCTTTAGAAAATATGCAGATGTATGCGGCACTAGATGATGTCTCTCTTTCGCAAGAAAAAGCACTGGCTGCTTTGTGGCGTTTTGGGTTACGCGGGCGTGAGAATTTACCCGTTCATTATTTATCTGCCGGACAAAAGCGACGTGTACTGATGGCGCGCATGTTAACGCGTCAGGCTAAGCTATGGATTTTGGATGAACCTTTTAATGCCCTGGACGCCCAAGCAGTTCATGAGTTGCAGAACTTAATTATTGAGCATATTACTGCTGGCGGTCTTACTGTATTGACAAGTCATCAGGAGATCAATATTCCAAATATGCAGGTATTAGAGCTATGAGAGCCTTACTTGCCATCATCCATCGCGATTTACTTTTAGTTATGCGCCGCAAGAGTGAGGTGCTGACGGCAGTCTTTTTCTTTGTGGTGGTCACCAGTTTATTTCCGCTAGGTATTGGTGCGGATGCTGTCCTATTGCGCAAAATTGCACCGGGCGTTATTTGGGTTTCTGCCTTGTTGTCGACCCTCTTGGGTTTACATCGTATGTTTGCGGCAGATTATCACGATGGCGCTTTGGAGCAATTGGCTTTATCGCCGCAACCCATGGTTTTATTGGTCACTGGAAAAATGATTGCGCACTGGATCGTATGTGGCCTACCTTTGGTGCTGCTTGCTCCAATCATTGGCATTCAGTTTGACTTAGATAGTAATTCTTTATATGTATTGATGGCTACTCTCTTATTGGGCACCCCAGTGCTATCCTTGTTAGGCTCTATTGGTGCAGCCTTAACTCTTGGGGTTCGGGGAGGGGGCGTATTGATGAGCTTGATAATTTTGCCTTTGTATATTCCGGTATTAATTTTTGGTGCTGGCGCTGTATATGCAAATAGTGTTGGCCTAGATACATCCGGCCACTTTTCCTTGCTTGGTGCTTTATTAATTTTGGCTTTAGCATTTATCCCTTGGGTAAGTAGCGCTGCTGTAAAGATTGCGATTGAATGAATCCGGTAAATAACCCCTCTTTTTCTAATAGCCGCTTGATTAACTGGTTTAAGTTATCAAGCCCAAGCACTTTTTATCCGGTTGCTGGAAAGCTGATTCCTCTTTTTTGGGTGCTGGCCGCTCTATTTGGTTTGGCCGGTCTGTGGGTCAGTTTCTTTGTTGCTCCAGTAGATGCAGTGCAGGGTCAGGGATACCGCATTATTTTTATTCATGTACCCGCCTCATGGATGTCGATGTTGATTTATCTCGTGATGGCTGCGTGGGCTGGGCTCGGTTTAGTTTTTAATACTCGCCTATCAGCCATGATGGCCCAAGCTTTAGCCCCGGTAGGTGCATGGATGGCATTTCTGTCTTTATGGACTGGAGCGTTTTGGGGAAAGCCAATGTGGGGTGCTTGGTGGGTTTGGGATGCTCGCCTGACATCCGAATTAATTTTGCTCTTCCTGTATCTGGGCTTCATTGCCTTGAGAGCGTCGATTGATGATTCTCGTCGCGCTGATAAAGCAGCCGCTATATTGGCTCTGGTGGGTGTGGTTAATGTGCCGATTATTTATTTCTCAGTCAAATGGTGGAATACCTTGCATCAAGGCGCCTCAGTTTCTTTAACAAAAGCGCCTGCAATGGCGCAGACTATGCTTTTGGGAATGCTACTCATGGCTTTATGTTTCTGGATGTACTCCATTGCGGTAGCTTTGATGCGCGTGCGAGTCATTATTCTGGAGCGTGAAGCCCACACCGATTGGGTGAGACAATTAAGCGAGGTAAAGAGCTAATGTGGAATAGTCCAGCAGAATTCTTCGCTATGGGTGGCTACGCTTTATATGTGTGGAGTAGCTTTGGTGTTTGTGCTCTAGTTTTATTACTTGAGCCTTTGCTAGTGCGCTCTCGCTTTAAGGTAGCGGTGCGTAGACTGAAGCAAGAACAATTAGCCGAGCAGTTTGATAGAGAAAGTGGTCAGTGAAGTCGAGACATAAACGTGCGTTAATCATTGTTGCTGCATTGGTAGTCATTGGAGTTGCTGCACTCTTAATTCTCAATGCACTCAATAGCAATATCGCTTTATATGTCACACCTAGTGAGGTGACTGCTGGTAAGGCGCCACCGGGCCAAGCATTTCGTATTGGCGGTATGGTGAAGGATGGATCCTTAAGGCGTGATGGCTTGACTGTGCATTTTGTCATTACCGACCTCGTCAAAGATATACCAGTTGCTTACACAGGCATTCTGCCAGATTTGTTTAAAGAGGGAAAAGGCGCTGTCATTCAAGGTCGCATGAATACCAACGGAGAATTCATTGCCAGCGAGGTTCTTGCGAAGCATGATGAGAACTATATGCCGCCTGAGGCGAAACACGCTCTAGAGCAGGCTCAAAAAAACGGAAGCAATAAATGATTCCTGAGTTTGGGCATTACGCATTAATTCTTGCGCTGTGTGTTTCTTTGATCCAAGGGGTGCTTCCTTTAGTTGGCGCACACCAGGGCCGCCGCGAGTGGCTAATGTTGGCAAGACCTGCTGCTCAAACCGTTTTCCTTCTTCTTGGGATTGCCTTTGCGATCTTGGCGTGGAGTTTTTATGTCAACGATTTTTCAGTACTCTATGTAGCTGAGCACTCTAATTCCCAATTACCGGTTGTTTATCGATTGGGCGCCGTATGGGGTGGTCATGAAGGTTCATTGCTCCTGTGGGTTTTCTTATTAAGCACTTGGACCATCATGGTTGCCCAACTCTCTAAGGCTTTGGATGAGTTTATGGTTGCGAGGGTGATTGGCGTTTTGGGCTTAGTGATTAGCGGTCTGCTACTTTTTGTTTTGACAACCTCCAATCCATTTATGCGCTTGTTTCCAGCAGCGCAAGACGGTCGATCTTTAAATCCGCTGTTGCAAGATCCTGGACTAGTATTTCATCCGCCGATGTTGTACATGGGTTATGTTGGTTTCTCGGTTGCCTTTGCTTTTGCAATCGCATCATTACTCTCCGGAAGGCTCGATGCTGCATGGGCCCGCTGGTCACGCCCTTGGACGACAGCCGCTTGGATATTTCTGACGCTTGGTATCGCTCTAGGCTCCTGGTGGGCCTACTACGAACTCGGTTGGGGTGGCTGGTGGTTTTGGGATCCTGTTGAAAACGCATCATTTATTCCTTGGTTAGTTGGCACTGCCCTATTGCATTCATTAGCAGTGACAGAAAAGCGCGGTGGCTTTAAAAGTTGGACTGTCTTGTTAGCAATTACTGCTTTCTCACTATCCCTCTTGGGAACATTCTTAGTGCGCTCTGGTGTGTTGACATCGGTACATGCTTTTGCAACTGATCCTAGGCGCGGTATTTTTATCTTAATTTTCTTGACTCTCGTAGTTGGGTCTTCTTTAGGTCTATATGCCTGGCGTGCGCCGAAAAGTTCTCTCGGCGGCAAATTTAGCCTCAGCTCAAGAGAAACTTTTATCCTTCTAGGAAATGTTTTCTTAGTTGTTTCTGCTGGTTCAGTATTGTTGGGAACTTTATATCCCTTATTAATTGATGCTCTTCATTTAGGCAAAATCTCGGTAGGACCTCCTTATTTCAATAGCGTGTTTGTACCCATCATGATTCCTTTATTGGTACTAATGGGTATTGGTCCTTGGACTAGCTGGAAAAATTCGGATCTGCTGGTGGTAATTAAGCGTTTATGGCTTGCAGGCTTGGCCGCAGTTCTTGCTGGTATTAGCATTCCTCTGATGATGGGTGAATTCACCTGGCTGGCAGGTCTTGGCTTCTTGTTGGCGTTTTGGGTGATTGCCTCTGGTTGTTTACAGATTATTCGTCAAGCAAAAGCGGGTAAGCCAACCCGTTCATTTATTGGCATGCAAGTGGCCCATCTGGGAATTGCTGTATTTGTGATTGGTGTCACTATGGTTGGCGCTTATCAAGAAGAAAAAGATGTACGTATGTCAGCGGGTGAAATCGTTTCAGTGGGTGGTTATCAAATACGGCTGCAAGATGTTAATCTAGTTCCAGGCCCAAATTACCAGGCAATGCGCGGCACTTTTTTGTTAACAAAAAATGGCATTACTCAGGCAACGCTCTACCCTGAGAAGCGCAACTACTTTTCATCAACTATGCCAATGACTGAAGCTGCTATTGATACGGGCTTAACGCGCGATATCTATGTTTCTCTGGGTGAAGAGTTGCCAGATAAGTCTTGGGCGGTCCGGGTGTATTACAAGCCCTTTGTAGACTGGATCTGGGGTGGCTGCTTATTGATGGCGCTTGGTGGCATATTAGCGATCTCTGACAAACGTTATCGCATTCAGCTGAAGAAACAAGCCTCATGAAAGCAAAGTTTTTAATTCCTCTTTTGCTCTTTATTGTCTTGGTGGTCTTCCTGGCCATTGGTTTAAATCGCGATCCGCATGAAGTGCCATCACCCTTAATCGATAAGCCGGCACCAGCATTTGAGATTGCCCAGTTATCGGAGGCGCATCAGTCTTTTTCTCCGGCAAGTATGAAGGGGCAAGTTTGGATATTGAATGTCTGGGCCTCATGGTGTGTAGCTTGTCGTGAGGAGCATCCAGTGTTGGTGGATCTCGCCAAGTCAAAGATGGCGCCTATCATTGGGCTGGATTACAAAGATCAACGGGAAGATGCTCTTGCCATGTTGGCAAAGCAGGGCAATCCTTATGTACTGTCTGCCTTTGATGCAAATGGGCGCGTCGGAATCGATTACGGTGTCTATGGTGTGCCTGAAACCTATGTGATTGATAAAGCCGGGGTGATTCGCTTTAAGCATATAGGCCCACTCACAATGGAGTTGTTAAACAAAAAGATATATCCATTGATTAGCGATCTTCAGAAACCATGAAACAGATTCTGGCGATCGCGCTCTGCATGCTTAGTTTTGGCTTCTCGTTTGCCAAAGATGCTGCGCCTTTAGCGGATGATCCTGTGACCGAGCAGCGCTTGATTAGCATTTCCGAAGAGATGCGTTGCCTGGTTTGCCAGAATGAATCTTTGGCCGGTTCTCGTTCTGATTTAGCGAATGACCTACGTAGAGAAATTCGCACCCTGATTAAAGAGGGTAAGAGTGATGAACAAATTAGAAGCTTCATGGTTGAGCGCTACGGAGACTTTGTGCTTTATCGTCCACCTATCAAGCCGACTACTTGGCTGCTTTGGATTGGCCCCTTTGTCATTCTGTTGATTGGCATACTTGGGTTGCTGACCTATTTGCGTCGGAGAAATAGTGCTGTTACTACGATTGCCTTGTCTGATGATGACAATAAAAAGATAGATGCTTTGCTTGATAACAAGAATGAGCGGGAGGCTTCATGACCAGTTTTCTGATTCCCGCCTTTCTGTTGCTAGTCCTGGTGCTGGTTCTACTATTGCGCCCATTTATTTTTCCGGCAACAGTAGAGGCAACTTCTCGCCGTCAAATGAATGCTGCTATTTATCGTGAAGAGCTCGAAAAGTTGGAGGCAGAGCGTTTAGCGGGTTCCATGAATAGCTCTGATTATGAAATTGCCCATGCTGAAATGCGTCAACGCCTCTTTCAGGATACGAATGAAGATGATGATCGCTCTGTGATGGGTTCTAGCAAGATTACTGTAATTGGTCTTTGTTTATTCATCACAGTACTCTCAGCTGGATTCTATTGGTCTTTAGGTGATGCCACTCGTCTTGTTGAGAATAATGCACAGCAGCCTATGACTCGAGAGGGTGTTGAGAAAATGGTTTCTGAATTTGCTGTAAAGATGGATAAAGATCCGTCTAATTTAAAGGGGTGGGCGATGCTGGCTCGTTCCTATCGTATCTTGGGTCGTAATGAAGATGCTGCAAGGGCATATGAGCACTCCGGTAATTTTATTGATTCAGACCCTCAGCTCTTGGCTGACTATGCTGATACCTTGGCTAGTAATGCCAATGGAAGTTTTGCCGGCAAGCCATTAAAACTCATTAACCAAGCGCTAAAGTTAGACCCTAATAATTTGATGGCCTTATGGCTTTCTGGGACCGCTTCCTATACAACTGGCGATTACAAAGCAGCTATCCAGACTTGGGAAAAACTTGCAAAACAATTGCCCCCGGGAACTGAAGAGGCACGTTCAATACAAGAATCGATTTCTGAGGCGCGATCTAAGGGAGGCCTTCCATCTACTGCTGTCGTAAATACGAAAGGTATTGCTGGCAAGATTGAGATATCTTCTGCCCTAAAGTCTAAGGTGCAATCTGGTGATCTTGTGATGGTGATTGCGCGTAAGCCTGGCGAGCGTATGCCCGTGGCAGTATTAAAGATGGCAGTCTCCGTATTTCCGATAAGCTTTTCTTTGACAGATGCTTTGGCAATGAATCCAAGCATGCCACTTTCCGGATTGTCTGAGGCTTCCATTGAAGTCAGGATCTCTAAGACTGGAATGGCAAAAGCTGAGATGGGCGATTTAATTTCATCTGCGCAAATAGTGAAGCTTGGCACAAGCAATGTTCGCTTGGTAGTCGACCAGGTACGTCAGTAAGCCTTTGTTTAACCCGGGTGGGGTTGAATCATTTGCCTAATCTTACGCTCGGGGCATAATGCAAAAAACATTAGAGACTTCTATGAAATCCCTGAAAAAACACCTATTTAATCCTATAGCTGTGTTAGCTAGCTTTCTCCTGATTCTGACTACTATTTTCGGTGTTTTATGGGTTCTGATTCCGCCTCCACCAAAAGCAATAGAAATGGCAGCCGGCTTTCCGACGGGGCTTTACTACCATTTTGGGGAGCGATTAAAGGCTGAACTTGCTGAGGATGGCATCAAACTGGATGTCATGGAAACTGGTGGAACGATTGATAATCTGAGGCTGTTGAGTGATCCAAAATCAGGAGTCGATTTTGCGATAGTGCAGGGTGGGGTAGCCGATGTTGGCAAATATCCTGACTTAATCTCCATTGCAGGTATGTTTTATGAGCCCGTTTGGGTTTGGTACCGTGAGGGAGCCTTCAAAAGTGAGGGCGGCTTAAGGGTGCTCACGCAATTGAAGGGTAAGCGCGTTTCTATTGGCAATGATGGAAGCGGGACTCTAGCCTTGAGCGATGCTTTATTAAAGATTACTGGAGTTCCATTAAGCGCAATTCACATAGAAAAATTCAAGCCAGATGAGGCTATTCAAAAACTCAACGAAGGTGAGTTGGATGTGGTCTTTATTGTTGCTGCCGCTGAGGCGCCAGTTCTCAAGAGTTTTTATGCAATACCGAATATCCGTTTAATGAATTTTGAGCAGGCAGATGCCTATACGCGTAATCTACCCTACCTGTCTAAGGTAGCTGTCCCTAGAGGTCTGCTGAGTATTGAGCATGATTTGCCACGTCAGGATATACAGGTCATTGCACCAACAGCTACCCTAGTTGCTCAAGAGAGTGTTAGCCCTGCTTTGGTATCTCTATTGTTGGGCGCTTCTTACGATATTTTGAAATCCTATTCCCGTTTACAAAAAGCGGGTGAGTTTCCCTCTGGTGCTGGCTTAGATTTTCCGTTGCATGTGGATGCAGAAATTTATTTAAAAGATGGACCTTCATTCTTGCACCGTCATCTACCATTTTGGACTGCGGTTTGGGTTGGGCGCTTCATCAAAATTGTGATTCCCCTCTTGGTAATTTTTATACCTTTATTTACTTATATTCCGGCCGCAAAGAACTTCTTTTTAAAGCTGAAGCTTGCTCAGGTTTACGAAGAATTAAAGGCCCTTGAAAAAAATGCGCTAAATCCTGAGCTGAAAGAAAAGAATTTGAAAGACCTGGAGACCATAGAGCGCCGAGTTGGAAGTATGAAGGTATCAATGATGGATGCGAAGGAGTGGTATGACCTGAAGGGGCATATTGGGGAAGTGCGGGAACGCTTAAAGTTATATAGTTAATTGGAGGCATCATGTGTAAAAAAATGAACAGCTTACTCATCGTTATTGTTGGCTTATCTATTGCTTTACCCGTATGGGCTCAGCCTTATCCTCATAAGCCCATATCCTTGGTGGTGCCTCAGGCTGCGGGTGGAACAAACGATATCGTTGCCCGTTTAATTGCCCCAGCTTTTGGGGAGGCTATTGGAAGCTCTGTTGTGGTTGAAAATAGACCTGGTGCGGGCGGCAATATTGGCACTCAGAGTGTGGCGCGTTCTGCTAAGGATGGCTACACCTTGCTCTTAACGATTAATAGTGCACAAGCGATTAATCCATCTCTCTATAAGAATCCCGGGTTTGATCCAGTAAATGATTTTGTGCCGCTGTACTATATTGGCGCCACACCCTATGTGTTGGTTTCTCCACCAGGATCCCCTTATAAGACCTTGGCTGAGGTAGTTGCTGCTGCAAAGAAGAGGCCTGGCGAACTGTCCTACGCTTCTGCTGGTAATGGCACTGTTAGCCATCTGCTTGGCGCCATGCTCAATGCTAGTGCTGGCATCGAGATGCAGCATATTCCATACAAGGGGGTTGCCCCTGCGATTAATGATGTTTTGGGTGGACAAGTGCCCTTAGCTTTTGCAAGCCTGCCATCAGCAATCAATTACATCAAGACAGGTAAGCTCCAGGCAATTGCGATTAGTTCTGCCAAGCGCTCTAGTGCCGCCCCTGAGATCCCAACGATTGCGGAAACCTATCCTGATTGTGTAGGTGAGGTTTGGGTTGCCATTTTTGCGCCTATCGGTGTGAGCACGGATGTAATTAAGAAAAATCAAGTGGCCATGGATAAGGTGATGGCAAGAGCGGATGTCCGTGAGAAATTAAATGCACAGGGTTTAGATCTGAATCCAGTGCCCCCTGCAAAGCTAGGGGTCTTGCTGAAGGACGAATTGGCTAAGTGGGCAAAAATTGTGAAAGCATCCGGCGCACAGCTAGATTAAGGCTGTGCTGATGATTGCCCTAAAATAGCTCGATGACTAATGCCTCGCTCGCCCCACTGCTGACTCCAGCTAAAGAGCTTGCGCAAGCTTTGCGCTCTCAGGGTTATGCTGTGGCATCGCCTGAAACTGTAGCTGAGATTGCTAAGGTAAAGCCGGAAAATTTACAGAAATTAACTCAGTTTTGGGAGGGTTTACCTCGCGACCCTTATTTAAAAGATGGTGGACGTTACCGCTTTCGTCGTCATGCTAGTTATGCGATTAAAGGCGACCACCTTAATTTAGTGCCCCATCGCGCACACTGGCAGTCGGTTGATTACAACGCTTTGCATGGTGGAATTGAACGTTGGTTTGAACCCATGCAAGCCGCCTTGTTAAATGATCCAGCTTGGCAATCTCTTTTGCTTGGGCTTGCTCAAGTATTGAATGGTTTAAAACCAGTGACCACTTGGTTTGTTGAAGCGCATCAATTTCGGATTGATACTACTGATGGTATTGGGCGACCAACGCCTGAGGGTGCACACCGTGATGGCGTAGATTTTGTGGCTGTATTTTTGTTGAATCGAGTTGGCATAAAAGGTGGTGAAACCAGAATATTTGATGCGCAGGGCTCTGCCGGTTTGCGCTTCACGCTAGACCAACCTTGGTCCTTATTACTCATGAATGATGAACGCATGATCCATGAATCAACCCCGATTCAGCCTGTTGGGGACTACGGTTATCGCGATACCTTGGTTTTAACCTATAGATCTACCGGCTTTCAGGATTCTCCAAATCGTGGCCAGCAGTAAGTCAGCACTTATTCTGGTTGAATGCCAGCATCCTTAATAGCCTTAGCCCATTTTGCAGTCTCATATTTAATTTTCTGGCCAAGTGCTTCCGGTGTTACTGCTTGAGTCTCGAAACCCATGGCAGAAAATCGCTCAGTAACATCTTTCGATTTTGACGCCTCATTAATCGCTTTATTGAGTTTGAGAATGGCCTCTTTTGGCATATCAGCAGGACCGAATGCGGCAAAGAAGGAGAGTAATTCATAACCCTTAATGCCAAGTGCTTCATTTACCGTGGGTAACTCTGGGATAGCGGGTGAGCGCTTGAGTGACGTTACCGCTAAACCGCGTATTTTCCCTGCTTGTACTTGTGGCAGCGAGACCCCAAAGTCGGCTGTGAACATATCGACTTGACCACCAATGACATCTGTCATGGCATTTGGGCCGCTCTTATAAGATACACCGGTCATTTTGATGCCAGCTGTAGTGGCGAGCATTTCCGAGGAAACGCGTTGAGAGGTACTTGCATAAGCAAAAGTCATTTTTTCAGGATTGGCTCTAGCAAGAGACACAAATCCATTGAGCGATTTAGCCGGCACATCATTGTTAATGGTAATGATGAGTGGTGCTGAGCCAAAGAATCCAATGGGAGTGAAAGCGGTGTCTTGGTTATAGGGTAAGTTTTTGACTAAGCTTTTTAGTGCGGCATTTGTGCTGTTGGTTCCAAATAAAATCGTGTAGCCATCTGCAGGGGCCTTGGCAACAAAATCTGCGCCAATGAGTCCATTGGCCCCAGGTCGATTTTCAATCACAACAGGCTGACCTAAAAGTTCAGACATCTTGGCTGCAAAGGCGCGACCAATTTGATCGGTTGTGCTACCAGGGGCAAATGGAACAATAGCTTTAATGGGTTTTGACGGATATACATCAGCTAAGACCAAGGTGCAGCTAAGCCCAATCAAGACTCCTACACCAAGCTTAATTAAATTACCCAAAATACGATTATTTTTCATACTGTCTCCATCCATTTTTCTAAGTGTAGTGGGTCTTGGCTTTTTAGGGCGAGTAGAATGGATTCACGTTTTTACTGACACTTTATGCGCTTTCGATCAGCTGGTTACACCCCCCTTATGCTCATGGCACAAACCTGTGCTTTATTGGGCTTTGCTTGCTACGCGGTGGTATTAACCACTTTGCAGGAAGAGTGGCATTTAACTAATTTGCAGTCCGGCTTAATTGCGAGTGCATTTTTCTTTGGCTATATGTTGGCCGTACCATTAGCTACTGCATTAACTGATCGAGTGGATGCGCGTAAGGTCTACTTGGTCGGCGGTCTCTCTGCTACCTGTGGTCTCTTGGGCATGGGTCTATTGGCATTCAACTTTTGGACTGCTTTACTGTTCATGGCCATGAATGGCGCTGGTCTTGCTGGTACTTATATGCCCGGACTCAAAATTTTGTCTGATCGTATTCAGGCTGGCGAGCTTACTCGCCACATTGCTTTCTACACAGCATTCTTTGGGATCGGTACTGGATTTTCTTATTTATGCTCCGGCTGGATCTTAAGTGCACTTGGTTGGCATTATGTATTTGGCATCATTGCGCTGGGACCTTTCACAGCCTTTTTAATTGTTCTACTTCTAATTCCACCTCTCCAGCATGAGAAATGGAAGGGGCCGATTAATATTCGCTTGCATGACATATTTCCAGTCGACAAATGGAAATCCGTATTGCAAGATAAAAAAGCATCTGGCTTTATTTTTGGTTATACCGCTCACACGATTGAGCTATTCGCCTCTAGAAGTTGGATTGTGGCTTTCTTTGCATTTTGTGCCATAGCCTCCGGAGAAGCTTTTTTCTTAGCAGCAACTACTTTGTCTGGCGTGATTAATTTCTTTGGGGTGCCTGCCTCTATTCTTGGAAATGAGATTACGCTTCGAGTAGGGCGTCAGAGGTGGATATGTATTGTGATGTTGACGAGTGCTGTCCTAGGGATTGCGTTGGCCTCTTCCACCGGGCAATCATGGTGGCTAATTATTAGCTTAGCCATTGGCCATTCTATTTTTATCATGGCGGATTCTGCAACCTTGACTGCAGGTCTGGTCATTAGCGCTAAAGAAAATATCAAGGGCGCTGCAATGGGGCTTCATTCTTTAATGGGCTTTGGAGGCGGTATGTTAGGCCCGGCTATCTTCGGCCTGGTGTTGGATATTTCAGGATCACGTTCATCTCAAGCTGCTTGGATTTGGGCGTATGCCGCCGTTGTCATCTGGGGTGTTCTATTTGTTCTATATGAGCGTCGTAATGGCTGGGTGGGTAAAGCAGCTGAATGAGTAAGACTTTGACTTGTTATCACTGCTCGAGCGTCATTGCGCCTGGCGAGTTAATTGAAGCAGACCTAGCTGGCGGAAGCCGTTCATTTTGCTGCCCGGGCTGTATGGCAATTGCCCAAACGATTCATGGTGAAGGATTGGAGGTTTTTTACGCGAGACGTGTTCAATCGAGCGATAAGCCTGCTGCCTATCTTGCCCTTAATGAAATTCCAGAAAAGCTCAAGCCCTACGATGATCCTTCGCTGTTAGGACGTTTTACCAGACCGTATGGCGATACTAGTGATCTAGAAACAACTTTACGTTTAGAAAAAATTCGATGCGCAGCATGTGTCTGGTTATGTGAGCAACATTTGCGACGTATTGACGGTGTCAAAGATGTGCAGATTAATTATGTGACGCAAAAAGTGATTGTGCGATTTACGCCAACTAAAACAAGCTTGGCAAGATTACTTTTTGAAATCGAGCGAGTGGGTTATGAGGCCTGGCCTTTTGAGCCTTCCTTGGCGCTAGATAAAGCGAAAAAAGAAAGACGGCAATTACTCACGAGATTGGGTGTGGCTATGCTGGGCATGATGCAGGTCATGATGTATGCCTGGCCCACTTACGTTGGTGCAGACATTACTCCAGAATTTGACTTGCTATTAGGTTGGACGAGTTGGGCGTTGACGGTACCAGTGATGGTGTATTCAGCGGGACCAATATTCCAAGCAGCCTGGCGAAGTGTGCAGTCTTTTAGACAAACCAAAATGCTGGGTATGGATGTTCCCATTGCGATTGCCTTGGCCTTGGCATTTATTGCTGGCACGATTAATTTAGTAAGGGGTTCAGGTCAAAGTTATTTTGATTCGATCACGATGTTTGTGGCATTTATTTTGGCCGCTCGTTATGTTGAGCTGCTTGCAAGACAAGATGCGCAAGGTGGAGCAGAAGCATTAGCAAAACAATTGCCTGCTACCTGTGAGCGTGCGCTGTATTACCCCGCATCCCAAGAGATTGAAGTCGTGCCTGTAGTGAATTGCAAGCCAGGAGAAGTACTTCGTGTTTCGCCTGGTGAGGTTGTGCCTGCCGATGGTATTTTGATTGAAAACCCAAGTGCGCTTGATGAATCTTTGCTGACTGGAGAATCAAAGCCTGTAGAGAAAAAGATTGGCGATCGCTTATATGCTGGAACGCACAATATTCTCAATCCACTATTGATGAGAATTGAGGCGGTAGGGCAGTCTACTCGTATTGCAGGGATTGCTTCGCTGCTAGATCAAGCGCTATTGGCAAAGCCGGTGATGGTGGGTCTTGCTGAGAAGTGGGCAGCATACTTTGTTGCATTTTTATTGCTGAGTGCTTTTATATCGTCAGCAATTTGGTTGTACTTTGATCCGAGTCAAGCATGGACTGTTTTGGTTTCCGTCTTGGTGGCAAGTTGCCCTTGTGCTTTATCACTTGCTGTACCAACTGCGATGGCAGCAGCACAAGGTGCGGTGACTAAATTAGGTTTACTGATAGTGCGTGGACATGTTCTCGAGGGTTTAGTTAAGACTACCGATCTTGTATTAGATAAGACTGGCACTTTAACAATGGGTCAGCCAGAGCTACAAGAGGTCATCAATTTACGTGCCGGCTATCGTCGTGAAGATGCGCTTGCATTAGCTGCTGCATTGGAAGCTGGCCAAAGACATCCCTTAGCCCTCTCTTTAATGCGCGCAGTACAAACGGAAGGTTTAACGCTCCCAACTCTTAGCAATCCTGTTGAGAATCAACTGGGTAAGGGCTTAAGCTCAGGCACATATCGCTTGGGAAGTGCAGCCTGGTTAGGCGTTCAGCAGGATGGGCGAGTAGGGCAGTATGGTCAAGTACATTTGATTGATGAGCAAGGGCTTATTGCGAGTTTTATTTTTTTGGATACGCCAAGACCTGGGCTTGATCAGTTTTTAAAAGTAGTGAAGTCTAGAAAAATCACTGTGCACTTAGTTTCAGGCGATGATCCGGCAACTGTTGCTTGGTGGGCACAGCATGTTGGCATTGAAAGCTATCAAGGCGGCTGCACTCCTGAGGATAAATATACCTATATTGAAAGATTGCAAAAAGATAAGCACTTTGTCTGGGCAATTGGCGATGGCGTGAATGATGCGCCCTTATTGGCACGTGCCGATATTTCAGTTGCGGTAGGTGCCGGAGCGCCTTTGGCATCGGCGGGTGCGGATGCCATTCTGACTTCGGTATCTTTAGAGCCCTTAGCAAAAACTTTGCGACTGGCTGATAAAACGCAGGCCATTATTAAAGAAAATCTATTGTGGGCCCTTGTTTATAACTTGCTCGCTATTCCGGCTGCCATGATGGGCCTAGTTAATCCTTGGGTCGCTGGCATTGGGATGTCTCTATCCTCCCTTGCCGTGACTCTAAATGCCTGGCGTTTGCGAAAAGCTTAGACTATAGGGATGGAAAGTCTATTTCTTCTCATCCCTTTGTCTTTGATTTTGGTGGGCCTACTAGCGTGGATTTTGCACTGGTCCATTAAAAGTGGCCAGTTTGATGATTTAGACGGTCCAGGCGAATCTATCTTGATGGATGACGATGCTCCAAGCCATCAAAAAGTTAGTGAGCACTCTCAACAATAGATATGTATTTAAAGGACTTTTGAGGGTTCCCCAGCTATCTCCCGAGTACCGCAGTATTTTGACCCACCCTTTTTGATATAGATCAAACCTCCTTGTAAGTCTTACTTTGATAATCAATCCAGTCTATTTGGATTATGTCGCTGTTTGGTCACAAAAAAGGAGAAACCATGGGACTTACCGTGGGGAGTAATCAAGATACCTTCAATTACAAGGTTGTCAGTCAATTTGCCTTAGTAACTGTACTTTGGGGAATTGTTGGCATGCTCGTGGGGGTCATCCTCGCAGCCCAACTCATCTGGCCTGAAATCACATTTAATATTCCTTGGCTCAGCTATGGTCGCTTACGTCCTTTGCATACCAATGCGGTGATTTTTGCCTTTGGCGGTTCTGCCTTATTTGCGACTTCGTACTATATCGTGCAGCGTACCTGCCAAGTGCGATTGTTCTGTGACAAATTAGCAGCGTTTACCTTCTGGGGTTGGCAAGCAGTGATTGTGTCTGCCGCCATCACTTTGCCATTAGGTATCACAAGCTCTAAAGAGTACGCTGAACTTGAGTGGCCAATTGACTTATTAATTACTGTGGTTTGGGTTGCCTACGCAATCGTATTCTTCGGCACGATCATCAAGCGCAAAACTAAACATATTTACGTTTCAAACTGGTTCTTCGGCGCCTATATTTTGACGATCGCAGTGTTGCATATCGTGAATAACATCGAAATGCCAGCGAGCCTCTTTAAGTCTTACTCTGCATACGCTGGCGCACAAGACGCCATGATTCAGTGGTGGTATGGACATAACGCAGTGGGCTTCTTCTTGACCACCAGCTTCTTGGGCATGATGTATTACTTCATTCCAAAGCAGGCTGAGCGTCCAATCTACTCATATCGTTTATCTATTGTTCACTTCTGGGCTTTGAACTTTACGTATATGTGGGCGGGTCCTCATCACTTGCAACATACCTCCTTGCCAGACTGGACCCAGTCTTTAGGTATGGTGTTTTCTCTGATTTTATTGACTCCATCTTGGGGTGGCATGATCAACGGCATCATGACTTTGTCAGGCGCATGGCATAAATTGCGTCGTGATCCGATCTTGAAGTTCTTAGTGGTGGCATTGTCCTTCTACGGTATGTCTACCTTTGAAGGCTCCATGATGTCCATTAAGACTGTGAATAGTTTGTCTCACTACACAGACTGGACTATCGGTCACGTTCACTCCGGTGCTTTAGGTTGGGTTGCTATGATTACTATCGGCTCTCTCTACTATCTCATCCCACGCTTGGTTGGTCAGCGTGATATGTACAGTACTAAATTAATTGAATTGCATTTCTGGATTGCAACCATTGGTGTAGTGATTTATATCGCTGCGATGTGGATTGCGGGGGTAATGCAAGGTTTAATGTGGAGAGCATTCGAACCAGATGGTACTTTGACTTACAGCTTTGTTGAGTCTGTAAAAGCAACCTATCCTTTCTATGTCATTCGTTTATTAGGCGGCCTGTGCTACTTAAGCGGCATGTTGTTGATGGCTTACAACGTCTACAAAACTGTGATTAACAAAAAATTCGTAGACGCTCCTATTCCACAAGCGTCCATCGCCGCTCACTAAGGAAAAGAACATGTCAGAACAACGTCGATTTTTCTCCCACGAAACGCTTGAGCGTAATGTTGGTTGGCTGATCATTGCTACCATTGCAGCAATCTCGGTTGCTGGCTTAGTACAGATCGTTCCTTTATTCTTCCAGCACTCTACAACTGAGCCAAGTCCTGGCGTAGAGCCATATTCCGCTTTGCGTTTAGCTGGCCGTGATATTTATCAGCGTGAAGGTTGCCTAGGTTGCCATTCACAACAGATTCGTACGCTGCGCTCAGAAGTAGAGCGTTATGGTCCTTACTCATTGGCTGGTGAATCTGTATTTGATCACCCATTCTTGTGGGGCAGTAAGCGTACTGGTCCAGATTTGGCTCGTGTAGGTGGTCGCTATTCAGATGACTGGCATCGTATTCACTTGCGCAATCCACGCGATGTAGTGCCTGAGTCTAATATGCCGGCTTATCCTTATTTACAGAAGCTAGCAGCCGCTGACACTATCTCTTCTCATATGACTGCAATGCGTCGCCTAGGTGTTCCATACACTGATGAGCAAATCGCTAATGCACCTAAAGAGTTAGAAGGCAAAACTGAAGAGGATGCGTTGATAGCCTATCTTCAAGGCCTTGGCGTTAATCGTAGATACATCATTGTTGACGAGGTAGTTGCTAAATAATTTTTAGCAATAGAGAAACTATGCAAAATATCGCTCCCTATCTCTCAGCAATTTCTACCGTGCTTGGCTTGGTAGTGTTTTTAGGAATCGTTTGGTGGGCATGGTCTGCAAAAAGACAGTCTGCTAATCAAGAATCCGCCGAACTTCCGTTCGATCTTCCCGATGAATTCAGTAAGGATAAATCATGAGTGACTTTCTTGGTGCCGGTTGGAGTGCCTATATCGCCTTAGTAACATTGGTCGGTATTGTTTGGTGCATCTGGTTATTATTTTCTCAACGCAAGGCTAAGGTTATTCATACACCTGACGGTGCAGTTGCTGATACTGGTCACGTTTGGGATGATGATCTACGTGAATTAAATAATCCATTGCCACGTTGGTGGATGTGGATGTTCTTACTCTCATGCATCTTTGCATTGGTTTATCTTGTACTTTATCCAGGTCTAGGCTCTTATCCTGGCGTCTTGGGTTACAGCACAGATGGCGCATTGATGAAGTCTATGACTACAGCGAACGATGAACTCAAGCCTGTGTATGCCAAATACGTAAAGATGGATATTGAGCAGGTTGCTGCCGATCCTAAGGCGCGTGAAATGGGGCAACGTTTGTTCTTAAATTCCTGTGCACAGTGCCATGGCTCAGATGCTGGTGGCTCAAAAGGCTTTCCTAATTTGACTGACCGCGATTGGTTGTATGGTGGCTCACCAGAAAATATCAAGACTACGATTACTAATGGCCGTGGTGGTGTAATGCCTCCATTCCCGCAATTAGATAGTAAGCAGATTGTGGATGTAGCTAACTACGTACGTAGTCTTTCCGGATTGCCGGCCGATGATCTTAAAGCTGCGCGTGGCGCTGAAGTATTTAAGTCAAACTGCGCAGCATGTCATGGCGCGGATGGCAAAGGCAATATCGCATTAGGTGCACCAAACTTGACTGATAAAACGTGGCTATACGGTAGCTCAGAAGCAACGATTGTTGAGACTGTTACCAAAGGTCGCATGGCAATGATGCCTGCTCAAGATAAAGTATTAAGTCCTGAGAAGATTCAGTTGCTTACTGCCTATGTTTGGGGCTTATCCAATAATAAGCAACCAGCAGACGCGAAGTAAGTAGTGCCAAGCAATACGCCGGGTGGCAAACCTATTCCGATAGAGGTTATAGAGGAATCTCTTTATGAGGTCCGGCGAAAGATTTACCCACGTTCTGTTACAGGACTGTTTGCACGTTGGCGTTTCATTCTAGTATTTGCTACGCAGCTGTTATTTTATGGCTTGCCATGGTTAAGTTGGAATGATCGCCAAGCAGTTCTCTTTGATTTAGTTCAGCGTAAGTTTTATATCTTTGGGCTGGTGCTCTGGCCTCAAGATGTGATTTATCTGACGCTCTTATTAATTCTTTCCGCATTAGCCTTATTTCTATTTACCGCTGTAGCTGGCCGTCTATTCTGTGGCTACGCTTGTCCGCAAACGGTCTATACCGAAATCTTTATGTGGATTGAGCGAAAAGTTGAAGGCGACCGCTTTGCACGGATTCGTTTGGATGGTGAAGAGTGGCCCTGGGGTGTTCGTAAGTGGCGGCTTAAGATCACTAAGCATTTCCTTTGGCTCTTGGTGGCCTTTTGGACGGGCTTTACTTTTATTGGTTATTTCACACCAATTGAAACTCTAGGCTCAGCCTTATTGCATGTATCTTTGGGCCCTTGGCAAACCTTCTGGCTCTGCTTCTACGGCTTTGCAACCTGGGGTAATGCTGGCTTTATGCGTGAGCAGGTTTGTAAATATATGTGCCCTTATGCACGCTTCCAAAGTGTGATGGTAGATAAAGATACTTTCTTGGTTACTTACGACAAGGTGCGTGGGGAGCCAAGAGGTAGTCGCAGTAAATCTGCTGATCATGGCTCAATGGGCTTGGGCGATTGCGTTGATTGCAGTATTTGTGTGCAGGTTTGTCCAACTGGCATTGATATTCGAGATGGTTTGCAATACATGTGTATTGGTTGTGGCGCCTGTATCGATGCGTGCAATCAGGTGATGGAAAAAGTAGACTATCCAAAAGGATTAATACGCTATACGACTGAGCGAGCAATTGAAGATCAAGAATCCAATCAGAGTGCAATCAAGCATATCTTGCGCCCAAGGGTGTTGATCTATACGGCGTTTATTACAGTGCTCGCTTCAGCGTTCTTGATTTCTTTGGCAACTCGCAATCCATTACGGGTTGATGTTATGCGCGATCGTGGGGCTTTGGCTCGTGAAGTTGAGGGTGTGCGAATTGAAAATATTTATCGCATTCAGATCATGAATGCCTCCGAGCATCCAATGAAGGTTCAAGTAAAAGCAACAGGCCTAGATGATTTAAGGATCTTGAACTCGCAAGGCAAAGAGATTACCGAGATTAATGTAGATCCAGCTAGCAACCAGTTGCTTCCGATCAAAGTTAGCACCACAATTGGTCAAAATAACTCAGGAAATTACCCGATTCATTTTGATGTAATAGCGCAAGAGCTCACAGGCGATAAAGCAATAACGAGAACTCGCGAAGAGAAGTCTACTTTTATTATTCCCCGTTAAGCTTGCAAGCAATGGAGAGGATGCATATGACAGAACAGCAAACAATAAAGCCTTGGTGGAAGCAGTTGTGGCCTTGGCTATTAATTAGTGGTCCAGCAGTAGCTATGATTGGCTGCATCATCACTATTTGGCTTGCAGTAAATTTATACGCTGATAAGCCACTCCGTGATGGCGTGCAGAAACAAGGCTTGAAGGTAGAGCAACTTAAAGAAGTGCAGGCAGGCAAATGAAGTACCGTCTACTAATCTGGATCTTGTGGCCATCTTTCTTGGTAGCCGGTATGGCAGAAGGTTTACTGTTTACAGTAGTTCATCCGCAAGACTTATTATTTTTTGGCCATCATCCCGATATATCCGATGAAGGAATCTATACGATTGGATTCTTTACGATCTGGATTTTCTGTGCAGTTTCTAGCGCCTTAACTGCTTATATTCTGCCGGGTATTGAAGCGCCCGATAGTAAGGGGATCGACCGCGGTTTACTTTAAACCTGTTTGATTGCTACTTCGGTGTGGCAGCCTTGTCTATCAGGGTTTGGAATGCCGGCCAATTCGTATAGGCCATTCATATCAATTAACTTAATATGACGTTGCTTAATCTGAATCAAGCCAGATTCTGCAAAGCGGGAGAGCATACGACTGACAGTTTCAATTTGGATGCCAAGATAGCTGCCAATCTCAACGCGACTCATGCGCAAATCAAATTCATTATTGAGGTAACCGCGTGCCGCTAAGCGTTGTGAGAGGCTGAGTAAGAATGCTGCTAAGCGTTCTTCAGCACGCATAGTGCCAAGAGATAGTAGATGGCGTTGGTCTTGAGTTAGCTCGCGGCTCATGATCTTGTGAAACTGATTTTGTAGCACCGGAATCTGGCGGGCTAAGTCTTCAAAGGCATCATAGCGAATGATGCAGACTTCACTCTCTTCCAATGCAATTGCATCTGATTGGTAGTGGCCATCACCAATACCATCTAGGCCTAAGATTTCACCTGGAAGATGAAAGCCAATTACTTGTTGGCGACCATCTTGCAGGCAGTATTCAGTTTTGAGCGTTCCAAAGCGAACGCTATAGACTGAACTTAAGGGGTCGCCATGGCGATAGAGGCTTTCACCTTTTTGAAGATGGACGCGCTCTTTAACTAGGGTGTCAACTTTGGAGACGTCACTACTGCTAAGACCCACTGGAAGGCAAAACTGACCCAGTAAGCAGACTGAGCATTTGCTGGTTGGGGAGTCAGTAGGTTTGTAATTCATCTTGGATCTAATTATCAAGCAGTTTATTCTATAAGTATGAAAATCAGCACTTTCACCTATTCTTTATTCAACCAATGCTAACCAGCAGCCTTCTTTTAGCAGTCTTCCTAGGGGCTTTAGTTAGCGGCTGGCATTGCGCTTTGATGTGCGGTGGTATCGCAGCTGCCATTGAGCGACCAGCCCCCTTAGAAAGCCCTTTAAGGCCAAAATCTGAGCTTTTTTACCTCCAGCTAGTCATGCATTTGGGGAGAGTAACAACGTATGTCATTTTGGGGGCGATTGCTGCTTGGGTGGGGGTGGTAGTTTGGCAGCAAAACATCATTCCAATTCAGCGACCTTTATTTGCCTTTACTTCACTCATCTTAATTTGGATGGGTTTGCGTCTCTTGCGCTTGGGTAAATCGGAAGGCCTACTTGGCGGTAAGTGGCTGAGTGTCAAAATTGCAGGCTATTGGGCGAAGTATTTAGGGCAAATGGCTAGCGGACCTTCACGTTGGTTTAGCGGCATGCTTTGGGGCTTAGTTCCATGCGGTCTGGTCTATAGCGTTTTGCCACTTGCATTTCTCTCTGGTGATGTGACAACAGGTGCAGCACTGATGCTTGCATTTGGCTTGGGAACCTTACCTAACCTTTTGCTCATCTCTAAATTTTCTGCAGCATTAACGCAGTTTGGGCAGCATGTCTGGGTACGCTATCTGGCTGCTGCATTGCTCTTTACTGCCGGAGGTTTTGGTTTATATCGTGCTTGGGTTTTGCCAGAAGCTTTATTAAAAGGCGGCTTCTGTATTTCGTAAATAAATATTTACGAATGCATTGCCGCTTCTATTCCAGAAATCAGATCAGGGTATAGACTACCCTCCGGTAGTTTCTCAAGGAAGCCACTGCGTTCTGCCATTTCATAGGGCTGGTGGTCTAGGCCGCAAATAATCAAGCGGATATTTCGCACCTTACAGAGATGGGCTAATTCAGAAATCGTATCCATACCCGATGTGTCGACGTAGATCACATTCTTAAGGTCGAGCAATAAAGTCTGGGATGGTAGATTTGCTTCGATCTTTTCTAAGAGCTTTACCGCTCCAAAAAAGATTGCGCCGTAGATCCGGTAGGCGTCAATACGTCCTTGCTGGTTTTCTAGCGCCGGGAAAGTTTTAGCTTCAGCAATTTCACAGCGGGAAAGGCTGGAGATTCGATAAATAAAAGTGATAAATGCTGATAGCAGCCCTACTTCAACCGCCACAGTCAAATCCATCATCACTGTTAAAAGAAAAACACTCAAGATCGTGATGCGATAGGGTAGTCGAAATTGTTTGAGATCAACAAATTTTTTCCACTCACCCATATTCCAGGCAACATACATCAGGATTGCGGCTAGACCGGCCAAAGGAATATCTTTTGCAAGTGGGGCGGCAAATAAAACAATGATGAGTAAGGTCATTGCGTGAACAATGCCGGCTATCGGAGTGCTGGCGCCACTTTCCACATTGGTCACAGTGCGTGCAATTGTTCCAGTTGCAGGCATGCCACCAAAGAAGGGAGTGATTACGTTAGCAATCCCTTGCGCCATAAGCTCTTGATTGGAGTCGTGTCGGTCATGCATCAGGTTATCGGCAATACGCGCGCAAAGTAGAGACTCAATGGCGCCTAGTAAGGCAAGCGTGAGGGCTGGTGCAACCATAAATTGAGCATGACCCCAACCGATTGGAATCCACTCAAAGTGTGGAAGTCCAGAGGGGATGCCTCCAAAGCGACTGCCAATTGTCTCGATAGGTAAATCCAATAGAGTGGTAACAATGGTTGCCGCCACCATTGCAATTACTGTGCCTGGAATATGCCGCAAATGACCAAAGTGTTTCTGAAACAGCTTCCAGAAAATAATAAAAGCAAGACTTCCACAGGAAACAGCGATTGCAATGGGGTTAAAAGTCTCGGCAGCTTGATAAAGTGCTTGAATGGCCGGAAAAAATTGTGCAGGCATTTTTTCGATACTCAGGCCAAAGAAATCTTTGATTTGCGATAAGCCAATTAAAAAAGCAATGCCATTGGTAAAACCAATGATTACAGCAATGGGAATAAAACGCACTAGCGTTCCTAGGCGAAAAGCACCCATCAACATCAGAAACACACCCGACATTACTGTGGCGAGCAATAGGTTGGATACACCATAGCGCTCAACGATGCCATACACAATCACAATGAATGCACCTGCTGGGCCACCGATCTGCACTCGACTACCACCGAGTAAGGAGATGAGTCCACCAGCAATGATGGCGGTAAAAATACCGGCCTCGGGTTTTAGTCCACTGGCGATAGCAAAAGCCATTGCCAGTGGTAGAGCGACAATGCCTACTGTTAACCCCGCTAGAACATCTTTTGCAAATAGAGTTTTGTTGTAACCCGAGAAAGAGTTGAAGAGTTTAGGTTGAAAGAACATGAGAGATCTTCGCTATGGGCGATTTAGGTAAGGCGATCGCCAATCCAGTAGGCAAGACCAGCCGACACTGCGGTGACAAAGCTTCCCCAAGCGATATCGATTAATGCTAGTCGTGTTGGAAAGTCTCTAATCACAGCAAGATTAGTGAGGTCGTAGGTCATGTAACAAAACAAACCAAATAGAGCGCCATATTGCAGTGCATATATCAAAGACTGTTTTGAGAGGGCCGGAAGGATGACAAAAATAGTGGCGCCCAAGGCATAGAGTAGATAGAAGGCGAGGCCAGCAATTAGCTTAGGCTCGCTGGCCATTAAATCACCCATCTCGTGTCGATAGAGGCTTTTAGCAATCCCTAAAAGCCACACTAAATCGATTGCAATTAAGGTGATTAAGAACGAGCAGTAGATGGCGAAATACTTGAGCAATTAAGTTACCCTTTTGAGCTGTTATAGCCTAATAATAAGCATTATGATGGAAAGTATAGTTAAGTAGTTCAATTTAAAGGGAGTCAATATGTTTAAGCATTTATTGGTGCCAGTCGATGGCTCAGATGTCAGCAAAAAATCTTTGAAGAAAGTGGCTGAACTTGCAAAGGCTGATGGCGCTGCTGTGACCTTGGTGTATGTTTCCGATCCCCTGCCTCCAACAATTTATTCCGATAGCACTATGGGTTATGGAATTACCCAAAAAGATCACCAGAAGGTATGTGATGCTTACGCAAAGGATGTGTTTAAAAAAGCCGCCACTGCACTTGGATCAAGTATTAAAGCAAAAACAATGCATATCTCTAATACCAATTTATCTGAAGGTATTTTGGATGGCGCTAAAAAAGCAAAGGCTGATGTTATTGTGATGGCTTCACATAAGCGAACTGGCATCAAAGGTATCTTGCTTGGTAGCGAAACCCATGAAGTAATCGTGCACTCAAAGTTACCAGTATTGGTCCTTGGTTAATTATTCAGAAATTAAATCTTTAGAAAAAATAGGGTCCATGTGGACCCTATTTTTATTTGCCATCAGTTGTGTTTGATGGGGCTGCCTAGCAAAAGAATTTCTCTTGTTAGCTGACCACTCTCGTTATCACGCATAGACCATAAATCTAGTTGAGTCTTTAATCCGTAAGGATCGATATACACACCATTTTTTCTAAGCTCAAAATGAAGGTGTGGGCCAGTGGATCTTCCAGTGGACCCAACATAACCAATCTCCAAACCACGGCGCACATCATTACCTACTTCTAATTCAACGTTGTAGTTACTTAGGTGAGCATAGTAGGTGTGATAGTTTCCAGGGTGCTCCAAGACAATTAAGTTACCAAAGGCGCCACTAAAGCCAATATGAGCAACCTTGCCATTGGCTACGCTAAAGACAGGCGTGCCTATTGGGGCTGCATAGTCAATGCCCATATGGGTACGGTAGCGCTGCTTTGGAGGAGCTGCTTGAGCTGTGGGTGCTTTTGCACTTGGGCGTTTGCTCGAAGCGCGGACACTACCAACACCCCTTGAAATACGCCGATAACTGAGTGGATTAGTCCAGAATGAGCGCTCTAAAGATTCGCCGCCGCCGGTAAAGAATCCCCCTGGTATGTCAGTGCGATCTACCCAGTAAGCGCTTGCAAACACTTCTTTATTTGCTGGGTCAATAATTTCAGCGGCCCAAATTTGAGCCCATCGCTCACGATCGCCAAAGTCAATAATTAAGCGGACTACGCTATTGGTATTTTCGAGTGAGTTATTTTCTTCGGGATAGATCTGTTTGATGAGGGAATTTAATTCCCAAACCAATTCGACTGGCAGTTTGTCCCCGACCTTGCGAGGATCGTATAAAACATCTCGCAATGGGATCCGAATTTCAGTGAGATTTTTAGATTCATTTCTGAGATAGTCTTGTTGAATTAAGAAGCCACCAAATGCAGATGGTGTAAATGTCCACACCTCTGTCTTGTTGTCCTGAATGGGGCCATTCATGATGCTTAGGGAGTCAAAGCGATTGCGACTACCAAATGCAGCTGCATAAGGAATGCAATCTCCGCGCATGCGATCAAAGAATGTTTTAGTTTGAGTTTTAAAGAACTCTGAAAACTGACGGTTATCAATGCCGATACTGGCGGGTAAATTATCTTCGTTGAAGTTACGTCGCAGGCAACCCTGAATAACTCGGTAGTCTAGATTGCTGGCGCTATCAAGATCTACTTCGCTGGGGTCTTTGCGCTGAAAGAGGGCGGGATTAAGACTATTCGTCTTTGAGGAGCCTCTGGCCGCATTATCTTTAAAGCCAACTGGCTTGGTATTTTGAACAATGACTTTGTTACGAGCTTGGTTTGATTGGGCTTTGGCCGTAGATACCAACCCGGTTAGCAGGCTAAAACAGATATATCCAGTCAGAATGAGGGCTCCTCTCGACAAGAGTGAGCTGTAAGTCGCTTTTTTATTCACCCCGTAATTATCTAATAATATGAGCAGACACTCTGATATTGGTGTTATAGTGCAGCAAATTCAACCTAGTCTTGATCGGGGGCGATCTTCAGCACAGCAAATGCAGCTTTGAGGCGCTCCTCGTAATTCTTTTTGACGACTGCCGCCTCCTCAGCGCTCCAACTTCGAAAACCTTCACCTTTATTGATGCCAGTTTTGCCATTTTTAACTAAGTCAGTAACACAGGGCGGCGGCTTGGTGATGTTTGATAGAGAGGGGTATATTAGCTCCGCAGCTAGGGTCATTCCTTCCCATCCAGAAATTTCTTTTTGCGTCATTGGACCAACAGCGGCATAGCGAAAGCCAAAGCTATAACGCACTGCAGTATCGATGTCGCCAGGTGTTGCAATTCCCTCTTCCACTAAGGAAAGGGCCTCACGCATCAAGGCATGCTGAATACGATTGGCCAAGAATCCCGGGATATCTTTCTTGACTAATACGGGTTTTTTGCCGTGGGCGCGATAGAGATCGCAAACTTGATTGGCTATCTCTGGATCAGAATGTTTCCCCAAAACAATTTCTACCAAAGGGACAATATGGGCAGGCATGAAGTAGTGAGTGTTGAGCATGCGATGAGCGGTCTTGAGGTCTCCAGCGATATCGCTAATCGGAAAGCCTGAGCTATTGCTTCCAATCGGAATATGAGGTGGTACGCGCTGATCGAGGTCGGTAAAGATCTCTTTTTTAAGATCCAGCCGCTCAGAAATAGTTTCAATGACTAAATCAGTCCCTTCCCAGTTGCCCCACTCGGAAATACTGCCAGCCTGCAAGCTTGCCCCAAGCTTCTCCCATTGAGGATCAATTGAGGTGGCGCAAGCGTTGATTGCTTCAAAGCACTTTTCGGCTTTCTCTTGAGTGCGCCCAAGAATGACAGTGTTTGTTCCGTAGGCTAAAAATCCTGCGGCTATGCCTATGCCCATCGTGCCAGTCCCCAATACAACAACTTGTCCCATAGTTCACCCACTATTTGATTGTTTAATACCTGAATTATTCCCTATTCAGACCCATGACTAGCATTTAATTTATCGATACAATCATTTTTTGAAATAAGGAATCCCGATGCCAATAATTGAATCCGTTCAGGTTGCTTCAGTTGCTGTACCTTTAGATAAAGTAACTTCGTTTTCCACCCGGACAGTTTCCGAGCGTCATTACTGCTTAGTAAAAGTTCGCAGCAAGAATGGTCATGAAGGCATTGGCTTTTGCTATGTTGGCAGCGCTGGTGGAGATATTGCCAAAATTGCAGTAGAGCAACTCTTAGCGCCAAAACTCATTGGGCAGAATAGCCATCGCAGTGAAGGCTTGTGGATGGATATGTATAACGAATCCATTTTGCAGGGGCGCGCTGGCGCAGTCATGCGAGGTATCTCTATTTTGGATACCGCGATTTGGGATCTGAATGCACGTTCTGTTGATCTTCCTTTGCATCAATACCTTGGCTCTGTTGTGGATGATCGCGTTCCGGCATATGCAAGTGGCGGCTATTACCTTGAAGGTAAAACGCCTGCCAAACTTGGTAAGGAAATGGAGTCTTACGTCAAACAGGGATTTAAGGCGGTCAAGATGAAGGTAGGTCGTTTATCACCAGCCGAAGAAGAGGCTCGCGTTGCGGCGGCCCGCAAGGCCATTGGCGATGATATTTTGTTGACTCTAGATGCCAACAATGCCTGGCGTGACTTACCAACTGCACTAGAGTATATGCGTCGTTTTGAAGCCTATAACCCTTACTGGATCGAAGAGCCATTTTCACCGGATGCGATTGATTTGCATGCTGCCCTGGCCCGCTTAACGAAGATTAACGTTGCGACTGGCGAGATGGAGGCAGGACGCTGGCGCTTTAGAGAGTTAATTGATGCAGGTGGAGCAGCAATTCTGCAATCTGATGCTGCCGTATGTGGCGGTATTACAGAGTGGCGCAGGATTTCTGCTTATGCGGATTTGAAGGGGGTTATTGTTTGCCCTCATTGGATGCATGATCTGCATGCGCCATTGGTTGCCGCTACGCCAAATGCCCGTTTTGTGGAGTTTTTCTTAGATGATCAGGTCCTAAATTTCCGTAGATTGATTAACAAACAATTGACCTTTAAGAACGGCGATTTGATTTTGCATCAAACACCAGGGTTAGGATTTGAGTTCGATGAAGCAGCAGTCAAAAAATATGCTGGTAAGGCTGCTTGGACCAAGATTGTCTAAGCAAATCAGTGCAAGTTTATAAAACAATAAAGCCCGCACATGCGGGCTTTATTGTAGGTATCTCGCTAAGGAGATTAATTCATTTTATGAGGCTTTTCGATTTAACTTGAAATAAGTCATAGATTGAGTAATTAGTACGAGACCAAATCCAATAAAGCCGACAAGGTCTGCCTCGGTTGAGGGGTAGGCTAAAGCAACGCCAGAGAGAACCATAATGATGCGTTCAAAGATTTTGGTTTTCTCAATGAACCAGCCTTGAAGACCGCCAGCCAAGCAGATGATGCCTACCACTGCTGTAAAGGAGATCCAAGCAATCTGCAGCCAATCTGCTTGTTCTAAAGCGCTACTGGACCCCATTAAAAGCAAGCTCACTCCAGACTTATCCAGGACAAACATAAACGGCACCAAAATTGCAGGTGCTACGTATTTCCAGGTTTGCAAAGTTGTTTTGTATGGATTGCCCTTGCAAATTGCGGCTGCCGCAAATGGAGAGAGCGCTGTTGGAGGAGAAACCTCTGAGAGAACGGCATAGTAGAAGATAAACATATGCGCTGCAAAATCTGGCACACCTAAATTGATTAAAGCTGGTGCAGCAATCACTGCGCAAATGATGTATGAGGCCGTCACCGGAACTGCAAGACCCACAATCCAAACAATTAAGGCGGTAAAGATGGCTGTGAGCAGGAGTGAGCCACCTGCATACTGAATCACAATTGAGCTGAACTTCAATCCAAGACCAGTGAGTGTGACGGTGCCAACAATTAAGCCCGCGCCTGCGCAGGTTGCAGCAATAGCCAAAACACCAGTAGATCCTGAAGAAAGAGCTTTAGTAAGATTGGAGTTATAGAGTCCTGAAAGTATAGGCTCCTTACCCTTAAACCAGGCCCAAGGGATGATCGCAGTATCTTCACGCAGCATGCTAGAGAAGGCTGACACTACCGTTGCCCAGAAAACAGACATTACAGGCGAGAAGCCAAACATCATGAATACCACAATGGAAATCAGTGAGAAGAAGTGGAACCAGTACTTTTTGGTAAGCTCCCAAGCGCTTTCTGCTGATTCAAAATGAATGTTCTTCATGCCGTATTTGCGAACATCAATCTCCACCATCACGAACAAGCCAAGATAGAACAGTATGGTGGGGATGGTTGCCATCAGCAAGACGTCTAAATAGGAGATCTTTAAAAAGTCTGCAATTAAGAATGCAGCAGCTCCCAGCACTGGCGGTGAAATAATCGCGCCCAGACCACCTGCTGCCAATAGCCCACCAGCAGCATTCTTTTCATAGCCAACCTTATCGAGCATTGGTGCAGCAACTGAGCCTACGGTGACGGTAGTTGCTACGCCAGAACCAGATGGGCCACCCATGAGGAATGAAGATAAGACAATTGTTCTGCCTACCCCTGAAGATTTGCCACCCATGGCGGCAAAAGAGAAGTCAATAAAGAATTTGCCTGCACCAGTAAATTGCAAGAAGGCGCCAAAGATGGTGAAGAGAATAATTAGCGTTGCAGAGACATCGACGGCAGTGCCATAGATCCCTTCCAAAGTCATATACATATAACCAACCAAGCGATCTAGTCCATAGCCTTTATGGGTCCATGGCGCAGGTAGGTAATTACCAAAGAGGGCATAGAGCAAGAAGAGTACCGTGACGGTCACTAAAACCATGCCATTAGTTCTTCTTACGCTCTCAAGAATGAGTAGGATAAGGCCAATGCCGATCATGACGTCGGTTGAATTTGGGGCGGTATTTCTGTCCATGAAATCATCGCCACCACTTAAGATGTAGTACGCAATTGCTACTGATCCGATGGCAAACAAAACGTCCCAAAACATCAATTTATTTTTAAACCGTGCTGATATAGGAAAACTAAGAAACACTAAAAACAAGACTAGAGCAACGTGTATGACGCGCAATTGTTGTGTTGGCACAATGGAGTAGGCTGCATACAAATGAAATAAAGACATGCCAACCGCAACCAAGGTAATGAACTTGGCGAGAAGTCCTTTGTAGTCATTAGAGTCGCCTTCTTCCTGCTTGATGAAGGCATCTAGTTTTTCTTGGGTTTCATTGTCAATCACGTTTTGATTCATGTCTCAGCCTGTATATATTTATATTTATGTACTGCATTAAAGCAGAAGGGGTGAGATTAACTCACCCCGATGTCACTTAGTTTACTTTGATGCCTTTTTCCTTGAAGTACTTTAGAGCACCAGGATGATAAGCAACCGGTGTTGCATTGGCTTTTTGAGCTTCCAACTTGACGTTTCTGTATTCTGAATGTGAGCGAACCAACTCTAGTTGGTTGTCAAAAATTGCTTTCACAATCTTATAAGCTTCTGCATCTGACATAGAGGCATTGACAACTAATAGGTTTGCAACAGCAGCAACATTATTATCTTTGGTCATGCCGCTATAAGTCTGTTTGGTGATCAGGGATGGGAAATACAAATTGCCATATTTTTTATTCATGGCAGGCACCTCTGCAGCAGTATCAATCATGACGATTTTCATGCCTGGGCTATTAGCCAAATCAGTAACAGCTGCTGTAGGCAAGCCACCAACCCAGAAGAATGCATCAATCTTACGGTCTTTTACAGCATTGACAGACTCTGCAACACTCAAACGCTCACGTTTAACATCTTTGCTGGGATCAAGGCCTGCTGCCTCTAGTAGACGAAATGCCATCACTTCAGTTGCACTCCCTGGGGCACCTGTACTAACACGTTTGCCTTTGAGGTCGCTCATGGTCTTAATGCCTGTGGATTCAACCGTGGCAACGTGCATGAGGTTGGGATAAAGTATCAGCAGAGTGCGAACTTCAACCGGCTTTTCTTTAAACTTATCGACGCCAGTTTGAGCATCTTTTGCTGCATCAGCCATGGCAAAACCAACATAAGGTTTGCCAGTACCCACTAGCTTTAAATTGTCTACAGATCCGCCGGTAACTTCAGCGGTAGCGGACATCCCGGGAACTTTGCTAGAGAGAACAGCAGCAAGTCCGCCACCCATTGGGTAATAAACGCCACCAGTTCCACCAGTTGCAATAGAAATATTTTGTGCTTGGGCGCTTGCCCATAAAAAGCTGAGGGAAAGCAGAATCACTTTAAGTAGTTTCATGGTTATCTCCTAATGATTATGTAATCAGTTTAATTAAAGGCCTGGCATGCTGAAATTGATTGCTTTGAGCTCACTTAATAATTGCACCTGTTGATCTGCGCTCAATTGCATTAGTGGTGGGCGCACCCTTAACCACTCAGGATCTTTGCTGTAATGGGCTACTGCTGTTTTCATGCCAGCAATCATTTGGTACTTTGCAAAAATACCGCGTACTTGATCTAAACCTGCTTGGCGCTCATCCGCGTCGGACTCTCTCCAATGTGCGGCTAATTCAGCGATTGCTTTTGGATTGATGTTTGCGGTGGCAGAAATGCAGCCTACGCCACCAGCACGCAGTGCACGCATTAAGAATACTTCGCTACCAGCATAAACGCGGAAGCCAGAGGGCGCCAACATCTTAATGACGGATTCTGTATAAGCCCAATCTCCGGAGCTATCTTTCATACCCACAATCGTTTTTGGATACTCTTTAGCCAAGCGTTCTAGCAAGGAAAGACTTAGGTTGATTTTGGTTACTGGCGGAATGTTGTAGATATAGACCTGAAGAGCAGAGCTGCCAACCTTCTGAATTACCTCAGAAAAATAAGCAAACAAACCATCGTCAGTGACATCTTTGTAATAGAAAGGTGGCAGCATTAATACGCCAGCGCACTTATGGTTCACTGCGTGAGTAGTCATATTGACGGTGGCATGAATGGAGGTTGCACCAGTGCCAGGCATCATGTGCCCTGGATTTAATCCGCCCTCAATTAAGGCGGTCAAGGCATGCATTTTTTGTGGAGCAGACATGGAATTTGCTTCGGAGTTTGTGCCAAAGATCGCCTGACCTACGCCATTCGCTTCTAGCCATTTGCACTGCTTTAGTAATTTTTGTTCATCCGGTTCTCCGTCTGCTTTGAAGGGTGTTAGTACTGGTGATAACACTGCTGGCAAGGTGGAAGGATGTAAAGAAATGGTCATGCTGACTCCGTTTTAATGATGTACTTCAGAGAGAAGGGGTTGTTTTGCAAAGAAGGCTTCTAAATTATCTACGGCTAGATTGGTCATGGCTATCCGTGTTTCTGTGGTGGCGCTACCAATATGCGGCGTTAGCAAAACATTATCAAGATTTAGGAAGGCTGTGTTGGGGTTTGGTTCATTCTCGAAAACATCCAGGGCCGCGCCAGCAATCTTTTTATGTTGCAGTGCATCTAAAAGAGCATCTTCATGAACCACACTGCCACGGGCGATGTTGATTAAAAAGCCGGTGGGGCCCAATGCCTCTAAAACCGCTGCATTGACCATCCTGTCGGTATCTGGGGTGGCGGGGCAGGCCAAAAATAGAACATCGCAATTCTGGGCTAAATCTTTGACATCTCGATGGTAGATGTACGGTACTTGTTTTTGGCTTGGGCCACTATAGGCAATCTCGACCCTAAAAGGCTCTAGACGTTTTGCTAAATCTTGCCCAATACGACCCATGCCAGCAATGCCCACACGCTTTCCGGCTAGAGTAGTTGATAGCTTAAAGGGCGCCTTTGACCAAGCACCGCTCTTAACAAACTCCTGAGATTCTGGGATTTTGCGAAGTAGTCCAAGCATCATGCCAATAGCCAGTTCGCAGACTGCATCATTGAGAACGCCGGGAGTATTGGTGGCTTTGATGCCTTGCTCTTTAAGGTAGGCCAGAGGTAGGTTGTCATAGCCAACCCCGCAGGTGGCAACCATGCGGATACTGGGGATCTGCTTGACTAAGGCTTCAGGCAGCTTAGTGTTGGATCGAATCAAAATAGCCTCAAAGTTACCAGCTGGTGCTGGGGCTTGAGGATCTGGATGGAATGTGGGGCTAAAGCGTCGATTAATTTCCGACTGCATTAGTTCAGGGAAATGGCCTACCTGTAGCACCGAATTGACGGGGATCATGTCTCACTATATTTTTTATTGGAATAATGGCTTCATTGTATGTGGATTTTCAATGAAAAGTCTGCCCCTTTAGGAGAATATGTAATGTTGTTTACCCCTGCTGAAACCAAAGTAGTGATTGTCGGTGGCGGCACGATGGGTGCGGACGTTGCTGCGGTCTGCGCTCGAGGCGGCTGTGCGGTCCAGGTAGTCGAGCCCACTACAGAGCGCCGAGCCCTATTGCCGGATTATTTTGTCAATACTATGACTGAGCTTGCTTATGAAAGTCGCATTCACTTATTGAGCGTTGCAGGCTCCCTTGAAGAAGTGGACTGGTCTGATATTGATTTGGTAATTGAGTGCGTGCCGGAGCGTTTAGATATCAAGCGGGAGTTATTCGCAAAGCTAGAAAAATATGCAAAGCCTGAGGCGGTATTGGCAAGCAATAGCACCAGCTATCCCATTAGTGAAATTGCGGAAGGATTAAAAACTGCAGCACGCATGATCGGTCTGCATTTTTTTATGCCCGCTCATTTGGTGCCATGTGTAGAGGTAGTTTATGGAGCAAAGACTTCTCCAATGGTGGGCGATAGTTTGTCAAGATTGATGACTGCATGCGGGATGGTGCCGGTCACGGTGAAAAAAGATTTACCAGGATTTTTGGCAAATCGCTTGCAGCATGCTTTGTCTAGAGAAGCTTTTTCAATGGTCGACGAAGGTATTTGTAGTCTTGAAGATATTGATAAAGCAGTGCGTTTTGGTTTTGGCTTTCGCTATATTGCAGCGGGGCCAGCAATGCAACGGGACCATGCAGGGCTTGAGGTGCATGCTGCTGGAGGCACCAAAATCTATCCAAGCCTTAATAACTCACCCAATATTGCTAAGTGCTTGAGTGACCGTGTAGCCAGTGGTAAGTTCGGCATGAAAACAGGCGAAGGATTTTTTCCATGGACTGCAGAAACAATCAAGGCTGAGCGTGAGCGTTATCAAGAGGCGCTTCGTGCAGGATTGAAAATTATCCAAAAAGACTTGCCTCAGATCAAATAAATCTAATTTTTATGCCGTATCCTAGGGACATGAAGAAAATCATTCGTGTTTGGGATTTGCCAGTCCGTGTATTTCACTGGTTATTGGTGTTGTGCATCAGCGGAAGCTTAATTAGTGTGAATCTTGGCGGTAATGCAATTGAGTGGCATGCGTATTTTGGATATACCGTATTAACATTATTAATCTTCCGAATTATCTGGGGATTTATAGGCTCTACGCATGCACGCTTCGCATCCTTTTTGCCTAGTCGCGAAAAGATATTCAGTTACCTTCAAGGTAAAGCGCCACGCGTTTTAGGACACAACCCCTTAGGTGCGCTATCCGTATTTGCCTTAATGATTGTTTTAAGTGTGCAGGTCTTTACGGGATTATTTGTCGATGATGAGGTTGCCTTCCAAGGGCCATTAGCAAAATATGTATCGAACTCACTTGTTTCTATCCTCTCTGAGATTCACGAGAGCAATTCAGTTCTGATCTATACCTTCATTGCCATTCATATTGCTGCCATCATTTATTACCAGAAATTCAAAGGTGAAGATCTCATCAAGCCAATGATCAGTGGCGATAAAGAAATCGACCCAAGCGAGGAGGCAAGATATTTGCCTTCTGACCTGGGCCGCGCATCCAAAGATGGAGCTTTGCAACGGGGTTTAGCTTTAGTGCTCTTAAGCTTAATTGCGGTAGTAGTGGGTTACTTGATCACCAAGTAAGACCATTTCCAGCATTATTTTTTCTTGAAATCATCGTGACAACCTTTACATGTCGCACCTGCGGCACCAAAGGCTTTCTTAATGCTTTCCAGATCGCCTGATTGAGCGGCTTTATTTAAATCCACTACTGCCAATTGCATCTTCTCTGAGGCTGCTTTGAACTTGGCGTTATCTGACCAAACTTCAGCTTGTGCTTTGCCGCCTTCAGTGCCAGGACCAAATGCTTGCCATGGCAATGTTGAAAGGGTTGTAACGATAGCGGCATTCTTAGCCACTTCATCTTTGTTGTAGGGCGCCTCACCTTTTACCACTGCGCCAATTTTTCCGAAGGAGTTGGCCATCACGGTAAACGCGCTCTGACGATATTTAATGGCATCTTCAGGTTTTTGGAATTGCGCAAAAGCAAAACCTGCACTTATCGCGAGGACTGTTGCTGTAGTTGCTAAAACAATCTTTTGTAATTTCATATCAAACCTCTAATGATTGGTGAGTAAGGATTTCTTCATAATCAGACATTGCAGACATTGAATAATTAGCATACTCCAGAATGATGACTTTGGTTTGACCGCCAAATTAGAAGAGCATCTGCAATGGAATAGTTAGAAAGTAGATTACCGACTTAAAGAGGGCTATTAGGGGATCCATCCACAGACTGCCGATGATTCCGGTGAAAACTAGCGCGAGCACAATAAAAAAGCCCCAGGGCTCTAATTTGCCAAGCGCAATGGATTGGCGTGCTGGAAGTAGGCTAGAAAGTATGCGGCCGCCATCGAGAGGTGGAAGTGGGAAGAGGTTGAAAACCAATAATCCTAGATTCCAGAGAATGCCTGCTTGGGACATGGAGATTAAAAATCGTTCATTAATTCCGAAGCCCAGCAGCAAAATCAGCAATATCGCCCAAATGAGTGCTTGAATAAAATTGGATCCAGGGCCAGCTAGGGCGACCCAAATAGAGTCAATTCTGGGATTTCTTAATCGTCCGAAGTTGACCGGCACCGGCTTGGCATACCCCACTAAAAAAGGGGATCCAGTCAGGATCAACACCAAGGGAATCAGGATGGTCCCAACCGGGTCTATATGTTTGGCGGGGTTAAGACTCACTCTGCCCAGCATGTAAGCTGTGTTGTCCCCAAATTTCCGGGCGGCGTAACCATGGGCCGCTTCATGGATGGTGATGGCAAAAATGAGGGGAATCGCATTAATGGCGACGGCTTGGATAGAATAGTCAGTAATCATGGCAATATGATATCCATAGGAGCTAAAAGTGACTGACGATAAGAAACCTGACCCAAAAAACCCGGCAAAGCCTGTCCTTGCTAAGCCGCCAGCACGTCCACCAGTACCTAAAGGCCCATCCGGCCCAGCGGGAAGGCCTCAGGCAGGCTTTGGGGGCGGAAAAGGCATGATGCGCAAGGCTGGTCGCGGGCGATAGTGGATAATTACCCCACTAATTAATGTAATTACAGAGGATTTAGCATGAACGAATGGCATAACGAATCTAAAGAAGAAATCAATAAAAAGATCATTACTTTGGTTGTAATGTTGGCCGCAGCTACTAGCTTGGCTATTTTGTTTGCATTAGTTGCTGCTCATACTGGTTACGTATTCGGTTAACCAGTATTAATGTCTAGCCATCGCCAACCTGCAGTATTTGCTGGCCATGGCAGTCCGATGTACGCCATACAGCCCAACCGCTTTACAGCGGCATGGACTGCTCTCGGTAAATCCTTAAAGCGTCCAGACGCAATTTTGGTCATCTCAGCCCACTGGGTAACCCGAGGTGTATGGGTTACCGCTATGCCAAAACCAAAAACCATTCATGATTTTGGTGGCTTTCCGGAAGCGCTTTTTGCAATTCAGTATCCAGCACCCGGTAGTCCTGCTTTAGCAGATCGTATTCAAGAGTTGCTGAATGTTCCCATCGTGATGGAAGAAAACGAGTGGGGAATAGATCATGGAGCCTGGTCGGTCCTGAAATATATGTATCCCCATGCGGATGTGCCAGTGGTGCAATTGAGTCTAGATGGCTCCAAGTCAGCCCGTGAGCACTATGAGTTAGCCAAGCAATTGCGCCCTTTGCGCGATGAAAATATTCTGATTCTTTCTAGTGGCAACGTAGTTCACAACTTACGCACAATTCATTGGCAAGAAGATGCTGAGCCTTATTCCTGGGCAGAAGACTTTAATGATTTCTTTATTGCGCAGATGGCTGCTAATCAGCATGAACCTCTCATTGACTGGGAAAAGTTTGGTGAGGCTGCCCAGATGTCCATTCCTACGGCAGAACATTACTGGCCCGCTCTCTACACTTTAGCTTTACAAGAAGAGGGAGAGCATGCCAAAGTTTACACAAACGGCATTGAGATGAGTTCAATTAGCATGCTGGGTTTTTCAATTCAATAAATACTGATTATGTGGCCATCCATTTTTGCAATTTTCTGCGGTGCAGGTTTGGGTGCCCTCTTAAGAGCAGGGTTTAATTTCTTAACTGTAGGAAGCGCTTCAATCATTCCTTTGGGAACCTTGCTTTCCAATCTCGTTGGTGGGTACCTGATTGGTATTGCCATCACCTTTTTTGGAAATAATCCAAACCTCTCTCCTGAGTGGAAGCTTTTTGTGATTACCGGTTTCCTTGGGGGCTTAACCACTTTTTCTAGTTTTTCTGCTGAAGTGGTTAGCCTGATGCAGCGTGGCGAAGTTACTTGGGCCTTGGGCACAGCCTTACTTCACCTGATTGGCTCACTAACTCTAACCTTCTTGGGCATCCTGACTTATCAAGCTCTGAAGTAAGTAATCAGGCTAATTTACTCAGGCTTCATATTGGCCGTTCTAACAACAGCACTCCATTTTGCAGATTCAGATTTAATGAGCGCAGCAAATTCTGCGGGACTACCTCCGCCAATTTCATTTCCTTGAGAGAGCATGAGCTCGCGCAAAGCTGGATCTTTAAGTGCTTCATTCGCTGCGGCATTCAATCGATCAATAATCGCTTTAGGCGTTCCCTTGGGCGCAATCAATCCCTGCCAATTGAGAACCTCAACTTTAGGATAGCCTAGCTCTGCAAAACTGGGAACGTTTGGTAGTAGGGGTGAACGTTTTTTACTGGTAATCGCAAGAGGTCGAATTTTATCGGCCTTAATACTGGGTACTGCTGAGTACATTTGATCAAACATGAGGTCGACATTGCCAGCCATGAGATCGGTCAGCGCGGCAGAGCCGCTCTTGTAGGGCACATGAATCATGTTGATGCCAGCATTGAGTTCAAAGAGTTCGGCAGATAGTTGGTGGCTACCACCAATTCCTCCTGATGAGAACGTCAGTACACCAGGTTTCGCTTTTGCAGCTGCCACAATATCGTTAATCGTTTTATAGGGTGAGTTTGGGTTGACCACTAATACTAGAGGTCCTTTTTCAATCAAGATGATCGGGCTTAAATCAATTTCTGGGTCATAGCGCAAATTGCCGAACAATGTTTTATTGACTGCCATCGGTGCAAAGTTGCCCATCCCAATGGTGTAGCCATCCGGAGCAGCACGTGCAATAAATTCTGTGCCGATATTGCCGCCAGCACCAGGTTTGTTATCAACCACAATTGGTTGTTTGAGTAGCACACTCAGTTTTTGAGCAATCTGACGACTACGTGAGTCTGCGCTGCCGCCAGCACCATAAGGCACAATGAAATTAATTGGTTTATTTGGATAGGTGCTTTGTGAAAAGGCGATTGAGGAGAAAGTGGTGCTAAGACTAAATACACAAATAGAAAGTTTTTGAATGAATCGCATATCTTTTCTCCAATGCAGATTTAAATAAATCCTAAGACGCCAAGTGTCCCACCAATTGCGATGAGATAGAGAGGATGCCAGCGGGTGAACACTACTACAGCAATAGATGCTGCTGTTAATGCAAAAGCAGCTGCACTGTGATTAATGCGCTGAGAGATATCCCATGCGGAGCCTAATACCAATCCAACCGCTAATGCGCTGGCAGCAAATTGCACGGTTTTCTTGGTGATGGGATTGCGTAAGTTATTAATGTAGCCTTGCAAAAAGTAAATCATGATTGAGGAGGGCCAGCAGATCGCAATTGAAGCTACGATTGCTCCAATGACACCGCTGACGTGCCACCCAATTAAGGTGACTGTCATTAAGTTCGGTCCGGGCGCCGCTTGCGCAATCGCAAAGAAATCTGCAAAAGTTTGTGTATTTAGCCAATGTTCTTGATTGACTGAGAGCTCATAAAGCGCTGGCAAGAGAGCATTGATACCACCAAAAGCCAATGCTGAAAATGCGGAGAGCTTGAGAAATAAGCTAATCAGCGCACTCATGCTTGACTTGCCTTTTTCCAGGCTAGAAAAATGGCGAGGGGCGAGGCGATCAATACCACCCATCCCAAATTCAGTTGAAAGTAACCGGCTGCAACTACGGTAATCGCCACCACCAATAGCATCGGCGGAAAACTAAATTCATTGCGCATCATCTTCAATCCCGTGCCAGCAATTAAGCCAACGCCGACAGCTGAGATTCCGCGCAACATCCCTTGCACGGCTGGTAAATAGCTGTAGTGTTCATACAGCATGCCTAGCAATATTACGATTGCACTCGGGCATAACATGAGACCCAGCACCGATGAGAATGCTCCGGCCACTCCGGCGAAGCGGCTACCTACACAAACCGCAAGATTAACGATATTTGGTCCTGGAACAATTTGAGAGACACCGAGCATGGCATTAAATTCTTCTGCGCTAAGCCACTTTTCCTGCTCGACAATCGTACGACGTGCCCAAGGAAGAACGCCTCCAAAGCCAGATATACCAATCTTGCTAAACCCAATGAAGAGTTGCCTTGGAGTAAGTGTTTTCAAAATTACCGAGATTTACTAAGGCTGAAACGGGTGTGGTACTGGCTTTTGCTCTAGCCATGCTTCTAAAGTCTCTGTAATACCTTTAGAGAAGGCGGAAAAAATTGGTTCGGCAATGAAACCAAGGTGCGGGGTGACCAATAAGTTCGGCATATTGCGCAAGACATCTTTCTCAGGCAGTGGTTCGACATCAAATACATCGACGGCTGCTTGTCCTGGCCTTCCTGCGCCTAAGGCCTTTTGTAAGTCCGTCATATTGATGAGAGCTGAGCGTGAGGTGTTAACCAAAATAGCATCAGGACGCATAAGGGCTAATTGATCTGCGCTGATTAATCCTTTGGTTCCTGGGCCTGCAACCAGGTGCATAGTGACGACTTTAGAGGTTTTAAGCAACTCTTCGAGGCTAACGGATTTTGCATTCTCGGTAGCAGCGCGTTCCGGCGTCATTCGTGGACTCCAGGTAACTACTTCCATGCCAAACGCTGCACCCACACGAGCCACGCGACTACCAATGGCGCCCAGACCCATCACACCCAATCGCTCACCAGAGAGCATTGGAAGAACTGAGAGTTGATCCCGCCAACCGCCAGAGGCGATCAGTGTATTTTGTTCAATGAGGCGTTTTGAGGCGCCTAAAATCAGGGCCCAAGTGAGTTCTGCAGTGGTTTCTTTAGAGGGGCCACCCGGGGTGCAAGCCATCGGAATATTGCGCTGTACCAGGGCTGCTGCTTCAAGCGTGCCATTGCGCTCACCAGTAAACATCAAAAATTTGAGCTTGGGTAAGCGCGCAATCATTGCTTCATTAAAAGGCGAGCGATCGCGCACGATAGCAATAGCATCGGCATCTTTAACGGCTTCATACAAAGCCTCATCGCGCAAAGGATCGTGATGAATCGTTAACTTTGCATGCTTTTCTAACTTATCCCAGTTAGAAAAACGACGCAGCGCACGTTCGTAATCTCCAAGAATGACGATGTTTGGTAATGAAGCCATAGATAAATACTTTCTACTAAATTAGTCTGGAGTGCAAAGGCTCAGAATTTGTTTGAGGTCAGATGCTTGACCTAAGTTCCAGAGCGCAGCAATAAGCTGACGAGTTTTTTCTGCACCAATTACCGGTTCGGTAAGGCTGGTGAACTTTTGCTCTAAATGAGCATCTGTCATTGGGTTTTCGACTGAGCCAATCGCATTCTTTACGAAGATGTGCACTTCTTTACCATTCTTCAGGAATGCTTTGACATCAACGGAGGCCTCGCTGATCGATGTATCTGTGGTTGCGTTGACCTTAGCACGCAAGGCTACAACATCAGGGCGATTCACAATTTCGTCAGCGTACTCGCCTTCACCGGCTTGACCAAAGATCAAACCAACAGCACAACCATGATAGACACTGAACTTACCTTCGAGACCATCCTTAGGTGTTTTCTTGCCCGTCAACTCTAATACGAGGGGGTGGGCACGTAATTCAATACGCTCTACATCTTCAGCCTTGACGCCTTGTGCACGTAATTGAGCGCAGGCATCAATTGCGGGATGAATCACAATGCCGCAAGCAAAAGGTTTGTATGTATTTAAAGAAATCTCAAATGATTTACCTAGGGCGCGATCGATTTCTGACCAGTCACATTTGGTGGAGACGGTTTGCATATAACCGCGACCTGCCTCAAGTGCTTTTGGGCTTGCGGTAAAGCCATGCTTGGCTAAGAGTGCAGAGAGTTGGCCTGCACGTGCAGCACCACCCGGATGAAATGGCTTAGTCATAGTGCCGAATTGTTCGCGCATACCAACGGGTTGAGATGCTGCGATACCAAGCGCCATAGTTGTTTTTTGAACATCCAACCCTATGAGACGTGAGCATGCTGCTGCAGAACCCAACATACCAGTAGAGCCTGTAATGTGCCAACCACGGTGATAGTGATCTGGATACATGGCATTACCAACGCGGCACGCAACATCAATACCCAATATGAGTGAGTCAATTATTTGGCGCCCATTAGCATGGGTGTGTTCGCCTAAGGCTAGGATTGCAGATGCTACTGGGCCTGCAGGATGAATTACGGTCTTGAGGTGAGTGTCATCAAAGTCGAAAGTGTGTGAGCTGATGCCGTTAATCAGCGCGGCACCACCCATGTCAACCTTGTCCTTACGCCCCAGAATGCTGGCTTGCGGTGCGGGTTGAAATTCTCGAATGGCTGCTAATGAAGATTCCACGCTCTCATGGTTGGCAGCACCAATTGCACAGCCTAGCCAGTTTAAGAAAGTGCGGTGTGCTTCATGATCCACTTCAGGCGTCCATCCATGACTGGGATGAGATGTTACAAAATCCGCCAGAATTTGAGTAACGGGTGGCGCATTCAGATCAGCTGCAGCAGCAATAGCGTGAGACATAGGATTTCCTGTAAATAGTAAAAGCGGTTAGATTAATTGCGTCTGGATGGAATTAGTCAATTTCAATATGGCGATCTTTGGCAACTTTGGCCCAGCGCGCGATATCGTCTTTAATGTAGCTGGTAAATTGAGTTGGAGTCATTGGCATTAGTGTCATTGCCTCGCTCGTCATTTTTTCTGAGAAGTCAGGCAAGGCAAGCACTTGATTAAGCTCTGCATTTAATTTGCTCACGATTGCTGGTGGTAGGTTGGCAGGGCCAACTAAGCCGTACCATTGCTGACCATCAAAACCGCTATAGCCTAACTCTTTAAATGTCGGAATAGTCGGTGCTGCAGAACTTCGTTTGGCGCCCGTAATCGCTAGTCCGCGGACCCGATTAGTATTGATATATGGTAAGGCTGCAAATAGAGTGGGGAGCATGGCTTGAGTCTGACCAGCTAATAAATCAGTATATGCAGGACCTACACCACGGTATGGCACATGCACCATAAAAATTCCAGCAGCTAATTTCAATTGCTCCATGCCAAGATGGGTCAGGGTTCCAGGACCTGCGGAACCATAACTCAATTTTGCAGGATTCTTCTTTGCATACTCCACAAACTCTTTAAAGTTCTTAATGGGTAATTCTGGATTAATAATCAAGACATTTGGTGTTGCGCCGATCATGCCAATCGGTGTGAAGTCTTTGATGGCGTCGTAAGGAAGTTTGCGAACCGCAGGATTAGTGCCATGAGTGCCTACATAAGCAATCATTAGGGTATAACCATCGGCTGGCGCTTTAGCGATAGCTTGGGATGCAATGGTTCCACCGCCACCGCCCATATTTTCTACTACGACTGTTTGGCTAAGTGAGCGCGACAGCTTCTCTGCAACTGCTCTAGCAATATTGTCTAATCCACCACCAGCTGCGACAGGTGCAATCAACTTGATCGGCTTGACGGGGTATACCGAAGTGGTATTTTGCGCATGGGCGCTGATACTAATCGCTAAACCAAAAGTGGCGATAAGGCTGGATAAAAAAATCGGCATTGGCCGATTAATAGCTGTAGACATGTCTCAAGTCCGGTTTATTGTGATGTATCAATACAATCTAATGTAGTAAGTTTACTATTGATGACCAATCTATTTTGACTCAGGAGACCTTATGATTTTGGAGCATTGCGATCTAGAAATTGACCCATCTAAGCAGAAAGACTTCGAGGAGGCTATTGTGCGGGGGGTTGAGACCGTCATTTCCAAGGCGAAAGGGTTTCAGGGTTACAAGGTTAACCATAGCTTGGAGACGCCGGCTCGCTATCTATTGTTGATTTACTGGGACACCCTAGAGAACCATACGGTCGATTTTCGGGGTTCTGCAGCCTTCGCAGACTGGCGTGCCATTGTTGGACCCTTCTTCGTAAAGCCGCCCCATGTTGAGCATATGACTTTGGTTGCGAAGTCTGCTTAGTTGAAGCTATCAACCAGCCTTGAGCTTTTTTCTGATCGAGTGCTCGATTGGAATGGAGTCAAGGCTTGGTTCAAGGGCTTCGCGTTCATCAAACACAAAGCAACTGCCTTTGTAGTGTGCGGAACCAACTTCCTCAAAATATTTGAGAATGCCACCTTCTAATTGGTAGCTATGTTGCATACCAATCTCGCGCATGTAGAGGCCTGATTTTTCGCAGCGAATGCCGCCAGTGCAAAAGCTCACCAAAGTTTTATCTGCAAGCGCGTCTTTATGTGCGGTAATTGCCTGTGGAAATTCTGTGAACTTTTCAATATTAAAGTGCAGGGCATTCTCAAAGGTGCCATAGTCAACTTCAAAAGCATTGCGGGTATCGACCATGACCACTGGTCGACCTAAATCATCGGTACCGCGATCCAGCCACTCTTGTAACTTCTTGGGTGTAATGAAGTTTGCACGACCTTCTTCGGGACGAATAGCAGGGTGGTTCATGCGAATGATTTCATTTTTTAGCTTGATCAACATCTTCTTGAAAGGCTGTTCTTCTGACCAGCTTTCTTTTGCTTGGAGAGGTTTAAAGCGAGAGTCTTCACGCAACCAATCCAGAAAGCCACGCAATGCTGTCTCTTTGCCAGCCAGGAACATATTGATGCCCTCGCCAGTGAGCAAAATGGTGCCTTTTAGTTCTCGGGTATTGCATTCGTTCAGCATTTTGGCGCGTAAGTCTGGCAGCCCATCAAGGCTGACAAATAAATATGCGGCAATGTTCAAAATCGACTTCATTTTCTCTCTCTTCAAGCTCCCCTGCCATTATCGAGCAATTAGATCCTGGGGGTGGTAATCTTGAGGTCTTGTTCTAAGGAGACAACCCATGCTGTATCTAGCCAAAATGGCCAAAAGAGCCCTATTTCTAGTGCTATTCAGTTTGGGGGCGGGTAGCTTGGCAGTTGCCCAAACGGCTGGTGTGGGAACGTGGCCTAAGCAAAAACCGATTCGCTTGATTGCGGTATTTCCGCCTGGCGGTTCAGTGGATCAGGTTGCCCGTGTTTTGGCGCCAGCCTTGCAATCCGAATTAAAGCAAAACGTGATCGTCGAAAATATCGGCGGTGCTTCTGGTGTGATTGGTACCTCAGCATTAACAAGGGCTGATGCAGATGGTTATACCTTTGCAGTGGTATTTGATACGCACGGTGTTAATCCTAGTCTCAAAGACAAACTCCCCTACGATACGATTAAAGATATCGCGCCTGTGATTTTGGTAGGTACTTCACCAATGATTTTGGTGGCAAGCAAGAGCTCTGGTATTACCAGCTTTAAACAATTAGCAGAACAATCAAAGGCTGGCAAACCATTTAGTTACGGCTCGATTGGTATTGGAAGCCTGGGGCACTTATCCATGGCTCGCCTTGCTAAGCAAGCGGGCTTTGATTGGAATCACATTCCTTATCGCGGTGGCGGCCCCCTGATGCAAGATGCCTTGGGTGGTCAAGTGCAATTGGCTGTTGGTTCAGAGTTCTTAGTTAAGCCCCACATCGATAGTGGCGGAGTAATTCCTTTGGTTATCACGACAGCTAAAAGAACAGCAGCGTTGCCTAATGTACCGACAGTTTCTGAAAGCGGCTTCCCAGGCTTTAGCGCACCAGCTTGGTGGGCGGTGATCGCCCCAGGGAAAACTTCGCCTGCGCTTGTGGATGCTATGAATAAGGCTTTGAATAGAGTGCTAAAAACCTCTGCAGTTGCCGAGAAATTTAAATCCCAAGGAATTGAAATCGTTGGCGGTAGCCCTGAGACGGCCCGTGAATTTATTGGCAAACAAATTGGTATCTGGGGCAAGTTCGTAATCGAGAACAATATTAAAGAAACTGGTCAGTAGAGAGTAAATATGTCCGAACGTTTAATTCCGTATCAACCAATGGATCTGGCAGAGCCAGCCGAGTTAGTTGCCGCCATCCGCAAAAGACGTGGTGGCCAGTTCATTAATCTAGACCGGATGCTTTTGCATAGCGTGCCGATCGCAGAGGGCTGGAATCACTTTATTGGTGAGATTCGTAACAATCTGTCTTTAGACCCAAAGCTCCGTGAGCTGGCAATGTGCGGTGTAGCAGTATTGAATGGCGCAGAGTACGAGTTCTTTCATCATGCCCCTCCTTTTCAGAAAGCTGGTGGCACTGAGGAGCAGGTTCGGGGCCTTAGGTTGATTGGTCAGGCCGAATTTCCTAGAAATCTTTTTACTCAAGTAGAGAATGATGCTGTTGATTTAACCTTTCAGATGACTCGCAATATCAAGGTGGACTCTGAGTTGATGAAGCGCCTGCAAAAAGAATTGGGAAGCACCGATACTGTAGAGTTGGTAACAGTCATAGCTGCTTACAACATGGTCTCCCGTTTCTTGATTGCCTTGGACGTAAACCCTGAAGATCATCCGCCAGCCTAATTGAATCAAGCTGAATACATGATCCAGTGGGATGAGGGTGGTCAAATCCATTCGGCAAGATGGCATTCAGAAAATGGCATTGCGCCCCATAAAAAAATTCAGATTGCGGACGATACACTAACGGCTGACATTGCCTACCGCTTGGCCTGTGAAGGTACTGCCATGCTTTATAAGGGTGACTTTCAGAATGCTAGACAGCTTCTGCAGGCCTTGGTGAGGAGAGTTGATAAGCCTTCCAAGAAGTCCACTAGAGTGGATAGAGTTGCTAAAGAGAAAACGAAGACTCCTTTAGACACCTTCAATCTTCATCGCTTAGCGCAATCTCAGCGAGCACGCATTTTAGGGATGGTGCTGATCCCGATTAATGCAGACCATAGTATTTCATTAAGGCGCGCTCCGGATGTTGCAAGCGCCTGTCTTGAGGCTTATGGAGAGCAGACAGAGCCTTATGCCATTTCTTTGCGGGAGCTGCTTGGTGTTATTAGCGCCCATGAGTGGCGCAAGAAGGGCGTCCCGATTCTTGCAAGAGATGATGAAGAGATTCGCATTCATCCACACTATGGAGTGTTCTCTCCAATCCGCGGGGAATATATTGAATTGGTTCTGAAGGCGCCACTACCTGCTGCTATTCAGAAAAGCTCGATTGCTTTTGATATCGGCGTGGGTACCGGGGTGCTTTCGGTTGTATTGGCTATGCGAGAAATCACTAAGATTATTGCAACCGACCAAGATGATCGCGCCATTGCTTGTGCTAAAGAAAACATTGCTCGCTTGAACTTAAGTGACCGAATTACAATCCTCAAAACCAATCTATTCCCAACAGAAAAAGCAGCGCTGATTGTTTGTAATCCACCCTGGTTGCCAGCAAGGCCGAGTTCTTCACTTGAGCATGCTGTGTATGATCCAGAGAGCCAGATGCTAAAAGGCTTTTTAAGTAATTTAAAAGATCATTTATTACCTGGCGGTGAAGGCTGGCTCATTCTTTCGGATCTCGCTGAGCATTTGGGTTTACGTACTCGAGAAGAATTGCTTGCTTGGTTTGATGCTGCCGGCTTAAAAGTGATGGCTCGTTTCGATACTAAACCTCAGCATCAAAAGGCGTTTGATAAAACCGATGCACTTCATGCTGCCCGCTCAGCTGAGGTCACCTCACTTTGGCGTTTAGCTTCAAAATAGTCTAATACAAATACCCTTATAACCATCGCCCCCATAGGGATCATGGTTGTTAATCAAAAGCATCATCCTTAAAATGAATGCGAATAGTAGTCATTTACTACAAAAGTTTTCAGTAAATTCTTCTACATATAACCCAATCATCTTTGAAGGAAGAAGCTTGCTCTGTAGTTTGAGGCCCAGAAACTTACTACTCATTTCAGCTGTAAGCATTTCTCATTTCTTGGTTTTGCTTTGTTTGCTTTTCGGCACTGCCATTGGCGCTGGAGAGTCTACACTTGGAGTCCTATCTATCAATTTAACGAATGCCGGCAATGATCTATCAAGCCAGAGTAAATACCCTATTCAGGCCAACTCTCATGCGCCATCATCTACCGCCATTTCCAGTGTGACTCAATCTGCGAATGTGCCTGGAGTTGTTGGCGAGGAAGGCGCTCATTCCGCAGAAATTACCTCCCGGAATATTGTGCATGGCCCAAAGCCTCATTACCCGCTGGTTAGTAGGCACCTTAAGGAGCAGGGCCTAGTTGTCATCAAGCTCTGCATCAATCAACAGGGTACGGTTGATGATGTGGGCCTTGTTAAGAGCTCAGGCTTCCAGCATTTAGATCGTTCAGCCCTCAGGACCTTGGCGGAGTGGAGATTTACGCCAATACCGTCTGTCGTTGCTAGTTCAACTTTGCGGTGTTATCACACCCCGATTCAATTCACTCTTGAGAGTTAGTGATTGAGTGAGACAAATACCCTAGATGTGGAGTTACTAAAAAATCACTCCACGCATTCTCAACATTTTCCAAAGACTATTTCAAGCGAGGCCCTGTTGGGGCAAATGAAGCAGCTTGTGATTCTGCACGATGGTTATTTCTATCAATTACGCATCACTAAATTAGGAAAATTAATTCTCACTAAGTAAGCCTGAAATCAGTTACTAGCCAGCAAGAGCATTTTCATATGCATATAGCCAGCGATTTTATGTTGTTATCACTGGAGATAGTATATGAAGCATCAAGATATTTTTCGCTCGCGAAATAAAGTTGCATGGTTTTCATCCCTAGCATTGTTGTATGGAAGCTCATTTTCTGGCTTGCTAAAAGCGCAGCAGATTGAGTTACCCAGAATTGATATTGTTGGACGAGAGGAGAATGCGCTTAGTAGTATTCCCGGTACTGTTGATGTTATCAATCAGAAGCGGATGGAGGAGTTGCAACCACAGTCATTGCAAGATGTATTAAAAACCATTCCTGGCGTCAATATTCGCGGAGATGAAGGTGGCTTTGGTGCCATTCCCAATATTGGTATTCGCGGTCTAAATCCAAGTCGTAGCTCAAAAGTCCTATTGCTTGAAGATGGCGCTCCCATTCAGCCAAGTTTATTTATATCAAACGCCTCTTACTACAGTCCACCTGTGGAAAGAATCGGCGGTCTTGAGGTTTTGAAAGGTGCATCCGGACTTCAATATGGACCCTCTAATATTAGCGGTGTTATTAACTACCTCAGCAAAACACCTGCACAAGGCTTTAAGTTGACTGGCAAAGTAGGTAATTATGGCTATCGATTGGCTGAGATTGAGGCAGGGGGTAGATCGGATTCCAATGGTGCAATCGGTGGAATAAACCTGATTCAATCGGAATCCAGTGGATATCAGGGCAATGGTTTTAAGATGTACGACATCTTAATGAAGGGTGGTGTCGAGATTAATCAGAATCAGTGGTTGAGTCTCAAGTACACACATTACGACAACGATATCAACACTTCCTATGTTGGACTGCGCCCCAATCAGTTCAGCAATAGATCGACTGCTAATCCCGCGCCCAATGATCGCTTCGTCACCCAAAGAAATGCAGTGGATCTCAATCACTCAATTGAGATAAGCCCCGAAACCAAGATTAATACATTAATGTATTGGAGTAAGTTAACGCGAGATTATTGGAGACAGAGCATTGTCAATCGCACACAAGATGCTACGGTTTTTAATGCTTGTAATATGGGATCCAATTGTTTAGTTGGGCGTAATCGAGAGTTTCAAATGTTAGGCATTGATTCGCGAGTGACTCATGCCTATAGTGCTCTAGGGCTTCAGAATGAATCCGAGTTTGGCATTCGCTTGCATACAGAATCACAAATTAATCAACTGGTGAGCTCTAAAACATTGGCGTACTCTGGTCAACTCTCTTTGCATGAAGACAATAAAGCCAACTCAGTTGCAATGTATGGTCAAAATCGTTTTCTAATAAGCAAAGACTTTGCACTGATCCCCGGGGTGCGCGTTGAAAGTTATAACCAAACTCGATCTAACGTCATGACTGGTAAAGCGGGTGGTGCTAAAAATGTAGAAACTATTCCGCAGATCGGAGCTACGTGGCAATTAATACCCCAGGCTCAGGCCTATGGAAGTATTTACAAGGGCTTTGCTCCCGCTCAACTGGCGACTGCGATTAATGACAAAGGAGTAGATCAGCAATTAGAGCCGGAGCGTTCAACGAATATGGAATTGGGCCTACGAGGACGTTCTGGCGCCTTTTCCTATGACTCGGCAGTCTTTAGTATGAACTTTAGCAATCAAATTGTGAACCAAAGTTTGGCTGCTGGAATTTCCAAGGCGAACGGTGGCAAAAGCTTGCATCAAGGCGCTGAGTTGGCTTTGGCATATCAGTTAGGGCGTGGTTGGGGTCTCAATGGAAACGCTACCTATATACCAGTAGCAAAGTTTGTGGGAACAAACTCATTAGGACCAGATGGCAACCGCATTCCCTACACGCCTAAATTGACTTCTAACCTAGGCGTCGGCTACGAGAAGAATGGGTTCAATACTTTAGTTAGTCTTCATTATGTTTCCGCTCAGTATGCCGACTCAGCAAATACTGTTGAGCAAAATGCAATTGGAACTTTAGGTGAAGTGCCCTCCTTTGCAACGGTGAATTGGAGTGCAAATTATGCTGTCAATAAAGACTGGAAAGTATTTGGGGTAATTAATAATGTATTTGATAAGAGATATATTTCCAGTCGTAGCCCAGATGGTATTTTTGCTGGGGCACCACTCAACTTTCAAGCTGGCATGAGTTATCAATTTAATTGATACACACACTCATTTGATGAGAAGAAAAACGCCACCCTGGTGGGTGGCGTTGGACTGTTACACACTTCAAAATGGTGGAGTCGGCGGGAATCGAACCCGCGTCCGCAAATCCTCTACAACAAGTTCTACATACTTAGTCATATCATTTAATTTAATCAGTTAGGCACGGATTGACACGTTCCTTGCTGACGATTCACTAAGTTTTCGAATCATTCCCCGTGACATGAAATGATCTTATCTCTTGTATATGACCCTGATGTAGCTTGCGCTACCTGACCCAAGAGAGAATCAGTTCAGGGGCAACCGCAATTAAGCGGCTAGTGCGAAACGTTCGTCGTTTGCAGTTATTACATTCCCATTGATTTACGAGATAACGGGTCCTCGGTATGCCCTTGATGCTTTGTAATCCACGTCGAAACCATGTCGACCCCAGAGTTCATGCACAGGAGGCACCATTTTAAAGCCGCTAGCCTTAAATTGCCCAATATCTTTTAGAAGTGTTGTTATCCCCTATTGGGGAAGATGATTTGTAATAAATCGAGAGGGTTATTGATGATGTGATCAGCTCCCCAGGCCTCAGGGGGCTCTTTGCAACCACAATAGCCGTATGCAGCAGCTACGGTCAGCATGCCTGCAGCTTTACCTGCAATCACATCACGAATGTCGTCGCCTACATAAATTGATTTTGTAGGGTCGATATTGGCGATTCTGGCAGCATGCAAAATAGGTTCTGGATGCGGTTTTGCGTGTGGCGTTGTGTCACCAGAAACCGTTGAGACTGCTCTTTGACGCAAGCCCATTAAATCTGTGAGTGGATGGGTAAAACGTTCACTCTTGTTCGTAACAATCCCCCAAGGAAGATTTGCTTTCTCAATTTGCTCAAGTAAGTGATCCATGCCATCAAATAATTTACTGTGGACTAGAAGTGCTTTTTCATAGTTTGCAAAAAACTCATCACGTAGTGAAATGAAATCAGGATGGTCTGGAGCAATACCGAAGGCCCCTTCGAGAAGGCCGCGCGCGCCGGCAGACGCATAGGGGCGTAAAAATTCGTAAGGCTTGGGAGCGAGATTGCGAGCTTCCAGCAGTTGATTCGTGGCTGCAACTAGATCAGGTGCCGTATCCGCCAAGGTCCCATCAAGATCAAAAAATACCCCGTCATAGGGGCTTAGTGCCCCATTCATTTCCGAACGGCAATCATGTAGTTCACATCTACATCATCATTCAGGCTATATACCTGAGTTAGCGGGTTGTAACTAAGGCCCTTGATGCCAATCATTTCTAAGTCTGCAGCGCGAGTGAAGGCAAGGAGTTCTGAAGGCTTAATAAATTTGGCGTATTCGTGAGTGCCCTTGGGAAGAAGTTTGAGAATGTATTCAGCGCCAATAATGGCAAATAAGTAGGACTTTGGACTGCGATTCAAAGTGCTAAAAAAGAGTGTGCCGCCTGGCTTACAAAGTTTGGCGCAGGCCCGCACTACAGACGCAGGGTCTGGAACATGCTCAAGCATTTCCATGCAGGTCACTACGTCGTATTGTCCTGGCTGATCATCTGCTAGCGCCTCAGCTGAGATGGAGCGATAAGTGAGGTTAGCACCCACTTCCAATGCATGTAGCTCAGCGACCTTGAGTGCCTTTTCGGATAAATCAATACCAGTGGTATCTGCGCCTGATTGAGAGATTGATTCGGCAAGGATGCCGCCACCGCAACCAATATCGACAACTTTTTTACCCTCTAAGCTCACGAAGGACTTGATCCAACCAAGCCGAAGGGGGTTAATGGCATGCAAAGGCTTGAATTCGCTATGAGGATCCCACCAGCGATGGGCCAGGGCGCTAAATTTAGCGATTTCAGATTGGTCTACGTTCATATTGATTGGCCTGTGAGTGGGGCAAATTAAGGATGCTACGAATATAGCGGAAATAAAAAAGCCCGCAAGAAGCGGGCTTTTTTACAAGTAAAAAGAATTACTTAGCAGCTGTACCAACAACTTCGATGTCAGTACGGCGGTTCTTAGCGCGGCCTTCAGCAGTTGCATTGGATGCAACTGGATTGCTCTTGCCTTTTGATTCTGTGTAGATGCGGCTACCGTCAACACCTTTGCTTGTCAGATAAGTCTTAACTGACTGAGCACGACGCTGACCTAGGGCCATGTTGTATGCATCTGTACCAACGCTGTCAGTATTACCAACAGCGATGATGACTTCTAACTTGATCTTGCTCAAATCTTTAGCGATCTTGTCCAAAGTAGCTTTACCTTCTGGTTTCAAGTCAGATTTGTTGAAGTCATACAGTGTGTCAGCTTGCAAAGTGATTTTGCTTTGGCTAACGCCAGAAGCAGCACCAGCAGCAGCTGTCAAGGCACCGTCACAACCCTTAGCAGCAGTTGCAGGTGTCCAGCTGTTGTCACGCCAGCACAATGTGCCGTCGCCGTTTTTCCAGTTTAAGTGGCCATCGCCGTTTTGCCAGTTATCAGAAGCCATTGCTGCAGTTGCAGAAACAGTAATAACAGAAGCGAGCAACAGTTTTAGGGTTTTGTTCATTTTTAGTCCTCAAAAATCTCTTTTTAATTAAAGTCAAACTTAAATGTAATTCGCCCTACTTTGAAGCAAAAAACCGCAAAGCGACACATCTCAATTTCGTACAAACTGACAGAATCTTAGCATAGGGGTCACCTGTCATCAAAATGATATTATTTATAGATGGAACAAGCCGCTAAAGAAACACTACCAATATCCCTTGAAGACGAAATGCGGCGGTCCTATTTGGACTACGCTATGAGCGTCATCGTCGGCAGAGCCCTGCCAGACGTACGTGACGGCCTCAAACCGGTTCACCGCCGGGTCTTATTTGCGATGTATGAATTAAACAACGATTGGAACCGCGCTTACAAAAAATCTGCCCGTATAGTTGGCGATGTAATCGGTAAATACCATCCACATGGCGATTCTGCGGTGTATGACACCATTGTTCGAATGGCCCAGGATTTCTCTCTGCGCTATATGCTGGTTGACGGACAGGGTAACTTTGGCTCTGTGGACGGCGATAACGCTGCTGCGATGCGGTATACCGAGATTCGCCTCCGCAAGATTGCCCATGAGCTTTTGGCCGATTTGGACAAGGAAACGGTCGATTTTGGGCCAAATTACGACGGTAGCGAGAAAGAACCCCTGATTCTGCCTGCCAAAGTGCCGAATTTGCTAATTAATGGTAGCTCGGGCATCGCTGTGGGCATGGCCACCAATATCCCTCCCCATAACCTGGATGAGGTGGTTACAGCCTGTTTACACGTCTTGCACAACCCAGAATGCACGATTGACGAGCTGATTGAGATCATCCCAGCCCCCGATTTCCCGACTGCCGGCATCATTTACGGTGTTCAAGGGGTTCGCGAAGGCTATAGAACTGGTCGTGGTCGTGTAGTGATGCGAGCCAAGACCCACTTTGAAGATATCGATAAGGGTGCACGTCAGGCCATCATCGTTGATGAGTTGCCATACCAGGTAAATAAAAAGAACTTGCTCGAGCGTATTGCTGAGTTAGTAAATGAGAAAAAAGTTGAGGGTATTTCTGATTTGCGTGATGAATCAGATAAATCCGGTATGCGTGTTGTGATTGAGTTAAAGCGCGGTGAAGTGCCTGAAGTCGTTCTCAATAATTTATATAAGAGCACTCAATTACAAGATAACTTTGGCATGAACATGGTGGCATTAGTAGATAACCAACCACGCTTGCTCAACTTGAAGCAAATGCTGGAGTACTTCTTACAGCATCGCCGTGAAGTGGTGACGCGTCGTACCATTTTTGAACTGCGTAAAGCGCGTGAGCGTGGTCACGTCTTAGAAGGTCTCGCTGTTGCATTGGCAAACATTGATGAGTTCATTGCCATTATTAAAGCAGCCGCAAATCCAGTAGTTGCCAAGCAAGAGTTGATGGGTAAAGCATGGGATTCTTCGATGGTGCGTGAGATGTTGGCACGCGCCGAGACGGATACGCCAGGTGGTCGCAATGCCTATCGCCCTGAAGGGTTGTTGCCTGAGTACGGCATGCAGACTACGGGTTTGTATCGCCTCTCTGATAGCCAAGCGCAAGAAATTTTGCAGATGCGTCTGCAACGTTTGACAGGTCTTGAGCAAGACAAGATTGTTAATGAGTACAAAGAAGTGATGGCAGAGATTTCTGACTTGTTAGATTTGTTGTCAAAGCCAGAGCGTGTTACTCAAGTCATCGAAAGCGAACTTAAAGAAGTTCAAGCAGAGTTTGGTAAAGCCGGTGGTGATAGCGGTCGTCGTTCATTCATCGAAATGAATGCAACTGAACTCTTCACGGAAGATTTGATCACGCCGCAAGACATGGTGGTAACGCTTTCACACACTGGTTACATGAAGAGTCAGCCATTGAGTGAATACCGCGCACAAAAACGTGGTGGGCGTGGCAAGCAGGCTGCTGCTACCAAGGATGAGGATTGGATCGACACCTTATTCGTAGCCAATACGCATGACGCTATTCTTTGTTTCTCTGACCGTGGCCGCATGTATTGGCTGAAGGTATGGGAGGTTCCCCAGGGTAGCCGTACTTCACGCGGTAAACCCATCGTCAATATGTTCCCATTGATCGAAGGCGAAAAGATCACTGTGATTCTCCCAATTAAGGGTTATCAGGATGACCAATACGTCTTTATGGCAACTAGCTTGGGCACCGTGAAGAAGACCCGTTTGTCTGACTTCTCCAATCCTCGTAAAGCCGGCATTATTGCTGTCGACTTGAATGAGAATGACTTCTTGGTTGGCGCCGCGATTACTGATGGTCAGCATGATGTGATGTTGTTCTCTGACGCTGGTAAAGCAGTGCGTTTTGATGAGAACGATGTACGCCCAATGGGTCGTACTGCACGCGGTGTACGCGGCATGAACTTGGGTGAAGGTCACCAAGTGATTGCAATGTTGGTTGCTCCAGCTGAGGCTGCTGAGGGCGCTGAAGCTGCAGTAGTGGACGCCAATGGTGTTGCGATTCCAAATAGCGTATTAACTGCTACAGAAAATGGTTACGGTAAACGTACGCCTATTACAGAATACACACGTCATGGACGTGGCACTAAGGGCATGATTGCAATTCAGACGTCTGAGCGCAACGGTAAAGTAGTTGCTGCAGCCTTGGTGTCCCCAGAAGATCAAATCATGTTGATTACCACTGGCGGTGTCTTGGTGCGTACACGTGTTTCTGAAATTCGTGAGATGGGTCGTGCCACACAAGGCGTTACCTTGATTAACGTGGATGAAGGCACTCGTTTGTCTGGCTTGCAACGTATTGCTGAAAGCGATTCAGATGATGAAGGTGATGAGGCGGAAGAGGGTGAAATTTCTGCTGATCCATCAACTGATGCGGCAGGTGACGCTTAAGGCGTCATCATTAATTAGCTAAGACTATGAGTTTTGACCGCCGCATTTTTAATTTCGCTGCGGGGCCCGCCACTTTGCCTGAAGAGGTGTTGAAGCAGGCGGCCGATGAAATGCTGAATTGGCGTGGACTTGGTACCAGCGTGATGGAGATTAGCCATCGGAGTAAAGAGTTCATGGAGGTGTATGAAGAGGCGGTGCAGGATCTGCGCGGCCTGATGAATATTCCGAGTAACTATGAAGTTTTACTCTTGCAAGGCGGGGGTCTCGGACAAAATGCAGCTATCCCAATGAATCTGATGCCTTTGGCCAAGAATGGCCCTAAGGCGGATTACATCGTTACTGGCGTGTGGTCAGAAAAATCCTATAAAGAAGCTCAGAAGTACGGTGTAGCTAATTTAGCGGCATCCTCTGCAGCAGAAAAATTCAATACCATTCCCCCAAGAAGTGACTGGAAGTTGTCGAATGACGCTGCTTATGTTCTCTACTGCGCTAATGAAACTATTGGTGGCGTGGAGTTTGCGGATGTACCAGATGTTGGTAAAGTTCCTCTGGTTGCAGATATCTCTAGCAATATCCTATCTAAAGAGATGGACGTCACAAAGTGTGGTGTCTGGTTCGGTGGCGCGCAGAAAAACATTGGCCCATCAGGTGTCACGATTGTGATTGTCCGGAAAGACTTGCTGGGTCATTGCATGGGGATCACCCCGTTAATTTGGGACTGGTCTATTCAGGCTGGCACACAATCCATGATTAATACACCACCGACTTTCTCGATTTATATGGCAGGTTTAGGATTTAAGTGGCTTCTCAAGCAGGGTGGTGTTAAGGTTATTGAAAAGCGTAACCAAGAAAAAGCCGACTTGCTCTATCAGTTTTTGGATCAAAGCAGCCTGTTTGAGAACCGCGTTGCAAAACATTGCCGCTCTCGTATGAATGTGACTTTCTTCCTAAAAGATGAGTCTTTGAATGCGGAGTTTTTGGCGCAATCTCATGCTGCGGGTTTAGTTGCTTTACGCGGTCATAAAGCTGCAGGTGGTATGCGTGCAAGTATTTACAACGCAATGCCGCTAGAAGGCGTTAAAGCTTTAATTGAATTTATGCGTGATTTTGAAAGGCGGGCTTAATGAGTACTGAAGAGCAGCGCTTAGCTCCCCTGCGAGAAAAAATCGATGCATTAGATGCAGAGATTTTGGATTTACTGACGCAGCGTGCTAAAGCAGCGCAAGAAGTTGGTCACATCAAAGGTGGCTTCTCGTCTCCAGTGTTTCGTCCTGAGCGTGAGCGTCAGGTCGTCGCTCGTCTTCAGGAAATCAACTCTGGACCTTTATTGCCTGATGGTATCGCAGCGATTTGGCGCGAGGTCATGTCTGCCTGCAGAGCCTTAGAAGCTCGTCAAACGATTGCGTATCTCGGACCTGCCGGCACTTTCTCTGAACAGGCTGCCCAAACTTACTTCGGCCACTCAATTGCTGGGCTGCCTTGTGCAAGTTTGGATGAAGTCTTTAAATCGGTAGAGAAGGGTGCCGCACAGTTTGGCGTTGTGCCTGTTGAAAATTCTAGCGAAGGCGCTATCTCACGTACATTGGATTTGCTTTTAGATTCTTCCATGCAGATTAGCGGCGAAGTTGTGCTAGCAATTCGCCATCATCTCCTAACGAAAAGTGGTAGCTTGGATGGTGTAAAAACAGTTTGTGCTCACGCGCAAGCACTGGCGCAGTGCCAACAATGGTTGAGCCTGCATGCTCCCAACTTAAAGCGCCAAGCAGTCAGTAGTAATGCTGAGGCTGCTCGCTTGGCTGCCAATGATCCTACTTTGGCTGCGATTGCCGGTGATCCTGCGCAAGAGACTTATGGCTTGCAAGCAGTTGCTGCCCAGATTCAGGATGATCCGCATAATCGCACTCGCTTTGTCGTAGTTGGCGCTTATGAGTGCCAGCCAACCGGTAAAGATCAAACTTCTTTAGTCTTATCGGTTGATAATCAGCCCGGCGCTGTGCATCGCTTGCTTGCCCCTTTGGCAAAGCATGGGGTGTCGATGAACCGTTTTGAGTCTCGTCCTGCGCGCAAAGGCACTTGGGAATATCACTTCTATATTGATATTGCTGGCCACGCGCAAGATACCAAAGTAGTAAAGGCTTTAGAGGAATTAAAAGAAATTGCAGCTTTTTATAAGAACCTGGGTTCTTATCCTCACTCAGCTTAAATATTTATAAATTTAATTAGTAACTACATTAGTTAGCCTGCGAATGACTTCCAAGATTGGTCTAAAACACATTCATGCGATTGCGCCCTATGTTGGTGGGCGACCTATTAGTGAAGTTGCGCGTGAGTATGGTTTGGATGAAAGCAAGATTGTGAAGCTGGCTTCCAATGAGAATCCATTGGGAATGCCCAAGTCTGCGCAAGAGGCCATGCTGAAGGCTGCTAGCGATTTGGGCCGCTATCCAGACTCCAATGGTTTTGAATTAAAGAATGTATTGTCTGAGCGCTTGGGGGTCCCAAGTGATTGGATTACGTTGGGCAATGGCAGTAATGACATCTTAGAATTGGCGGCACGCGCAGTTGCACAAGCAGGCGATGAAGTATTTTTCTCTAAACATGCATTTGCTGTTTATCCCCTGGCAACCCAAGCGGTGGGGGCTAAAGCAGTTGAGGTTGCTGCTACAGAGAGTTATGGCCATGACTTGCCAGCAATGCTTTCTGCGATTCAAGCGGCTGGAGATAAAGCAAAGTTGGCATTCATTGCCAACCCAAACAATCCAACTGGCAGCTATCTCAGCGCAAAAGAGATTGAAGATTTCTTGCAGGCTGTGCCATCACATGTCGTTGTTGTGCTTGACGAGGCCTATAACGAATATCTCAGCCCAGAGCAGCGCTATGACGCGATTGCCTGGGTGAAGCGTTTTCCCAATATGATTTTGTCCCGTAGCTTTTCAAAAGCGTATGGATTAGCTGGCTTGCGAATTGGTTATGGCGTTGCGCAACCCCACCTAACCGATTTGCTGAATCGTATTCGTCAACCGTTTAACGTGAACAGTCTTGCCCAAGCCGCTGCCATTGCAGCGTTTCAAGACAAAGTATTTTTGCAAGAAGGGTATGAGCTCAATCGGGCTGGTTACGAACAGCTGACCAACGCTTTCGAACAATTGAATCTCACTTATTTATCATCCGCAGGAAATTTTGTCTTGGTGAGAGTGGGTCAAGATGATCAGGCGGGTGCACGTATTAATCTGGAGTTACTTAAACGCGGCATCATTGTGCGCCCTGTTGGTAATTACGGCTTGCCGCAATGGTTGCGCATCTCGATTGGTTTGCCACAAGAGAATGCGGCTTTTATTGACGCACTCACAGCAATCCTGGCGAAATAAAAAACAAGACTTTTATCTATGGTCATCATTAATCCTTCAAGTAATTTCGGCACTGTCACCATTGTGGGTGTTGGCTTGATTGGCGCATCTTTGGGTTTAGCGCTGAAACAAGCTGGTGTAGTTACTAAGGTGCTTGGCGTTGGTCGTAGCAAAGAAAATTTAGATCAAGCACAAAAGATGGGTGCGATTGATGGGGTAGTCGATTTAGTGGAAGCAGCCAAGCAATCAGACCTGATTGTGTTATGCATGCCAGTTGCACAAATGCGAATAGCATTTGAAGCTCTAGAGCCGCATCTTGAGTCTCGCACCATGATTACTGATGCTGGGAGTACTAAGGGTGATGTGATCTTGGCTGCGAAAGAAGTATTGGGTAAAAAGGCATGTCAGTTTGTGCCAGCCCACCCAATTGCTGGTGGCGCACAACATGGCGCTAGCGCTGCAAGGGCTGACTTATTTGAAGGCAAGCAAACGATTGTGTGTCCATTGCAAGAGAACTCTCCTGAGGATACTGCCTTGATTGTCGGCTTCTGGGAGTCAGTTGGTTCGGTAGTAAAAAAGATTGGTAGCGTGCAGCACGATGCAATTTATGCGGCTGTCTCCCACCTGCCACACCTTCTTTCTTACGCCTTAATGGCGAACGTTGTGAACTCGGAAGATGCTGATCAAAAATTAGATCATGTGGGTGCTGGATTTAGGGACTTCACCCGTATCGCTGCCTCTAGTCCAGAAATGTGGCGTGATATTTGCTTGGGTAACCCTACTGCGATATTGAAAGAGTTGGATCAGTATTTATTAATCGTCAATCACATGCGCAAATTGGTTGCCGAAGGTGATGGTGCAGGCTTGGAGAAGCTATTTAACAAGGCCAGTAAAGCGCGTCAAGATTTGGATGGGGCCTGATGGGCCATTTACCTAGTACTCAGATTGGACCATTCAAGCGAGCTCAGGGCTCGATTGTGTTGCCTGGGTCCAAGAGCATCTCCAATCGTGTATTGCTTCTGGCAGCACTATCTTCTGGCACTACTACGCTCAAGAATTTACTTGATGCTGATGACACTCAAGTGATGCGGAATGCTTTGCGTCAGTTAGGCCTGTCTGTAACTGATCAAGCTGACAAAGTTTGCGTAGTTGATGGTTATGGCGCTCGCTTCCCCGTGCGCCAAGCAGATCTCTTCATGGGTAATGCCGGTACTGCGATTCGTCCACTGACAGCGGCACTCGCAATGCAGGGTGGAGACTATCGTTTATCCGGTGTAGCTCGAATGCACGAAAGGCCGATTCGTGATTTAGTTGATGGCTTGCGTCAAGTAGGCGCCAAGATTGAATATGAATTACAGGAAGGTTATCCACCGATTCAGATTTTGGCGGCAGATATTCAGATTAAAGATGTTGTAAAGGTGCGTGGTGATGTATCCAGCCAGTTCTTGACTGCTTTGTTAATGGCTTTGCCGCTTGTTGCGGAACAAGCCGTTCGTATTGAGGTGATTGGCGAACTGATTTCTCGCCCATATATCGATATCACTCTGAAATTGATGGCACGTTTTGGCGTGCATGTCGCTTGCCCTGATGGCCAGTCGTTTGTCATACCAGCCAAAACATCGGACGCTGTTTACAAGAGCCCTGGTCAGCTATCGGTTGAAGGCGATGCCTCTTCTGCCTCTTACTTTTTAGCACTGGGTGCTATTGGTGTTGGTCCTGTAAGAGTGCTGGGTGTTGGCAATGACAGTATTCAGGGTGACGTAGCATTTGCTGATGCGCTTGCCTTGATGGGTGCCAATATCACTGCTGGGGAAGATTGGATTGAAGTTTCTGGTGTGAAGAATGCGAATGGAAAGTTGAATGGCATCACACTGGATTGCACTGAGATTCCAGATGCGGCAATGACGCTTGCTATTGCAGCGTTGTTTGCTGAGGGCCCAACACGATTGAATAATATTGCCAGTTGGCGAGTGAAGGAAACCGATCGCATCGCGGCGATGGCAACAGAATTAAGAAAAGTGGGTGCGACTGTTGAAGAGGGTGCCGACTATATTGTTATCACTGCTCCATCCCTGGGTGACTGGAAGTCGCCAGCCGAAGGTATTGATACTTACGATGACCATCGTATGGCCATGTGCTTTTCTCTCGTAGCATTTGGTCCTCAATCTCTGACAATCAATGATCCTAATTGCGTCGCTAAAACTTTCCCAAGCTACTTTGCAGAATTTGCGAAGGTAGTTAATTAATTTCATGAGCGCTTACCCAGTTATCGCAATCGATGGACCTACCGCCTCAGGTAAAGGTACGGTTGCTTCCCTGGTAGCCGAAAAGTTGGGTTTTCATTATTTGGATAGCGGTGCGCTATATCGCTTAGTGGCCTTGGCTAGTGAAAAATACGGAATTGATGTCAAAAATGGCCCAGAATTAGGCCTTTTAGTTCCTAAGTTACTGATTTCATTCAAAAATAGCCAAGTTTTTCTAGATAGCGAGGACGTTACGGACGCCATTCGCACAGAAAACATTGGTTTAAGAGCTTCTACTCTGGCGGTTCATCCGGAGGTGAGATCTGCTTTGGTGGGCTTGCAGCGTAGTTTTCGACATTCCCCAGGCCTAGTTGCTGATGGTCGGGATATGGCCAGCGTTATCTTCCCAGACGCGGTTTTGAAGGTTTTCTTGACCGCCACTGCTGCTGCCAGGGCGGAACGTCGCTATAAGCAATTGATAGCTAAGGGAATTTCTGCTAAACTTTCTGACTTACTGCAAGATTTGCAGGAGCGCGACGCCAGAGATAGTAGTCGAGGTGCCGCCCCCCTCTTGCTTGCAGATGGTGCAAAAGTGCTTGAAACATCAGATTTATCGATAGATCAAGCAGTTAAGACAGTTTTAGATTGGTATCAATCTGCGATTGTTTAGTTTTTAGCGGTAGATGTAAGTAGTAGTTTTGGCGTCTTAAGAAACTCCACAACGCGATTATTTCATTAGCGTGTTTCTTTAAGGCTTTTTTAACCTAACCCGTCGGGCCTTCTGGCGGCACAAAGTGAATACACATGTCTGAATCATTTGCAGAATTATTTGAAGAATCATTAACCCGATCGAATATGAAGACCGGCCAAGTTATTTCGGCTGAAGTTCTCCGCATCGACCATAACTTCGTCGTTGTTAACGCTGGCTTAAAGTCTGAAGCGTTTATTCCTGTTGAAGAATTCCATAACGACGCTGGCGAGATTGAAGTAGCTCCTGGCGATTTCGTTTCTGTTGCTATCGATGCCCTTGAAAATGGCTATGGCGACACCATCCTCTCCCGTGACAAAGCGAAGCGCTTGGCATCATGGATGAATTTGGAAAAAGCGCTCGAGCAAGCTGAGATCGTTACCGGTACCGTTACTGGTAAGGTCAAAGGTGGCTTGACTGTGATGGTGAACGGTATCCGCGCATTCTTGCCTGGATCACTCGTTGACACACGCCCTATTAAAGACACTAGTCCTTACGAAGGTAAGACTATGGAGTTCAAGGTTATCAAGCTTGACCGTAAGCGTAACAACGTAGTGTTGTCACGTCGTGCGGTTGTTGAAGCTAGCCAAGGTGAAGAGCGTGCTAAGTTGATGTCTAACCTTAAAGAAGGCGCTGTCGTAACTGGCCTCGTTAAGAACATCACTGATTACGGCGCGTTCGTTGACCTCGGTGGTATCGATGGCCTCTTACACATCACTGATTTGGCATGGCGTCGTGTGCGTCACCCAAGCGAGATGTTGACTGTTGGTCAAGAAGTTACCGCGAAGATTTTGAAGTTCGATCAAGAGAAGAACCGTGTTTCACTTGGTGTGAAGCAGCTTGGTGATGATCCATGGGTTGGCATCGCTCGTCGTTACCCACCGAATACCCGTTTGTTCGGCAAGGTAACGAACTTGACTGATTACGGCGCATTCGTTGAAATCGAATCTGGTATTGAAGGTTTGGTACACGTTTCTGAAATGGATTGGACCAACAAAAACGTTGCTCCAAGCAAAGCCACTGCATTGGGAACCGAAGTTGAAGTCATGGTTCTGGATATTGATGAAGACAAGCGTCGTATTAGCTTGGGCATCAAGCAGTGCAAAGCAAATCCATGGGAAGAGTTCTCACGTGCCCAACAAAAAGGCGACAAGCTTACTGGCGCAATCAAGTCGATTACCGACTTTGGTGTGTTCATTGGCTTGCCTGGCGGCATCGATGGCCTAGTACATCTTTCTGATATCTCTTGGAATGAGCCAGGCGAAGAAGCTGTTAAGAAATACAAAAAAGGTGATGAAGTTGAAGCCACAGTATTGGCAATTGATGTTGAGAAAGAGCGCATCTCTCTCGGTATCAAGCAATTGTCTGGCGACCCATTCAATAACTACACATCCGTAAGCGACAAGGGTAGCCTTGTTACTGGTACTGTGAAGGCTGTTGATGCTAAGGGTGCAACGATTCACTTGGCTGATGAAGTTGAAGCTTACCTGCGTGCTTCTGAGATCTCAACCGATCGCGTTGAAGATGCGCGCAATGTATTGAAAGAGGGCGATAGCGTAACTGCAATGATTATTAATATCGATCGTAAGTCACGCGTTATCAATCTTTCAATTAAAGCAAAAGACAGTTCTGATCAACAAGATGCAATGAGCAAGCTCCAAGGTGATGCGCAGTCTGGCACAACCAATTTGGGTGCTTTGTTAAAAGCAAAAATGGACAATCAGGGTTAAAGCAATATCGCCGCTTTCCAGTGGGGGAGCGGCGATCTTTTTTTGATAGATCATGACAGATCAAGAGCAACAAGCTATTACTCGCTCCGAACTAGTAGAGAGCCTTGCGGAACAATTTCCGCAGCTTTTGCCTAGGGATGTTGAGCTAGCAGTAAAAACCTTGCTGGATACCATGACTCATGCTTTGGCTGAGGGTAAACGCATTGAATTGCGTGGCGTTGGCAGTTTTGTACTTCATCATCGTCCTGCACGCACCGGTCGTAATCCCAAGTCTGGTGATAAGGTCTTGATTCCAGAAAAACGTGTTCCCCATTTCAAGCCTGGTAAAGAGTTGCGTGAGCGAGTGGATTACAAGCCGCTGAAACAGGCGGGCCCCAAAGAGGGTTCTGGTGCCTAACATTCAGGCTCATCCTCAGTGGTCCATTCGGGCCATTTTTTTATTTAATTTCTGCACGCCATGATTCAGATAGCGACATCCTGGTTATTGCTGCTACCAGTCATGTTTGGTATTGGATGGCTAGCATCTCGCTGGGACTTACGTCTTGAAAACCGCATGGATGAGCGCGAGCGTATGCGTCAGCAGCGCTCAACTTTTAAAGGACTCAGTCTTCTATTAAACGAACAGCCTGATCAAGCGATTGAAACCCTTGTCAAGATTGCGCAATTAGATCCTGAAACGGTTGAGTTACATTTTTCATTGGGTAATTTATTCCGTCGTCGTGGTGAAACTGAGCGAGCTATTAAGGTTCATCAGCACTTAGCAAATCGCGATGACTTGAAGCCACGTGATCGGGATCATGCTGCTTATGAATTGGGCCGCGATTTTCTACGTGCCGGCTTACTCGATCGCGCTGAAGCTTCATTGAATCGCGTGGGGGAAGGTAAGTTTGCCGTTCCAGCAAAAGAAAGTTTGCTTGAGATGTATCAAGTAGAGCGTGACTGGAAAAAAGCCATCATCGCAGCCCATGAGCTTGAGAAGTTGCAGGGCAAATCACATCAAACTGAGATTGCTCAGTTTCATTGTGAATTAGGTCAAGAAGCCTTGCGTCGTAAAGATCTAGAGGAGTCTGAACAGACTATTCAGCGCGCCTTGCAGGCCGTACCAAATCATGCGCGTGCTTTGATTTTGCAGGGTGATTACTTAATGGCTATGGATCGCCCAGCACAGGCAATTGAAGCTTGGAGATTGGTGGCTGCCTCACACCCGGCATATATGCATTTATTGGCGGATCGTTGGATGATTGCTCATGCAGCAATCAATCAGGTTGATGAGGGCTTGGATCGCCTGTGTGACTTGCTCAAGACTCAGGCTTCTGGCGAGTTACTCGATATTGTGCATAAGCAGCTCATGAAAATTCGGGGGCCACAGGCTGCAAATATGATGCTCGCCGATGTAATGCAGCATTCCCCTAGTTTGAGTGCTCTATCTAAGTTGGCTGAAACCCGTCTTGCTTTAGAGGAGGGTAGCGCCAATCCTGAAAGGGTTTTGGAGTTGCAGTCAATTTTGAACCTCTTACGTCAGCGCACCACCAGTTTGGCTCGATATACTTGTGGCAATTGCGGGTTTAGGGCGCGTAGATTCTATTGGCAGTGTCCTGGCTGTAATAATTGGGAGGCATACTCCCCAAGACGTAGTGAGGGTGCCGCACCAAGTGGCCCCTCAATGTGATGTCTTGAATACATTAGAGATTGATTAGGAGCTCATTTGAAAGTCACCATCATTGGCAGCGGTTACGTAGGTTTAGTTACAGGCGCTTGCTTGGCTGAGCAGGGTAATAATGTTTTCTGTTTAGATCTTGACCCTAGAAAGATTGAGATTCTGAATTCTGGTGGCGTACCTATTTATGAGCCCGGCCTGAAAGAAATGATTGAGCGCAATCGTGCTGCAGGCAGATTGCAATTCTCTACAGACATTGCCGCATCTGTTGCGCATGGTGATGTTCAATTTATTGCAGTGGGTACCCCTCCTGATGAGGATGGCTCTGCAGATTTACAATATGTCGTTGCTGCAGCTCGAAATATTGGCCTTTATGCAAGCACACCTAAGGTCATTGTTGATAAATCAACCGTGCCAGTAGGTACGGCAGATAAAGTATCGGCAGCAATTAAAGAGGAATTAGAAAAAAGAGGGCAGCCAGCCGACTTGTGCTCAGTAGTCTCTAATCCCGAGTTTTTAAAAGAAGGTGCAGCAGTAGAAGACTTTATGCGACCTGACCGCATTGTGATTGGCACAGAAAATACTCCGGCTGGGCTTAGAGCTAAAGAGCAAATGCGCAAGCTGTACGCACCATTTAATCGTCACCATGAGCGCACCTATTACATGGACGTGAAGAGTGCAGAGCTGACCAAGTATGCAGCCAATGCCATGTTGGCTACCCGCATTTCTTTCATGAACGAGTTAGCAAACTTGGCCGATCTCGTAGGCGCTGATATTGAGGCAGTACGTCAGGGCATTGGTTCAGACTCTCGGATTGGTTATGGATTTTTGTACTCTGGAACGGGCTATGGTGGATCTTGCTTTCCAAAAGATGTTTCGGCACTCTCTAAAACTGCTAGGGAGCATGGCAGAGACTTGAAGATTTTGGATGCTGTAGAGGCTGTAAACGAGCTCCAGAAATACATCTTGGTCGAGAAGATTGAAAAACGCTTTGGCAAAGATCTGAAAGGTATGAAGTTTGCACTTTGGGGTCTGGCATTTAAGCCGAATACTGACGATATGCGTGAAGCCCCAAGCCGCGTCATCATCCAAGAACTGGTCAAGCGTGGCGCCTCGGTAGTCGCTCATGATCCAGTGGCGATGCCAGAAGCACAGCATTGCCTCGAGTTGGACTTCAAAGGTAATCCAGAAGGTCTCAAGAGGGTCTCAATGGTAGATAACCCCATGGCAGCCTTAGATGCTTGCGATGCTTTGGTAATTGTGACTGAATGGAAGGCTTTCCGAAGTCCAGATTTTGATCAGGTAATGCAAAAGCTGACGCGCCCTATCGTATTTGATGGCCGCAATCTCTATGAGCCAAGTGCTATGCGGGAATTGGGTATTGAGTACTACGGTATTGGGCGACATAATTAAGTCATTACAAAAATAGTTCTATGGAAAAAGCAAACCGAGATCAGTTTTCTAAAGCCCACTTACTAGTGGTTGGCGACGTCATGCTCGATCGTTACTGGTTTGGTGACACGAATCGCATCTCTCCTGAAGCGCCTGTGCCAGTAGTACAGGTGGGTAAGATTGACGAGCGTTTAGGTGGCGCAGCGAATGTTGCCCGTAACGTTGCGGCCTTGGGTGCCAATACAACTATTTTGGGTATTGTTGGTGATGACGAACCTGGCAAGCGTGTGGTGGAGTTGCTGAAGTCAGGTGGCGTTGATAGTCAATTAGAAATTGATGTAAATGTGCCAACGATTGTGAAGTTGCGCGTGATTGCCCGTCAGCAACAACTCATTCGTCTTGATTTTGAAGAAACCCCCAGTGAAAAAGCGCTAGCGCATAAGTTGGAGCGTTTTGAAAAGCTAGTTGGCGCTGCTGACGTAGTAATTCTGTCTGATTACGGCAAAGGTGCCTTGGGCCAAGTAGCCCATATGATTGAGCAGGCAAGGGCGCAAAACAAAGTCATCTTGGTTGACCCTAAGGGTGAAGATTATGAAAAATATCGTGGCGCCACTGTCTTAACCCCTAACCGTAGTGAGTTGCGTCAGGTAGTTGGCAAGTGGACTAGTGAAGAAGATCTGACTAATAAAGCGCAGGCCCTCAGAAAATCTTTAGACCTTCAAGCTCTACTACTAACTCGCTCTGAAGAGGGTATGAGTTTATATACTGAGGTTGGTGTCAGTCATGTAAAAGCGCAAGCACGCGAAGTATTTGATGTCTCTGGTGCTGGCGATACTGTGATTGCAACCTTAGCAGTGGCATTGGCAGCCAAGTGGCCACTGGAAAAAGCAATGGCTTTAGCAAATCGCGCAGGTGGTATTGTGGTTGGTAAGCTTGGAACTGCTACTGTTACTTCAGAGGAATTACAGTGACTATTATCGTAACTGGCGCCGCTGGTTTTATTGGCGCAAATATTGTTCAGGCTCTTAATCTACGTGGTGAGAAAAATATCATCGCTGTGGATGATCTTCGTCCCACAGATAAGTATCGCAACCTTGCTGATCTAGACATCACTGATTACTTCGATAAAGATGAATTTCTAGAAGCATTTAGAAGCGGTCGTTTTGGTAAAGTAAAAGCAGTATTTCATGAGGGTGCATGCTCTGACACGATGGAAACTGATGGCATTTTCATGATGGCGAACAACTATCGCTACACCATGGACTTGCTAGATATCTGTACTGCACAAAAGGTGCAACTTCTTTATGCATCTTCAGCTGCTACCTATGGCGGCTCTAATGTGTTTGTCGAGAGTCGTGAGCATGAGAAGCCGCTCAATATCTACGGCTATTCTAAGTTCCTGTTTGATCAAGTCATGCGCAAGCGTTTTGCAGAAAAAACAAACACTGCACAGGTGGTTGGCTTTCGCTACTTCAATGTATATGGCCCGCGTGAATCCCATAAAGGCCGCATGGCATCAGTAGCCTTTCATCAATATCACCAGTACAAGGCCAACGGCCATGTAAAGCTCTTTGGTGAGTATGGTGGTTACGGTCCTGGTGAACAAAGCCGCGACTTTGTATCAGTTGAAGATGTTGTAAAAGTGAATCTGTTTTTCTTAGATCACCCAGAGATTAGCGGTATCTTTAATTTAGGTAGCGGTCGTGCGCAACCATTTAATGATGTTGCACATGCGGTTGCCAATGCCATGCGTAAGCTTGATAAAGCGCAACCAGCAAGCCTACAAGAGTTGGTAAAAGAAAAAGCGATTGAGTACATTCCATTTCCGGATGCACTCAGAGGTAAATATCAGTGCTTCACTCAAGCGGATCTCACCAAACTTTGTGCAGCAGGTTATACAGAACCCTTCCTAGATGTTGAGCAGGGTGTAGGCCGTTATATTGAGTGGTTAGAGACTAACTCAGGATACTTGGCTAATCCCCTTTAGGCTATAAAAGCATCATTCCGGGCGCTAATTCATAAAAAAGCTAGGCATCTTTGCCAAGCACCTCACCCTAGTTATGAGCTAATATATTGCTTATAAAAACTAGGGGATTCCGATGCGCAAACTCTCGGTCATTACCGCATTTATGCTGTGCTGCAGCATAGCATTTTTTTCTTCACAATCATTTGCGGTGCCGAGCAAAGATGACGCTGATGTAGAAAATATCAAAGCGCCGCCGAGAGACGTGAAGGATATTCTCAAATTTATTGAGCAATCCAAGCAGAATGCAACGCTTGAAGATAAGGCCAAAAAAATTATCGCCTTATCTGTTCCGAGCTCGACAGATCCTCAAGTCTTAAATCACTTTTACTATCGCCGTGCTGTTGCTTACGAAACCCTAGGTAATACCAAGGAGGCAGTAGAGAATCTCAGTAAGGTTGTTAATGAATTTCCAAGTCGTGATCAGACAGAGGCTGTCGAAGAGTTGTTTACCTATTCAACTCAAGAATCTCTACGTGGAAATTACCTTGGAGCCAATCAGAATTTGGAAAAGGCCTTGGCCATGGTTCCCGAGAGTAGTCGGGGCTGGCGAGTTTCTCTTTCAAGACAGATTGCCCTTAATTGCGCATCCTTTGGCGATTTTGAATGTTCCCAAAAATGGCTTAGCAATTTAGAGGGCTACCTATCTGCATTAAGCAATGCTCGTAACGCTAAGTACCAGCATCGACTGAATTGGGAGGTGAGTTATGAGTGGACTCGTGCAGCTTTGTTTCTCCAAGAGGGTAAGTTTTTAGAGGCAGAGCGTTCTTACCGTCAGGCTTTAAAGAATAATAAGGTGATTTTGGAGGCTGCAGTAGATGCAGGAAAAGATGCGCTCGATAATGAAACTAGAGTTCTTCAGGATGCGACTACCAATGTAAAAGGTCAGTACAGCACGAGAATTTCTCTCTTGAATGGGCTAGCAAGATCTTTTATTGGTCAAAGAAGATTGAATGATGCCGAATACTATGCTCGAGAAGCGGTAATGCTCTCGATTGAAAGATTTGGCGTTAACTCAACCCGCACCACTTTCACTCTCTTAACCTTAACAAGGGTAATTTCAGAGCAGGGTCGCCAGCCGGAGGCAGTTCTGCTTGCTAGTGCGGCACTAAAGATCGCTCAGCAAACTTCTAATTTCTCAGGTTCACCTTTACTAGCTGAAGTGAGAAGGGTATTAGGCGGCGCCTTGGTTGCTGATGGCAAGTATGCTCAAGCGGAGAAAGTATTCGCAGAGATGGTGGAAGGCGTAAAAGCTGATCCTGAGATTGCCACTAAATACCTAACGGGAGATTTGGATTGGAGCTTAGCTTTAATTAAGACTGGCAAGGCCTCCCAGGCAGTTGCGATGACATCAGAAATTCTATCCAAGCAAGGTAGTCGTTTAGATAAAAATTCTCCACGCCTAGCGATGATTCGTGCCTTTAATGCCTCTGCATTGCAGTCATCGGGCCAGGGCTCTCAAGCTTTAGCTGAGTTCAAGCAATCTATTCCCTTGCTAGTTGGTCAGGCTCGTAGTGATGCTGAGAATTCTACTGGCACAGTTCGCCAAACTCAGCGCATGACTTTTGTTTTGGAGGAGTATCTTGCCTCTCTTGCGCAACAGGCTAAAACGGATTCTTCTGGGGCTGCGGCTGCAGAAGCTTTTCAGATTGCTGATCTGGCTCGAGGCAGTGGCGTTCAGAAGGCATTAACAGCATCTGCAGCCCGGGCTAATATTTCTGATCCACAACTGGCATCTCTTGCGCGTCGTGAACAGGATCTACAACAACGGATAAATACCTTATCTGATTTATTAACCGGTCTTTTATCTGCGCCTCCTGACCAACAGCTGCCTGCCGTACAAGCAAAGATTCGCACCGATATCACCAGCTTTAAATCGCAACGCGAAGACCTTAAAAAAGAGATTGAGCGTAAGTTCCCAGATTATGCTGAGTTAGTTGAACCCAAACCTGCTTCTGTAGAGCGCACTCAAAAAGCACTCAAGCCAGATGAAGTTCTAGTCTCTTGGTATTTTGGTGATAACGCCGGTTATGTCTGGGCAATTACTAAAGACAAGCCTGCGCAATTTGCACAGCTCTCTATTGGGCGTGCGCAAATGGCTAAAGAAGTCAGTCAGCTGCGTAAAGCGCTCGATCCTGGTGTTGCCACTATTGATGAGATTCCCGCTTTTGATGTGATGCTTGCCAATCAACTTTATCAACAGGTACTCGCTCCAGTGCAAAGTGCTTTTGCTGGTAAAAAAGTGATGCTTACTGTGCCGCATGCTGAGCTCGGCCAGCTGCCTTTATCGCTCCTAGTAACCAAGCCAACTGCTCAGCCTGCCAAAGGTGGTTCTACCCCATTTATTGGATACAAAACAGTGCCTTGGTTAACGCGAGATATTGCTGTTGCTCAAGTGCCCTCAGTGACTGCTTTGACTGCACTGCGCTCCTTACCAGCGGGCAATCCTAATCGTAAGAACTTTATTGGTTTTGGTGACCCTTACTTTAGTGCTCAACAAGAAAAACAAGCCGATAAGCAAGCAAAGTCCACTCAGTTAGCTACTCGTGGAGTGCCACTCAACTTACGTAGTGCTCCAAAGACTTCCGGTGTGAGTTCAGCTGAGTTAGCACTCCTGCCACGCTTGCCGGATACCAGTCTTGAGTTGGAAGAAATTGGCAAAGCGATTGGCGCTGGTGATGGCGATATTTTCTTGCATCAACAAGCTTCAGTAAAGCAAGTGATGTCAACTGATTTATCTAATCGTAAGGTTGTCATGTTTGCCACCCATGGTTTAGTGCCGGGAGAGCTTAACGGTTTAACTCAGCCAGCACTAGCCTTATCTTCACCTGACGTCACTGGCGACAAAGATGACGGTCTTCTGACGATGGATAAGGTCCTCACCTTGAAGTTAGATGCTGACTGGGTTGTGCTTTCTGCTTGTAATACAGCATCTGGCGAAGGCGCTGGTTCTGAAGCAGTCTCTGGTTTAGGTAGAGCCTTCTTCTTTGCCGGTGCTAAAGCATTATTAGTATCTAACTGGCCCGTAGACTCCGTTGCTTCTAGGACGATGATGACGGACCTATTTAAGAATCAGCAAAAAGCCCAAAGCACCAGCAAAGCTGAGCTCCTAAGACAGGCTATGCTAAATCAAATAGACCAAGGCGGCATGAAGGAGGGCGCTAACATGAAGTACGCTTATGCTCACCCCCTGTTCTGGGCTCCTTTTGTGGTGGTTGGAGATTGATTTAAGATCTGTTTATAGATTTTTTTAATTATTTGAGGCTTTTATGAAACTGAGTCATGTATTGCTTGCTGCAGCATTGGTTGCTTCTGCCCAGTTGGGTCTTGCTGCTTCTTTAATTAGTGCAAAAGAGGCTGCGTTGCCACCAGCTGCAGGAACTTTGGCTACCCGTGGAATTTCTCGTGGACCGGCGATTAAATTGGCCTCACCAGAAGCAGATACCCCTGTAATGGCACCGTTTGATTTTAGGGTGAGCTTTGAGCCACGCGGTGATGCAAAGATAGACCCAGGCTCAGTGAAAGTGGTTTACATGAAATCACCGTTTGTGGATTTAACGCCTCGCCTGAAGAGTGCCATCTCTGCCAATGGAATTGATTTTGCAAAAGCAGATGTTCCTCCTGGTACCCATACCATTCGTGTCACAGTTAAAGACACTGAGGGGCGCGAAACAAATTCAGTATTGAATTTGGTAGTTAGTAAGTAATGAATTGCCCATATTGCCTCTCTGAAGTTGCGGAAGAGGCTCACGTCTGCAAGACCTGTAGTCGGGACCTTTACCTTTTTAAACCGATGATGGCAAAGATTGCTAGCTTGGAAGAGCGGCTAGCGGCAGTTCCCAGTCAAGCAGCTTATGAACTCAGAATTACAGAGCTTGAGTACTTGCTTGATGAGCAGGATCGTAAGCTTGCAATCAGATCTGTGTTCACCTGGATAAAAGACATCGCCATGTATCTAGTTGTGCCTTTGCTTTTATTGCTACTGGCGCATTGGTTAATTGCAGTGGTTTACGACACTAAGATGATTTATCTGCGCATCATCTCCATGGTTGTTCCCTTGCCTTTTGCTTATTTCTTATTTAAGAGCCATGCACATAAGCTTTTTCCTTGGTTCGTTGGCGTTGTCTTTTTGGCTATTGCTTCAGTGATTGGTATGAGTTGGATTACTAGCTTAGTAGATCACTCACCCGTTTGGCCTCAGAATCTATTTGAATGGAAAGAAGTTCTGGAGTACTCCGCAAGTATTGCCTTCAGTTTTTTAACGGGCATGTTGCTTGGTGGCGTTGCTTATGCAAATAAAAAGAGAAGTCGTCAAGCAGGCCTGATGAAGGCGTTTATCAAAGCTGCATCTACTCATTCGGTAGATGGTAATGTCTCTATTCACGGTGTCTTGGGGCTTATGAAAACCCTCCAAGACCATGGTGGCACATTGGTTGCATTGGGAACCACGGCTGTTTCAATCTACACAGGCCTAAAGGGAATCATTGGTTAAGTAAGCTTTTATCTATTTGCTTGTAATCGCTAAAATATAGTCAGCATTAAGCAATCTCATTCGTTGTAAATGATCCACGCGCACTTTGTGTCCGTGGATTTTTATTTACTACTGGAGAATGTATGAGTCGATATTTAAATTTTGGCGTTGCAACTGGTTTAGTTAGATCTGCTGCTCTTGCAGCAGTATTGGCAGTTTCTTCTCTTGGGGCGGTTGTTGCATCCCCGATTAATGTCAATACCGCCACCCAATCTGAGTTGGAGAGTATTAAGGGTATTGGACCCTCTAAGGCAAAAACAATTATTGCTGAGCGCTTGGATGGCGGCCATTTTCAGGATGCCAATGATTTGCAGAAGCGGGTCCGTGGCATTGGTATGAAATCCGTTGAAAAGATGGTTGATAACGGCTTAACAATTGAGGCCCCAGGCTCTTTTCGGGAGCCTAATGGTAGGACGCAAAGGGAAGGCGGGGCCTCTGGTAGACGTCATTCGCGTACTCAAAATAGTAATCGTCATCACCCGGAGCGTGCGGCAACGGGTCGCAGAAATTAAACCCTTTAGAGTGTAAGCGGGCTTATGGCTAAAATGGCTTCATGAGCAAACCTTCTTACCTGACTATTTCACAAACTGTAGGCAATACGCCCTTGGTCCAATTGCAACGAATTCCAGGTCTTGAGAATTCGACTCGCAATAATGTGATTCTGGGTAAGTTGGAGGGTAATAATCCAGCCGGGTCGGTGAAAGACCGACCTGCGCTGTCGATGATCATGCGCGCACAAGAGCGTGGCGAAATTAAACCTGGCGATACCCTAATTGAAGCGACAAGCGGTAATACCGGTATTGCCTTGGCTATGACAGCTGCAATGTTGGGCTACAAGATGGTATTGGTCATGCCGGAGAATCAAAGTATTGAGCGTCGTCAAAGTATGGCCGCCTATGGAGCTGAGTTGATCCTGACGGCTGCTTCTGGTGGCATGGAGTTTGCGCGTGACTATGCGCTCCAGCTGCAACGAGAGGGGCGCGGCAGATTGCTTGATCAGTTTGCTAATCCAGATAATCCACGAGCCCATATTGAGACCACTGGACCAGAGATATGGCGCGATACCGATGGTCAAATTACCCATTTCATTTCTGCGATGGGTACAACCGGAACGATTACCGGTGTTTCAACATACCTGAAGTCAATGAATCCTGAGATTCAGATTATTGGTGCGCAGCCTGAAGATGGTTCGCAAATTCCAGGAATCCGTAAGTGGGCTCCGGAATACCTGCCTAAGATTTATCAGGGGGACAAGGTTGATCGTATTGAATACGTCACGCAAGCAGATGCTGAAGAGATGGCGCGCCGTTTGGCTGCAGAAGAAGGCATTTTCTGCGGTATCTCAGCGGGCGGTGCTTTAGTGGTAGCTCTGCGCATTGCTCGTCAGGTTGAAAATGCCACGATCGTATTTATTGTCTGTGACCGCGGTGATCGCTACTTATCTACTGGCGTTTTTCCAGCTTAATTTGTTTTAGTTTTATTCTTGGCGGTTGATTTTTTGTGCTTAGGCTTCTCGCTAGAACTCTTGCTGATCATCACTTTTCTGATATTTTCTACCGGCACTACGCTTTGATTCCGATATCCCAGGGCTTCTGCAAACTCAGCAACGCTTTGTGCATAAAAATAACTACGGTTGTATTGAACAATCGTCAGAAAGTTATTTAAGCCAACAAAATATTGAACTTGTTCCACGCCATCTTTATCGGGGTAGGGTAAGTCCACAATAAATGCTTTACTGCTTGGTTCTACACCACCGCTTTGTAAGTCGCCCTGTTGCTTAGTCAGGATGCCTTTTGCAATCAACTCTTGAACTGTGTGTTTAAGCTGTGGCTCTCCATCAGCCAATTCTTTAACGGCTGATATGCCGTCGGGTTGCACAGGAAAAGAAATGGGCATACCACTTTGCCAGCCATGTTTTTTCATGAAGTTGCCAACACTGGCAATGGCATCCTTGGGGCTCTGCTTTAAATCAATTCTCCCATCGCCATCGCCATCGACAGCAAAGCTCCGAATGCTGCTAGGCATAAATTGCGGTAAGCCAATAGCACCAGCATAGGAACTATTTTGATTAAGGCAGGCGCTAAAGCGTGTGCTATTGACGCCTTGGGTGTTGTTCTTTGCAGGCAACTTCCCGCCAGCTTCTGTCCAACATAAGAGAATAAGCTCTTTGAGTTGGTCCTTGAACAGCTGTTCACGGGCAGGTTTATTGGGTGTTTCAGGGTAGCTAAAGGCTAGGGTGGACAGCACATCCTTCACCCGAAAATTCCCCGTCTGGCGCCCATAAATAGTCTCAATGCCAATAATGGCAACAATAATCTCCGCAGGAACTCCAGAATCCTGCTCAACTTGACTTAAAAAAGCCTGGTTTTCTTCCCAAAAGGCCTTTCCAGCCTTCAAACGGACGGGTTCAATAAAGCGCTTGCGGTAAGCCAGCCAATTCTTCTTAAAAGTACCCGATGGGGGTAATACCAATTTGCGTATTGAGGGAATCGTTCTAGCATCAAGGAAACCTGATTCTAGGGTCTGTATGGGGATTTCTTGGGCTTGGGAAACCTGGCTTAGTAGTTCATTGAGATTTTGACTAAATTGCGCCTCAGTAGCTACATCATCGGCTTGGTTTACGATGGGTTGTTCTGGCTTTGTTGGCGCGCCAGAGCAGGCCGTCAGAAGCAAGGCTAATGCCAAGTAGGGGGCGCAAAGATTCATGCGAGCTGTAATTGATTTTTGAGAAATAAACACGTTTTATTAGATTATAAAAATGAACGTTTTGCTATGAAGGATTTAGAGTAATGACAACAGGATACATAACTCATCCAGACTTTCTGAAACATGAGATGGGAAGTCATCACCCAGAGTGCCCTGAGCGCATTCAGGCGATCAATGATCAATTGATCCGCAGCGGCGTAGATCGCTTCCTTCATCATTTGGATGCTCCTCTGGCAACTGAAGATCAATTAGAATTAGTGCACAGCCCTGACCATGTGGCATTTGTAAGAGACCGCGCCCCGGAGAGCGGTTACTTCATGCTGGATGGCGACACCATCATGAATCCTCATACCTATAGGGCATCATTGCGCGCAGCTGGCGCAGCAATTGCCGGTGTTGATGCGGTTATGAAAGGCGAAGTCGAAAACGTCTTCTGTGCCGTTAGGCCGCCTGGACACCATGCCGAGCCTACCCGTTCGATGGGATTTTGTTTATTTGATAATGTTGCGATTGCAGCCCGTTATGCTCAAGAAGCCTATGGCATTGAACGTGTCGCCATTATTGATTTTGATGTGCATCACGGTAACGGTACTGAGGCCGCATTTTTTAATGACCCTCATGTCATGATGTGCAGTTTTTTTCAGCATCCTTTCTATCCTTATAGCGGCTTAGATGCCTCGGACAATATGGTGAATGTGCCATTGCCAGCCTCTACTCGTGGTGATGTGGTGCGCTCCATCGTGGAAGAGCGTTGGCTGCCAGCTTTGCGCAACTTTGAGCCAGAGCTCATCATTATTTCTGCTGGATTTGATGCGCACCGTGAAGATGACTTAGGTCAAATGGGCTTGGTTGAAGATGATTACGTTTGGATTACCAAACGCCTCAAAGAGATTGCAAAAGATTATGCGCAAAATCGTATTGTGAGCTGCCTAGAGGGAGGTTACAACCTTTCCGCTTTAGGTAGGAGCGTTGTGGCTCACGTAAAGGCATTGGCCGATATTTAAAGCGTTTTTGAAAGTACATGATGGCAAATATTTACGAACAAGGGCTAGAGCGCAATTCCGCGAATTTCACTCCCATTACCCCACTTCTCTTTTTGGAGCGTTCGGCGGAGATTTATCCTAATAAGACTGCCATCATTCATGGAAAGCTGCGCCAAACTTGGCAACAAACCTACGAGCGTTGCCGTCGCCTCGCTAGTGCATTACAAAAGCATGGCATTGGCTTAGGAGATACAGTGGCGGTGATGCTGCCTAACACTCCCCCTATGGTGGAGGCGCATTTTGGTATTCCGATGGCGGGTGCCGTATTAAATGCTTTGAACACCCGCTTAGATCCAGAGTCCATTGCCTTCATGCTCAATCATGGTGAGGCTAAAGTAGTCATCATTGATCCAGAGTTTTCCGGTGTGATCAAAACAGCATTAGAAATGGCCAAGAAAGAAAGTGGTCGCGATATCTTAATTATCGATGTTGAAGAAAAAGAATTTGATGTGGCGGGTGAGAGGCTAGGAAAGCTTACCTACGAACAACTCCTATCTCAAGGAGATCCAAGCTTCGCATGGCAGGTGCCGGTCGATGAATGGCAGGCAATCTGTTTGAACTACACTTCCGGAACCACGGGTAATCCCAAGGGTGTTGTCTATCATCACCGTGGTGCAGCGATTAATGCGGTCTCCAATATCCTGGATTGGGATATCAATAAGCATCCAGTGTATTTGTGGACACTGCCAATGTTTCATTGCAATGGTTGGTGTTTCCCCTGGACGGTTGCAGCTCGTGCCGGGATTAATGTGTGCTTGCGCCGTGTAGATGCGCAACATATTTTTGCAGCAATTAAAGAGCATGGCGTGACTCACTACTGTGCTGCGCCAATTGTGCATAACCTTTTGGTAAATGCCTCGGATGAAATGAAGGTCGGCGTACCAGCGGGCGTCAAGGGCCTCATTGCAGGCGCTGCGCCGCCAGCTTCTATTATTGAAGGCATGGAAAAGCTGGGCTTTGACTTAACTCACGTTTATGGCTTGACTGAAGTGTATGGTCCGGCAGCAATTTGTGTAAAACAAGACGCATGGAATGATGTAGATATTAGTGAGCGTGCTCGCTTGAATGCGCGTCAAGGTGTGCGTTATCACATGCAACAAGCGATTGATGTTCTGGATCCAGAAACGATGCAGCCGGTTCCTGCTGATGGCGAAACCATGGGCGAGATTATGTTTAAAGGCAATATCGCCATGAAGGGTTACTTAAAGAACGAGAAGGCCACCAAAGACGCGTTCGAGGGTGGTTGGTTTCATTCAGGTGACTTGGCGGTGATGAACCCAGATGGTTATATCAAGATCAAGGATCGGAGTAAGGACATCATCATCTCTGGCGGAGAAAATATCTCCTCTATTGAGGTGGAGGATGTGCTTTATCGTCACCCTGCAGTCATTGCCGCGGCAGTGGTTGCTAAGCCTGACCCGAAGTGGGGTGAGACCCCATGTGCTTTTTTGGAAATCAAGCCGGGCGTAGAGGTAACGCCAGCCGACATTATTGCTCACTGCAAACAGCATTTAGCTGGATTTAAGGTGCCTAAGGCGATTGTTTTTGGGGAGCTACCAAAGACTTCAACCGGCAAAATTCAGAAGTTTGAGCTACGTAGGCAAGCTGGATCTGCCGCCGCCATTGACGTCTAGTTTTGATGCCATAGGGCGGATAAAATAAGAGGTTACCCAATTTTTTGTCAATATTGAGAATTCCAAATGAAGATCTTAGTTGCAGTAAAACGCGTCGTTGATTACAACGTCAAAATTCGCGTGAAGTCAGATGGTTCAGGTGTCGATCTTGCCAATGTCAAAATGAGCATGAATCCTTTTGATGAAATCGCGGTTGAAGAGGCGGTTCGTTTAAAAGAGGCTGGTGTTGCCACTGAAGTGGTAGTTGTTAGTGTAGGCGTAACCCAGTGCCAAGAAACACTACGTACTGCCTTAGCGATTGGTGCTGATCGCGCAATTTTGGTTGAGTCTGACGCCGACTTGCAGCCACTCGCAGTTGCCAAGATTCTTAAAGCGCTCTCTGAAAAAGAGCAGGCACAAATCATTATTCTTGGCAAGCAAGCAATTGATGATGACAGCAATCAAACTGGCCAGATGTTGGCTAGTCTTTTAGATATTCCACAGGCCACTTTTGCATCTAAAGTAGTTGTGGCTGATGGTAAGGCTACCGTGACTCGCGAAGTGGATGGCGGCCTAGAAACGATTGCACTTACATTGCCAGCAGTGATTACGACTGACTTGCGCCTCAATGAGCCACGCTATGTGACTTTGCCAAATATCATGAAGGCCAAGAAGAAGGTGATTGATATTTTGAAGCCTGAAGATCTCGGCGTAGATATTGCCCCGCGTCTTAAAACCCTGAAGGTCGAAGAGCCGCCTAAGCGAAGTGCTGGCGTGATGGTTGCTGATGTAGCCGCTTTGGTAGATAAACTCAAAAATGAAGCGAAGGTAATTTAAATGGCTGCTCTCGTTATTGCTGAACACGATAATCAATCTTTAAAAGCGGCAACACTCAACGCGGTAGCAGCTGCCTTGCAGTGCTCTTCCGAAGTGGATGTGCTGGTTGCTGGAAGTGGCGCTGATGCAGCTGCAACAGCTGCTGCCCAAGTGACGGGCGTGCGTAAGGTCATTCAAGTAGATGCTAGCAATCTAGCTGATCAATTGGCTGAGCCTTTAGCTGCCCAGATTCTGTCAATTGCAAGTAACTACAGTCATCTTCTTGCTGCTGCAACTGCAAATGGCAAGAATGTGATGCCGCGTGTAGCCGCTAAGTTAGATGTTGCGCAGTTATCTGACATCACGAAAGTAGTTAGTGCCGATACATTTGAGCGTCCTATCTATGCAGGTAATGCGATTGCTACCGTGCAATCTGGTGATCCAGTCAAAGTCATCACAGTTCGTACGACTGGTTTTGATCCGGTGGCTGCTACTGGTGGTTCTGCGACGATTGAAAAACTCGCTGCCGCTGAAAGTAAATCTTCATCGTCATTTGTTGGCCGCGAACTCACAAAGTCTGACCGTCCAGAGTTAACCGCTGCCAAGATCATCGTCTCTGGTGGACGTGGTTTGGGTTCTGGTGAGAAATATCAAGAACTCATTGCCCCATTGGCTGATAAGCTCGGTGCCGCTTTAGGTGCTTCGCGTGCTGCGGTTGATGCGGGTTATGTTCCAAACGACTACCAAGTTGGTCAAACTGGCAAGATTGTGGCTCCACAGCTTTATATCGCAGTGGGCATCTCCGGTGCGATTCAGCACTTAGCTGGCATGAAGGACTCTAAGGTCATCGTCGCAATCAATAAGGATCCAGAGGCACCAATCTTTAGTGTTGCTGATTATGGTTTGGTAGCGGATCTCAATACTGCAGTTCCTGAGTTAACCAAAGCGTTGGGTTAAGAGTATTGGATGATTCGATTGAATAAAGAGGAGTAGTAATGCCATACATAGCCCCAGTAAAAGACATGCTGTTTGTGATGAATGAGTTGGCTGGGTTATCGAATGTTGTTGCGTATCCCTCGTATGCGCAGGCGGGCGCTGATGTTGATTTAGCCCCAGCAATTTTGGAAGAGTCTGCAAAATTTAATCAAGACGTTGTTGCACCACTCAATTGGCCTGGTGATCAAAACCCAAGCACCTGGAAAGATGGTGTCGTTACGACAACCCCTGGTTTTAAAGAAGCATTCGAGCAATTTGCAGCTGCTGGTTGGCAGGGTGTAGTTCATCCTGCTGAGTTTGGCGGCCAAGGCCTACCAAAATTAATTGCTACTGCCTGTTTTGAAATGGTTCACTCAGCTAGCCTATCTTTTGCTTTGTGTCCCATGTTGACTGATGGCGCAATTGAGGCTTTATTAACAGCCGCAAGCCCAGAGACTCAAGCGCAATACGTTCCAAATATGATTTCCGGTGAGTGGACTGGCTCTATGTGCTTAACAGAGCCACAAGCAGGATCTGATTTATCGATGGTGCGTGCGCGCGCTGTACCTGAAGGTGACGGTAAATACAAGATCTTTGGTACCAAGATCTACATCACCTACGGTGAGCACGACATGGCAAAGAACATTGTTCATTTAGTGCTAGCAAGAACGCCCGATGCTCCAGAGGGCGTTAAAGGGATTTCATTATTCGTGGTGCCGAAGTTTATAGTGAACATAGATGGTTCATTAGGTGAGCGTAATGATGTGTATTGTGTCTCGATTGAGCATAAGCTTGGTATTAAAGCGAGTCCAACGGCCGTTCTACAGTTTGGCGATCATGGTGGCGCGGTTGGCTATCTAGTAGGTGAAGAAAACCGCGGTCTTGAATACATGTTCGTGATGATGAATGCAGCTCGCTTTGCGGTAGGTATGCAAGGGATTGCGGTCGCAGAGCGCGCATATCAAAAGGCCGTGCAATACGCTAAAGACCGGGTGCAGAGTCGTGATCTAGATGGCTCTACAGGCCCAGTAGCCATTATTCATCAGCCGGATGTAAAGCGCATGTTAATGACAATGCGCGCATACACCGAGGCCTCTCGTGCCTTGGCGTATTACGCTGCAGCTGCTTATGATGCGCAACATGCAGCGCCTGATCAAGCTGAACGCAAAGCTAGTCAAGCTGTTTATGAATTCTTAGTGCCGATTGTGAAGGGCTTCTCTACGGAGATGTCGATTGAGGTTGCTAGCTTAGGCGTGCAAGTACATGGGGGCATGGGCTTTATTGAAGAGACGGGCGCTGCCCAGCATTATCGTGATGCACGCATCTTGACGATTTATGAAGGCACCACTGCCATTCAGGCCAATGATTTGATTGGTAGAAAAACGGTACGTGATGGTGGCGCAACTGCAAAAGTGTTTATGCAAAAAATTGCTGAGACAGAAACAGCATTGGCAGCCAGTGGTTCGGCAGATGCCAAAGCAGTACTTAAGCAATTAACTGTTGGCCGTACTGCATTTGAAGAAGCAGTAGCTTACATTGTGGCAAATGCCAAAAGCGATGCTAAGGCGGTCTACGCTGGCAGCTTCGCTTATCTGCGTTTGTCCGGCTTAGTGTTAGGTGGTTGGCAAATGGCGCGGAGCCTCTTGGTTGCAGAGCGACTGCGGGATAGTGACCCAGCTTTTTATGGCGCCAAGATTGCTACAGCACGTTTCTTTGCTGAGCATTTATTGCCACAGGCTGGAGCTTTAGCAATTTCAATTATTGAAAGTGGCCACTCTACTAATAGTTTAGAGGTGGAGCAGTTCTAACCTCATCCACGGAGCCTGGCACACCAAAAGCTATCTGCAATTATTGGGATAGCTTTTTTGCTTCATGAATTTGGGAAATGAAAAATTGCTCAAAAGAGATTGCCAAGAAAGTCATCATCACGCCGGCGCCCAATACAAGTGAGAAAATCACTGTCAGAATAACCGGCCAGCCAGAGCGAGTGCGACGGTGTTCTTCAATACCGGGATTAAATTGCGCATCCCACTTTTCATCTAGGCGCAGGCCAAACGCAATCGTGGTTAACCAACTCGCTTCAATTGCAATAAAGCCAAAGGTAATGAGTACCCAGCCTGGAGCGGAGTGAAAGTGTGCGTTCTTAAGAATAGTCCAACCAGCAATGCCACCAATCAATGCAAATAATTGCACCCAAGCCCAAAAGGACTTGAGACCTTGCAAGTAGAAGCAGTTCAATCCACTGCCTGGAAAAAATAACCCGAGAGCGCAAAAAATCAGTTTGGAGTTTTTCATGAATCTTCTAGCTTGTTATTTATTGTTATTGGGACGCTGTGTAAAGCTCAGCACTTCTCTGTCAGCGCCAATCATGAGCAATTGATCGCCGTTGCGAACAATACTGCGATAGTCGTTGAGCTCATACAGAAAGTCATTTTCTAATTCATTACGCTGAGGCGTGCATGCCATCTTGGTGCTAGTAATTTTAGTGAAGGTAAAGCCACGAGAATCCTCATCTAGTAGAGCGGTGAAACGATTGCAGCCGGTTGAACCACTGACACGCTGACTGTTGGCATCAAATGTGAGTTGTATGGGGTGGCTAGCCTCGCCTTGTGGAATGGTGCGGGTTCGCACTTCGCCATTGGTGTTAGGAGGTAAATTCCACCGCGTGAGCTCCCATTTGGTGTTGCGTAGCTCGCTACTGGGAGGGCTAGTTTTCGCGCCACAGGGTGGTATGACATTGGCACATCCATTCAAAAGGGCGATACCCACAGATGAAAACACCACAAATAGGCTATTTGAGAACCCTCTGATGGAGTATTTTAAGAGGGGGTGAGCCGCTAATTTTCTGGGGATATTCATCTAAGTTATTGTTTTATATATATTTTTTAATTACCACTGGGTTCTATTCTACTGTCTTAGGCACTCAAATAGGTGGAAGAAGTAGGGGTTTTCGTCTAGAATATGAGGTTTTCCGCTCTACCTTGCATTTAATTGGTGAGCTGGAGCCCAAGATTTTTTGTAGAAATTTCATTGGGTTGTAATCAACCTGTTTTCATTTTAGATTTTTTAAGGAATAAGTATGGTCGTCATTCGACTGGCACGCGGCGGCTCTAAGAAGCGCCCTTTTTACAGCATCGTTGCTACTGATAAGCGCAACCGTCGTGACTCGAACTTTATCGAGCGCATTGGTTATTTCAATCCTAAAGCAGCTGAAACTGAGCAAGCCATGCGCATTGCTCAAGATCGTTTGACTTACTGGACTGGTGTTGGCGCACAAATATCGCCAACCGTTGTTCGTTTGATCAAAAACAATCCTGCTGTTTAAATAACCTTGCTAAATACTTCATCTTTGCGATGGAGTTTTTAGTGGCTGGATTTTCAGTAGTTCTATTTCGGGAAAATAAGGTGTCTTTCAAATGAGTGCACCTTCCCTAAATGATTTGATTGAACTTGGCGCCGTTTCTGAGGCGCAAGGATTGCAGGGTCAAGTGAAGGTTAGACCTCACTCAACAGATCCTGTGGCGCTGCTCTCTTCTAAGGCTGTTTGGATATCTCTGATCCCGCGTAGGGATGCAGGTGTTTCTGCGTCTGTAGAGCAGGCCTCTTTGACCCAATACAAAGTGAAGAGCGCTAAGATGCACAGCGGCAATGTCCTAATGGCATTAGAAGGTGTAAGCGATCGCGATCAAGCGCTTGCATTAAAGGGCGCCAGAATATTGGTAGCGCGCGATGCCTTCCCTAAAGCAGAGAGTGATTCCTATTATTGGATTGACCTCATTGGGTGCCGCGCAGTCAACTTACAAAACGAAGAGCTTGGTGAAATCATCGATGTTACTGAGCATGGGGCTCATGGTGTAATTGTCATTGGTGAAGCCCCTAGTAATGGAATTAAACAACTCGTACCATTTGTAAAAGAAGTGGTACAAAACGTAGACTTGGCCAATAAAACTATCACGCTCGATTGGCAGAGTGATTGGTGATAGATCAATACGATAAATTTAAATATGCGCTTTGATGTTGTGACCTTATTTCCAGAAATGTTCTCTGCTTTAACGCAGTGGGGTGTGACAGGTCGCGCATGTGAGCAATCATTAGTCAGCGTTCATTTGTGGAACCCGAGAGATTTTTGTTCTGATTCTCGCAAGACGGTAGACGACCGCGCTTATGGTGGTGGTCCGGGCATGGTCATGATGGCCAAACCCCTGGAGGATACGGTTGCCGGAATTAAGGCAGCCCATCAGACGGCTGGAATTAAGAGTGGCTCAATTTGCCTATTAGCACCCCAGGGAGAGCGTTTTTCTCAGAAGATAGCCTCAGACATCCTCAATTACGGCAATTTAAGCTTCATTTGTGGGCGGTATGAGGCAGTAGACCAACGTTTTATCGATCGAAACGTCGATTTACAGCTTTCTATCGGCGATTTTGTGCTTTCTGGGGGTGAAATCCCCGCTATGGCCATGATGGATGCGGTGATTAGGCTGATTCCTGGAGTCCTCGGGGATGAAGAATCTGTGATCCAGGATAGCTTTATGAATGGCCTTTTGGATCATCCGCACTACACCCGCCCTGAAATATATGAAAATTTATCAGTACCGGACGTGCTTTTAGGCGGACATCACGCTAAAATAGCGGACTGGCGTCGGCAGAAGTCTCTAGAGCTGACGTTTAGGCTCCGGCCAGATTTAATTGAATCGGCCAGAACCAATGGGTTGCTAACCCGAGAAGATGAACAATTTCTTCGCTCTCTATAAATGGGGTTGTGATTAAAAGTTTGGTTTTTTGGTTTAGTGAAATTGTTTTAACTGCATCCTCTGTTAGGTCCGTTGATTTAGATCTCGGGATTAAACGCTAACAAGATGTTTAAGGATTAAAAATGAATTTGATCGAAAAAATTGAGCAAGAAGAAATTGCTCGCTTAAGTGCTAACAAAGTATTGCCAAGCTTTGCGCCTGGTGACACAGTGATTGTTAGCGTTAACGTTGTTGAAGGTACCCGCAAGCGTGCCCAGGCCTTTGAGGGCGTTGTCATTGCTAAGCGTAATCGCGGACTCAATTCCAGCTTTATCGTGCGCAAGATTTCTTCTGGTGAAGGTGTTGAGCGTACTTTCCAAACTTACTCACCATTGATCGCTAGCATTGAAGTTAAGCGTCGCGGTGATGTACGTCGCGCGAAGTTGTACTACTTGCGTGATCGTTCTGGTAAGTCAGCGCGTATTAAAGAAAAGCTTCAAGCTCGTACTAAGGCAGTAGCTGCTCCAGCTGCTGAATAATTGCTGCTTTGATAAAAACAGAAAGGCGACCTTGGTCGCCTTTTTTGTTGCCTTAGAATATGAATATGCCTAAGACCTCTAAACCTGAAGAAGACGCAATTAATGTTGCTGCGCCTCCGGGATTTGATGCACAAGCAATTCCGATTCATGAGATATGCATTAATGATAAAAAAGTATCTCCAAAGTTTTTAGAGCCTGCAGCTCTGAAGGCTCGCCTGCAAAATCCACCAGCATGGCAGCCGGAGATCACTGATGAAAACCGCCACGTGATTGCGGCAGACATTATTGCAAGACGCCAGGCAGTCGGCAAAGTGACCAAAGCAGCGGTGTTAATTCCACTCTTGCTCAAAGAAGAAGGCCTATCGGTTCTACTCACCCAGCGGACGAATCATTTACGTGATCATGCAGGGCAAATTAGCTTTCCTGGGGGTCGCATGGATCCGGAAGATCAAACGCCAAATGACACTGCCTTGCGTGAGAGCGAAGAGGAAATTGGCTTAGATCCTAAGCGGGTCGAGATTATTGGCCATTTACCTCAATATTTAACTGTTTCTGGCTATAGCGTTACTCCGGTAGTAGGATTAGTGCAGGCTCAGGCAGAATATGTCTTGGATGAATTTGAAGTGGCAGATGTTTTTGAGGTGCCCTTAAGTTTTTTATTAGACCCAGGGAACCATCAGGTCAGGTTGTGGCAAAGTGAGCAGGGCGGGCGTCGTTTTTATTCAATGCCTTATGAGAACCGCTTTATTTGGGGTGCTACTGCGGGAATGTTGCGTAACCTTTATCATTTATTAAAAGTATGACTTTCTTTTCTATTCTCTTCGCCCTGATTGCTGAGCAATATCGCCCAGTAACCTCAAGCCATTGGATTGTGCGCATGAGCACCCGTTGGTTAGATTGGGTTGCTGGAGAGTTCGGCGGCAAGACTGAGGAGGGCGCAAGCCCAATTGGCGCTCGGTTGGCCTGTTTGGTCGCCTTTATTCTGCCGACCTTTTTAGTGTTCTTGGTGTATGTCGCCTGTATGGTGACGTACCCAATTTTAGGTTTCTTGTGGAACGTTGTCATTGCCTACTTGTTTTTTGGCTTCCGTCAATTCAGTCATTCGTTCACGCTCGTTCATGAAGCAATCGAAGCGCATGACTTGCCGGCAGCACGTGCTAAATTAGGTGAGTGGTATGGTCCAGAATTAGATACTTCTGAGTTGACAGAAACTCAAGTGATTTCTTTGGCGCTTGAACGTGCCATCATTGGTTCGCATCGTCATGTGTTTGGGGTGTTATTTTGGTTCATGATGCCCATGGGTCCTGCAGGAGTTGTGTTGTATCGTTTGGCAGATATTGCGGCACAGCGTTGGTCTGAGCGCGGCGACTTTAGCCTGAGTGAGGCGGCACGCCATTTCTTCTACGTACTCGATTGGATTCCGGCTCGCATTACTGCTATGGGCTTTGCGATTGTTGGTAATTTCGAAGGTGCAGTTTATGCCTGGCGTTACCTCACGCTAAAATGGGCCGACTCTTTATCGGCAGTGATTTTAGCTGCAGGCGGCGGTGCATTAGGCGTTCGTTTAGGGGAGCCTTTAAGTGAGCCTGATAGCGATGAAGCTTTGCGCATGGCAGAAGCCGGTGAGCCGCTGATCTATGAAGTAGCCCTTGAGCCAACCGAGCGTACGATGCGTTCTGCAGTAGGTTTGGTGTGGCGCTTGGTCATCGCTTGGATGGCTTTATTGCTAATGCTGACCATCGCTCTTTGGCTTGGCTGATTCCCTGAATTTGCGTATCTGCCGTCTTTGAGTCAGAACGCAGCTGTCTAAATAGCGCTAGTCTTTCTGACGCTATTTCATTTCTGTTTACTGCATCACGAACTGCGCAATCTGGTTCTGATTGATGTGCACAATTGTGAAAGCGACACTTACCAAGTAAGCTCCTAAATTCTCTAAAGGCGTGTTGCAATTCGCTTACCGACATATGGGCTAAACCAAACTCCTGAAAACCTGGTGAATCAATGAGCGCACCCAGTTTGCCAGATTCATCTCTACCCCAGGTTTCAGGTAATTCAAAATAACGGCAAGCAGTAGTGGTGTGCTTACCGGTATCTAAACGTACTGAATATTCTTGGGTGAGGGCGGCAGCGTTCGGAACCCAGGCATTGAGGAGGCTAGATTTTCCCATGCCAGATTGACCCACAAAGACGGAGACCTTGCCACATAGTGCCGATTGGAGTGCATTAATGGATGTGGCATCAAACTTAGCAGATACCTCGCTCACTGGGTAGCCCATGCGCGCGTAGGGAGCGATGATTTTGCGAGCATGTTCCAAGTTGTCTTTGAGGTCGCATTTATTTAACAGAATGTGCAAGCCAATTTGATTGGCTTCTGCAGCCACCACTGCTCTGCCTAAGAGGTCGGGCGAGAACGCTGGTTGTGTTGCCAGCACTACCAAAATTTGGTCTACATTAGAGGCAATAATTTTGCTTTTAAATGCATCAGAGCGATACAAAATATTGACACGTGGCTCAATCTGAATAATGCGCGCTTGATCCGCGGACGTCATTTCTAGGAGCATCCGATCGCCAACTGCGCCAATGTGCTGCTTGGCGGGTGTGCTCACTTGAATTAATGGTCCTTGGGGTGATTCATTCCCTTGGGCATCTATCACTAAACGCTGCGCTAAATAATGCCTTCCATAAGAAGCTGTCAGCAGCGCGTGGAATTGTTCCATTACTGGACTGATTAACTCAGACGTTGTAAGTTAGCAATCCGCAGTGGAGCGGGTGGGTGCGAGCTATAAAAGGCGGTGTAGATTGGATCAGGTGTTAGGGTTGATGCATTGTCTTGATATAACTTCACTAATGCAGAAATCAGGTCTTTGGCCGAAGACTTTTCAGCCGCAAAGCCATCAGCTTCGTATTCATGTTTACGGGAAGCTAGGCTGGCAAGCGGCGTAAAGAAGAAGCTAAATACCGGCGATACCAGCATAAAGAGTGCTAGTGCCAGGCCGCCGTTATAGCCATTGAGGTTGGGCATGACACCCAGATCGGTATAGAACCAGATCTTCGCACTAATCCAACCTAGTAGGGCAAACATACCAAAGCTTAGGGCGAAAGAAACTAAGAGACGCTTACGAATATGGTTGCGTTTGAAGTGACCTAACTCATGGGCAAGCACAGCCTCTACTTCGCCTGGGTCCAGTTTTTCAATGAGGGTATCAAAGAACACAATGCGCTTGGCTTTACCCATACCGGCAAAGAATGCATTGCCATGAGCGCTACGCTTGCTGCCATCCATGACAAACAATCCTTGGCTTGCAAAGTCGCAGCGCTGCAAAAGTGCCTCGATTTGGGTTTTTAAAGGACCATCCTCTAGAGCTTGAAACTTATTAAAGATGGGTGCAATGAATGTAGGGAAGATCCACTGCATTAATAAACTGAATGCAGTTAATACGCCCCAAGCCCAAAGCCACCAAAGGTCGCCGGCTTGAGCCATGAGAGTCAGAATTACCCAAAGTAGTGGGATGCCAATGGCACCGCCTACGCCTAGCCCCTTGATCATGTCGCTAAAGAAAAGTTTCTTACCCATGCGATTAAAGCCAAAGCGCTCTTCTAGATGGAACTGTTTGTACCAAGAGAATGGCAAGTCAATCACCCCGGAGATAAGCACGATGGAAGTTAGCAAGGCGATTTGCTGGGCAATACCTTCGCCCAATAATTGCAGCAACGCCATATTGACGATCTGCAGTCCGCCTAGCAAAGTAAAGGCAATTAAAATGATGGCGCTGACACCGTTTTCTAAAATACCGAGGCGTAATTTAGCGATGGTGTAGTCAGCCGCTTTTTGATGCTCGGCCAAGCTCACTTTTTCGGTAAATTCAGCTGGGACCTCATCGCGGTGCTGAGATACATAGCGAATTTGGCGTTGGGAAAGCCAGTGGCGTAGGCCAAAGCTGGCGATAAAGGCGATCAGAAAAATAATTGTGAATGTCATGAGATCATTATAGATATGAGCGAACAAACGAACACGGCTGAGAATAAGGCGCCGCCCGCCAATGAACACCTTATTTGGGTGGATATGGAGATGTCGGGTCTAAACCCGGAAACCGAGCGAATTTTGGAGATTGCCATTATCGTAACGGACGCCCACCTCAACACCATTGCTACAGCCCCGGTCTGGGTAGTTCATCAAGAAGATGCCGTTTTAGATGGGATGGATGCTTGGAATAAAGGCACTCATGGACGCTCCGGTCTGATTGATAAGGTCAAAGCATCGACCTTGGATGAGGCAACCGTCGAAGTGGAGTGTATTGCCTTTTTAAAGAAATATATCAAGGCAGGTATTGCGCCAATGTGTGGCAATACGATTGGTCAAGATCGCCGCTTTATGGCGAAGTACATGCCGAAGTTAGAGGCCTACTTTCATTATCGCAATGTAGATGTCTCGACTCTTAAAGAGTTATGCAAGCGTTGGCATCCAGAGTTGGTAAAAGGTTTTACTAAACAGCAGGCACATACCGCTTTGGCTGATATCGAAGAGTCGATTGAAGAGCTTAAGTACTACCGCGACAAATTTATCGTCCCATTACCTCAGTAAGTTAAAAACTTAAAAAGAGTTTATTTCTTGAGGGCGCTCTTGGGTCTAAAGACTTTGATGACCTCTTCGTGGGTCTCTATATAAGGCCCACCAATTAAATCAATGCAGTAAGGAACTGCTGCAAAGATGCCGGGCACGATAGATTTACCATTCTCATCTTTTAGCCCTTCGAGGGTTTCGGCAATTGCTTTTGGTTGGCCAGGCAGATTGATGACGAGCGCAGCATGGTCTTCAATCTCTCTGAGAACGGCAACTTGTCTGGACAAAATCGCCGTTGGAACAAACTTGAGACTAATTTGACGCATTTGCTCGCCAAAGCCAGGCATTTCACGCGTTCCAGCCTCAAGGGTTGCCTCAGGGGTGACGTCTCTGCGTGAGGGGCCTGTGCCGCCAGTGGTGAGCACTAGATCGCATCCCATTTCATCGACTAATTCGACGATGGTTTCAGTAATGGCTTCAGACTCATCGGCAATTAAGCGTTCATGGAAAACACAGGGATTGGTCAGGGCATTTATTAACCAAGTCTGCAGGGCTGGGATCCCCTCGTCTTGGTATACACCCTTACTGGCCCGATCAGATATTGATATCAGGCCAATTTTGACTTCATTTGGAGTGCTACGGCTTTGGTCTTCTGTATGCTTCATGTTTCTATTCTAGCTATTATTAGGACATGTTTACATATTCATCCAGCCAGTTTCAAGAAATCGTTGATTTCATGCTTCAAGAAGCCAAAAGAAGAGGGGCTTCTGACGCGGTCGCCGAGGTTTCTGAGGGTCAAGGCCTATCCGTAACAGTTCGTAAGGGCGAGGTTGAAACCATCGAACAAAGCCTAGATAAGCAGGTAGGTGTTACCGTGTTTTTGGGGCATCACCGCGGCAACGCCAGCACGAGTGATTTTTCTAAAGCCTCTTTGAAGGCAACGGTAGATGCTGCGTATCACATCGCACAACATACAGCTGAGGATAGTTGTGCGGGACCGGCAGAGCGTGCGCTCTTAGAAAAAAATCCTCGTGATTTAGATTTATTTCATCCATGGAATATTGATGCGGCACATGCAGTAGAGATTGCCCGCACTGCAGAGGGAGCAGCATTTTCAGTTAGTAAGCAAATTCAAAATAGTGATGGTGCTTCTGTATCTGCGCATCACGCGCATTTCATGATGGGTACTTCACATGGTTTTATGGGCGGCTACCCATTTTCTCGCCACTACATTTCATGTGCGCCCATCGCAAGCGAGGGTGGTAAGCAATCCAATATGCAGCGGGATGATTGGTATTCCAGCTCCCGGATTCCGGAGGAATTGGCTGACCCTGCACTCATTGGCCAATACGCAGCGCGACGTGCGCTCTCACGCTTAAAAGCCAGATCTTTGACAACGCGTCGTTGCCCCGTCATTTTTGAAGCCCCTTTGGCAGCAGGCCTTTTAGGCGGCTTAGTACAGGCTGTCTCTGGTGGCGCACTTTATCGACGCTCGAGCTTTTTACTGGATAGCCTTGGTAAGCAGGTGTTGCCTAAGCATGTCAGCCTTTTCGAAAACCCGCACTTAAAAGCAATGACCGGTAGTGCACCCTTTGATGAAGAGGGCGTGAAGACTGCCGCAAGAACTGTTGTGGATAAGGGAATTTTAGAGGGATACTTCCTGTCCACTTACTCAGCGCGTAAATTAGGTATGAAGACTACTGGTAACGCTGGTGGCTCACATCACCTCACGCTTCAGAGTAAGAAAACACCCAAAGGTGGCTTACCAGCATTGCTAAAAGAGATGGGTACTGGTCTCCTGGTAACGGAGTTGATGGGTCAGGGCGTGAACTATGTCACCGGCGATTATTCACGGGGTGCTTTTGGTTACTGGGTTGAGAATGGTGAAATCCAATATCCAGTGGAAGAGGTAACGATTGCAGGCAACCTGCGCGATATGCTGTTAGATATCGCCATGATTGGTAGTGATACCTTGATACGAGGTACTAAAGAAACCGGCTCTATTTTGATTGGCTCCATGACAGTTGGCGGGAAATAAATGCGATCCAGAGCGGCAATACAAAGACGTTTATCTCTGACTTGTTAGTATTGCGGAATGCTCGATACCCTCATTCATCCTGTCATTGAATCTTTTCATGCGCACTCACTTACTTTTTTTATTTGTGCAATTGCGAGCGTAGTTGTTGTAGGTATTTCTAAGAGTGGCTTTGGTGCTGGCCTAGGGGTGCTGTCATTGCCGTTGATGGCCAGTCAATCCAGCATTAATGAGGCCTTGGCAATTTTGCTACCACTATTAATTGCGATTGACTTGGTGGGTTTACGCCGATTCATTAAGAATGCCGATTGGCATATTCTGAAACTCATTCTTCCTCCAGCCTTTGCGGGCATGTTCTTGGGAATGATTCTTTTTACAGTCATTACACCCAAAGCCTTGACGCTTTTTGTAGGCATTTTCATCATGCTGTTTTTGATTCAGATGTTGGTGACATCCCATTTTGATTTAAAGGAAGCTAAGCCTTATCCTTGGTTAGGTCGCTTGATGGGTCTTACCTCAGGATTTACCTCTTTCGTGGCTCACAACGGTGGTCCGCCCATTACGATTTTCATGTTAAGAGCAAAGCTCTTGCCAATGGTGTACACCTCCACTTTGGGCGTGTTCTTTACCTTTATTAACTTTGCTAAGTTGGGGCCTTATGCCTACTTAGATTTGCTCAATTTCAAGCAGCTAGCAACCTCAGTCATTCTTTTGCCATGTGTACCAGTGGGCGTTTATCTCGGTTTTTACTTGGCAGAAAAAATTTCCATGAAATGGTATTACCGCATTGTGCAGTTTTTCTTACTTGTGGCCAGTATCAAGCTGATTGTGGATGGCTTGATCTAACATGTTATTTAGAGGCAAGAACTTGCTGTAAGAAGCGTGAAATATCAGCGAGCTCTTCGCGGTTGACTGAGTGTTCCATTGGGTATTCATTCCAATGAACTGCATAACCCATCTTTTCAAGCAGAGCATGAGAGGCTTCGGCGCGCTCTAGTGCTACGACGGGGTCATATTCACCGTGAGCCATAAAGATGGGCGTGCTTTGGTTTGCCGTGTGTTTTTCAAGTGGAAGCGTCACTGCTAGTGGTAAATATCCCGAGAGGGCAATAATACCTGCAAGTTTGTGTGGAAAGCGTAGGCCAATCTGTAAGACCATCGCACACCCTTGTGAGAACCCGGCCAGTACGATATTTTCATAAGCAATACCTCGACTTACTTCACGCTCGATTAATTGCACAATAGACTCAGCTGATTTTTGTATGCCAGCAGCATCCTCTTGATCCATTAGGTCGCGTCCAACAATGTCATACCAAGCCGGCATGACGTAACCACCGTTGACGGTGACTGGCATGCTTGGCGCACTCGGAAACACAAACCGAATACCAGGACAGCCTGTCAGATCCAGTTCGGGAATGATGGGAACAAAGTCATTGCCATCGGCACCTAAGCCATGCAGCCAAAGGACAGCGGCTGTTGGGTTCGGGGCGGTCTCTAGTTCAATGCAAGGTAGTAATTCCATAGGGGGCTCGTCAGGTTTATAAGACATTATCACTCCAGCACAAAACTTTCGCTAGGGCACTTTTGGTGTAATAGGTAAAATCTGTCAATAGTCCTCCACAATCAGATTGGGATCTGCCATGAATTCTAAAAAGTTAACCAACTATATTCTTGCGGCAATGGTTCTGGGAATTGTAGCGGGGTATTTAGTGCACACCTTTAGTGTTGATAGCACGTTTTCAAAAAACTATGTAACTTACATTTCTATATTGACCGATGTTTTCTTGCGCCTAATCAAGATGATTATTGCTCCATTGGTTTTCTCAACCCTAGTGGTTGGCATTGCCAAAATGGGGGATGCTTCGACAATTGGCCGAATTGGATTAAAAACGTTTGCTTGGTTTATTTCTATGTCGCTGGTATCTCTTTTGTTGGGATTGGTGATGGTAAATTTACTTCAGCCTGGCGTTGGCGTGGAGTTGGCCTTACCCGAGATTGCGGCTAACACTGGTTTAAATAAGAACAGCTTAAATTTGCCGGAATTTGTTCGCCATATTTTTCCGACCAGCATCTTTGATGCCATGGCCAAAAACGAAATTTTGCAAATCGTCGTATTTGCTGTTTTCTTTGGCGTGGGCGCTGCTGGTATGGGTGAGCGTGCCAATGAGTTCGTCCGCAATCTAGATATGCTCTCGCACATCATGCTGAAAATTACTACCGCAGTGATGCGGCTAGCACCTATTGCAGTATTTTCAGCGGTTTCATCCGTCATAGCTGCGAATGGTTTGGGCATCTTGATGACCTACGGTAAATTCATGCTCAGTTTTTATGCTTCTATTGCCGTATTGTGGATAGTCATTGTTCTCATTAGTTCGGTAGTGCTAAAAAAACGTGCTGTACATTTGGTTTCAATGTTGCGTGAGCCAGCTTTACTCGCATTTACTACTGCTAGTTCTGAGGCGGCTTATCCGATGACCTTGGAGCAACTAGAGCGTTTTGGCTGTAAAAACAAAATTGCCTCATTTGTCTTGCCGGTAGGGTATTCGTTTAATTTAGATGGATCGATGATGTACTGCACCTTCGCTGCAGTATTTATTGCTCAGGTATATGGCATTGAGATGGAGCTTACGCAGCAGTTACTAATGCTTTTAGTCTTGATGATTACATCAAAAGGAATCGCTGGGGTACCGCGCGCATCCTTAGTGGTCATTGCGGCTACATTGTCCCAATTTAATCTGCCTGAGGCTGGCATTTTATTGATACTAGGTGTCGATCACTTTTTAGATATGGCCCGCTCCGCAACCAATGTCTTGGGAAATGGCATGGCAACTGCGGTAATCTCTAAGTGGGAGGGTGAGCTGGATGGCGAAGTTAAAAAACAAATCTAATTCATTGCATTGCAGCAGGTGAAAAGAATTTTTAATCGCCTAAGCGCGAGGCAGAGTAAGATTGGCTCAATAGACCCTTGTTGTATTTGGAGAGATTAGTGAAACCTTTTTATATTGACTATCCTCAGGAGAAAATTGAGGAGCATCAACATGCTTATCGCTGTCAATATTGCAAGATTCCGACAACGGTAATCTTTGGTTTGCTGGAAAATCATGCGGAAGATTGCCAATACAGAATGCAGCAAAGTAAATGGGCTCAGCTAGAGGCCAAACTGAAGCCCCATAAAGCGCATTTCGATGAACCCCATGCTGACGAGGTGGATTAAATGAAGACCTATCCTATTGCCCTTGAGTTAACTGTTTGGTTTGATCTGGGTTTAAATCAATACGAGGTAGTGATCGATGAGGCCTCTAAGATTTCGATTAAGAGAACGGATGATGTTTTGCATAGCAGGGGACTAACGCCTTCTGAGGTGACAATTTTGCTTGATGCGATTGAGGCAGTCAAAGTGCCCGTTACCGAGGAGTTAGAGGCTAATCCAGAAAACAAAGCGAGCTCTAGCTATGAATTAATTATTGAATCAGCACATTTCTCACTAGAGTTTAATTGGGAAAATGTAGATGTAGAGGCCAGCAGTTCAAACGCCTTTGAATCTGTTGTAAAGCTTGCCAGCCTGGTGCAAAGCTTAGATCTAGATCATTAAGTCAATTTAGCTTTCAACTACCACGAATTCACCTAAGGTAACTTTTTCTCTAAACTGAGAAAAAGAAAATAAGGCCCTTATCTTCTTAGTATTGATGACCTCAATCTTTCCCTCGGGAGTTAGATTGGCAAGATATTCGCCCTCCGGAAAGAGTGCCTCAGGAATAACTTCCGTCTCTTGGGCTAGAGCTTGCAGCACGAGACTTTTTGTAATTTTGATACGCATGCCGTATCTTAGGTTATAGAAATTAGCACTATTTTGTAGTCTGCACAATTTCGAGAATCGGCTGCACCATTTCTGGGTTTTTATATGAATGCTATTTAAGGCCTTCAGCAAGGGCTTTGCCTCCAGAGGGGTGGTAATTTTCTGTCAGCTATCGCACTTAAGTAGTGCAAGTCATCTATTTGTCACAATCCAAACCGGTGAGAGTGATGTCGCTACTTTATAGTCACTGTAATCATGACAGTTGGTAATATGAATTCCTCCTATCTATTTGTGTATGGCACTCTCAAATCGGATGCGATTAACGCTAGTGCACATTATTTTCACCGGCATGCTGATCTAATTGGGAATGCAAGATGGCAGGGGCATCTATACCTCGTAAGTAACTACCCTGGTGCAGTTCGAGCTGAGGCAAAAGATGGATTTGTTCTTGGCGAATTGTGGCTGCTCAAAAATCCAGAGTATGTCCTTACATTCTTAGATGAATACGAAGAATGTGCGCCTACCAGTCCACTTCCTCATGAATACCGACGCTCTGTTGAATTGGTAGAGAGAAACGGGGAGATGATTCCAGCTTGGTTGTATATTTATGCGCTAGATACCAGCACCCTGCAACGCATTCAAACTGGGAATTTCATGAATGACAATCAAGAAATCATGCGCAGAGCGCTTGCTAACGCCAATATTCTTTTGGCATCCTGAATATGCAGCTCTTCAATCAGCCTGCCATTGAGCACTGCAATACCGGCGCCCGATTGAATAGCCACTTCATAAGCAGCAATTTTTTCTTGAGCTTCACTGATTTCAGTAGGGGAGGGGCCAAATATTTCATTGGCTAAGGCGATTTGATTTGGATGAATCAAGGTTTTGCCATCAAAACCCATATCCCTTCCCTGGATGCAAGATTGCTTGAGTCCTGCCTCATCATCAAGGGACAGGTGAACACCATCCAGAACACAAAGACCATATGCTCTAGCGGCTAGCACGGAGAGAGATAGTGCCGTTTGAGTTTCTGCTCGGTTCGGGGTATGGCGAGCATGTAAATCCTTTACTAGATCTGAAGTGCCCAAGACTAAAGACTCGAGAAGTGGATGCGCGCTAGCAATCTCCTGAAGTTTAAAGATCGCCATCGGGGTTTCAATCATGGCCCAGATGGTCATAGTGGCTGGGGCATTTAATTCCTTTAGTAGAGTAGCTACTGCTTGTATTTGTGCTGCCGACTCTACTTTGGGTAAGACAATAGCATCTGCTTTGCTAGCGGCAAAAGTCCTTAGATCATCTAAGCCCCAAGCGGTATTGAGTCCATTGATTCTGACAACAGCTTCGCGATAGCCAAACCCTGACTCTAATGCCGTGAGAATATTTGCTCTCGCTGCAGCTTTAGTATCTGGCGCAACCGCATCCTCCAAGTCCAATATCAAAGAATCAGCAGGAAGGATTTTGGCTTTTTCTAAGGCCCTGGTATTGGCTCCCGGCATATACAGCACAGAGCGTCTTGGGCGATGAATGTTAATCATTTGTACTACTTTCTAGATTTAATAAGTCCACGCGAGTTTAAGTAGATTTAGCAAGGGATCTGGACCAAGGGCCATAGGACCCAGGAAAGGGTGAATGTAGAGAATCAGAAAATATAAAACCCCGACAATCGTGAGGCCTAAGAATAATATTAAGAGTAGATGAATCTTTGCTGACTTTAGTTTAAAAAGGCATGAAAAGAATAAAAAGACTAGAGAGCTGCTAATTAAGCCCATCCAGGCAGGAGCTGCCAATGCAAAGCGGGCATTGTATACGCGACTGCGGCGTAGATCGGTAGCATCTGTTGCCAAGCGGAGCATTTGTTGATGTGCGTTTGATTGGCCTACGTTTTGAGGTTGCAGGTGAATAACGATATCTTCAATTTTTAATAATTCTTTATAAGCCTTAATGCTAAATTGATCTTTGCTTAATAAAGGCCACTCTTCGTCGACTACTGTTTGTGTATAAGCTCTTAAGGCGTCCCTACCCTTTTTCTCAACATCAGGCGGAAATGCGGAAAATAGACGATACATATTATTCAGAGTGCTTGCTTCTTTCGTAATGGCATCACTCACTCCGTTGTAGTTTTGCCAGACCAATACTGTGACAAAGGCAAAAACTAAGCTGAATACAACACCCATCGCGTTATAAATATAGCCGGCGTACTCGGAGTCATCGCCAAATAGCAAATGCGGAAGCATTTTTTGGAAAAGCCAAAAAACCAGATAACAGAGCAGTAGAACCACAAAGACAAGCTCAAATCTCAAGCCGATATCGGAAAATTGCAGTGCATGTCTTAATAAAGGAAGATCCATGATGGTGCCGTATCAATAAGGGTGAGGGGAGAGGGCTTAAATACAGGGTAGCTTAGCCTATAGCCTAAACTATTTTATGGCGGGAAAAGCAAAAAGATGCGACAGTTCCTGAGGGCTGTATTTAAGATTTGAGCGACTCATAAAACGAGCGCCAGAAGAAGTGACTGGAAGGAGTTAAGATGAGCCATTCTCGCCATGTAGGGAGTCTAAAAACCAATCGATCATTGAGTGCAAAAGATATGAGCAACTTCGCTTTCCAGTTTGACAAAGCCTACATTAATGGCCAATGGGTTGAGGCTGATAACAAAACTACCATTTCTGTTACCAATCCTGCGACAGGGGAGCTGATTGGTACGGTTCCCAATATGGGGGCTGCAGAAACCCGTCGGGCGATTGAGTCTGCAAATCATGCTTTACCAGCTTGGCGCTCAAAGACTGCTAAAGAGCGCGCACGAATTTTGCGTAATTGGTTCGACCTCATTATGAAAAATCAAGAGGCACTTGCTCAGCTAATGACTGCAGAGCAAGGCAAGCCCTTGGTTGAGAGTAGGGGTGAGATTGCATATGGCGCCTCCTTTATTGAATGGTTTGGCGAAGAGGCGAAGCGCCTCTATGGTGAAACCATTCCTGGTCACGCTAGTGATAAAAGATTGATTGTGATTAAGCAAGCCATTGGTGTTTGTGCTGCGATTACACCCTGGAACTTTCCATCAGCAATGATTACCCGCAAGGTGGGTCCTGCATTGGCGGCTGGTTGCACTATCGTCTTAAAGCCCGCTAGTCAAACACCATTCAGCGCTTTAGCGCTATGCCAACTTGCAGAAGAGGCAGGCATTCCACCGGGAGTATTTTCTTGTGTAACAGGCTCCGCAACTGCTATTGGTGGCGAACTATCTTCAAATCCAATTGTCAAAAAGCTCAGCTTTACGGGCTCAACCGAAATCGGCAAGTTGTTATTGGCGCAATGCGCAACAACTGTGAAGAAGGTTTCCATGGAGTTGGGTGGCAATGCACCGTTTATAGTTTTTGATGATGCTGATATTGATGCAGCAGTGAAGGGTGCCATTACTTCCAAATATAGAAATGCTGGACAAACTTGTGTATGCGCCAACCGCATCATGGTACAAGATTCTATCTATGATGTGTTTGTAGAGAAATTTGTTAGAGCAGTAGGCGCTTTCAAAGTTGGCAGTGGCGCTGAAGCGGGTAATGTGATTGGGCCGCTGATTGATGAGCGAGCTCTAGCGAAGGTTGAAGATCAAGTCAACGATGCCGTCAAAAAAGGTGGCAAAGTGGTGATTGGTGGCAAGCGCCATGTCTTAGGCGGTTCCTTCTATGAGCCTACTGTGGTTTCTGGCGCTACCAAAGACATGCTCGCTTTTAGGGAGGAAACATTTGGACCATTGGCTCCGATATTTAAGTTTTCCAGTGAAGCTGAAGCTATAGAGATGGCCAATGACACTCAATTTGGTTTGGCTGCCTATTTCTATAGTCAGAACATTGCTCGTATCTGGCGTGTAGCGGAAGCGCTTGAATACGGTATGGTTGGCATTAATGAAGGTTTGATCACAAATGAAGTAGCGCCTTTTGGGGGTGTTAAAGAAAGTGGCCTCGGTCGTGAAGGATCGCGGCACGGCATCGAGGATTACTTGGAGCTAAAGTATCTTTGTATCGGCGGCATCAAAGCAGCGCAGTGAAGTGAAACACTTGAGAAACAAATCAAATAGAAGAGCTTAAAGATGAAGTCCTTAACGGTAGAAGATGCCATTACCTCGCGCAAGTCCGTGCGGGCGTTTACTAAAGAGAATGTTTCAAAAGAAACCATTACTAAGCTCTTCAATATTTCTGCTAGAGCGCCATCCGGTACCAATACCCAGCCCTGGAAAGCATATGTAGTGGAGGGAGGTGCTCTAGCAGATTTATGTGCGAAGGTATGCGCTGCCTATGACAGTATTGCTACTAATCCAGAGTTAGAAAAAGAATACCAAGCTGGGTATGACTATTACCCTAGTAAATGGTTTAGTCCTTATATTGACCGTCGTCGTGAAAATGGCTGGAGCTTGTATGGTCTTCTCGGAATTACAAAAGGCGATAAAGATAAGATGCATGCACAGCACCGGAAGAACTTCGAGGCTTTTGGTGCACCTGTATGTATTTTCTTCACCATTGATAAAGATCTCGGTAGAGGCTCCATGCTCGACTACGGGATGTTCTTGCAAAGTCTAATGGTTGCCGCAAGAGGTGAAGGATTAGACACTTGCCCGCAAGCGGCTTGGAATCATTACTCCAAAATTATCCTGCCATTTATTGGTGCAAAAGAGAATGAAATGTTGGTTTGCGGCATGGCCCTGGGCTATGCTAATAAGACCGATATTGTGAATACCTTTCATACGCCTAGAGTTGCTGCAGAAGAATTTATTACCTGGCTTAGTTAGCGCGCTAACCCTTTTAATAGAGGGCGCTTAGAGCTAATCATTGAAGACTTGATGACCATCTTAACTTATTTTTTTATTTATTATAATGCAGAATCTTGAAAATAAATTATTTAATTACATAATTTAGAAACTTAGATTAGGCCAATAAGAATATGGATATTCGAAAGCAGGCATTTAATTTTATTAAAAATAAAGCCACGCTGATATTTTGCTTGGTAATGGGCGTGTTGTTCTATTCAAGCACTCCAAAAATTCATAACTCTGGCCTTATGGGGGCATATATTCCCCCAAATTTTCCGGATGCTACAACGGGAATGTCTATTTTGAGGCTTTGGACTTACGTTGATAAATTTGAATTCGTAAACTTTGGGTCTCTGTATTTTTCAAATCACCTTCCTTATGGCCTTCTCTCCGGATGGTTAATTTATTTAATCTGCAATCGAGCCGCACAAAATCAGACTCTTGAAAGGCTATTGCTGGTTCTGCCTGGATTATTGATAATCATCTATTACGCAGCTATGAATGGCCCACTCTACGATATGACTTTTGCTGTATCTTTGCTCATATGCACAATGTATTTAATTGATTGCGATAAAAAAATATCATCAGTACAAATATTGAAATTAGGTTTTTGGGTGACCTTAATGTACATGAGTCGACCTTTTGGCATGTATTTTGCATTAGTGATTTACAGCTGTTTTTTTTGTAAGATTGGACGACGAATAATTCCCGCATGCATCATCACAATTCTATTTATGGTGCCACTTCATCTTTATCAACTTCATAAATTTGATACCTTTACTTTATCAACCTATGGAGGTACAAATTTAGCTGAAGGACTTGCAAGCTCTGGTGAAAATCCAAATCAATTTTTAGATTGTAAGGTTATTTTAGGTAGACAGAATTATGATTCAAAAGAAATGGTTAACTGTTCCAAAGTGAACAAAAATAAGGCTTTAGAGCTTTATAAAAATAAGCCAGAAGTCTTGCTAAATATATTTAGCCCAAAGAGATTATTTACCGTCTTTATTTTTCCTCGTCTATTTTGGACTGGGACATATATTGGCTTTGAGAAAAGTATGTCTAAGGAATTGAGGGTTGTCACTGTAGTCTGCTACCTCTCTCTTTTTTTTACTTATTTGATTATTTTTTTAAATTTTAAGAGAAATAAATTTTATTTTATCCCATTGCTATTCTTTGCAATGGGAATATTTTTTTCTGCAATGGGATCAGATGGAAGTGAGGCCATTAGAATTTTTATGCCATTTATAGCCATTGCATATCTAGTGGTCACCAATAAATAAATGAATATGTGTAGTTTTTGTGAAAACTTTGGCATTCGCAGCCATTTATATCTAGTAGTTGGTGTGATAATTTAGAGTGGAATTTAGTCCTTAGCTTTTGATTCGTGCGCTTTTGCGGGTTCTTTCGTAAAACTGATCAGGCTTAGACTTTACCCAAGTAATAAACTTGCCCATCTCTGGATGATTTTTTAGCGTTTCAGCGGTATTAAATTGTTGCGCTAATTCAGATTCTGTAAAAAGAGCATGTATCTGTTTATGACAAATCCGATGTAGATATTCGGTAATCTTCCCGCCTTTCGATTTTGGAACTAAGTGGTGAGCATCTTTCTGTGAGTCCGGAATGAGCCTCTCGCAAATTGGGCAAACCAGCCCCTCCTGTCCTTTGAGATGGCGAGGTTTAAGTAAGATCAATTTTTGGCGCACTTTACCAAGCATGGGATCTAATCATCAAAATGAATTTCAATAAATTGGGGCCCACCTAGTTTAGTAAATAAGTCTTACACTTGCATGGTGCCAAAGATTTCCAAAAATACCCTGACAGAAGCTGATTTTTCCCTCTTAATTGAGATGGCTTGGGAGGATCGAACTCCATTTGATGCCATTGAGAGCCAATTTGGACTATCTGAATCCGAAGTCATTGAGTTAATGCGTAGTCAGCTAAAGCGCTCTTCATTTAATTTATGGCGCAAGCGGGTTACGGGTAGGGTAACCAAGCATGTAGCCCTACGTAGCAAGTTGGTTACTCGTGCACACTGCCCAACCCAGTACAAACACAAATGAGTCAATCAAAGAGCTTGGTATTGATTCTGGGAGATCAATTAGATCTACAGGGCGCAGCACTTCAGGGTTTTAATTTTGAGACCGATGAAATCATCATGTTTGAGTCGACTCATGAGGGTCAATATGTTTGGTCTCATAAAGCCAAAGTAGCACTCTTCCTATCCGCTATGCGCCACTTTGCTCAGGCGCTTACAGATCTAAAGTATCCGCTCGTTTATATCAAAGAATCCAGACTATCCATTACAGATAACTTAAAAGAGTACATCCAAAAGAAAGGTATTAAGCACCTTGTTTGTGTAGAGCCTGGTGAGTATCGACTCAAAATTGCCCTCGAGATGCTGGCTCATGAACTTGACCTACAGCTGGATATGCGTGAGGACAACCATTTTTACTGCACTCATCAAGAGTTTATCGAATGGGTGGCAAATAAAAAAGAGCTCAGGTTGGAGTATTTTTACCGGTTGATGCGCAAGACTCATCAAATCTTAGTGGATGCTGATGGCAATCCAGAGGGTGGGCAGTGGAATTTTGATCAAGACAATCGCAAGTCCTATCCCAAGAAAGGTCCCGGCATTATTGATAAGCCTCTTTCTTTTCCGCATGATGATATTACGGCGGAAGTAATGGATTATGTTCGCAAAGCTTATTCGGATCACCCGGGATCCTTGGATGCGTTTGATTGGCCAGTCACAAGAGAGCAGGCGCTAAGGGCGCTGGAATATTTTGTTGAGTATCGACTGAGAAACTTTGGCGTGTATCAAGATGCTATGTGGACTGATACTCCTTTTGGTTGGCACTCCATCCTATCAAGCTCCATGAACCTCAAATTACTCAATCCTAGAGAGGTGGTAAATGCGGTTCTCATTGCATGGAAAAAATACTCTCTAGATCTATCAACGGTAGAGGGCTTTATACGGCAAATACTGGGCTGGAGAGAGTTTGTACGTGGCATGTATTACTTAGATATGCCTCAGATGGCGCAGGATAACTATTACCAGCATGCCAATCCATTACCGAGCTGGTACTGGACAGGCGCAACTGATATGGCGTGCATGAAAGATGCGATTGGACAAACGCTTCAATACGGTTATGCGCATCATATCCAACGTTTAATGGTTACTGGAAACTTTGCCTTGTTGGCAGAAGTACTTCCAACAGTGGTATGTGATTGGTATCTGGCTATCTATGTAGATGCGATTGAGTGGGTTGAGCTACCCAATACTGCAGGTATGGCATTGTTTGCTAATGGTGGAAGATTTACCAGTAAGCCTTATATTGCCAGCGGTGCCTATATCAAGCGGATGAGTAACTATTGCAATGGCTGCAGGTACAAGCCAGACGTGCGTTTTGGAGAAAATGCTTGTCCAGTCACTACGCTGTATTGGAATTTCTTAATCAAGCATCGTGATCAGTTTGAAGCTAGCCCACGAACTAGATTAATGACGGCAAACTTAAAAAGAATTAGTGATGATGATCAAAAAGCAATTACTGTTCATGCTCAAAAGATTCTGAGCAATCTTGACGCTCTCTAAGGCCCCACTGTGAATTCATCTTTCAAAGGAAATAAAAGCTTCTTGCCTAGCAAACTCTGTGTGGTTTGCAAGAAAGAGATGACTTGGAGAAAATCCTGGGCTAAGAACTGGGAATCAGTAAAGTATTGCTCGAATGCCTGTAAGGGAAAGAAATTAGATTAAAGGCTCGCCCTAATTTCAGCTGAGCGGTCCCAGAGATTTGGGATTTGCTTGGAAGAATATCCAGAAACAAAGTTTTTTGGGCTGCCGGTGGTCGGATCATAGGTATGACGCTTGACTGCGCCAATATTGGCGCCATACACATGAATGCTGATGGAGGTTTTGTCTGGAATAGCATTACTAACCACATGAATATCACCAATAGTCGGACTAACTGCTTCGATATAACCTTGGCGTAGAACGGTTTCCGGTCCATCCATCACTAATTCGCCGGATGCTAATTTCTTATAGCGTTGCCCTTTTTCCATTCCTCTGAGCATGCCAATCAGGCCCCAGATGCAATGATCGTGGATTGGTGTCTTTTGGCCGGGGCCCCATACAAAGCTGACCACTGAAAATCTTCCTAATGGATCTGCATGAAGTAAAAACTGTTGGTAGAACTCGGGGTGGGGAACGGTACAGAATTCCGGGAGCCAAGAGTCTGTCTGAATCAGGGTTTCCAGTAAATCAGAGCCCTTAGAAATCAAGTTTGATTCAGTAGATTCTTGAGAGACTAAATGGGTCATACCAATCACAAAATCTCTTAGGGGTGCGATGGTGTCTGTTTGATTATTCATTTATCTAGTCTCCTGCTGTATCAAAATTACATCTATTCTAATGATGATACCAAGCATAAAAGCAAGCATCGCCATTACCGTTTAAAGAGTGGGGAGTGAATATCAGGGGTTATCCCTTAGGGAGCTTTACACACTAGCATGTTAGATTTTCTTTGCTGTATACAAATACAAAAATCATACCCGGAGACCCATATGAAAATTAGCGTTATTTCCAAAATAGTATTGGTAATTGCATCCTGCGTTGTATTTACTTCTCAAGTACATGCTCAGGCAGCAGCAAGTCCATTTGTCAGCGTGAAGCCTGATCAAGTGGTGTGGGGTGATGCTCCTGCTGGGGTTAAAACAGCAGTTCTATATGGCGACCCCACTAAGCCTGGAATGTATGTTGTCAGAAATATATTTCCTGAAGGAATTATGAGTTCCCCCCATTCACACTCTCAAGATCGTTTTGTAACAGTAATTAAGGGCACCTGGTATGCGGGAACCGATGCAAGTTGGGACCCGGCGACAACGGTTGGATTACCTGCGGGAAGCATGATGTTTCATCCTGCTGGGGTAGTGCATTTTGATGGTGCAATGAAGGGTGCAACAGAAATCCAAATTATTGGTATGGGTCCCGTCTCCACCACTCCGGTCTATCCCAATGAGCCGCGCTTTGGAAAGCCTCACAAACTCAATTAGAGAGCAAATCCTTGTTTATCAATCTTTTGATTTAATAAAAATAAAAATGCCACCCTCTTGGGTGGCATTTGTTCCTGCAAGGTCTAATTTTGGCTTTTATTTATTAAGCAGCTAACGCCTTTTCTGGCTCCACTACTGAAGAGCGAATCAGGTAATCAAATGCTCCCAAAGCTGCTTTTGCTCCTTCACCCATGGCGATGATAATTTGCTTGTAAGGCACTGTAGTGCAGTCACCAGCAGCAAATACACCAGGCATTGAGGTTTCGCCTTTGTTATCAACGATCACTTCACCATGTTTTGATAACTCGATAGTGCCTTTGAGCCAATCGGTGTTCGGCAATAAACCAATTTGCACGAAGATGCCTTCAAGCTCAAGAGTGTGCTCAGAATGATCTGTGCGGTCTTGATACCGCAAGCTACTCACCTTCGTGCCATCACCCAATACTTCTTTGGTGAGTGCGCTCTTGATGATTGTGACATTAGGCAGGCTATTAAGTTTAGTTTGCAATACTGCATCGGCCCGTAATTTGCTATCAAACTCAATTAAGGTCACCTGACTCACAATGCCTGCCAAGTCAATGGCTGCCTCAACACCCGAGTTACCACCACCAATCACTGCAACACGCTTTCCTTTGAACAAGGGGCCATCACAATGTGGGCAGTAGGCGACACCTTTGTTGCGATACTCCTGTTCACCGGGTACATTCATTTCTCTCCAGCGTGCACCAGTACTCAGAATCACAGATTTACTCTTGAGCACTGCACCATTGACTAACTCAATTTCGATTCCATCATCTGTCTTGCGCAATGCATTGGCGCGTTGCAAGTTCATGATGTCCACTTCATAGCTTTTGACGTGTTGCTCAAGGGCTTGAACCAATTTAGGGCCCTGAGTTTCTTGAACAGAAATAAAGTTCTCGATACCCATAGTGTCCATGACTTGGCCGCCAAAGCGTTCTGCCACAATACCGGTGCGGATGCCTTTGCGGGCTGCATAGATTGCAGCAGCTGAGCCAGCAGGCCCGCCACCAACAATCAACATATCAAAGTTATCTTTGGCATTAAGCTTAGCCGCATCCTTTTGCGGGCTATTAGTATCGAGTTTTGCAACCAATTCTTCTACGGTCATGCGTCCTTGGCCAAAGGCTTCGCCATTCAGAATCACGGTAGGCACCGCCATAATTTTGTATTGGTCTACCAGGCCCTGGAAGAGGGCGCCATCAATCATTTCATGTTCGATATTGGGGTTGATAGCAGCCATCAGGTTCAATGCTTGCACTACATCGGGGCAGTTATGGCATGACAAAGATATAAAGGTCTGAAAATGCAGCTTGCCTTCAATTCCGCGAATCCGCTCGATGATGTCTTGCTCTACTTTTGGTGGGTAACCGCTAGATTGCAAAATCGCCAAGATAAACGAGGTCATTTCATGACCCATTGGCAGGCCAGAGAATGCAATGCGAGTGGCTTCTCCAGGTTTGCCAACAGTAAAGCTGGGAACGTTCTTTGATTGGCCCTCAGTTGATACCGTAATGCTGTCTGATTGTTCGGCCACTTCATTTAGGAGCTCGAGCATCTGCGCGGAGCTTTCACTAGCATCTAATGTGGCTGTTAAAACGATCGGGCTAACCATTTTCTCAAAGTAAGCCTTGAGTTGAGTTTTGATATTGGTATCTAACATGATGTTTCCTTAGTAAATTTTTTAGTGAGTCTATTGGGCAGGATCTAATCCTCTCCAATAGACTCTCCGAAGAGAGTCTGATTGGTAAAAGAAAAGTTTCCTATTAGATCTTGCCTACGAGGTCTAAAGATGGAGTCAATGTGGCTGCGCCTTCTTTCCACTTAGCTGGGCAAACTTCACCTGGGTGAGCAGCTGTGTACTGAGCAGCTTTAAGCTTGCGCAGAGTTTCGCTAACGTCACGAGCGATTTCGTTGGAGTGAATTTCAGCGGTCTTGATGATGCCTTCTGGATTGATAATGAAGGTACCGCGCAATGCCAAGCCAGCCTCTGGAATATGCACACCAAATGCGTTTGTCAAAGTATGTGTTGGGTCACCTACCAATGGGAATTTTGCTTTTCCTACAGCTGGTGATGTCTCGTGCCAAACCTTGTGTGAGAAATGAGTATCGGTTGTTACGATATACACTTCAGCACCCATCTTTTGGAATTCAGCATAGTTTTCAGCTGCATCTTCAATTTCAGTAGGGCAGTTGAAGGTAAATGCCGCTGGCATGAAAATCAACACAGACCATTTGCCTTTGAGGCTTTCGTCGGTGATGGTAACGAACTTACCGTTGTGAAAAGCTTCAGTTTTGAACGGTTGTACTGCGGTATTAATAATGGACATGGTGTTCCTTTCAGGGGTTGAAAAAATTAACAACTGGACGAATTATGGGCCTCTTGCATAGATCATTCAAATGAATTAAAATGATGTTATTAATCGATTTAATAGATAACAGAAAAGGCTCAATATGGCTGCATTGCCCACCATAAAGCAATTACGTTACTTAATTGCACTTAGCGAGACATTAAGCTTCACTAAAGCTGCAGAAAGCTGCTTTGTTGGTCAATCCACCCTCAGCGCAGGCCTAAAAGAGCTAGAAGACACTCTGGGCGTTCAATTAGTGGAGAGGGATAAGCACTCTGTTTCGGTAACCCCGATTGGGCGTGGGGTGGTGGAGCGCGCCCAACGTTTGATCGTGCAGGCAGATGATTTGGTTGACTTTGTAGAGGGTTCAGCTGGATCCATGGTGGGTGTCATTAAGTTAGGCGTGATTCCGACGATTGCACCATTTTTGTTGCCAACACTATTGCCTAAGATGCGTGAGCAATTTCCTAAGCTCAAGGTTGTCCTGAGAGAGGACATGTCAGCCAATCTGATGGAGAAGTTAAATCGTCATGAATTAGATTTCGCGTTGATTGCTCTACCTTACGACACAGATGGCTTTCTCACTAAAGAATTATTTGATGATGAGTTCTGGGTTGTTGGCGGCAAGGATGATCCTGCGCTTAAAAATAAAGAGGTGCAGTTAACTAGTAAATTAACTGATCGCATTTTGTTACTGGAAGAAGGTAACTGCTTGCGTGATCATACGATCAAAGCATGTAAGAGAAGTTCAGCTGCTAATCATTATGGAATTGAGGCAACCAGCCTGCTCACTCTAGTGCAAATGGTGGAGTCTGATTTAGGTATTGCGCTGCTGCCAGAGATGGCGGTGAAGTCTGGTTTGTTGAAACAAACAAACCTCATAGCTAAACCCTTGGCTGCACCAGCTCCTAAAAGAAGAATTGCTTTAGTGGCCAGACCATCGACTGCCAGGATTGAGGAATTTAACGCCTTGGTAAAGGTGATGAAGGTCTAAAAGTAAAAGCCACTCGAGAGTGGCTTTTGAATTACTGGTGGGTCGGGCGAGATTCGAACTCGCGACCAACGGATTAAAAGTCCGCTGCTCTACCGACTGAGCTACCGACCCGGTAAAACGAAGATTATAGCAAGAAGTTTATGGGTGTTCCTGGGGTATGGGTCGTCTGCCCGTGAGCCCTTGTACTTACAAGTACGTTATGAGTTGAGCCGCCTGGCTACTGGTGGGTTTTTAGAAAAATACTCCTTAATTCCTCTCAAAATAGCCTCTGCAATCCGATCCTGATAGCCATCATCGTTTAATCTGGCCTCCTCTTGAGGGTTGCTGATAAAGGCAGTCTCTACCAGGATCGAAGGAATGTCTGGAGCCTTTAAAACAGCAAAGCTGGCTTGCTCTACCTTGCCTTTATGAAGGGGCGCAAATCCCCCAATTTGCTTCAGAATGGACTGACCTACTTGCATCGAGTCTTTAATTTGAGCTGTTGTGGACATGTCCAGAAGTAAGTTCGCTACTTGCCGATCTTGGGTCTTGATATTGATGCCGCCGATAAGATCTGAAGCATTTTCTTTATTCGCCATCCAACGTGCCATTGAGCTACTTGCCCCCATTTGGGAAAGTGCAAATACAGAAGCCCCTTTAGCCCTAGGTTCAATAAACGCATCCGCATGAATCGATACAAATAGATCTGCCTCCACTTTCCTGGCTTTTTGTACTCGTACATGCAGTGGCACAAAGTAATCACCATCTCTAGTGAGGTAGGGACGCATATAGGCTTCGCCCTCAATCTTTTCCTTAAGTCTTCTCGCAATGGAAAGCACGACATTCTTTTCTCGAGATCCTGCAGCGCCTATAGCACCCGGATCTTCACCGCCATGGCCAGGATCAATGGCAATTGTGATTAATCGTTTGTATTTAGCAGATGCTGGCACATCTTTTGTTTCCGGTATCGCTTGGGCTACTGGATTTTTTGGGGCTTCCTTTTCTTTCTTAGTTGCAAATTGTGCAATCAAATCAATTTCTTCATTTGCTTTTTCAAGGGCGCTCTCTTTTTTGGCGCTACTTCTTACTAAAGCCATTAAAGGATCAAGTGGAGTGGTAGGGTATAGATCAAAGACCATGCGGTAGTTGTATTCACCGACGGGATCAAGCGTGAAGAGTTGCGGCTTGATCGGTTCTTTTAAGTCAAATACCAAGCGCACAATGCCTGGCTGAAATTGCCCCACCCGGATCTGCGATACATAAGGATCATTTGGTTTTACTTTGGCAACCAAGTCTTTCAGAGTAGGGTTCAGTTCTAAACCTTGGACATCCACCACCAAGCGATCTGGGTTGGTCAGGATTTGCTGGGTAATCGGTAATGGAGTATCTGACTCTAAAGTAATGCGGGTGTAATCCTCTGAGGGCCAAATACGTACACCTAAGATTTTGGCGCCCCAAGCGATATCTACCTCAGTAAGCAATAGAGCAAAGCTCAAGAACTTGGCTGAGGTCTTGAGATGCTGTCTTCGAGAGTGGTTTACTTTTTTGCCACTCATGTATCTATTGGGCGCTGCTTTATATCAACCACTATTTTTTTGCCTTTCTCAGAAAGTGCATTTAATTCAATGCTACGTTCATTTTCTTGTAAGCCAGCTGTCAGCAAAATCTGAATATCAAAAGCGGGAAGGGTGCCCTCTGCTTTTTCTGGCCACTCGATTAAGCAAAATCCCGGCACATCAAAATGCTCTGCAAATCCTGCCTCTTGCCACTCTAGTGGATCACGCATTCTGTAGAGATCAAAGTGATGGGCAGTAAAGGTTTGTTGATTGCTTTGGAGTTCGTAGGGTTCGCACAAGGTGTAAGTGGGGCTCTTCACTTTGCCCCCATAACCGAGCCCCTGAATCAAATGCCTAGCAAAAGTCGTTTTTCCTGCACCTAAATCACCTTCTAGGGAAATGTTGATATGCGCCTCTGGGGTTAGCCCCATCCAGTGCGCCAAGCTGGCAGCGAGATGCTTAGCTAGGGATGCAGTTTCTGCTTCCTGCCTACAATATTGCTTAAATGTTGCTTTGAGAGATGCCTGAGGCGTCTGATTTCCAGTCATTACCCTAGTTTATTCAATTATTGCGCTACATTCTGTATTGCCCATGCCTTTATCTGCCAACCCCTCTTCCTTAGATCAGCAAAAGCTTCGAGCTTGGTTGGGGGAGCAGGCTGAGATCTTTGGTTTTGACGGTTTGCGGATTACTGACACCCATTTAGGTATTGCAAGTGAGCGCTTGCAAGAATGGCTAGCAGAAGGGCGTCATGGTCATATGGAGTATATGCAGCGCCATGCAGACTTGCGCTTCAATCCCCAATTATTAGTTCCCGGCACAGCGCGCGTGATTTGTGTCTCGATGAATTATCTGCCTCCCGAAAGCAATTTTGATGCCGAATGGAATCGGTTAGAAGATCCATCTCAAGCAATAGTCTCCATGTACGCCCGTGGGCGCGATTATCACAAAGTACTTCGCAATCGTTTGCAAGATTTTGCCAAAGCGATTGAAGAAAAAATTGGCACCTTTGGGTATCGCGTATTTACTGATTCAGCACCATTAATGGAGGTGGAGCTCGCTCGCAAAGCAGGTTTGGGCTGGCGCGGTAAACACACACTACTACTGAACCGAGAATCTGGCTCTACTTTTTTCTTAGGCGAGATCTTAGTGGACGTGCCGCTGCCCATTGATGAAGAGCAGGCAGAGCATTGTGGTACTTGCCAATCTTGTATTGATGTCTGTCCTACCCAAGCCATTACCGCACCTTACCAATTAGATGCCCGTCGTTGTATCTCTTACTTAACCATTGAAAACCCTGAAGCAATACCAGCAGAGTTCAGAAGTGCGATGGGTAATCGAATTTATGGTTGCGATGATTGCCAGTTGATCTGCCCCTGGAATAAATTTGCCAAGCGTACCCAGTTGCCAGACTTTGCGCAGCGTCATGGCTTAGGGCAAGCAAGTTTGTTGCATCTTTGGTCTTGGACTGAAGCTGAGTTTGAGCAGCGCCATGAAGGCAGTGCGATTCGGAGAATTGGCTATAGTCGTTGGCGTCGGAATCTGGCAGTGGCTATGGGTAATGCACTGGCTAGCCCTAAGACTGGTATTGCTGACAAAGAGTCAATTCGTTATGCCTTGAGTGGGGCTTTAAGTGCTGCCGATGGCTTGGTAGCTGAGCATATTGAGTGGGCCCTAAGGGCTGACTAACGGCTTACAATTGAATCATGTCATCATCCGACCAACCCTATATTGATCCAAGTGAAATAGCGCTAGAGGGTTCAGTGGCTGAGCGCTTTCAGAGTCGTGAAGATGCATTTTGGACTGGTTTACGAGATGCGGCTGGCGCCCCAGCAATGGTACTTTTTGCTGGCATGGTGGGTTTTGGTGCAATGGGTAAAACCAATGGCTTTGATGTTTGGTTCACCACCTTTACTTCCTTGTTCATGTTTGCCTTGCCAGGGCAGGTGGTCTTGCTGGAGATGGCAATTACGGGTTCATCAGTTATCGCCATTGCTTTAGCGGTGACATTAACTTCTACCCGTTTCATCACGATGACGGTGACACTCTTTCCGCAGTTTCATCACAAAGACCGTAATCGCAGCTTATATGCTTCGGTGCATTTATTGGCGATGACTGCATGGGCAATCTCGATGCGTGAGTTTCATTCGATCGAAACTAAACATCGCTTAAGTTATTTTGTGGGCCTGGGTTTAATTTGCTGGCTGATTTCTGTGCCAGGAACTATCTTGGGGTTTTACCTTGCGGGCATGGTACCTCCAGCAATCACCTTAGGTCTCGTTTTTATTAACCCCCTTTTCTTTTTGCTAACCTTTACAGAAGTCAATCCTTGGATCAATCGTATTGCCTTAATGTTAGGTTGTATCTTTGGTCCGATTTTCTTCATCGTCGACCGTGATACTAGCCTGCTCACATCAGGTCTTGTGGCCGGAACAATTGCTTACTTTATTGACCGTAAGTTCTTGCGTAAAAAAGCAGGGATTATTGGGTGATGAGTGCGATGGACACCATGGCTAACGCACTCTCTGGCTGGGGTTTATGGATTGCCTTGGTAGGTGCTTGCCTTGGCACCTACTTCTGTCGCGCAATTGGCGTACTACTTTCGAATAGCATTAATCAAGACAGCGAACTGTTTCGTTGGATCGCTGCTGTTACCTATGCGATGGTTGCGGCTTTAACAGTGCGACTCATCGTTATGCCCTTGGGCTTGATGGCAACAGTACCCTTGTGGATACGCATTCTGATTTGCGCTTTAAGTATTGGTGTAATGGTGTCTAAACCAAGCAAGCGATTGGTTCCAGCTTTATTGACTGGAACCTTGCTAATGGTGGGTTATGGCGTTATTCGCTAAGTCCCCTTTAACTTGAACTAGAGATGCGCTGCTAGGATTCTAGCAATATGCACAGCTTCTCTTTGTGTGCCATCCGCAATTTGATGGCGACAACTTGTACCATCAGCTACTACCCAACTATCTGGTGATTTACGGATGGTAGGCAATAAACTCGTTTCAGCCATTTGTTTAGATACTTTAATATGCTCTGCTTCGTAACCAAAACTACCCGCCATACCGCAACAAGAAGATTCAATAAGCCTGGGCTCTGCTTTAGGAATCAGTTTGAGTAGTTCCATGGCGGGGGTAACTGCTGCAAAAGACTTCTGATGGCAGTGACCATGAAAGAGCACGGACTTACTGGCTTCTTTGAGATTGAGTTTCAGTGTTCCTGCTTTAGCTTCACCCGCTAAAAACTCTTCCAAGAGTTGAGCTTGTTTAGAAACGCAGATGGCCTTGTCGCCGAAGCCCATGACCAAGGCTTCATCCTTGAGTGTAAAGAGGCATGAGGGCTCTAGACCAATAATTGGAATGTTCTTGTCTGCATAAGGCGCAAGATGATCAATAAGCTCACTCAGCGTCTCTTTGGCTTTGTCAACCATACCAGCTGCAAGATAGGTTCTGCCACAGCAAAACTCTTTTGAACAAATATTTGTATTTACTGCTTGTTTTTCTCTATTGTTTTGGCTCTTATTGGGTATATGCACACGGTAACCTGCGGCTTGGAGAACTTTCAGTGCGGCGATGAGATTTTCATCTTCAAAATAGGCATTAAAAGTATCAGCCAGCAAGACCACGCCTTTGCCATTAGTGCTTTGGGCTAATTCTTCGGGCGAGAACTGATAGCCTTGTGCTGTTTGCTGGTTCCAGAAAGTCTTACTCTTCCAGATCGGTAAACTTCTTTGCGCAGAGATACCCATAATCCACTCTTGTAGCTTTGCTACTGGCGCAACGTGATTGCGTAGGTTTAGCAGTGCTGGTAGGAGAGGAATATTGCTAATAGTAGGAGCATATTTAGGCAAGTAAGCTACTGCCAAGTCCCGCAAGGAGTGACCAACCCGTTTCTTGTAAGCCGATAAGAACTCAATCTTCATCTTGGCCATATCTACGCCAGTAGGGCACTCACGACGGCAGGCTTTGCAACTCACGCAAAGCTCCATGACTTCTTTGATGGCATCACTGGCTAGCGGGGATGAATCGATCGTTGATCCACTCTTAATATCGAGTTGATTAGAAAGCGCCAGACGTAATGTATTGGCTCGTCCTCTAGTGAGGTGTTTCTCATCACGGGTCACGCGATAGCTTGGGCACATTACTTCAGCGTCAAACTTGCGGCAGTGACCATTGTTATTGCACATCTCCACTGCTTTTGCTAAACCCATAGCCGGATCACCGCCAGTACCAGGGGTTGTAGTTTCTTCTGTAACGGGGTCATTTTGCACGTTCCAAGCAGACCAATCTAATGCAGGCTGTAATGGAATGACCTTGTAATTGGGTGGAAACCTAAAATTGATGGGGTCATCCATCCTCGGCGGATTAACGATCTTGCCGGGGTTAAATAATCCTTTGGGATCAAAAGCGTGCTTGATTTCCGAGAGGGCTTCAGTGATTTTGGGGCCAAATTGCCAGGAGATCCACTCACCACGACATAGGCCATCACCATGCTCGCCGCTATAAGCACCTTTGTACTTGCGTACTAACTCTGAGGCCTCTTCTGCTACAGCACGCATCTTTTGGGCACCATCTCTGCGCATATCCAAAATGGGGCGCACATGCAAAGTGCCCACTGAGGCATGGGCATACCAAGTACCTCTTGATCCATGCTTGGAAAACACCTCTGTCAATGCTTGAGTGTAATCAGCCAAACTCTCCAGCGGCACAGCGCAGTCCTCAATAAAGCTTACTGGCTTGCCATCCCCTTTAAGGCTCATCATGATATTGAGACCTGCTTTACGCACTTCCCACAAATTCTTTTGCAAGGATGCGTCGGGCATTGGCACTACTGAGCCTGGTAAACCCAAGTCACTCATGAGCTCTTGCAGAGCTTTAAGCTTATCTAGTAGTGGGGCGTGCGCCTCACCAGAAAACTCCACCAAGAGAATTGCTTCTGGTGTTTGGGCGGTGTGATCAATGAGCGCAGTCTCAATCGTTTTCTTAAAGCTAGGATTGCTGCGCGCTAAATCAATCATGGTGCGATCAACTAGCTCAACTGCGGTAGGTCCAAGTTTGACAATGTGCTGAGCGCTATCCATGGCTTTATAAAAGCTCGCAAAGTTCACAATACCCAGTACTTTGTGTTGTGGCAATGGCGCTAATTTAAGCTTAAGAGATTTGAAGTAGGCTAGCGTGCCTTCGCTACCTACCAAGAGGTGCGCTAAATTAACACTGCCATCTTGGGTATAAGGTAATTCGCTTTGGGGATGAAAGATGTCGAGGTTGTAACCTGCAACACGTCGCAAGACTTTCGGAAAGCGCGCTTCAATCTCGGGCTGCAGTGTATTGGCTAAGTCTTTGACAAAGCCGCCGAGTTCTTTGGCAACGCCAGAGCTATTTGCGTAGTTCCCAAATTCACCAACTCTGCCATCTGCTAGCCAAGCATTAATACCCAATACGTTATGCACCATATTGCCGTAAGCAATCGAGCGGCTGCCGCAAGAGTTATTGCCCGCCATGCCACCAATGGTTGCTTGCCCAGCAGTGGAAACGTCTACCGGATACCAAAGACCGTGTTGCTTGAGTGAGCCATTCAGGTGATCAAGCACGATACCTGGCTCAACTTCCACATAGCCTTTATTGAGATTGAGATCAAGAACATTTCTGAAGTATTGAGTGTTATCGATGACTAATGCTGCGCCAGTGGTTTGACCACACTGACTGGTACCGCCGCCACGGGGAAGAACGGGTACACCAAGCTCTGCCGCAATCTGAATGGCACTCGCAATATCTTGCGCAGTCTTCGGCACAAATACAGCAACTGGCATAGCTTGATAAATAGAAGCGTCGGTAGCGTAACGACCACGACTTGCGCTATCGGTCATCACATCACCCGAAGTTTCTTGGCGTAAGCGTTTGGCTAGCTCTACCTGATCCACCATCAGCTCTTTAAGGTCAAGAGGTTTATTCATTTGACTGTCTCTGCTAGTTTGGATTCAGCTTTGAGTAACTGCACTACAACATCACGTTTATTTTGTACGTGCTGAATCATGATCTTCCGCATGCGGCTGCTGTCTCTGGCTTTGAGAGCGTCAAGCATCTCTTGGTGTTCTTCAACCGCTTTTTCCCATTTAACACCATCTTGATTTGATCTAAAGCGTAGAGCTTCAATTTGCGCGTTCACTTGCGAGAACAGTTTGGCTAGTACGGGATTATTAGCTGCTTGATTAATTAAATGATGAATGCGCAGATTGAGTTTGTAATAAGAAGATAAATCACGTCGCGCATACGAAGCCATCATTTCATATTGGAGCGCTTCTAATTCAGAGAGGGCGGTATCGCTAATATTATTGGCGGCCAACTCGCCAGAAAAACCCTCCAGATCGGCAATGACATTAAAGGTGTGAATGACATCAGTAATGCTGAGTTGCACAGCAATCGCGCCTCGATTGGCAATGAGTTCTACCAAACCATCAGCAGCTAAGCGACGGATCGCCTCGCGAATGGGGGTGCGAGAAACATTCAGGCTTTCGGCAAGTTCTCGTTCATTGAGTTTGCTGCCAGGGGCAATCTTGCCCTCTACCAACAGCAATCTGAGCTTTTGGAAGATAGCTTCATGTAAGTTCTGCGAATTAGGCTGTTCTATAACTGCCATACTGTAGCTCCCCGAGCTCTAAATTTGTATACAAAAACATTAATAAGCCATGATAAAGCATAAATATAGGCTTTAAACGCTAATTAAAGGGTTTATTTTAAGATTTTATAAAAATATTTTGTATACAAAATAGATAATTGGCAAAAATTGTCTTACACTAGCTAAATTATTCAACCTAAAACCAGCGAGACAAAACATGCTCAAACTCGATAACCACGCATCTGGACGCCATTTCTTACATATTCCTGGCCCAAGTCCAGTCCCCCCACGCGTTTTGCGTGCAATCAGCTATCAAACGATCGACCATCGTGGCCCTGAGTTTGGTCAGTTTGGTTTAAAGGTTCTTGATGGCATTAAAAAGATTTTTAAGACCGAGCACCCAGTCATTATTTATTCCGCTTCTGGAACCGGTTCTTGGGAGGGTGCTTTAGTAAACGTACTGAACCCTGGTGATAAGGTGCTCTTTTATGAGACTGGCCAGTTTGCGAATTTATGGCGTGCACTTGGCAAGCGTCTTGGCCTTGATGTTGAGGTGGTGGGTAAGACTGGACAAGACTCTTGGCGTTGGGGTGTAGATGCTTCGGTAATTGAAGAGCGTTTGCGCAAAGATACTGGGCACGAAATTAAAGCGGTTTGCGTCGTGCACAACGAAACTTCTACAGGCGTTACTTCAAATATTGCTAACGTTCGTAAAGCAATTGATTCTTTAAAGCACCCAGCTTTGTTGTTGGTCGATAGTGTGTCTGGCTTAGGTTCTGCAGATTATGAGCATGATCAGTGGGGCGCTGACGTGACTATCTCTGGCTCGCAAAAAGGTTTGATGTTGCCGCCCGGTATTGGCTTTAATGCTTTATCACCTAGAGCAATTGAGGTTAGCAAGGCCAACAAAATGCCGAAAGCATATTGGGCTTGGGATGAAATCCTCGAATCAAATAAAACGGGTTTTTGGCCAACCACCCCAAGTACTAATCTGATGTATGGCTTGCATGAAGCCATGGATATGATGATGGCTGAGGGTCTCGATACCATTTTTGCACGTCACCAACGTTTGGCTGCGGCCTGCCGTGAAGCTGTGAAAGCATGGGGCTTAGAGGTTCAGTGCCAAGATACCGATTGCTATTCTCCTGTGCTCACTTGTATCGCTACACCTGACGGAATGGATGCCGATGTACTACGTAAACATGCTTTAGAAAAGTTCAATCTTTCTTTAGGTACCGGTCTTGGCAAGATCAAAGGAAAGGCCTTCCGCATTGGCCATTTGGGTGACTGCAATGAACTAAATCTCATGGCTGCCTTAAGTGGCGTAGAGATGAGCTTAGGTTCTATGGGCTTTAAACCGAAGGCAAGCGGGGTAGTTGCGGCTCAAGAGTTCCTTAAATAAGAAGTACTTAGGGCAAGTTAGCGCAAATGAGGATGGGTGGAGCTGGGTTCCTCAGGGTCAATCTGGCTACACCCCTTATAATTCAAGTACTTATATAGAAGTGCATTAATTAGACACAACATATTCGAGACAGAAAGATTAAACATGTTAGCTACCAAACCATACTTAACTCAAGCTGATGCGCAAAAGATTTTGGACGCCGCAAACCAATATGCCGCTGAAAATAATTTGGCAGTGACGATTGCCGTTTGTGATGATGGTGGTCATATGTTGGGCTTAATACGCCGTGATGGTTGTGCTCCTGTATCTGCTTACATTGCGCAAGAAAAGGCACGCACTGCAGCAATGGGTAAACGCGAGAGCCGTGTTTACGAAGAAATTATTAACAATGGCCGCACCTCTTTTTTATCTGCCCCACATATTTCAGGCATGTTAGAGGGTGGGGTCAATATCGATGTAAATGGATTTACCATCGGCGCAGTCGGCGTTTCCGGCGTTAAATCGACCGAGGATGCCGCCACTGCTAAGGCCGGCATTGCGGCCATCTTATAAGTTTTCTTTTGACAAATACTGCTACTGAAATAATTTCCTCCACAGGGGCTGACGATACAGTCGCCCCTAACGTTACTCTCGATGCCCCTCCAGCAACAATTACTTTTGCCGATTTTGGTTTAGATCCAAAGATTCAAAAGGCAGTACTTGAGCAGGGATACACCACCCCAACTCCGATTCAAGCGCAATCGATTCCGCATGTTTTAGCGGGAAGTGACTTGATGGGTGCTGCACAAACGGGGACTGGTAAAACAGCCGCCTTTGTATTGCCAATCATTCAAAAGATTTTGCGTCATGCTAGTAGTAGTGCTTCACCGGCCCGTCATCCAATTCGCGCCTTGGTGCTCACGCCAACCAGAGAATTGGCGGTGCAGGTGGCGGAGAATGCTGCAAATTACTCGAAGCATACTGATTTGCGTGCCGCTGTTGTCTACGGTGGCGTGGATATGAAAGAGCAAGTTGCGATTTTGCGTAATGGTGTTGAGATTTTGATTGCAACACCAGGGCGCTTGCTTGACCACATTGGCTCAAAAGTTGCCAATTTGTCTCAGGTAGAAATTTTAGTTCTGGACGAGGCTGACCGCATGCTAGATATGGGTTTCTTGCCAGATCTACAGCGCATCATTAATTTGATTCCAGCGCAAAGACAGACTTTGTTGTTCTCAGCAACCTTTTCGCCAGAAATTAAAAAGTTGGCACAAAGCTATTTGCGAACTCCGGTCACCGTAGAGGTAGCGCGTCAGAATGCTGCTGCTGATACGGTCAAGCAAGTGATTCATATGGTGGCTTCTGCTGATAAGCAGCGTGCCATTGTGAAAGTTTTAGAAGCCCGTACACGCCAAGGTTTATCGCGTCAATGCATCATCTTCACCAATAGTCGTTTGGGCTGTGCCAAGCTATCCCGTGCGCTTGAGCGAGATGGCATCAAAGCGGGCGCGATTCATGGTGATAAGAGTCAAGGTGAACGTACTCTGACATTAGATGCATTTAAGTCTGGTGCTATCGAAGCTTTAGTGGCAACCGATGTTGCGGCCCGTGGTTTAGATATTCCGGACATGCCTTGTGTAATCAATCACGAATTACCATACAACGCAGAAGACTTTATTCATCGTATTGGCCGTACAGGTCGCGCTGGTAGTACAGGCGATGCGATTGCTTTAGTGGATGCCAGTGAAAAGCGCTTACTTGACGATATCGAAAAATTGATGAAGCGTAAGCTCGATATCAAACCTTTGCCAGAGGGGGCTCCTTCACAAAGCAGGCCATCTTCAAGTGGACATTCATCAAGCAGTACACCAGCAAAAATGTCAGACCCATTTTTTTACAAACCTTACGAACCAACTGCTATCCCTCAATCCGCTGAGAGCGCAAAACCTGAGCAGAAAAAAGTGGGGATTACTCCAGCTAAGCCAGCTGTCGGTGCTTTGCTGGGCGGATTCAAGAAGAAATAAAGTAGTAACTGTATTTGGAAGGCTAATCAGCTTTCCAAGCATGAGTGGCTGCTAAGAGCCACTCTGCAATGCTGACATTTTTACCATCAGGCAAATTTTTCAATCCTAAATGCTTTGCTGCTTTGCGTAATTCCGTAAGAGAATGCTGTCCATCTTGAGTATTAATCTGCGCTGCTAAAGTTTGCTTGCTTAATTTCTCGCCATGTTCATCGAGCACCAAGGGAAGATGCAGGTATTGCGGTGTTGAATACCCCAATACTTTTTGCAAATGAATTTGCCTTGCAGTGTTGCTGAGTAAATCTTCGCCTCGCACTATATGGGTAATCCCCTGCTGCGCATCATCCACGACCACTGCAAGCTGATAGGTATATAGACCATCGTTTCTACGTAGAACAAAATCACCTATTTGCTTATTGAGGTCTTGGCTTTGATGGCCAAGTGCTAAATCCTCAAACTCAATGTGGCAATCTCGCGGGAGGGCAAGTCGCCAAGCAGCTCCGGTGTTGAATAATTCTGGCGAATTGCTTTCCAGCAGATTTGGTCTGCAAGTTCCTGGGTAGACCATTTCTTGGTTGCGGGGGGTTTGGATACCCAACCTTGCCAGGCTAGTGGCAATCGTTTGCCTAGAGCAGCAGCAGGGAAAGACTAATTTCAACTGATTTAGCCGCCCTAAAGCGCTCTGGTAGAGCTCTTGACGCTTGGATTGGTGGGTTAACTCTTCGTCCCAAGAAAGGCCGCAGGCAAGTAGTTGTGCCTGTATTTGCTGGTCTGCCCCCGGGATGCATCTGGGAGTGTCTAAATCCTCTATTCTGAGTAGCCACTTACCCCCATTTTTGCGGGCATCTAACCAGCTTCCAAGGGCGGCAACTAGTGAACCGGCATGGAGTGGACCAGTGGGCGAGGGGGCAAATCGCCCGCGGTAGCCGTCGGCTGGGGATGAGGGGTTTTTGAAGGTGGACACAGCTAAAATCATCTCATGGCTTCACCCCGTTTTGTTCATCTTCGCCTTCATTCCGAGTTTTCGATTACGGATGGCGTCGTTCGTATTGACGATGCCGTAGCAGCAGCTGTTAAAGATGAGATGGGCGCTTTAGCCCTGACCGATCTTAGTAATTTATTTGGTTTGGTGCGTTTTTATACTGCTGCTCGTTCTGGCGGTATCAAGCCAATTGCCGGGGCTGATGTTTGGGTGAGTAACCCCCAAGATCCAGATCAACCGCATCGCCTATTGCTTTTGGTGCAAAACCATTCGGGTTACTTAAATCTATGCGAGTTATTGAGTAGAGCTTCTTTAGATAATCAATCACGTGGTCGTGCTGAAGTTGACTCTAGATGGTTTAGTGAGCCTGCTGCAAAAGCTGAAGATAAAGCTAGCAAGAAAACCCTTGCTTATGGATTAATAGCGCTTTCGGGTGCGCGCCACGGTGAAGTGGGTGGCGCTTTATTGGCTGGCCAAGAAGATCAAGCCAAGACTGCTGCAAGACGTTATGAAAAGCTATTCCCGAAGTCTTTCTATATCGAAGTGCAGCGAGGCGGCCATCAGCAGGATGAGAAGCAGCTCCAGCTAGCTTGCCATTTAGCTAGCGAACTCCAGTTGCCAGTGGTGGCGACCCACCCAGTGCAGTTCATGCAAAAGAGCGATTTCACGGCCCATGAGGCGCGGGTATGTATTGCTGAAGGTGAGTTACTGGGCAATCCAAGGCGTACTAAGAAATTTAATGACGAGCAATACTTCTTAACGCAAGCAGAAATGGAACAGCGTTTTGCAGATTTACCTGCCGCAATAGCGAACTCTGTAGAAATTGCCAAACGTTGCAATTTGTCGCTCGTACTCGGTCAACCGCGTCTGCCAGATTTTCCAACGCCCCCCGGTATTACGCTGGATGAATATTTACTGGCTCAATCTGAAGTTGGGTTAGAGCGTCACATGCAGCGTAATTTCCCCGACGCAGAAGAGCGTGCCCAAGAAATGCCACGTTATCACGAGCGTTTAGTGTTTGAGGTAAAGACGATTTCTCAAATGGGCTTCCCAGGCTACTTTTTGATCGTGGCGGACTTCATTAACTGGGCTAAAAATAATGGTGTGCCCGTAGGCCCAGGTCGTGGATCTGGTGCGGGCTCCTTAGTGGCTTACTCTCTAGGTATTACTGATCTAGACCCACTGCGTTACAACCTCCTCTTTGAGCGCTTTTTAAATCCAGAGCGGGTATCAATGCCTGACTTTGATATCGACTTTTGCCAACACGGTCGTGACCGTGTAATTCAGTACGTTAAAGATAAATACGGCAAGGATGCGGTGAGTCAGATCGCTACCTTTGGAACGATGGCGGCGCGAGCTGCGATTCGGGACGTGGGGCGTGTACTTGAGCAGGGTTATAACTTTGTGGATGGCATTGCTAAGCTTGTTCCAAATAAGCCAGGTCAGTACATGACGATTGAAATGGCCAAGAAAGAAGAGAAGCAATTAGCTGAGCGCGAGAAGAATGAAGATGAGGTGCGCCAGCTTCTTTCCCTTGCGCAGCAATTGGAAGGTATGACCCGTAACGTGGGTATGCATGCTGGCGGCGTGTTGATTGCTCCTGGGCGCTTAACGGATTTTTGTCCACTCTATACGCAGGAGAGTAAAGACCAAGACAGTAGTTCTGTCATCAGCCAGTTCGATAAAGATGACGTAGAGGCAATTGGCTTGGTGAAGTTCGACTTCTTGGGTTTAACTACGCTCACCATCCTAGCTGCAGCGGAGCGCTGGATTAAAACACTTCATGATGATCGCAAGGATTGGAGTATTAGTGATATTGCGCTCGATGATGAAAAAGCGTTTGATGTACTGAAGAGGGCTAATACGGTTGCTGTATTCCAGTTAGAAAGCCGCGGCATGCAGGGCATGCTTCGTGATGCAAAGCCGGATCGCTTTGAAGACATTATTGCCTTAGTAGCCCTGTATCGCCCAGGCCCAATGGACCTCATTCCGGACTTTATTGAACGTAAGCACGGTCGTCAAAAAGTGGAGTATCCAGATCCGCGGATTGAGCCTGTTCTGCGTGAAACCTACGGCATCATGGTTTACCAAGAGCAGGTGATGCAGATGGCACAGATGATTGGGGGCTACTCATTGGGCGGCGCTGATATGTTGCGCCGGGCGATGGGCAAGAAAAAACCTGAAGAGATGGCACAGCATCGCAAGATCTTTAGTGATGGTGCAAAAGCGGGCGGTATTAGCGAAGCCAAAGCGAATGAGATCTATGACTTAATGGAGCGCTTTGCAGGCTATGGATTTAATAAATCTCACGCTGCTGCCTATGCGCTCCTCGCTTATCAAACTGCCTGGCTCAAAGCTTACTACCCAGCAGAATTTATGGCGGCCAACTTATCGCTCGCGATGGATGACACCGATAAGGTAAAGATTCTGTATGACGATTGTTTAGCTAATCAGATTCGGGTTTTCTCACCCGATATCAACACGGGCGTATATGACTTCACGCCTTTACGTGCTCCAGATGCCGCTCCTGATTCACCGATTAGTCATATTCGTTATGGTCTAGGCGCTGTGAGGGGCACTGGTGAAGCAGCGATTGAAGCAATAGTGAAAGCGCGCGAGACTGGCGGCCCATTCAAGGACTTATTTGATTTCTGCGCAAGAGTAGATCGCCGCCAAGTCAATCGGCGAGCCATTGAGGCGCTCATGCGCGCTGGTGCATTTGATAGCCTCTATCGCGATTCAGTTCCTGTGGGCGGCAATCTGTATGACATTCGCTCCACCTTACTCGCTTCTTTGGCAAGAGCAATTGAAGCTGCAGAACAAGCAGAGGCTTCGATTCATCAGGTCAGCTTGTTTGAATCTGCAGGCGAAGAGGATCGCCATCTCCCAGAGTTGGTACGTGAACCCATTTGGTCTGAGAAAAAACGCTTGCAAGAAGAAAAGACTTCTTTGGGACTTTGCCTAACGGGTCATATGTTTGATGCCTACCGTGATGAGACGGCGCATTTCATACGCCAGCCTTTAGCTAAAGTGGCCGAAGGTAAGGATCAATTGATTGCCGGCATTATTACTTCAGCACGCATGCTGACTGGCCAGCGTGGTCGCATGATGATTGCGACGATTGATGATGGCAGTGCTGCTATTGAGGTAACTCTTTATAGCGAAGTGTATGAACCCAATCGCTCCTGGCTTAAAGAAGATGAGATGCTGATTGCTAAGGTCAATGTCACGCCGGATAAATTCTCAGGTGGTATGCGAGTTGTTTCGGAGGCGGTGATGGATATTACGGGCGCACGTATGCGCTTTGCTCGTAATGTTCATGTTTGCATTGATTCGGCAATTGATTTAAAGACGCTGCGTAGTCAAATAGGCCCTTATTTAATGACCAATCGTGTACGTGACCCTAAGTTGGGCCCTACCCCACCAGCAATGCCAGGATCTAATGACGGCGTAAAAGGTTTGATGTTGACTGCCGCTGTAACTACTAATGGCGGGGCGTGCTTAATGCAGTTCCCAGAAGAATTGCGGATCTATCCTGATGACGCTTGTTTACACAGCCTGAATCAATTGCTGTCCTCTAAACAAAAAGACCCCGTTCAGGTTCAATACCACTAAGTCATTTTTATCGTTTGCTCAATTGCTGCAATCACTTGAGCCGGCTCTAATAAATCCAAGCATTCACTATAACTGTCGGCGTGATCAAGACAGCCTGCCTTTCGGCAAGGAACGCATTCACCAGGACCTTGCAAGATCGTGACATGACCAACAGTTTGGGTACGGGCATGCAATTGATAGGGTTGCTCGCCAATAAATCCATTAGGCCATGGGCCAAAGTTCGTTGGTGGAGTGGCGCCAAATAAAGTAATCGTAGGTGTGTTGCAAGCCGCTGCCAAATGGGTGATAGAGGTATCCACGCCAATGTATAAGGCGGCACCCCGTAATAAGGTACCTGCTTGCGGTATTGACAGCTTGCCTGCAGTATTAATGACTTTTGCAGCAGTCTCATCTGTCAATAGGGATAGGATGTCGTGATTGAGTTGTATATCTTGCTTGGCAGGTGAGGCACTTAATACCACCTGGAACCCCTTACTGACCAGCCAAGTGATGAGATGTTGCCAATATGCCAGCGGCCAGCGTTTGTATGCAGTGAGCGGCCCCGGATGAACCACTACATAGGGTTGCACCAGCGCATTAATAATTCCTGGAGTCAGCGCCTCACCCTCAGGAGGTGTTACAGAAGTGGGTTTGCTAAATAATTCAGATGGGTTTCTGAAGAAGATTTCGAGTAAGCGCAGCTTCTCAGCGATGACGTGTTGATTGAAGTAATCCACATCTACGGTATGCATACAGATGAGTTTCTTCCAAGCATTCTGCTTCTCACTTTTACTTCTCTTGGATTGATCTTTTGCGTCTTTGCCTTGGGGGTGGCCACCCAAAACACCGACTCTTCTGAGGGCGGCAACTAAGCCGTACACATATGCACGATCGCTAGGCTGAGTCACGATAGCTAAGTCGTAGCGCTGAAATAATCTATTGAAGAGGGAAAGGTATTCGCCAAAACCTGGTCGGTCTGAAGTTTCGATAATCTCGCTAATGTCAGGATTGCCATAGAGCATATCGAGCTTACCGCGATAGCCCAAAAAATGAAACTCTGCATCAGGCCACAATTCTCTAGCTTTGCTAATCAGTGGAGTCGTGACCAGCACATCCCCAATTTGCCGAGTGGCAATAAAGAGCACCTTTTTAGGTTTCAAGTCTGAATAAGCATTCATTTTCAAGCAGGCCATTACATTGCCTTCGCTAAAATTTTTTCACGAACACGACGAGCATTCTCAGCAGCATTACTTTGATCATTGATTTTATGAAAGAGATGTAATACTTCCGTTGCCCATGAGCCTGATTTACGAATAATGTGATGGCGTTGCAGGCGGAAGATGAAATCAGCATCTTCATGGCCCCAGCCCGTCATAGCCTCATCAAAACCATTGATTGCCTCGGCATCTGCTTTCCAGCAGGCCATATTGCAACCTTTAATACGACGCCAAACAAATTTTTTGTAATCTCGCCATGTGCCATTTCCAAGCTTCATCTTAAGTGGCCAGTATTTATTGATGCCACCACTCAGGCGCTTAGCTAAAAGTCTAGTGCAAAAGCACTGAAAGTCCCAATGCGGCCAAGTGATGAGCTCTTGAGTGAGTTTTTCATTAAGCAGCACTCTACTGCCGGTTACTAGATATCCCTTTTGCGCTAAGTCGCGATGACGCGCAACAAAATCGGGTTGCACAATACAATCCCCATCTAGAAAAATAAGGTAGTCACCATGTGCAGCAGCAATTGCTCGATTCAGAATGAGGGTTTTCCGAAAACCTTGATCCTCTTGCCACAAATGTTCCGTTGGGATTAGGCAAGATTTTTTGAACTGCTCAATGACTTGCTTAGTACTATCGGTCGAGCCATCATCAGCAATGATGATCTCAAAATTGCGATCGGTTTGTGTAGCCAGAGACTCTAGGCAGAGCTTAAGTGCTTGCGGCCAGTTATAGGTGGCCAACAAAATCGAAATCATTTACTGGCGCCCTGATTCAGATGCCACAGCTTGATGTAACGATAGTAGGTGCCTTGGCCATTAGAGATGGCCAAGGCAAATCCTTGGGCGCCATCTAAGAATCCAGCACGAATCACATAAGTGCGCAAGAATGCCCAGCAACCATGGAGCACTGCTTTTACAGGGCTACTCGTTTTGCCTTTAGCAAAAGCCTGCTCTGCAGAGGCAGTGGAATAACGATCTAACTTTTGTAGAACTTGGGAGTAGTTCATGAAGCTATAGTGCAGCATCGGATTTTTTAGTTTGGTCACTTGCCCCTGCGGAATTAACCTCTCATGTACTAGGTCATCTGAGAAGCGAGCGGTGCCACGCTTAAAAAGACGATCTACATAATCTGGGCTCCAGCCAGAATGGCGGATAAAGCGCCCGCAATACCAAGATAGCCGCGGAATGGCAAAGCAGTCCACATGGGCGTTGTGGTTTATGGTTGTCAGAATTTCAGTCCGAAGGGCAGGGGTTAGCCTCTCGTCAGCATCTAAAGATAGCACCCACTCACCAGTTGCCAGATCTAAAGAACGGTTCTTTTGGGGGCCAAAACCAGGCCAATCAGGCGGGCTGGCAATAATAGCTCTATAGTTTTTAGCTATCTCTAGGGTACGGTCATTGCTGGCCGTATCGACCACTACGATCTGTTGGGCAATACCCTCCAGGGAGGCTAGACAAGCGTCCAAATTGGCCTCTTCATTGCGGGTGATGAGTATGACTGATAAGGTGGGCATAATTCATTATATGAATGCTCAAGACCGTACTGCCCTAAATCGCTTAATTACCTATCTCAAGCCCCATATTCGGCTGATTCTTGGCTCTTTAGTGGCCATGGCCTTTGTGGCTGCTGCTGAGACCTCAATTCCGGCGCTAATGAAGCCTTTGCTTGATCGTGGTTTCACCGGTCAACTTAATAGCAAACTTTGGCAAGTCCCCGTTTTCTTAGTCGGCTTGGCAATGATCCGCAGCTTAGCCCAGTTCTTTTCTAACTATTTATTGTCAAAAGTTATTAATTCTGTTCTTCTCAAACTGCGCGAGCAAATGTTTGAAACATTGCTGCATGCGAGTACCACCTTTTTCCAAAAGAACTCTGCATCCAATTTAATTAACGCAGTAGTCTTTGAGGTAAATAATGTTCTGACCGTCATGGGTGGAATGTTGATCAGCTTAGTCCGAGATTCTCTCACGGTAGTGGGTTTAATGGCTTACCTAATTTATTTAAATTGGCAGTTAACACTCGTTGTGCTGGTAATTTTCCCAGTCATCGCCTACATCATGAGTAAGGTTAATCGGCGCCTCAGATCCTTAAATCGTGAACAGCAAACACTCACCAGTGATTTGGCATACATTGTTGAGGAGGCAGCTGCTGGCTATAAGATAGTGAAGGTTCATAGTGCCGAGCAATATGAGATGAATCGCTTTCTGGAAAAGGCGGAGCGTTTGCGCCAATTTGCCTTGAAGTCTGCAGTAGCAGGCGGCTTAAATCAACCAATCACTCAACTGATCGCATCGATGGCCTTGTCCGTGGTGCTGGTGATTGCTTTGATGCAGTCAGCCACGGAAGGAACAACGGTTGGAGGCTTTGCAGCTTTCATCACTGCAATGATGCTGGTGATTTCCCCCTTGAAACACTTGGCCGATATTAATCAACCTTTACAACGAGGCCTCACTGCGGCCGAGATGATTTTCGGGCTCATGGATCAACCCTTAGAAGAGGCCGAAGATCGTAGGGTCAATATGAAGTCCTTAGATAAAGCAAAAGGCGGTATTCGTTTTGAGGATGTTGGGTTCTCTTATCAACAAGAGATTGGTCGTCAAGACGCCTTGCGCGGAATTAATCTCGCTATCAAGCCAGGTGAAGTGGTGGCTTTTGTTGGGCCCTCTGGCGGCGGTAAATCTACCTTAGTCAATTTACTGCCTCGCTTCTTTAAGCCAACTAGTGGCCATATTTTCTTGGACGATATTCCTTTGGAAGATATTGTCTTAGCCGATGTCAGAAAACAAATCGCCTTTGTTAGTCAGGATGTGATTTTGTTTAACGATACGATTGCTGCAAACGTCGCCTATGGCGCTCCAGCTCAAGAGGGCATTGATCGCGGACGTGCGATTGAAGCTTTGGAGGCGGCCAACCTGGGTGCCCTTATGAAAGAGTTGCCAGAAGGCATTGATTCAATGATTGGCGATAACGGTAATCGCCTATCTGGCGGACAGCGTCAACGTCTGGCAATTGCTCGAGCTATTTATAAGAATGCCCCAATTTTGATCTTGGATGAGGCCACCTCTGCCTTAGATTCAGAGTCAGAGCGTCAAGTGCAAGATGCCCTAGATCGACTGATGGCCGGTAGAACTACTTTGGTCATTGCTCATCGCCTATCGACGATCGAACACGCTGATCGGATTGTGGTGCTTGAGCATGGTCAAATCGTCGAGAATGGCTCACATGAAGATTTAATCAAAAAAGATGGTCTGTATGCAAACTTGCACCGCATTCAGTTCTCAAACGCTTAAAGGGTAATTAACTCAGAACGATGTCGTACTGCTCTTGGCGAAAGCTACCCTCAGCTTGCAAAGTGATAGGTTTACCAATGAAGTCACCTAGTTGAGCCAAGAATTGGTTTTCTTCTTCCAGGAATAAATCAATCACATCGGGGGCAGCAACGATTCTAAATTCGCGAGGATTGAATTGACGATGCTCGCGCACAATCTCACGCAAGATTTCATAGCAGATGGTTTGAGCAGTTTTGATCTCACCCTTACCCATACAGGTAGCGCATGGCTCACAGGTGATATGGGCTAGGGATTCGCGCGTACGTTTGCGGGTCATCTCCACCAGACCTAAAGCAGAAAACTCGCTGATTGAGGTGCGTGCATGGTCACGATCTAGATTGCGTTTGAGCTCATGCAGAACGGATTCCTGATGGTCTTTGCCCAGCATGTCAATAAAGTCAATGATGATGATGCCGCCTAAATTGCGTAAACGCAGTTGACGGGCAATTGCTTGGGCCGCTTCTAAATTGGTTTTAAAAACGGTGTCATCTAAATTGCGTGCGCCAACATAGCTGCCCGTGTTCACATCAATCGTTGTCATGGACTCTGTCTGGTCAATCATGAGATAGCCGCCAGACTTGAGGTCCACTCTGCGACCCAAAGCTTTATTAATCTCGGCATCGACATCAAATAAGTCGAAAAGGGCGCGTTCACCCCGATGTAAGGTGAGTTTGCCCAAAAGGTTGGGCATATACAAATTGGTAAATGCTTTGAGCTTTTCAAAGTTCTCTGCAGAATCCACCCGAATTTGGGTCGTTTCTTCGCCGGCTACATCGCGCAAGACTCGTTCAGCAAGGCTTAGGTCTTGATAAAGCAGGCTGGGGGCAGCGTTGTGTTTCATGGCTTCCCGAATATTTTCCCAGGTAGTGCGCAAGTAATGCATGTCATGCTGAAGTTCGTAATCAGAGGCATCTTGAGCGCTGGTTCGTACAATAATGCCGCCTTTTTCATCTGCTGCCATCAGACCGGCAAGTCGAGTTTTAATGGCTTCGCGCTCCTCGAGTTGGTCGATGCGTTGAGATACGCCAATATATTTTTCGACGACAGGGTCGCTCCCTGCTGGTGGAAGGTAGACTAAATTGCGGCCAGCGATGCTGAGTTGGGTTGTTAATCGAGCACCCTTAGTGCCCAGCGGATCTTTCAAGACTTGTACTAAGAGTGTTTGCCCCTCAAACAACAGCTTTTCTATTTGTGCTTGTGGATTGTTTTGGATGATGTCGGCAACGTGCATAAAAGCGGTGCGCTCAAGACCAATTTCAACAAATGCAGACTGCATGCCGGGAAGCACACGCACAACTTTAGCAAGATAGATGTTGCCGACAATGCCACGTTGGCGAGTGCGCTCGATTTGTAATTCTTGAACGGCGCCTTGTTGAATTAAGGCTACTCGCGTTTCTTGTGGGGTGATATTGATGAGGATTTCTTCATTCATATGCATGACACTTGAGCGCGCTCTAGAAGTTGTGCAGTTTCAAATATAGGTAGCCCCATGATACCGCTATAGCTCCCCTCAATTGAGGGAATGAATGCACCCCCAAGTCCCTGAATGCCATAGGCACCTGCCTTCCCAAAGGGTTCAGCACTAGCAATATAAGCATCGATCTGCTCTTGCGATAGATGGGCGAATTGAACTTTGGATACTTGCACTAAGCAAAGTGGCTTTTCGCTGGGGTTGACAGTGATGGCAACAGCAGTGAGAACTTCATGGGTTTTGCCGCTCAACAGATTTAAGATGCGCGCCGCATCAATTGCATCTACAGGTTTTCCTAAAATCTCACCTTCAAGACTATTGGGTAGACTCACAGTGGTGTCTGCACATAAGATCGGTGCCCATGCAAGATCGGTCTTTTGCCAACGTGTTAAAGCAGCAGCACTCTTCGCTAGGGTAACGCGCTCAACATAAGTCCGCGCTTTTTCATGGAGAAGGGGGGTTTCAATGCGCTCACTATCTTCGTCCGGAGTGGGCGCCAACATCTCAAAGCACACTCCCATTTGTTTTAATAGTTCTTGGCGGCGTGGACTTTGTGAGGCAAGGTAGATAAAAGAATGCAAAGAATTACTCACGATGGTAGGGGTGTCCCTGCAAAATAGTCCAAGCACGATAGAGCTGTTCAACCAGCAGCACTCTTGCCATTGCATGCGGCAAGGTAAGGCTAGAAAGTCGCCATATAGATTGTGTATTGGTCTTAAGGCTGGCATCAAGACCATCAGCGCCACCAATCAAGAAGGTCATATCAAAACCCTCTTGGCGCCATGAAGCCAACTGGTTAGCTAGGTCTTGCGTTGTTTGATCTTTGCCGCGCTCATCAAGAGCAATGACTCTTGAGCCTTTTGGAATAGCAGCAACTATCTTGATGGCTTCTTTGGCTGGGGTGAGATCGGGTTTGATCTCCTTAATTTCAATACTGCAATCTACCGGCATCCGTTTGACATAGTCATGCGTTGCTGAGGTAACCCAATCGGGCATTTTGTGACCAACAGAAACAATGGTTAGGCGCATTGACTAGTAAATCAATTATGGAGGAGTTATTTATTCGTCGTCTTCAAGTTCGCTGGCTTTTATCAGCCCTTTGCTACCAGCCAATTTGACGCGCACCGGCTTTGCACCCCACATACCCTCTAACTGATAGTAGGAGCGCAGCATCGGCTGCAAGATATGGACAACGATATCACCGCAATCAACCAAGACCCATTCACCAGTTTCCAATCCTTCAATGGAGATGACCTCACCACCTTTGGCATTGACATCCTCTTTGACAGACATTGCCAGTGATCGTGTTTGGCGGTTGCTTGAACCGGTGGCAATGATCACGCGATCAAATAGCTCGCTTAGTTTTGTGGTGTCATAAACGCGAATATCCTGCGCTTTAACATCTTCGAGTGCATCAATAATGACGCGTTGTAATTTACGTAATTCCATAGTCTTTCAGTGATATTTCTCTAGTATTTAAGGTGATCTTAGCTTGATTACTGATACAGGCCCAGATTTGTAATGATTTGCAGGGTGTGAGATGAAATTTGCTCTGACTCAATCTGCCCTCGGGCAGGAGTTTTAAGGCGATTGCGCAGATCGGTAGAGGAGAGGTCGACTGATAGGCTTTCATCAATATAGATGAGGCCTGCCGGCTGATTTTCAAGGGCTGCTGGGTCTAATATTTGATGGACTTTTAGTAATTCTTTAATCTCAGGGCTCATCTCAGCATCCAGATCGTAATGCGGCCGACTCGTCACTGCAAAGTGCATAAATTTAAACAAATCACGCCAAGAGTTCCAGCTTGGAAGATGAATGAGTGAATCTACACCCGTCAGCCAAATGAGGCTTGCTTCAGGGCCAAAGCGCTCACGTAGCGATTTAGCAGTGTCAATACTGTAGCTTGGGCCTGCGCGTTCTATCTCAATTCGGTCAACACCAATGCGGGTTGGAATTTTTAAATATAAGAATGCTCTGGCTAGATCTATAGCGGCAGCTTCTGTCAGTTGAAAGCGAATTTCTGCCGGCGTAATGTCTGAGCCTTTTTGCCATGGTTCACCACTAGGTATTAGCAGTAATTCATCTAATTGCAGCATTTCTGCGAAATGGCTTGCTAGTTTTAAGTGGCCTACGTGGGGTGGGTCAAAAGTTCCCCCTAGGATGCCAATTTTCTGAATGGTACTCAAGCTAACCAATCGCGCGGTTTGAGATAGTAATCATATAGCTTGGCCTCAGGTGTGCCGGGCTTGGGTTGCCAGTTGTACCACCACTGGACCACTGGCGGCATCGACATCAAGATCGATTCTGTTCGGCCACCAGAATGAAGTCCGAAGATAGTGCCACGGTCAAAGATAAGATTGTATTCAACATAGCGACCTCGACGGTATTCTTGGAATGATTTTTCTTCGGAGGTGAATGCATCTTGATAGCGGCGCTGCACGATTGGTAGATAGGCGCTAATGAATGCATCACCTACGGCGCGAGTCATTGCAAAGCTTTGCTCAAAACCCAGCTCATGAAAGTCATCAAAGAATACTCCCCCAATACCGCGCGGTTCTTCACGATGCTTGAGGTAGAAATACTCATCGCACCATTTTTTAAAGCGTGGATAAAGCGCCTCACCAAATGGATCCAATGCATCTTTGGCGGACTGATGAAAGTATTTACAGTCTTCATCAATGCCGTAATAAGGAGTGAGGTCAAAGCCCCCACCAAACCACCATACCGGCTCTTTATCTGGAGCTTGCGCAATAAAGCAGCGCACATTCATATGGGTGGTGGGCACTTTAGGATTATTTGGATGAAAGACAAGCGATACTCCCATTGCCTCAAAGCTGCGACCAGCCAGTTCAGGGCGGTGATGTGAGGCAGAGGGGGGCATTTGATCGCCGCGGACGTGTGAAAAGCCAACCCCACCTTTTTCTAAAATATTGCCACCATCCAAAATGCAGGTGCGGCCATAACCCTTGAGTTTGCTGTCTTCGGGTTTATGCCATTCATCGGCCATAAAAGCTTTGCCATCGAGTGCACTCATCGCAGCTGTGATGCGATCTTGTAGGCCTAAAAAATAATCCTTTAAGGCTGCGATATCAATTTGAGTATGCTGTGTTGACAAGGGAGTGGCTTTGGATGGACTTATTTAATGGCGCGGTAGCCAATATCTTTACGATATTGCATGCCGTCAAACTGAATTTGCTTAATGACTTCATAAGCTTTTTGCTGAGCGCCACGAACAGTATCTGCAAGACCTACGACACACAGCACACGGCCACCAGAGGTAACTACTTTGCCGTCTTGCAATTTAGTACCAGCGTGAAAAGTGATTTGATCTTCGGTATCGATAGGAATGCCGGTAATGACATCACCGTGACGAGGAGTATCTGGATAGCGATGGGCTGCAAGAACCACGCCTAAGGCCGTGCGACGATCCCATTCTAAATCGACTTCATTGAGCTTGCCATCTATGGCGTGATCCAAGACATTCACCAGGTTGCTACGCAAGCGAGCCATAATGGGTTGTGTTTCTGGGTCACCCATACGGCAATTAAATTCTAAAGTTTTGATCTTGCCGTCTGGCGCAATCATTAAGCCGGCATATAAAAAGCCTGTGTACGGAATGCCATCAGATTCCATACCTTTGACCGTTGGCATGATCACTTCACGCATGGCGCGAGCATGGATTTCTGGTGTAACAACCGGGGCGGGGGAGTAAGCACCCATGCCGCCAGTATTGGGACCTTGATCGGCATCGAGTAAACGCTTGTGATCTTGACTTGTTGCTAAAGCAAGAACGTTCTTGCCGTCAACGAGCACAATAAAACTGGCTTCCTCACCAGTCAGAAACTCCTCAATGACAACACGTGCACCAGCATTACCCAGTTTGTTATCAGCCAGCATCATGTCTGCGGCGGTGTGCGCTTCATCTAAGTTCATCGCCACTACAACGCCTTTGCCTGCAGCAAGACCATCCGCTTTGATCACGATTGGTGCACCTTTAGCATCAATGTATGCATGAGCTTCAAGAGCGCTAGAAAAAGTTTGGTAATCCGCAGTCGGAATACCATGACGCTTCATAAATGCCTTGGAAAAATCTTTAGATGATTCCAATTGCGCTGCTAGTTGTGTTGGACCAAAAATACGCAAACCATTATTACGGAAGACGTCCACAATGCCAGCAGCCAATGGAGCCTCCGGCCCAACTACAGTGAGATGTATTTTTTCGCGTTTGGCAAAATCAGCCAGCTCTTGCAGATCGGTGATGGGTAGATTCTCGATGCCAACAGCAGTTTTTTTAGCGGTGGCAGTGCCGCCATTGCCTGGTGCCACATAAACAGTTTGTACTTGAGGTGATTGCGCAAGTTTCCATGCTAATGCATGTTCGCGTCCACCGGATCCAATGAGAAGAATTTTCATAGCGAGTTGTGACTCAAGTAAGTAAGAGGGTTACAGGGCGGCGTTCGTAAAGACATCTTGAACGTCGTCTAAATTTTCAAGAGCATCTAGTAGTTTTTGCATACCTTCTGCTTGATCACCTTCTAAGGCAATCTCAGTTTCAGGGCGCATCGCAACAGTAGCCAATTCGGGCTTGAGACCTGCTTGATGAATAGCATCTTGTACCTTGGTGAAATCTGGCACTGGTGTAAGCACCTCAAAAGAGCCATCTTCATGGGTAATGACATCTTCAGCGCCAGCATCTAGTGCAACTTCCATGAGTTGATCTTCGCTGGTGCCTGGTGCAAATAGCATTTGGCCACAATGCTTAAACAGGAAAGCAACTGATCCCTCGGTACCCATATTGCCCCCATTTTTATTAAAGGCATGGCGAACTTCTGCAACGGTGCGCGTGCGGTTATCGGTAAGGCAGTCAACAATAATGGCAGCGCCATTGATGCCGTAACCTTCATAACGAATCTCTTCGTAGTTCACGCCTTCGAGTGAGCCTGTGCCCCTTTGAATTGCCCTTTGCACATTATCGTTAGGCATATTGGAGTCTTTAGCCTTATCGATAGCCAAGCGCAAACGCGGATTGGTTGCAACATCGCCGCCACCCAATTTGGCAGCAACAGTAATTTCTTTAATGAGTTTGGTCCAAATCTTGCCGCGTTTTTCGTCTTGACGACCCTTGCGGTGCTGAATATTGGCCCATTTCGAGTGGCCGGCCATACAGGTAATTCCTTTTATTAATTTGGCTAGAAGTCTTCATTTTAAGGTCTTCTAGACCAAAGGTAGAGGCTTACTAGCCATTTTTTGTTACACTCTCATGTCTTAGCAGTAACAAAGTGTCAAAGTTAAGCAGAATTTCCACTGCAAACACCTGCCTCGGTGATGGAATTGGTAGACGTGCCGGACTCAAAATCCGGTGCCGCAAGGCGTGGCGGTTCGAGTCCGCCCCGAGGCACCACTCAAATGACGATTTAGCCTTTGAGCCCCAAATTCTTAAATTTCGTACGAATCCGATTCATTGTTCATCGCTTGCTCGACGATTTTCTTTGTCAAGGTTGGGGAGAAGAGTTCAATGAAGGTGTAAACAAAAGAGCGCAGATAAGCGCCTTGCTTGACGCCAAGATGCGTCACGTTGTTACCAAATAAATGGCCTGCCGGAATGACTTTCAGATTGCGATCCCTCTCAGGATCATAGGCGTGACCTGCGACGATACCGATGCCCATGCCAGTTTCAACATAGGTTTTAATAACGTCCGCATCAATTGCTTCCAAAATAATATCGGGACTTAAGTTGCGCTGGGAAAAGGCAGCGTCAATTTTGCTGCGACCGGCAAATGCTTTGTCATAAGTGATGATTGGATATTTAACAATTTCTTCTAGAGTCGCCGTAGCTTGGTTTAGTAGAGGGTGGCTTAAGGGCACCATGACAACGTGTTGCCATTGATATCCCGGAAGCGCAAGGACCCCTGGTGTATTCGCAATACCTTCGGTGGCGATGGCGATATCGGCGCGATCATGAATGAGTAGCTCAGCAATTTGTCCAGGGCTACCTTGCTGAATGCTGACGCGTACTTTTGGAAAGCGCTTAGTGAACTCAGTAAGCACTTTAGGGAGTGCGTAGCGAGCTTGTGTATGCGTTGTAGCAATCACAAAGTTACCCTGGTCTTGACTCGCAAAATCCTTGCCAACACGCCTTAAGGTTTCTACTTCATCCAAAATGCGCTCAATAGAGCTCAGAATTCTTTTTCCTGGTTCGGTAAGTGAGCGAATTCGTTTGCCGTGGCGACGAAAGATCTCTACACCCAATTCATCTTCCAGCTCAATAATGGCTTTGGATACTCCGGGCTGCGAGGTGAAGAGCGCCTTAGCGGCGGTTGTCAGATTGAAGTTTTGTCTAACTGCTTCGCGCACAAAGCGGAATTGATGAAGATTCATATGGATTCCTAGCTATATATCAACAGAGATATAGGAATTAAATTCTAAATGAATTTTGGGTATTAAGCTTTAGAAACCCAGCGTAATCCAATAAGGGCCAAGAGGAAATACAGGAGGGGTGGCGTCAAGGCAGTCATAAAAGCAGGCCAGGATCCCAATAGCCCAACATTTGAAAATAGTGAGTTGAAGAGTTGAAAACTCATGCCAAGCATGATTCCACCAAAAACTTTAATACCTACGCTTCCAGCACGCACTTTTAGATAAGCAAAAGGCAGCGCTAAAGCCAGCATCACAAAAATCGTAAAGGGATAAATTACTTTTTTCCAGAAGGCGATAGAGTGACGTTGCGCATCTTGTTTGTTATCGCGAAGATGGGAGATAAAGCGACCTAAGCTAACGATAGACATTTTTTCCGGGCTAATCAGTAGCACATTCAGAATTTGGGGCGTGACCTCAGATTCTAAAGTGAGGATCGGGTGCGTAAAGGTGCGTGATGAAAAGACTGGGTTCAACGGATCACTTTGCTTAGTTTCCTTGAAGCGAGTTTCTATAACATCATTGAGTACCCAGATGCCAGTTTCATCGAACTGACCTGAGGCGGCACTTCTAATCGACAGCAGATGGTATGAATCATTAAATTCATACATCCGAATATTGGTGATCTCATTGTCTTTATCAACTTTGCCTACGTTCACGTAACGCACACCAGGCCGAACTGGCCCGCTACCATCTTCATCACGCAGGCGATCTTTAACCCAAACGCCCGTTCTAAATTGTGATGAGTAGGCAGAACCTAGGGCCTTCATGCGAATTTGATCTGATTTGGCTTCTGTATAAGGGCCAACCCATTCACTCATGATCAGTGTGAGCGCTACCAATGGCAGGGAGATTTTAGTGAGGGTAATGAGCCCACGTTTTACGTCCAAACCAGCAATGCGCAAGATTGTAAATTCGGATTGGCTGGCGAGCATCGCAAAAACATAAATACTGCCGATCAGTCCGGCAATCGGAATAATTTCTGAGATGCGATTAGGCGCCTTCAGCAGTACATGGAGTAGTGCAAGGGGCAGCGTATAGCCGCCCTGGACAGAGCCCAGCTCGCTCAATATGTCGAAGAATAAAAATAAGGCTACAAGCGCAAACAAAATAAAACCAAATGCTGCATAAATTTGCTTGGCTAAATAACGCTCATAAATAAAAGGAAAGAGCATCTTCATTTGCTTGCCAGTCTGGCAGGTAATTGACGACGCCACCATTTTAGAGATGGATTAATTCGATTGCGTATCAGAAAAATGGCAATGAGAAGTGCTAGCAAGTGAATTGGCCATATGCCAACTAGCATGCTTACTTTTCCTTTTGCGACAAAGTTTTGTGTGAGGTTTAGTAAGTTGCTATAAATCAAATAAATCAATACCGCATAAAACATGGCGGTGTAGTTACCGAGTCGTGGGTTTACGTAAGCCAGGGGAATGGCAATGAGCACTAATCCAAGGGCCATGAGTGGCAGGCCAATGCGCCAAAGCAATTCGGCTCGATTGGGGTTGATGGTGTCTGGGGTGGATTCATTTAGCAATTCAGAGATTGTTTTTTCCCGATCTCGCGGGGGTGGCGCTAGAGTATCTTTGCTGTGGACTTTGGTTGTGTATTCATCGAACTCTAAAATCCTAAAGTCCGGGTGAGTTGGTTGACCTTCGTAGCGCCGCCCATGATTAAGGATGATCGATTTTTCTCCACCTGCGGAGTTTTGTATAAACCCTGTTGAGGAGACGGCAACACTGAGCCTGCCATTCTTGGAGTCAGCCACGAAAATATTCTTTACTTCGCTTTTATCAATATCGAGCTCTTCAATAAAAAACACACGCTCTGCTTTTGCTGATTCTTTAAATTGTCCGGCACTCACCATGGAAACGTCATCACGTTGTTGAAAGCGTTGACTAATTAGGGTGGATTCGCGATTGGCCCAGGGCCATACAAAAAGTGCGAGTAATGCAATAACAATAATGAGTGGTGTCGCAAATTGCAGTATGGGGCGTATTAAATTCGTGACACTTAGGCCGCTCGTGAACCACACAATCATTTCTGAGTCTTTGTACCAGCGAACCAGGACAATGAGGGTTGCTACAAACAAAGAAACTGTTAGTAAGACTGCTAGGTAGCCGAGAGTAGCTAATGCAATTAAAACCAGGGCATCCTCGGGGTTAACGGCACCATTTGCGGCATAACCCAAAATTCGGATCACCAAGGTGGTTACCATGATGGTGACCAAGACCAAAAAGACGCCACCAGTTGTAAAACTGAGTTCGCGGCGGAGGGCTTGGTTAAAAATCATGTGAAGCGGTTTATCTGGATTCTGGGCTTATTGTTAGGGTTTAAATGGCATATATTGGTGCAGATAAAAGAAGTTCATCGCATGTCGGAGGATAATGGATAAAAGACTCCTTTTAGTAATTTCCTAACCACTTGAATCGACTTAAACATACCGTAATAGATTATGACCATTCAATTTAGCACCAAGATTTTCCCTCAAGCTGACCTCAACAGCGTAAAAGCTCTGAATTCCAGTCTAAAAAGCCTGCTGGCTCATGGTTCTGACTGTTTAGTTTTGGCCTATTCCAAAGCTGACATTGACAGTTTTGGCGGCCCCAAAGCAGTAAAGCGTAAAGCTGGATTTTTGGCTGAGCTTGACCAATTGCTCGGCGGTTCAGTCAGCCATGCCAATTTACTGGGTGATCTTGACGATAAACAATCATCTGTGTGTATTTTGCGCGCTGATAAATCTTGGGCTGCCAGTGGTGTCAAGGCGAAACGTGTTCTATTACTGGGTTTGGGTGATGCGAGTGAGCATAATTTGACAAGCTTTTCTAAAGTGGTGCGTGCGGGATTGAAAGCGCTGAGCGGCGGCCCTATTGAAAACGCACTTTGGTTTGTACCAAGCTTTACACAAAAAACGGAATTGATTGCCGAGGAAGTGCGCTTAACAATTCAGTATGCGGGCGATCAAGCCTATCGTTTTGGTGTGCGCCAGCCCACCATGAAATTCAAAGCCAAAGATAAGGCTGATACTTTCAAGCATTTAGTTTTTGCTGGTAACAATACTTGCGCTAAAGAACTGAAAGTTGCCGTAGAGCAAGGCGTTGCCATGGCGGAAGGCATGCATCTTGCAAAGGATTTGGGTAACCTGCCTCCGAATATTTGTACACCAACTTACTTAGCAAAGACAGCTCAAGGCCTTAGTAAGAAAGTCGGCTTAAAGGTAGAGGTCCTTGGTCGCAAGCAAATAGAGGCTTTAGGTATGGGTTCTTTCTTATCAGTAGCGCAGGGTTCTGAAACCCCGCCTCAATTTATTGTGATCCGTCATCAAGGCGGCAAAGCTGGGGATGCACCGATCGTCTTAGTGGGTAAAGGCATTACATTTGATACGGGAGGTATTTCATTAAAACCTGGTGAAGCCATGGATGAGATGAAATACGACATGTGTGGCGCTGCTTCGGTCATTGGCACTTTGTATGCAGCTGGTTTAATGAAGCTCAATCAGAATGTGATTGGCGTGATCCCAACATGCGAGAATATGCCTTCAGGAAAAGCAACTCGCCCAGGTGATATTGTGAAGAGTATGTCGGGTCAAACGATTGAGGTTTTGAACACTGACGCTGAAGGCCGTTTAATTCTGTGTGACGCGCTAACCTATGTTGAACGCTTTAAGCCTAAAGCAGTAATTGATATCGCTACCTTAACGGGAGCATGCGTGATTGCTTTGGGTCATGTGCACAGTGGATTATTTTCAGAGGATGAAGATCTGGTTAAGGCCTTGACCAAGGCAGGCAAGGCTTCATTGGATACTGTTTGGCGCTTACCTTTGGATGCTGCTTACCATGAGCAACTCAAGTCAAACTTTGCTGATGTCGCCAATATTGGGGGTCGTCCTGCAGGTAGCGTTACAGCAGCATGCTTCTTATCGCGCTTTACCGAGAAATATAAGTGGGCCCATTTAGATATTGCTGGTACTGCATGGAAGAGTGGGGCTGCAAAAGGCTCTACCGGTCGTCCGGTGCCTTTGCTTGTGAACTTCTTGCTTGAGCAGAAGTAAGCGTTCATCGCTCTATGGCACGGATCGACTTTCATAGCAATGTGGCGGACAAGTTGGAATATGCCTGCCGTCTGACGCGTAAAATTTGGAGTGCCACCCCTGCAGGCCAGGCGGTTCGCAATATTGTGATGGTTGGTGAGAAAGCCGATCTGCAAAAACTAGACGAGTTGCTTTGGACTTTCAGTAGCAGTGATTTTTTGCCTCATTGTTTTCTTGATGATGAAGCTGCAGCTGAAACTCCGATTGTTTTAACCGATGATTTTTCTTCCCCGGCCTTATCGAGCGTGCCACATGCAGATGTCATGATTCACTTGGGAATGCGGATGCCACAAGATGTAGCCGCCTTAGTCGCGCGCTTTCCTAGAATAGTTGAAGTTGTTGCGGTGGATGAGGTTGAGCGTTTGGCTGGGCGCGAGCGTTACAAAGCTTACCGAGATCTCGGTCATGACTTGCACAACTTTGACCAATCCAAGAGTTAATTATTCATGTTGATTCATCCACAGTTTGACCCTGCCGCAATTCGCATCGGGTCATTTGCAATTCATTGGTATGGGTTGATGTATCTCATGGCCTTTGCACAGTTCTTATTGTTGGGCCGCTTACGCATTCGTGCGCCACGTTATCAGGCACTTGGTTGGAGCTATAAAGATCTTGAGGATCTTCTATTTGCAGGCGTCTTAGGTGTTGTTCTTGGTGGTCGCCTAGGCTATGTATTGTTTTATATGCCTGGGCATTATCTTATGCACCCCTTAGACATTTTGAAGATTTGGGAAGGTGGCATGTCCTTTCATGGTGGCTTATTGGGTGTGCTCACTGCCTTGTACTGGTTTGCCAAAAAGCGCAAGACCACTTTTTTTGTTGTGAGTGATTTGGTGGCACCCCTAGTGCCATTTGGCTTAGCCTTTGGGCGACTAGGTAACTTTATTAATGGTGAGTTGTGGGGTCGACCCACTGATTTGCCTTGGGCTATGGTCTTTCCAATGGTTGATAGCATTCCCCGTCACCCATCGCAAATCTACCAATTGTTAGGCGAGGGCGTTTTGCTTGGAGTGGTCTTGTGGATTTACTCCAGCAAGCAACGCCATATAGGCCAGGTCTCAGGATTGTTCTTATTGGGTTATGGCGTCTGCCGATTCTTGGCTGAATATGCGCGTGAACCAGATGCCTTCCTTGGCCTCCTGGGTTTAGGCTTGTCAATGGGGCAGTGGTTATGTGTTCCTATGATCTTGTTTGGTATTTATTTGATGAGTTCATTCAAATCAAATTCTTCTGAATAAAAAATGCTGAACGAAGAAGTTACCCTTCGTAAGCTGGAAATTCTCTGTTCATTTGTCAGGACAGGCAGTCTTGTAAAAACTGCCGAAGAGTTGCACTTGAGCTCAGTGAGTATTCACAAAGCACTTCACTCACTAGAGACCGGTATTGGCTGTCCTTTGTTTATCAAAGAGGGCCGCCAATTAAAGACGCTACCTGCTGCAATTTACCTGGCAGAAGCCAGTTTGGATCTGCTCAGCGACATGGATCGTATTCTGAAGAAGACAAGATCTAAGTCAGGTGTTGAGACTGGTCAAATTCGTTTAGGTTCGATGTACTCTTTGACTGCCAACATCATTCCCAGAATAATTATGGGCACCAAGATTCGAAGACCTGACTTGGATATTGACTTGTATCTTGGCTCAAACGAAGACCTCATGACAAAGTTATCTGAGGGAAGCGTCGATGCAGTGGTGATTGCAGTCCCCTCAATCAATCTGCCGGATGGGGTTCAAGTTGTCCCTTTGTTTGAGGATGATTTGTTTTTAGCTTCATCAAAGAAAAGTAAGCCAACCGAAGCCAGTGTTGACCTATCCCAGTATCGAGACGAGAAGTTTTTGACACTTCAAGATGGCTTTGCAACCACCTCTGGCTTCTATGACGCATTTCAGTTGGCAGGGTTTAAGCCTAATGTGACCATGAAGGTGGGGGACATCTTTTCCCTGATGAATATGGTGTCTGGCGACCTGGGTAGATCTTTATTACCGGGGAGGGTAAAGGCATTAATGGGCAATTCAATTGAATTTACCCCTTTGCTGCCCAAATATCGGGTGATTCAGCGTATTGGCCTTCTCTACCTCCAAGCTAATGAATCTAACCCCAATATTTTGGCTTTAGCGGCTGAAGCCCGCATGTTGCATCGCAATAAAGAATAGCCCCTTAATATCAAAGATTAACTTTAAGTTAATGTTTTATCATTAAGGTTAATTGATTCGAAAAGGCAGCGGTACTAAATTTCATCAGTAGCCTTTTGTCGATTGCATTTCCTAAGAGACCCTCATGCTTGAAAAGTTAGCAAAAGCCCGTTATTTCTCCCGTCTCACTGGCGCAGTTAATCGCCTCATTTCCGAGCGCGGCGAGTCTAATGCGGTCAGCATGGCGGATGAAGTGATTCATAACTATCGCAAGCTCTCCAAAGATCAGCATGCGAAGTTTTTTACTTTCTTATTTCAAAAACTAAATCCAGATCCTGCAGCAGTCATGGCTGCGGCCCAAAATTTTGCTGCTGAGGGCAATGCACGCAACTATATTAAGTTGCAACGTGTTACCGAGCCACCAAGACAAGAATTATTCCGCCGTTTAAATCGTGCGACAAATGGCACTGCCGCATTAGTGGCAATGCGGCGCGATCTTTTGCAATTACTTGATAAGCAGCCTGAGTTAACGGCCGTAGACTTTGATTTGCGCCATCTGCTTTCTTCTTGGTTCAATCCTGGTTTTTTGAAGATGCATCGAGTTGATTGGAAATCACCTGCAGAGGTTTTAGAGAAGCTCATTCAGCATGAGGCGGTGCATGCTATTGATGGTTGGGATGACCTGCGCCGCCGCCTGCAGCCTGATCGCAGATGCTTTGCCTTCTTTCATCCGCAATTGCCTAATGAGCCATTGATTTTCGTGGAGGTTGCTCTCCTGCCAGAAATCCCTGCAGTGATTACACCGCTGGTGGATAAAAAAGCAGAGACAGTTCATCAAACTTCCAATTACAAAGTGGCAGCCTTTTATTCCATTAGTAACTGTGAGCCTGGGTTGCGCGGCGTATCCATGGGTAACTTCTTGATCAAGCGTGTTGCTGAACAATTACACGAAGAGTTTCCTGGCTTGAAGACCTTCGTAACCTTATCGCCTATTCCTGGGTTTATTGATTGGGTTGCTGCTGGTGCCGATATCGGCGGTGAGAAATCCAGTGTTCAGCTCAAGCCTGCAATTCGGACTGCGCGCGAGCAAGCGCTAGAGGCTATTGGTTTAGCGAAACGTCCTTGGACTGAGCGCTTAAGCTCTGGATGGCACCCAGATAATGCGACTGAAAAAGAAAAAGCTGCACTGTTGTGTCTCGCAAGTATTTATTTAGGTCTTGGGTCTGCTGGTCGCAACGGCAATCCTGTTGCTAAGTTCCATTTGGGGAATGGTGCAAAGTTGCATCAAATCAATTGGGCGGGCGATCTTTCTAAGAAGGGTTTGCGCCAATCAGCGGCACTAATGGTTAACTATTTATACGATCTCTCAGCCGTTGAAGAAAACCATGAGCGTTTTACTCGGGGGGAGATCGATTATTCAAGGGCAGTAGGTCGTTTAATGGCGCCCTGATCAGGAGTTTAGGAGGAGACGCCCTAAGGCAGAATTCAAAGAGTATTCGTCTTGGGGTTGATGGAGTAAGCTAGGTGGCATCAGGCAGCAATTCAGAAAATGTTAGAGATGCCTAAATGTTGCACATATAGCTAATTAAAATGGCAAGTGGAGGAGACAAAAAATGTTGAAGCAATTGAGATTTGCGGGCCTTGTAAAGCGGGCTCTATTTTTAGTTTGTGCTGCACCTTTGGTGGTGATGGCGCAAGAGTGGCCTAATAAGCCAATTACTTTTATCGTGCCATTCCCAGCCGGCGGCGGTACTGATGCCTTTGCGAGACCTTTGGCCGCACAACTAACGAAACAATTGGGTAAGCAGATCATCATTGATAACCGCGGCGGTGCTGGTGGAACGCTAGGGGCCTCTATTGCCGCTAAAGCAGCGCCAGATGGCTACACCTTCTTTATGGGCGCCGCGCACCACGCTATTGCACCAGCGATGTACCCTAATTTGGATTACGACATTGAGAAGAGCTTTATTCCAGTAGCAATGGTGGCTAATCCACCTCAAGTTATTGTGATTAATCCCAAGAACGTTCAAGTCAAAGACTTAAAAGAGTTCATTGCTTTGCTGAAAAAGAATCCTGGCAAATTTAACTACGCTAGTGCTGGCAATGGCTCTTCACATCACTTGGCTGGTGAGCAGTTCAAGATGCTGACTAAGACATTTGTTACCCATATTCCATATCGTGGGGCTGGCCCAGCAATGCAAGATCTGATTGCTGGTCAGGTTGATGTTGAATTTGACGGTTTGGGTTCTTCAGCTGCTCAGATTAAGAACGGCTCTATCGTTGCTTTGGCAGTTGCTTCGCAAAAGCGTGCCCCTGGATTTCCGAATGTGCCAACTGCAGCTGAAGCAGGCTTAGTAGGTTATGAAGTTTCCACTTGGTATGGCTTGTTTGCTCCTAAAGGCACTCCTCAACCGATTATCGATAAGATGATTGTTGAAGTGCAAAAGGCCATCAATACACCAGACTTGAAAACGATTTGGACCAACAACGGCTCTGATACTCCGAGCCTTTCGGGCGATGCTTTTGGAAAGTTTGTTAATACTGATATCAAGCGTTGGGCTGCGGTAGCTAAGGCCTCTGGCGCTAAGTTGGACTAATCTTGCATTACTAATCAATATTACTAGTTGGATTTGAGGGTCTCATGAATTTATATTCGCTCTTGGAAAAAGGATTTCCAAAAGATAAAAAAGCATGCGCATTAGAGACGCATGATGGTCTGTATTACTCCTGGGGTGACCTTGAGGGTGCCACTGCGAAGATGGCCAATTTACTCAAGAGTCTTAAGCTTCCCGCAGGTTCACGGATTGCCGTCCAAGTTGAAAAATCTCCCGAGGCCCTCTTCTTATATTTGGCTACGATTCGCGCAGGCTATGTGTATTTGCCTCTCAATACTGCGTATCAGTCTGCTGAAATCCAATATTTTTTAGAGAACGCAGAACCAGCGATAGTGGTGTGCAGTAGCAAGAATTACTCCTGGGTATCCCAGGTAGCAGCGAAAGCAGGTACCAAGCATGTCTTTACTCTTGATGAAAATCGTACCGGGACATTACTAGAGCGCGCGGGTGGTTTGAGTAATAAATTCAAAACAGTCCCAGCTAAAGATGACGATCTCGCAGCGATTCTATATACCTCAGGTACCACGGGTCGCAGCAAAGGTGCAATGCTCACTCATAAAAACTTGGGTAGTAACGCGCAAGTCTTGCAAAAATTCTGGGGATGGAAAAAAGGTGACGTGCTATTGCATGCATTACCTATCTTCCACGTGCATGGTTTATTTGTTGCTGCTCATGGCGCATTAATTAATGGCAGTAAGATGATTTGGTTGCCACGCTTAGATACGGCTCAACTGATTAAATATATGCCTCAGTCCACAGTCATGATGGGCGTGCCCACTTTCTATGTGCGCTTGTTAGCCGACAAGGGCTTTAATAAGCAGGTTGCACGCAATATGCGTTTGTTTGTTTCTGGTTCAGCACCATTGCTTACTGAAACATTTAATACCTTTAAAGAGGTCATTGGGCAGCCAATTTTGGAACGCTACGGGATGAGTGAAACGGTGATGTTGGTTTCTAATCCCTACAGGGGTGCTCGTGTTGGGGGTTCTGTTGGCTTGCCGCTTCCTGGCGTTAAAGTGCGCGTTGTTAATGAAAACAATAAGCCATGTAGCGTTGATGAAATCGGTAGTATTCAGGTCAAAGGGCCAAATATATTCAAGGGCTACTGGCGTATGCCTGAGAAGACCGCAGAAGAATTTACGAAAGACGGTTGGTTCAAGACTGGTGACGTTGGGCGTTGGGGCGGTGATGCCAATGGCGGCAAAGCCCCAAAAGACTATTTGTGCATCGTTGGGCGTAGCAAAGACTTGATTATTTCTGGTGGCTACAACGTGTATCCAAAAGAGATTGAAGGCTTCATTGACGATATGGATGGCGTAGATGAGAGTGCAGTGATTGGTATTCCACATCCTGACTTTGGTGAGGCTGTTATGGCAGTGGTGGTGCCTAAAGCTGGTGCAAATTTAAATGCTGAGGCAATGATTGCTACTTTAAAAACGCAAATTGCAAACTTTAAGATTCCAAAGCGCTTAGAGATTGTTGCTGATTTACCGCGCAATGCAATGGGTAAAGTTCAGAAAAATATCTTGCGTCAGCAATACACGCAGTAATTAAAAACCAAATGCCTTGCGGCTCTCATTAAACATGAAGGCTGCAAGGAAAAACAACATCACACCGAAGATGCGTTTGAGTTGTGCGATATTCAACTTGCGTGCCATTTTTGCCCCTAGTGGAGCAGTAAAAATGCTGATTGCTACGATGCAGGCAACGGCTGGAACATAAACAAAACCAAGTGAGCCTGCGGGCAGATTGGAGTGGCCCCAACTGCCGTACATATAACCTATTGTTGCAGCCGCAGCGATCGGAAATCCCAAGCCTGAAGAGCTGGCCATTGCAGTGTGGGGCTTCACGTTACACCAGAGCATAAATGGGACGGTGATAAATGCACCGCCTGCGCCCACAAGGCTAGCGAGGGCGCCGGTAAATGTGCCAAAAGAGAATAATCCCAGTGGGCCTGGCAACTCTCGTCCTGCGCTAGGCTTTTTATTCAGAATCATCTGAATAGAGGTGTAAACAATGAAGATGGCAAAAAAGAGTGAAAGCCATGAGGTATTTAGTGCCTCAAAAATTTCACTTCCACCGATGAGGCTGCCTACTACCAAGCCTGGGCTAAGAGAGGCAACCAACCTCCAGTCAATAGAGCCATGTTTATGGTGCGCCCAAATTGCAGAGGTGGTGGTAAAGAGGATGGTGGCCATGCCGGTTGCAATAGCCATATGCACGATCACGCTTTGATCAAAATGCAAGTTGTTGAATACCAAGATCATGAAGGGCACCAGAATCATGCCGCCACCGATGCCAAGCAGGCCGGCTAAGAAGCCCGCAACACCACCGCACAACAAGAGCATTGCAATATCACTGATTAACATGAATTCCCCGCCTTAGCCGCTAGGCCGTCATCCTGAACCCTAAGGTTCAAGGTGGAACGGCTACTCTGTTTCGGGTGCATTAAGAGATTCAGGGAGTAACCAAGTCTAAGTTGGCACTGTGAACCTGCAAAGCGCTCACGCCCACAAGGTAAAGATCGTTCCGGATGCTTGCGCATCGGTTCAAGGAACTATTGGCCTTGGCGAACCAGGCAGGGAAAGGGTTTGCATCAAAGCATCAACCTGATCTTCGAGGGTATGGATCTCCGCTTGAAGTCTTGCAACTTCATCAGAACTGACATTCGAGGAGGGGCTTTGTTGCGATTGTTTTTGTAGCTTGATGAGGTCGCCAGCAATTTTGAGTGCAGCCATCATGCTGGCGCGCTCAATACTGCGGTTGCCACCGCTGATCGCTAATTGAATTTGCTCATCTACCAAGACACACGCTGCGCGAAGTAATGGCTCATGCTCTGCGCTCGTAGCAAGAGTAATCTTTTGCCCAGCTAGGGTTACTTCAATGCGTTGTTGGCTCACTATCGTCCTCTGCGTTGGTAGGTGGAATAGCTTCGCCAAGCAAGTTCATTTGGCGACCATCAGTTTGCTCTGGTAGGCGACTTAAAATATGCTGAATACGTTTTTGCGCGCCCTCAATTTTGCTTTCAAGTTCAGCCCGGTTCTGCGTTAAGTTTGTAACTTCTTCGGTAATCGCCAGGACTTTGTCGCTCAAGCGTTTTACGGACGTGCTGATAGACTCGATTTCGGTATCGGTCTGATCAGTGGAGAAACGGGTTTGCTCGTTCATATTGGCATTGTAGCCTTGAGATTGAACTTACTTTCCTAATTTTGGAAGACCCTTAGTAAGGGCTAGCCCCAGTATTGGAAACCGCCCCTTAGAAAGTGTATTTGGTGCTTAGGTAAAACGCTCTACGGTCACTTGGGTAGTAATAGTAACTGTTGTTAAAGCTTCCATTGGCGCCCATCAGACTGGCGTATCCACCCGAAGTCGCATAAGAGGTATTGCCTACGTTCTTAATGGTAAATTTGGTATCAAAGTTTCCTGTTTTATAGTTTAGGAAAACATCGCCAACAGTATATGAAGGCATTTGATTAAGGGTGTTGTAGTAAACCGGGCTTGCGTCATAATGCTGGTTGCTGACATAGTTCACCACACCCCCAAATGACCAATTCATGTCGATTAAATAGCTCGCTCTTGCATTGAGCAATAAATTTGGTGCAAGTGGAATGGCATTGCCTGCATATGGACCATCTGCATAATAGGAGTTTTGAATCTTTCCTCCACCAGCTAGCATGAGTTTTTTGGTGATATTGGATGAGGAATCTAAAACAACCCCGCGCCTATTGACGTTGTATTGAGAGTTGTAATTGAATCCGGAGGATGGGTTATACATAATTTCATTCTGCGATGTAGATGAAAAAATAGAGCCGTTCACTCTCAAGCTGCTCAACATCCAATTGCCGCCGATCTCATAGGTTTGTGCCGTCTGTGGTTTCAGGATGCCATTAAATACTTGGGTAGAGGTATTGTTGTCATATCCCCAGAATTCATCAATGTTTGGAAAGCGATAAGACTGATTCCATTTGATATAGACCTTTTGATTATTTGCATAACTGAAATTGAAGGCAGCATCCCCTGCATTAGCCGAGTATGTTTTATTGGCACTTGACGGCCCGCTTGAGGAGTAAACATTGGTGTCATAAGTACTAGCTTGCTGCGCCTGATGTCTCGCGCCACCATCCAGACTTAATCCATTAACGATTGGAAGCTTCAGAATTCCATAAACGGATTGATTTAACAGTGATGCACTTTGTCCGTTATAGGTAAGCCCGTTTGGATTGCTAATATAACCATTCGGAATCATGATGTTATTCAATACTTCAGATCCGTAGGCGTTATTTGATCCTTGACTTGCTTTATTGAATTCATAACCCAAGATGCCCGTACCAAGAGATTCAATAAGTCCCTTAATGCGCGGGGAAAGGTTTAGCTGCCAACCCGAAAGTGTCGAGTTGCTTGCCCCAACTATCGGGTATGGAGTGACATTAAGTGCCGCACTGCTGTCATAAAAAGGGTTGTAATAGAAGACGTTTCTATTGGTGTAGGAGGCGTCTAGCTCGCCGATATAACCTGCTGCCAACCCTTTTGTGCCACCAAATCTCACGCCCGCATTATTAATGCTTGTATTTGATCCAACGTTATTGAACTTGGCCGCTTGAGGATCTCCAGATCCAACTTGTCCCACAACGCCACCAGGATTTTGAGCATTGGTATAGCCATAAAACAAATCTGTATAGATTCTGTCAATCCCGCCAAACTTTTGAATGACTTTTGCATCAAATGCATAGGCATTGGCCGCTGAATTCTGTCTCCAACCATTAGTGTTGGAAGTGTTTGCTGTGAGTTGGTAGGTAGTATCTTGATAAGTATCGCGAAGGATTGCATTGTTCACGAGGGTGTTATAGCTGCCATAGCTAACACTAGCCTGATTAAGCTTGGAGGTATTGCCATTGGTAATGATGTTGATGACGCCGCCTACTGCACCATTTCCGTACTGAACGCTTGCACCACCCTGCAGCACTTCAATTCGTTCGATTGAATCTAAGGGGATTGAGCCCCAGCTGATTGATGATGAATCAATTGGATTCACTCTTTGGCCATCAATCAAAATCAATGTTGTGCTGTTGGCAGTTGCTCCATACCCACCCATATCCACCGTTGCATCTAAGTTAAGTTGTCCTGGATTAAGGCTACGCACATTCAGACCGCCAATTTGGGATAGAACATCAGGAATATTGTTGGATGTTGAGCTGGCTATCTCATCGCGCGTAATAACTTTGACATTGGCTGGAACCTCATTCAAGTTTTCCTCAAAGCGTGACCCAGTGACAACAATAGTTGATTGGGCACTTTGTGCAAATACAAAAAGGGGGTTACTGATGATGAATAACGCGCCACAAAGTAGGGCGATTTTTTCCTTGCTGAACTGCTTTTTCATGAAACACTTTCTGTTATCGAGTGCTCAGCTCACTTCCCCGTAAGCTGGGTCGAACAGAATTTCGCGTGCAGGAGTTCAGGCGTCAATTAGGCGCAGGATCGCAAGACCGAGCGCTATCATCGGCGCGCGAAGGTCCCCGTCCGCGAAATTCCACCTGTCTTGGCCGGTATCCGGGCTAGTAAATATCAGAATCTGGCCTTCCCATGCGATTGACGCGCACAGTGGCCTTGTCAGATTCCTGACGCCTAAAAATTGAGCAAAAGGCGTATTTACCTACCGTTGCGGGGGCAGCACACGTTTAGTGTTTCCCGTTTAACTCTATTGCACTGCAATAAAGCACCACGACCCTTCAATTCTAGTCCATCTTGAGGTTTTGACCCTGAATTTAAGGGTAAAAAAGCCTACAATAGAGGGTCTAGGATTAAGGATTCATGACTGCATTAGATAAGCACCCCGAAAAAAACCTGATTCGTTTGCAGCTGAGTCAAAACTCAGTCTTAAAAAGCTTGGATCCGGAAGCAATGGCTGAATTAGAGCGCCATCTAGAGATCTCAGACCTCAAAAAATCAGAAATTCTGTTGCACCAAGGTGATCACCAAATGGAGCAGTACTTTGTGCTGGATGGAATCCTGAAGCGCATTGTTTCGAGTGCGGATGCAAAGGAAATGATTCTGCGCTTTGCCATTGAAAAAGATATCGAGACAAGCTACGCCGCTTGGCGTCTAAAGACTGCTGCGCCCTACAGCATTGCTAGCGTAACTAAAGCCCGTGTTGCGCGGATGCCCCTCAAAAAGTGGGCTGAATTCTTGGATGAGCATAAGCCTTTGAAGGAAAGCTTTGAGTTCGAAGTCATGCGCTTGATGAGTGAGATCATGGCTCATACCATCACATTGCACATGCTCGATGCTCCAGGCCGAGTAGAGCGCTTCCTGCGCAAATATGAAGACTTATTTGAGCTTCTCCCAAAAAAAGAGTTGGCCGCCTACCTTAATCTCTCTCCTGAGACCTTGAGCCGTCTTAAAACAAAGCATAAAGAGCTCTTTATCTAGGTTTTTTGGGTTTGCGCCCCCTCGGAGAGCTTGATTTAAGGGGAAATTGACCGAAGTCAATGATGAACCCCCACCCCGAGCCTAATATTCATTTCTGCCTAAGCGGGGACTAATACCCGCAGTGCAATTAATAACTTCATTGGAGACATTAGCGTAAGCTAAATTGCATAGATCCATCACTAAATGGTGACCTGCAATTCACATAAAAATCTATGACTACAGATAACCAAAACACACAATTAACCGACGGCTTCCATCTCGTCATTGACGCTTTAAAAGCAAATGACCTAGACACCATTTTTGGACTCGTTGGTATTCCAATTACCGACCTCTGCCGCTTAGCTCAGGCAGAAGGTTTGCGTTTCATTGGCTTCCGTCATGAGCAGCATGCGGGTAACGCTGCTGCGATTGCTGGCTACATGACGCAAAAGCCCGGTATCTGCATGACAGTTTCTGCACCTGGCTTCTTGAATGGCTTAACAGCATTGGCAAATGCCACTGTGAACTGCTTTCCAATGATTTTGATTTCTGGCTCAAGCGAGCGTGAAATCGTTGACTTGCAGCAAGGTGACTACGAAGAGATGGATCAGCTCAATGCCGCCAAGCCGTATTGCAAGGCTGCATACCGCATCAATCACATTGAAGATATCGGCATTGGTTTTGCCCGTGCGATTCGCGCTGCAGTTTCTGGTCGTCCAGGCGGTGTTTACTTAGATTTGCCGGCACAGTTGCTTGCGCAAACAATGCCTGCTGATGAAGCGAAGAAATCGATCTTTAAAGTAATCGACCCAGTGCCACGTCAAATTCCAGCTCCTGATGCAGTTGCGCGCGCATTGGATGTATTGAAGGGCGCTAAGCGTCCATTGATTCTCTTGGGTAAAGGTGCAGCTTATGCACAGGCCGATAAAGAGATTCGTGACTTGATCGAGAAGTCTGGTATTCCTTACCTGCCAATGTCGATGGCTAAAGGTTTGTTACCAGACAATCATCCACAATCTGCTTCTGCAGCACGTTCATTTGTATTGGCTGAAGCTGATGCAGTGTTATTGGTTGGTGCACGTTTGAACTGGTTGCTGGCTCACGGTAAAGGCAAGACTTGGGGTAAAGATCCTAAGAAATTTATCCAGATCGATATTCAAGCAAACGAAGTGGATAGCAACGTGCAAATCGCCGCTCCATTGATTGGTGATGTTGGCTCATGTGTTGAGGAGCTCTTGAAGGGTATCGCTTCTGTACCTAAGCCAAGTGCCGAGTGGATCAACGCAATCAATGAGAAAAAAGATAAGAACATGGCTAAGATGGCTGAAACATTGGCCAAAGAAGCTAACCCAATGAACTTCCATGGTGCATTGCGTGTAATACGTGATGTCATTAAGAAGAACCCAGATGTGAACTTGGTAAACGAAGGCGCAAATACTTTGGATTATTGCCGCGCCATCGTAGATATGTACAAGCCACGTAAGCGTTTTGACTCTGGTACTTGGGGCATTATGGGTATTGGTATGGGTTACTCCATTGGAGCAGCTGTCATCAGTGGTTTGCCAACTGTTGCAGTCGAGGGCGATAGTGCATTCGGCTTTAGCGGCATGGAGCTCGAAACTGTTTGCCGTTACAACTTGCCAATCACGACTGTGGTATTCAATAACAACGGCGTATATCGTGGTACCGATATAAATCCAACGGGTGGCGCTGATGTAGCTCCAACCGTATTCGTAAAAGATGCGCGTTACGACAAGATGATTGAAGCATTTGGTGGAGTGGGTTACTACGTAACCACCCCAGCAGAATTAGAGGCGGCGCTAACAGAGGCAATTGCTGCCGGTAAACCAGCCCTCATCAATGCTGTTATTGATGAGACTGCAGGTACTGAGAGTGGCCGTTTGACGAACTTGAACCCATCTACTGCAGCTGCTAAGAAATAAAGATTGATTAGAAATTAAAAACGGTAATAAAAAGTTAATATTTTTAGACTAAATTTGTAGCAAACAAGAAATACTTAAGGAGAAACAAACATGACTAAACCATTAGACGGTATTCGCATTATTGACTTCACCCACGTTCAAGCGGGTCCTGCATGTACTCAGCTTTTGGCTTGGTACGGTGCTGACGTTATCAAAGTAGAGCGTCCAGGTTCTGGTGACGTAACCCGTAGCCAATTGCGCGATATTCCAGGTGCAGATGCTTTGTACTTCACCATGCTCAACGGTAATAAGCGTTCTTTGACTCTCGATACTAAGACTCAAGAAGGTAAAGAAGTTTTAGAAAAAATGATCAAAACTTCTGATGTGATGGTTGAGAACTTCGGTCCTGGCGCTTTGGATCGCATGGGATTCTCTTGGAAGCGTATCCAAGAATTGAACCCAAAAATGATCATGGCATCTGTTAAAGGCTTTAGCGATGGCCACTCATACGAAGACTTAAAAGTGTATGAGAACGTTGCTCAGTGTGCTGGTGGTGCCGCTTCCACAACCGGTTTCTGGGATGGTCCTCCTACAGTTTCTGCTGCAGCTTTGGGCGACTCCAATACTGGTATGCATTTGGCAATCGGCATCTTGACAGCCTTGATGCAACGTGAAAAAACTGGCAAAGGTCAAAAAGTATCTTGCTCAATGCAAGATGCTGTATTGAACTTGTGCCGTGTGAAGTTGCGCGATCAACAACGTTTGGACAAAATTGGTTACTTGGAAGAGTATCCACAATATCCACACGGTTCATTCACTGACGTAGTGCCACGTGGCGGTAACGCTGGTGGTGGCGGTCAGCCAGGTTGGGTGTTGAAGTGTAAGGGTTGGGAAACTGATCCAAACGCATACATCTATTTCACCATTCAAGGTCACGCTTGGGAGCCAATTACTAAGGCTTTGGGTAAGCCAGAGTGGGCAACTGATCCAGCGTACATGACTGCTGAAGCTCGTCAAGACAAGATTTTTGACATCTTCGCAACGATTGAAGATTGGCTCAAGGACAAGACTAAATACGAAGCTGTGGACATCCTCCGCAAGTTCGATATTCCATGTGCTCCAGTTCTCTCTATGAAAGAATTGGCTGCTTCACCTGACCTGCGTAAGAGCGGTTCGATCGTTGAAGTCGATCACAAGGTACGCGGCAAGTATTTGACCATCGGTAGCCCAATCAAGTTCTCTGATTTGGAAATCGAAGTGAAGCCATCTCCCGTATTGGGCGAGCACACTGATGAAGTGTTGGCTGATCTTGGTTACAGCGCTGACGACATCGCTAAGTTGCATACTGCTAAAGCAGTTTAATTATTAGTAGTTAGCATCAAAGTGAAGGCGCTCCTCGTGAGCGCCTTTTTTATTTTCCATGAAAACTGCGATAGACTAACCTCATGAATACAAGTGTAGATTTGCATCAGTTGGTAGAGTGTGTTGGTGATGCGATTGTCGTAGCGGATGCCAATGAAAAAATTGTATTGTGGAACCCTGCTGCCACACGAATCTTTGGTTACTCAGAAGCGGAGGCGCTCGGCAAGACTTTAGATTTGATTGTTCCTGAACGTCAACGTCAAACGCACAAGGAAGGCTATAGCAAGTCTATGGAGACCGGCACCACCCGCTATGGCACTTCCTTGTTGAAGGTGCCAGCCAAACATCAAGATGGCAGCACACTATCGATTGCATTTACCGTCGGCATGCTTTTTGATGGCAGTCAGAAGGCAAATGGAGTGGTGGCTATCATTCGGGATGAAACACAGCGTTTTGCGGAAGAGAGGGCGCTCAAAAAGCGAATCTCCGATCTTGAAAACCCCGATTCATAGCTTCATGCAGTCCCTAGGAATGGCTAATTTAGTCTGAAGCGGCATATATGCCTAATAATTAGGCGCACTATATTTATCCTGATTACCCGCTGGTAAAATTGCCGGAATTCAAAATTTCATTCTTATTAGGACTTAAACCATGGCAAAAGCACTAGAAGGGGTCAAAATCCTCGACTTTACGCACGTTCAATCTGGACCAACCTGTACTCAGTTGCTGGCTTGGTTTGGTGCAGATGTGATCAAGGTAGAAAAATCAGGCGAAGGGGATGCTACACGCGGTCAACTCCGCGACATTCCGGATGCAGATAGTTTGTATTTCACAATGCTCAATCACAACAAGCGTTCCATTACTGTCAATACCAAAACCCAAAAGGGTAAAGAAATTTTGGAACGTTTGATTAAAGAGTGTGATGTTCTGGTGGAAAACTTTGCACCAGGCGCACTGGATCGCATGGGTTTTTCTTGGGAGCGCATTCAAGAACTCAATCCGATGATGATCATGGCCTCTGTAAAAGGTTTTGGTCCCGGCCCATATGAACATTGCAAAGTGTATGAGAACGTAGCGCAATGTGCTGGTGGCTCCGCTTCGACAACGGGTTTTGATGATGGGCCTCCCATGGTAACTGGCGCCCAAATTGGTGATAGCGGCACTGGCTTACATTTGGCATTAGGCATCGTCACTGCACTTTACCAGCGCACCCATTCTGGTCGTGGTCAAAAAGTATTAGCAGCTATGCAAGATGCGGTACTGAACTTGTGTCGTGTGAAATTACGTGATCAACAGCGTCTTGAGCGCGTAGGTTTGATGCAAGAGTACCCACAATTCCCGAACGGTGAGTTTGGTGACGCTGTACCCCGCGCCGGTAATGCCTCTGGCGGTGGTCAGCCTGGTTGGATTGTGAAGTGTAAGGGCTGGGAAACTGACCCCAACTCATATATCTATGTCGTGGTGCAAGCCCCAGTGTGGGAGGCGATTTGCAAAGTCATTGGTCATGAAGATTGGATTACTGATGTGCGCTTCGCATCCCCAATGGCACGCTTGCCACATTTGATGGAGATTTTTGGCGAGATTGAAAAATGGACCATGACGTTGACGAAGTTCGAGGTCATGGATACATTGAATAAGTACGACGTTCCATGCGGCCCAATTCTTTCTATGAAAGAGATTGCTGAAGAGCCTGCCTTGCGCGCAACTGGTACGGTGGTTGAGGTCGATCATCCAATTCGCGGCAAGTATCTGACTGTTGGCAACCCCATTAAGATGTCTGATAGCCCAACGGAGGTAACTCGTTCACCATTGCTTGGTGAGCATACTGATGAGATTCTCAGTGAGTTAGGTTATTCCACAGATGAATTGATTGCTCTTCGTCACGATAAGGTTATCTAAGATGCGGGTTGCCTTGATTGGGAGTGCTGACTTTGGTAAAGCTACATTGGAAGCTTTTTTAGATCGTGGCGATGAAGTCGTTGCCGTTTTCTGCCCGCCAGATAATCCCAAATCAACTAAGCCAGAAGTCCTTAAAGAGGCAGCTTTAGCGAGAGGCTTAACGCCCTTGCAGTTTGCTTCCTTAAAGAGTCCTGAGGCTGCTCAGGCCATGATCGATAGCAATGCTGATATTTGTGTCATGGCGTATGTATTGCAGTTTGTGCCGCAAGAGCTCTGCAAAATTCCGGAGCACGGCACGATTCAATATCACCCATCGCTCTTACCAAAATATCGCGGCCCTAGCGCTATTAATTGGGCGATTGCATTAGGCGAAGATAAAACTGGCCTAACCATTTTCCGACCATCCGATGGCTTGGATGAGGGCGAAGTCATTTTGCAAAAAGAAGTGGTGATTGGCCCTGATGACACTTTAGGCAAGATCTACTTCGACCATCTATTTCCGGTAGGCGTCAAAGCCCTCATGGAGGCTGCCGACTTGGTGGTTTCAGGTAAGCACCAAGAAGTCGTTCAAGATGAATCCAAGGCCAACTATGAGGGCTGGTTTGATGGCAATGCCGCGCAGATTCATTGGTCGACACATATTAGTCAAATCTATAACTTGATTCGTGCCTGCAACCCTGCTCCTGGTGCATGGACGAAATTTGGCGAGCAAAAGGTGCAGATCTACGATTGTCATAAGCACGTAGCTGCTACCTTCAGTGCAGTCAAAGGCAAACCTGGTGAGGTAACACAAATCACCTTAGATTCATTCTTCATTACCTGCCATGGTGGGCAAATCGAAGTTCTCAAGGCGAAGGGTATCTCGGGAAAAGTGACTGGCGCTGAATTGGCGAAAGAATTGAATCTACAAGTAGGGCAGTTCTTCGGGCTCTAACCTTTTTCTCGGCCGCTTACTTAATCTAGCTATGGCAAATCAATCAAAATTAGAGTCTGAAGATGGATTAAAGCCTCAAACACCTGCCGATATCAGAAAAGAGCAAGTCGAGGTTACCGTTGATCATGGAAGTTCGACTGCGACTGGACCCGCAACCTCAAGGAGAGCTGGGCTGAGTAAGCGTGAAATTATGGAAGAATTATCTCGTCAACGATTTCCCTGGGACGAGTAAGCTGCAGGCAGGCCTAAGGATTAAATCTCTAGATTATCAATTAAGCGGGTTTTACCAAGCTTTGCTGCAGTGAGAATCACGAGTGGCTCACCGGCCTCAAGGCTTTCATTGGAGGCTGGAGCTAAATCACTCTGCTGACGAATGGCAATGTAATCTGGATTCCAGCCACGCCCAGCAAGCGATGCAACGGCAACTTTTTCAATTTCAGAAAGAGATTTTGCATCCCGCGCACTTAAATCGAGTACCCGTTGGCGCACCTCTTTTAATGCTTTCATCAGTTCAGGTGCCTCTGCTCGTTCTTCGGATGAGAGATAGCCATTACGGGAGGAAAGGGCTAGGCCATCATCAGCACGAATGGTTTCGCCAGGAACGATGTCTACAGGCAAAGCAAATTGTTTGGCCATCTGACGAATAATCATCAGCTGTTGATAATCTTTTTTACCAAATACTGCAACCTTGGGCTGCACGCAGGAAAAAAGTTTTAGTACAACTGTACACACGCCTTTAAAGAAGCCGGGTCGGAATTCACCTTCAAGGATGTCACCAAGTTGCTGAGGTGGGTCAACGCGGTACTCTTGAGGTTGTGGGTAGAGATCGCGCTCAGTAGGCGCAAATAGAATATACACACCTTCCTTTTCAAGCTTCTCAATATCCGCTTGCATAGTGCGTGGGTAGCTATCAAAGTCTTCGTTTGGACCAAATTGCAAACGATTAACGAAGATGCTGGCAACTACTGGATCTCCATGTTGCCTTGCAAGGCGCATGAGCGATAAATGACCTTCGTGCAAATTACCCATCGTTGGCACAAATGAAGCACGGTTTTGGCCACGCAGGTGGTCACGCAACTCCTGAATGTCGCTAATAATTTTCATGCAACGGGTGTGTAGGCCAGTCGAACGTAAATTGGGGCGTAGGGCTCAGCTTGAGTAATTTCTACTAAGGCTTCGCGTGAGAGTTCTAACATCGCGATGAAATTGACGATCACAACAGGGATGCCTTTCCCAGACTTAATGGCATCTTCAAATAACTCACCAAACTCGATGAAACGCGTGCTTTGCAAACGACGCAGAATACGAGTCATAAAGTCACGGACAGAGAGTTCTTCACGAGTAATGGTGTGATGTTGATTAAGCTTAGCGCGGTGTAAAACATCACGCCAAGCCATCTGCAGGTCTTCTAAGTTCACTTCTGGCCATGTGATGGCAACAGTGGTGTCTACAAAACCATGCGCTACTTGAAAGTCACGGCCTTGTTGTGGAATTTGATCCAGTTCTTGGGCTGCAAGTTTCATGCGCTCATACTCTAGGAGACGACGAACTAATTCTGCGCGTGGATCTTCCACTTCCTCTTCGCTATCTGCCTTCTTCATTGGTAGCAGCATGCGAGATTTAATCTCAATCAACATCGCTGCCATCAATAAATACTCTGCGGCAAGCTCAAGGTTTGAATGGCGAATTTGATCGATATAGCTCAAGTACTGTTGAGTAACCTGAGCCATTGGAATATCAAGTACGTTGAAATTCTGTTTACGAATCAGATACAACAACAGATCTAAAGGACCTTCAAATGCTTCTAGAAAAACTTCTAATGCATCCGGCGGAATATAGAGATCAGTAGGAAGCTTGAAGAGAGGCTCGCCATAGAGTTTGGCAAATGCTTCCGACATCCCATCAGTTACTGACGGGGTGCTATCTAGTAAGTCGGATATTGGCTGAGTACTTGGCTCAGTCATTCGAATAAACGTAAGCGCGTTGTTTTAATTTGGCGGCCTTAGCACGGCGCTGGTCCTCAACGGTGAGGGGTTCCTTATCCCATAAGAGGGCGCGGCCAGCTTGCTGCTCCGCCTCGAGATTAGGTTTCTCGGATTTAAGTTCATTTAAGAACTGGGTGAATTCGGATTGATATCTTGCCATGGTATTTCCTAAAATACTCAATAAATTCAATAACTTATATAATTAATACCAAAAGTCATCTAAAGACTGCGATCACTATTATAGGTGCTTTTTAGGGTGATTTTTACAAGTTTGCAGCCAGCAAAGCCTCAATTTGAGGGGCTTCAACCCGAGTCATGAGGTGCTTGTAAGCTTTGATTGGGTTCTTGCTAGAAAGCGGAGTATTGATATCACTCCAAGATTGCGGTGGCAGGGAGAGAAATTCTTCTGCGCCAGTGGCAACTTGTGGAATGACCGGCTTGAGATACAAGCTAAGCATTCGGAAGGCTTCTAGGGTAACGCTACAGACGCGTTGCAAATCTGCTTCGCGCTCTGGGTCTTTAGCAATGTCCCAAGGTTTATTTTCATCCACGAAACCATTGACCATGTCAGCGAGCTCCATGATCGTACGCAATGCTTTTGCATATTCGCGCCCTTCATAAAGCTCGGCAATCTTTTCACTAGATGCAGTAATTTCTTTTAGCAAGGGATTGTTCATGGATTCATCAGACATAACACCGCCAAAACGTTTTACTAAGAAGCCGGCGCTACGACTAGCAATATTGATGTATTTGCCTAATAAATCGCTATTCACGCGTGCTACAAAATCTTGAAGATTTAAATCTAAATCTTCCATACTGTCATTGAGTTTGGTCGCAAAGTAATAGCGGAACCACTCGGGATTAAAGCCGCACTCAATCACGCTATTGGCAGAGATTAATGTGCCACGTGACTTGCTCATCTTTTCGCCATCAACGGTTAAGAAGCCGTGCGCAAATACATTGGTGGGAGTGCGATAGCCAGAAAATTTCAGAGTAGCCGGCCAGAACAAGGTGTGGAAATACAAAATATCTTTGCCAATGAAATGGTATTGCTCGGTGGTCGTATCTGGTTTGACCCACTCGTCAAAGTTTAAGCCTTTAGCCTGGCAGTAATTGAGGAAGCTAGCGTAGTAGCCAATTGGAGCGTCAAGCCAGACGTAGAAGTACTTGCCGGGTGCATCCGGGATTTCAAAGCCGAAATAAGGGGCATCGCGGGAGATGTCCCAGTCACCCAGCTTGCTTTCGCCTGGCTGACCAACCCACTCTTTCATTTTGTTGCGTGCTTCGGGTTGCAATGGCGTTTTGACTTGAGTCCACTCACGCAAGAACTCTTCGCAGCGCGGATCGGATAACTTAAAGAAGTAGTGATCAGAAATCTTTTTGATGGGCGTTGCGCCACTGACGACCGAGAAGGGATTCTTCAGATCAGTAGGTGAGTAGGTGGCACCACATTTTTCACAGTTATCACCATATTGATCTTTAGCGCCACACTTAGGGCATTCGCCTTTAATGAAGCGATCAGGCAAAAACATCTCTTTAACTGGATCGTAGGCTTGTTCGATAGCCCGCTTTTCAATTAGCCCGGCGTCACGTAATTTCAGATAGATACTTTGCGCTAGCTTTTCATTCTCAGGGCTATCGGTGGTGTAGTAGTTATCAAATGAGATGAGGAAGTTATCAAAGTCGCGCTTATGTTCCTTCCAAACTGTGGCGATTAATTCCTTTGGGGTGACCCCTTCTTTTTCTGCTCGCAACATGATTGGCGTGCCATGGGTATCATCAGCGCCAACATAGTGAACCTCATGACCGCGCATCCGTTGAAAACGGACCCAAATATCAGTTTGCACATATTCCACCAAATGACCAATGTGAATCTGGCCATTGGCGTAAGGCAAGGCTGAGGTAACAAGAATGCGACGCTGGGAGCTACTCATGTAATGCGGACTTAAATAAGAAGGTTAAATTAGGGGTAATGCTCAATTATGCCGAGCTTGTGCAGTGATTTTAGTCTGCGGTTAAAGTAAAACACCGCGAAGTCTTCATAAACCCCGATAAACTCCAATTTCCACTCAATTTAGAAAGTGTTTTATGGTCGTAAAACCCAATATTCAGATGTCTAGCGCCTCGGTGCCCTTGGTGCACGAGGTGGAGATATTGGATGAGGCGGGCAGGAAAAAGCTAACCCATATTCCCGGGGAGCGCTCGTTGACGATCTACTTAGATAAGCGCGAAGTCGTTACTTTGATGACCCTCGGAAGCGCTCCTGAGGCTTTGGTACTGGGGTATTTACGCAATCAGCGTTTGGTGCAGTCGCCGGATGATATCGAAAGCATCCAGGTTGACTGGGAGACAGATTCTGCTGCAGTCAAGACTCGCCGCAGCACTGTGGATATTGATGCCTTAACAAGCAAGCGGGTTGTGACTACTGGGTGTGGTCAGGGCACAATGTTTGGTGGCCTAATGGAGGAGATATCCGAAATCGCCCTTCCAGAGGGGCCCAAACTGTCTCAAGAGGCAATCGTTACCTTAATTGATGCGATTCGGGTTCACGATTCGATTTACAAGCAGTCTGGATCTGTACATGCCTGCGCAGTATTTGAGAGGGATGGTGATGATGGCGTGAAACTCCTCCACTTTATTGAGGATGTAGGTCGCCACAACGCAGTCGACTCCATTTCTGGTTTGATGTGGTTAGCCAATAAGCCAGGCAAAGATTTGATCTTCTTTACTACTGGCCGCTTAACTTCTGAGATGGTTATTAAGGGGGCTCAGATGGGCGTTCCTTTTCTCCTAACCCGCTCAGGGGTCACCCTGATGGGTTTAGAGTTAGCTCGTAAAACCAATCTCACCATTTTGTCTCGTTGCTCTGGAAAACACTTTGAGATTTATAACGCCCCTGAGCGGGTGATTTTTACCTAAAACAGCGCATTTTTAGTGCTCAGGCCTCGATAAATGGTGGGTTGAGTCAGCGAAGGTTTTACAATTCGCCCATGACTATTAAATCTGACCACTGGATCCGCCGCATGGGTGAACAAGGCATGATCAGCCCGTTCGAGCCTGGACAAATTCGTCAAGACGCTGCTGGCAACAAAATCGTGAGTTATGGCACATCAAGCTATGGCTATGACATTCGGTGCGCAGACGAATTCAAAATCTTCACCAACATCAACAGTACGATTGTTGACCCGAAGAACTTCGATGAGCAATCTTTCGTTGATTTCAAGGGTGATGTTTGTATCATCCCTCCAAATTCATTTGCGTTAGCAAGGACTGTTGAGTATTTCAAGATTCCACGCAGTGTATTAACGGTTTGCGTTGGTAAGAGTACGTACGCTCGTTGCGGCATTATTGTGAACGTCACTCCATTCGAGCCTGAGTGGGAGGGTTATGTCACTTTAGAGTTTTCAAACACCACGCCGTTACCTGCAAAGATTTATGCTGGCGAGGGATGCGCACAAGTTCTCTTCTTTGAGAGCGATGAGGTCTGCGGTACATCATATAAAGATCGTGGCGGTAAGTATCAAGGTCAGCGGGGCGTGACCCTGCCTAAGACCTAAGCTATTCACGGTAGTGCGTAAATTTCTTTTCAATCGTCGCCCCGCGCGTATTGACTTAGATGAATATCGTGCCACCCTTACGCGCTCGGAAGTAGCGCGCCCCGAAAACAATTTTTATCATTGGCTTCTAGGCACCAGCTGGGCAAGCTTTATGCTGCTGGTGGTCTTGGTGTATCTGGGCACCAATCTTGTATTTGCATTTGCATATCTTGCTTGTGGCGATGGGGCAATTACCCACGCTCAGTCTGGATCGCTCTTAGATGTTTTTTTCTTTAGCGTGCAGACCATGGCGACGATTGGTTATGGGCGTATGACGCCAGTTGGTTCTTGGCCGAATGCAATTGTGACCTTTGAGGCATTTTTTGGCATCGTCTATTCTGCTTTAACAACCGGCTTAGCCTTCGCACGCTTCACCAGGCCGACTGCTGGTGTGCGGTTTTCAAAGGTGGCAGTAGTTGGCAATCACGATGGTATTAAAACCTTGAAGTTTCGGGTCGCTAATGATCGAAGTTCCCATATTGTTGAGGCCCAGCTGCGGCTTTGGTTAATTGCCGAGAGCATGACTTCAGAGGGCGAGCGCTACCGTCGATCTGTCGAGCTTGCCTTACATCGCTCTGAAAGTCCGGTCTTTTCTTTAACCTGGACGGCCATGCATAGTGTTGATGAGACGAGCGCCTTAAATGACTATCTGGGCAATAGTGCTCTTAATGGCCGCTGGCACTTACTCATCACCTTTACTGGCTATCACGAGAGCCTTGCAAACCAGGTTTATGCCCGGCATGTTTACTTACCTAGAGATGTCCAGCAAAATGCGACATTTGTCGATATAGTCACGGTTTCGTCAGACGGCGGTCGGATAATTGACCTTTCTAATTTTGAGCAGTGGGTTCCGAATGCATCGGACCGCATAGCAGGGGAGTTTTTATGAAATTTCGTTTCCCAATCATCATTATTGATGAGGATTTTCGTTCCGAAAATATTTCGGGTTCGGGTATTCGCGACCTTGCCGAGGCAATTGAGCATGAGGGCATGGAGGTCATTGGTTTAACGAGCTACGGTGACCTGACCTCTTTTGCGCAACAAGCTTCCAGAGCATCCTCTTTCATTGTTTCGATTGATGATGAGGAGTTTGTATCCGATTCTGAAGACCATGATCTTCCTGCTTTAAATAATTTGCGCGCCTTTATCACTGAGGTTCGTAAGCGTAATGAAGATATCCCTATCTTCTTGTATGGTGAGACTCGCACCTCACGCCATATGCCAAATGACATCTTGCGTGAATTACATGGTTTCATTCACATGAATGAAGACACCCCAGAGTTTGTAGCGCGTCATATCATTCGTGAAGCAAAGGTGTACCTCGATTCATTGGCACCCCCATTTTTCCGTGCATTAACCAATTACGCTTCCGAAGGCTCCTATTCTTGGCACTGTCCTGGACACTCTGGTGGTGTTGCTTTCTTAAAGAGCCCAGTCGGTCGGATGTTCCATCAGTTCTTTGGTGAGAACATGCTGCGAGCTGACGTTTGCAATGCTGTAGAAGAATTAGGTCAACTGCTAGACCACACTGGCCCAGTGTTGCAGAGTGAACGTAATGCTGCGCGCATCTTTAATGCCGACCATTTGTTCTTTGTCACCAACGGCACGTCCACATCAAACAAAATTGTCTGGCACTCCACTGTAGCCCCCGGAGACGTGGTCTTGGTAGATCGTAATTGCCATAAATCGGTGATTCACTCAATCACCATGATGGGTGCAATTCCGATTTTCCTTATGCCAACCCGCAATCACCTTGGCATTATTGGTCCAATTCCAAAAGAGGAATTCGAGTGGGCCAATATCAAGAAGAAGATTGACGCTAATCCATTTATTAAGAATAAAAATGTTGTCCCACGCGTCATGACGTTGACCCAGAGTACCTATGATGGCATCGTCTACAACGTTGAGATGATTAAAGAGATGCTTGATGGCAAGGTGGATTCCTTGCACTTTGATGAAGCATGGTTGCCGCATGCCGCCTTCCACCCATTCTATAAAGATATGCATGCCATTGGCTCTGATCGCAAGCGTACCAAGAAGAGTTTGATGTTTGCGACCCAGTCTACGCATAAGCTGCTGGCTGGTTTGTCACAAGCTTCGCAAGTATTGGTTCAGGATGCCGAAGAGACCAAGCTTGATCGTGATTGCTTCAACGAAGCCTATCTCATGCACACCTCAACTAGTCCGCAGTACGCCATTATTGCCTCCTGTGATGTCTCTGCTGCCATGATGGAGTCACCAGGCGGCACTACCTTGGTAGAAGAGTCGATTGCGGAAGCAATGGACTTCCGTCGCGCGATGCGTGAGGTGGATGACAAGTTTGGTGCAGACTGGTGGTTCAAGGTCTGGGGTCCAGATCACTTAGCAGAAGAAGGAATTGGCGAGCGTTCGGATTGGGTTTTAGAGCCGAACGCCTCTTGGCATGACTTTGGTAAGCTCGCTAAAGACTTCAATATGCTTGACCCGATCAAAGCTACAGTCGTCACGCCAGGACTGGATATCGAGGGTCACTTCGGTTCCATGGGTATCCCTGCAAGCATTGTGACTAAGTACCTTGCCGAGCATGGGGTAATCGTGGAGAAGTGCGGCTTGTACTCTTTCTTCATTATGTTCACCATCGGCATTACTAAAGGCCGCTGGAATACTTTGGTTACAGAGCTGCAACAGTTTAAGGATCACTTTGACAAGAATGCGGCATTATGGAAAGTGCTTCCGGAGTTTGTCGCTAAGCACCCACGTTATGAGCGTGTTGGTCTGAAAGATATTTGCCAGCAGATTCATGAGTTCTATAAGAGCCGTGACGTAGCCCGTATGACTACGGAAATGTATACCTCTGATATGGAACCAGCAATGATGCCATCAGAGGCATGGGCAAAGATGGCTCATAAGGAGGTAGATCGCGTTCCCCTGGATCAATTGGATGGTCGTGTAACTGCCATGCTGGTTACTCCCTATCCTCCAGGCATTCCACTATTAATTCCAGGCGAGCGTTTTAATAAGCGCATTGTTGACTATCTTTACTTTGCCCGTGACTTTAATGAGAAGTTCCCAGGCTTCGAGACAGATATTCATGGCTTAGTGAAAGCGGATGTCGATGCCCGCAGTGAATACTATGTTGATTGTGTCAGGCAAGAGCGCGACATCACACTTTAATCAAGAGGCTATATCTTGCTAGGAGCAGGCGCGCAGGTGACCTAAAGATCTGCGCGGCCTTGTTTGATTGCGGCAAGCACTTGAGAGGGCGATGTCCCTCCAGCGTGCTGGCGGGACTGTACCGAGCCATCCACTGTCAGCAAAACAAAGACATCATCTCCAATAAGTTCAGGGCGCGTGTCTAGGCCACAGGCAAAGCGTAATTCTGAGAGGCTTAAGTCAGTGAGCATGCAGTTTCTGCCGACGCACGCTTTAACGGCGTGAGCAACAGCCTCATGGGCATCACGGAAAGCGAGGCCTTTTTTAACAAGGTAGTCGGCTAAGTCAGTTGCTGTGGCAAAACCCTCTTCAGCAGCAGCTTTCATTACGTCAGCCTTCACTTCGATGTGAGGAACCATATCGGCAAAAATACGCAGCGTATCTTGCACTGTGTCCACCGCATCGAATAGAGGTTCTTTATCTTCTTGGTTATCCTTGTTGTAGGCGAGGGGCTGACTCTTCATCAGCGTTAACAATGAGATGAGGTCGCCATAAACACGACCAGTCTTGCCCCGCGCCAATTCAGGGACATCAGGGTTCTTCTTTTGCGGCATGATGGAGCTGCCAGTACAGAAGCGATCTGGTAAATCAATAAAGCCAAAGCGTGGACTGAGCCAAAGTACGAGCTCTTCTGAAAGGCGTGATACATGCATCATCAGGATGGACGCAAAAGCGCAAAACTCAATGGCAAAGTCACGATCTGACACAGCATCCAATGAGTTATTGCAAATACCATCAAAGCCCAGGATCTTGGCAACCTGCTCCCGATCAATTGGGTAGGTGGTGCCAGCTAAGGCGGCAGCACCTAATGGTAGACGATTAAAACGTGCACGCAAATCAGTCAAGCGGCTGGCATCGCGACTAAACATTTCGTAATAGGCCATTAAGTGATGACCAAAGGTAATTGGTTGTGCAACTTGCAAATGCGTGTGACCAGGCATGATCGTGCCAGCATGTTTTTCTGCCAGATCCAATAGTGCAGTTCGTAAAGTTTTGAGGGTGGCAGCAATTTCATCGACGCTGGCGCGTAACCACAAACGCAAATCTGTTGCCACCTGGTCGTTACGTGAGCGACCAGTATGTAAACGCTTTCCCGCATCGCCAACCAATTCAGTCAGGCGTGCTTCAATATTGAGGTGAACATCCTCTAAGGCCAATTGCCAATGAAATTGGCCAGCCTCGATCTCGCTCTTAATTTGCGCCATGCCATTTTGAATATCAGCCAAATCTTGACTGCTGATGATCTTTTGGGAGGCCAACATTTGGGCGTGTGCCAGGGAGCCTGCAATATCGACCATTGCAAAACGCTGATCAAAGCCGATGGAGGCCGTATAACGCTGGACAAGCTCGTTAACCGGTTCGTCAAAACGGGCCGACCAAGCTTGGGCTTTGTTGGCTAAGGAATTTTTAGATGAGCTCATAAACACAGTATATTGGTGTAGGTCTTTGCTTATTTTAAATGTTATGTCCCAAACCCTGAATTCTTCCTCCCTATCAGCCCCTCAGCGCCTAGTAATTGCCTCCCGTGAAAGTCGTCTAGCCATGTGGCAGGCTGAACACGTCCAAGATTGCCTAAAAAAGCTCTATCCAGACTGTGATGTCCAGATTTTGGGAATGACTACCCGCGGGGACCAGATTTTGGATAAAGCCCTCTCTAAAGTGGGTGGCAAGGGTCTTTTTGTGAAAGAGCTCGAAACTGCTCTTGAGGATGGGCGCGCTGATTTGGCGGTTCATTCCCTAAAAGATATGCCCATGGTTATGCCGGAGGGATTTGATCTTGCTTGCGTTATGGCAAGAGAAGATGCGCGTGATGCATTTGTCTCAAATGATTTTGCAAGCCTTGAAGATTTACCCAAGGATACGATTGTGGGTACTTCCAGTTTACGTCGGGAGTCAGTGCTGCGAGCAAAATTTCCTCATCTAGAAATTCATCCCTTGCGTGGCAATTTAGATACGCGCATGGCTAAGTTAGATCGCGGTGAGTATCAGGCAATTATTTTGGCTGCTGCAGGTTTGAGGCGTTTAGGTTTAGAAAGTCGTATTCGTACCTACCTTCCTTATGACCCATACACACCAGCTGCTGGTCAAGGAGCCTTAGGTATTGAGACTTTGAGCAAGCACCCGAATATCAAACAATGGCTGGCCCCCCTCAATGACCTGGCAACTTGGTATGCAGTTTCCGCTGAGCGTATGGTGTCTCGTCAACTTGGGGGTTCTTGTGAAGTACCCTTGGCGGCCCATGCAGTATGGGGCGCAGGCCAAATGCAAATCCATTCATTTGTTGCAAGTGTTGATGGCAAAGCGATTTGTTTGGCCAATGGCAAAGCAGCAGTGCAATCGATTGAAGATGCAGAAGCCTTGGGCCTTGCTGTCGCCCAAGACTTACTAGCCCAGGGCGCTGCAGATCTAATTCCTAAGATTTCCAAATAAAAAAACAGTAGCGATGAGTACGAAAACCATCGTCGTCACTAGGCCTAGTGGCCAAGCTCGTCAACTCATTGAGTTGCTGACCAATAGCATCGAAAAGAGTGGGGTTGCTAAGCGTAGCCTACCTGAGATTATTTCACTCCCTTTGCTGACGATCGTCCCCAAGACGGATGATCATTTAGCTGATCACATTGCCACCGCTTTAAAAGATGCAGATCTTGCAATCTTCGTTAGCCCCAATGCAATTGAATGCGTGATGCGTTTACTAGAGCGCGATTGGCAAGCATTTTCTAAAAAGATTATTCCAATTGGGGTGATGGGTGGAAGCAGTCGGTTTGCATTAGAAAACCATGGCATTGGCCAAGAAAAGACTCCTACCCCGATATTGATTCCCGAGAACAATGAGCAATGGGATTCAGAAGGTTTATGGCAAGAGCTCCAGGCTCTTAAGTGGGATTGGACAGTCAAAAAGATCGTTATCTTTAAGGGCGAGGGCGGCCGAGAATGGCTAGCTGATACCTTAGTAAAAGCGGGGGCTAAGGTAGAGGCAATTTCTACTTACACTCGTGTACCTTTAGATCTTGATAGTCCTGCTTGGGATGCAATTCATGAGATAGATTTTTCAAAATCCCTTTGGTTACTCACCTCATCTGAGGCTGTGCGTTATCTAGGTCAAGTGGGTAAAGATCAATTTCCTCAAAGCCTGCAACGTGCAAGCGCCTTATGTCCACATCACAACATTGCCGATACAGCCGAGATGATTGGATTTGGTGAAGTGTTTACGACTGAGCCTGGTGATGAGGCTCTCATTAAAGCGAGCCTAGCCTGGCTAACACTCTAAGCTTTTAAAAGCTTAGTAAAGCTGGCAAGAAAATTTCATTCACCAGGACTGGATGACCCTTTAATTGATAGAGGGTGCGACGAGCCCATAGGGGTGAGCTTAATTCAGGGTAATTCCTGGAACATCGTTTCCACAAATCACTACTTTTATCTAAACGCGCAATATCTCGCGGCGGTTTTACTTTGGAATGCTTGCGTGTTTTGGCAAAGAGTACAGCCCCAAGAGGCTTTGTTCCCAGCCGTAGAACAGCATGATTGCTACCGCTAGAGCTAAGGGTCGGTATAACGCTACGCGCCATTACTAAGGGAACATTATTTGCGCACAAAAGTACTTCGCGTACTCTGCAACGTCTTAGCTTGAAATGGAAATAGCGACTTTCGTCGCTATTGAGTGATTGAGGGCAATCTCGCAAAATCTGTACTTCTAGTTTTTGACCAATTACTTTCTCAAGTTTTTGGGTGAGAGACCCAGTGTCACTAAGCCATGGTTGCCACTTCCGTGGCGCCCGATGAATTTCACCGGAACCGACTCGATTCCATGCAGAACGGAGACGATTACGGTGAATCATTTTTAGCTACCGCTAAAGTTCCGACGTTGACCGCCAGACTTTGGTTTGGCAAAACGCGGGCCACCCGCTGGGCGTGCTGGACGTGAGTCCGCAGAACGCGCAGGGCGTGAATCAGCAGAGCGAGCTGGACGTGAGTCAGTAGAGCCAGTCGAACGCGCCTCGAAATGATTGCCCGAACGATTACCACCACCAGAGCCACCACCACCAGAACGAGATTCAGAACGTGCGCCTGAACCATAGCGACCACCGCCACCACCAGAACGATTGCCACCACCGCCGCCTGAGCGACCACCACCAGAACGATTGCCACCACCGCCACCACCAAAGCTAGGCTTGGCTTGCGGCTCGAGACCAGCAATGACTGATGCCACGATATCTTGCTGTGTAAAGCGCTCGATATTGCGGATCTTGGCGCGATCGCGATGTTCAACCAAGGTGATGGCTACGCCATTGCGACCAGCGCGACCAGTACGGCCGATACGGTGCGTATAGTCTTCTGGTTTCATTGGTAGGCCGAAGTTAATGACGTGACTGATACGTGGCACATCAATACCGCGAGCCGCTACGTCCGTTGCAACCAAAATCTTGGTGTGGCCTTTACGTAAAGACTCTAGGCGACGCATACGCACAGCTTGAGGCATTGCACCGTGAAGGGCGCTAGCTTCGTAGCCATTAGCACGCAAGGTATCGGCGATTTTTTCGCTTTCAACCTGAGTGCTAGCAAACACAACTGCCTGATCCAAAGTGGCATCAGCCAAAATGTGCTCAAGTAACTTGTGCTTATGTGACATGCTGTCAGCCCAATGTAACTTCTGTTCGATGTTGGCATGCTTTTCACCTGCGTGAGCAAGTTCAATGCGCTTGGGATCTGTAGTCAATTCATTTGCCAAAGACATAATCTTTGGTGCAAAGGTTGCAGAGAACATCAAGGTTTGGTTACGGCCTGCACAACGTTTATCAATTGCCTCGAGATCATCCGCAAATCCCATGTCTAACATGCGATCGGCTTCGTCAATAACGAGTTGTTTTACATCATCTAGACGAATTGCTTTGCTGTCGCATAGATCGAGTAAACGGCCTGGAGTTGCGACTACTAGCAATGCACCCTTCAGGGCTTGGATTTGCTTGCCGTAAGGCATGCCACCCATGACAGTTGCAATACGGATGCCTTTCATGCCGCGAACTAGGTTCACTGCATCAGCGGCAACCTGTTGAGCTAACTCACGAGTAGGGCAGAGCACTAACACTTTAGGTTGCGCGCGACCTGGTACAGGTGAGTTATTCGGGTTGTCTTCAATGAGTTGATTGATTAAAGGTAATAAAAAGGCTGCAGTTTTACCGCTACCAGTTTGGCTACTGACTAATAAGTCACCACCAGCCAAGGCTGCAGGAATAACCTGAGCTTGTACAGCAGTAGCTTGGGTATAACCCAGTTCAGCAACGTTTTTAAGGAGTGATGCCGCTAAGGCAAAAGACTGGAACTCAGTTCCAGCGTGCTTTGAGTCATGTGACTCGTGTTTAGTTTCTTTAGAAAAAGTCATGCTATTACACATCCCCTTTAAGGGATGTCTCCGTATGTTGCACCCATGGTTTTGTAGGGTGCGATGGTCAAAGGCATCGACCATCAGACAGGCGGCAGCGCGTTTTTTGACTTCGGTGTTTATAACTTCTAAACGGAACGCTGAAATATAGCTGGGGGGCGATGAATCAAATTGCTTTAAAAAGCCTCTTATTATGGCAGTTTGAGAGGGTGATTACAAGGGTTTTCCCGAATTAATTACTTTAGATGACGAATAAGACGCTCTGTCTTCTTGTCGTAGGGCGGGTGTGCAGCTTGCGTGCCTTTAAAAAGACTTGTGCCTAATAAGCCACGCACTTCCAGAATAGGCTTTGCATGGCTAAAAGCGTCAAAGCCAGCTTTACCTTTGCATGCGCCCATACCACTTGCGCCAATTCCGCCGAATGGTAATGACTCGACTACTGCATGCAATAGCGTGTCATTGATAGTGACGCCACCAGAGCGAGTTTCTTCTAAAACCCGCTGCATATTCTTTTTGCTTTTACCAAACCAGTAAAGCGCTAAAGGATTGGGTCTACTGTTGACATAGGCAATTGCTGCAGCAGTATCGGTAACGATCACTATGGGAAGTATTGGCCCAAAGATTTCTTCATGCAGGACGCGGGCTTGGGGTGAGACGTCAATCAGTACTACAGGCTCAAATCTGCGTGCACCTACTGCAGGATTGCTGAGCAATGGAATTGCTTTTGCCCCACGATCAACGGCATCACTAACTAAGTGTTGCCAGTGCTGCAACTGGTCATCATCAATCGGACCAGTCAATTCTTCGGGATTGCTAAATTGGGATTGTGCTGCAGTTTGCAGTTCTTGAATAAAAGTAGCTTGAATGTTTTGTTCAATCAATACGTAATCTGGAGCAATGCACGTTTGACCGCTATTCAGTAATTTTCCATAGACAATAGAAGCAGCCGCCTCTTGGAGTTTGGCGGTGGAATCAATGATGGCTGGTGTTTTGCCGCCAAGCTCTAGGGTTACTGGAGTCAGGTTTTCAGCAGCAGCGCGCATTACTTTTTTACCAATAGCTTCTGAGCCAGTGAATGAGAGATGGTTAAATGCAAGTGCAGCAAATTGTTCTGCTACTTCAATGCCACCAGTAGTGACACAAAACTCACTAGGGTGAAAATACTCTTGAATTAAGCTCGCTAAAAATCCAGAAGTACGAGAACTGCGATCAGAAGGTTTGAGCCAAACTCGGTTACCAGCGGCAAGTGCAGCTATTGCAGGAACGAGCGCCAATTGAATTGGGTAATTCCAGGGGCTGATGATGCCAACAACACCAATGGATTGACTTTGAATCCAGGCTTCTGAGGAGCTCAAATACAAAGGCACTTCCACTTGCACGGGTTTCATCCACTCTTTGAGATGTTTGCGGGCGTACTTACAAGCCTGATACACCATCTGAAGCTCGGCGAGCTGGGTTTCAATGGGGTGACGGATGCCAAAGTCTGCGATGAGTGCTTTGCAGATTTTTTCTTCATTGGCCCGAAGCATCTTTTCGATGCGAACAATGCGCTCCAGTCTGACTTCAAGACTGGGGTTTGGTTCTGCAGCATAGGCCGCTTTAATTTCATCGAGTTGTATGGTGAAGCGATTCATAGGCGATTAATAGTTGGCAGATATTGAAATAAGGCATTAGGATAAAGCCATGAACCAAAGCTTAGATAAAAACCAGCCTACTCTAGAGCGTGCCACCTTAGGTGGCGGCTGTTTTTGGTGCCTAGAGGCTGTTTACCAGCAAATTTCAGGGGTCAAATCAGTTGTTTCCGGATACGCTGGAGGCGCTAGACCTAACCCCACTTATGAAGCAGTTTGCACAGGGGTTACTGGACATGCAGAAATTGTAGACATGATGTTTGATCCGGAGATCGTCTCATTTAGGGATTTGTTGGAGATCTTCTTTGTGATTCATGATCCCACCACCTTGAACTATCAAGGCAATGATCACGGTACGCAATATCGTTCGGTGATCTTTACGCACAGCGATGAACAATCTAAAGTTGCGCATGAAGTGGTGAAGGAGCTTGATGATTCAAAAATCTATTCTAGACCCGTGGTAACGCAGATTGATGCGGCGCCAACCATCTTTCCTGCTGAAGACTATCACCAGAATTACTTTGTGCAACACCCAAATCAAGGCTACTGCATGGCAGTGGTTGCACCGAAGTTGGCAAAGTTCAGGGCGAAATTTAAAGCGCTGATAGCGCCCCAATACTCTTAGGGAGCTAGGCGGTTTACCTGCCAAGTTGACCCATCTAGCTTGTAGTAGATACGATCATGCAGCCTGGAAGGGCGGCCCTGCCAAAATTCAATTTCAGTTGGTTGTAAGCGATAACCACCCCAATGATCAGGGCGCGGCGGCGCATCCCCAAACTCTGCTTTAAAGCGTTTTTCAGCTTCTTCTAAAAATTCACGATTGGGGATGGCTGCGCTTTGCGGTGAAGCCCAGGCGCCAATTCGCGATGCGGGAGGGCGAGAATGAAAGTATTCATCGCTTTCAGCGGCGCTCACCCGCTCCACCGCTCCTTGAATGCGGATTTGACGCTCTAGCTCGTGCCAATGAAAAAGTAGGGCGGCTTGCGGACGGGCCGCTAAATCTTTACCTTTTTGGCTTTCATAGTTGGTGAAAAAGGTGAAGCCCTTTTGGTCGGCACCTTTTAGTAAGACAATACGAGCTGATGGGTTTCCTGCTTGATCGGCGGTAGCCAAGGTCATGGAATTAGGTTCAGGACACTCTGCTCTTACGGCTTGGTCAAACCAAAGCTGAAAAAGAGGAAATGGATTGCTTGGAACATCGGTTTCCGATAGCTGGCCAAAGGTGTAGTTTTTGCGAAGTTGGGCAATAGAGTCCATTTATTCAGTATAAAGAAGCCATGGCAGAAGACAAGAAAGAAACAAATATCGAAGATCGTCGTTTTGGCGGGGTCTCTAGACTCTATGGTCCTGAGCTGCGCGAGCGCTTTCACAATGCGACGGTGGTGGTAGCTGGTTTAGGTGGAGTCGGTTCTTGGGCGGCAGAAGCATTAGCTCGAACTGGAATTGGGCACCTAGTCTTAGTTGACTTTGATCACATTGCAGAGAGTAATACCAATCGTCAATTGCATGCCTTAGAAGGCCAGTATGGCAAAGCCAAAGTAGAGGCAATGACTCAGCGCATTTTGCAAATTAATCCCGAGATCCACTTGACACCCTGCGATGAGTTTCTAACACCAGAAAATTTAGATGTACTCATACCGCGTGATGCTTTGGTTTTGGATGCCACAGATTCTGTTCAAACGAAAATTGCTTTATCAGTATGGGCAACCGCTCATCATCGTGCGCTAGTGATGTGTGGTGCCGCTGGTGGTAAGTCCGATCCAACTTCGGTGCGTTGTGATGATCTCTCTCGAACTGAGCAGGATGCATTATTGGCAAAGGTGCGCCAAGGACTCAGACAAGATCATGGTTTTTCAAGAAACCTGAAGAAAAAAATTGGTATCCGCGCTATTTACTCTCATGAGCCCAGGGCCGGCGCGGCCAATGGTGGCTTAGCTTGCTCTGGCTACGGATCCACCGTCATGGTGACCGCAGCCTGTGGCCTTGCGGCTGCTGCTGAGATTTTGAATCTCATTGCCGCCAAAGCTTAATTGCAATTTGTATGCAGTAAATCCTTAAGGGGATTCCCTGTAGGAAATTACTGATTCTTTTGCAGTCGGGAATATTTTCTGGTGTGCTCCGGTCTTGATTTATATGACATTTCATTCCTAAGCAAATTATTTTTTATTGTTTTAACAACTTTAGGCATTTTTAGCCCCTAGTGCATCTGCCTAGCACTCCCTAGACTTTGCCTCGTTGGTAAATCAGCCAACGACAAATCGAAAGGGGGTCTCTTTTGCAGACTGAACACACTGGCTTAAAACGCCATCTCAAAGTAAGACACATTCGCTTGATGGCGTTAGGCTCAACGATTGGCGTTGGATTATTTCTAGGCTCAGCAAGTGCAATCAAAATTGCTGGGCCATCGATTCTCCTGGGCTACCTATTGGCGGGGATCGTGGCTTTCATCGTGCTGCGCACCCTCGGTGAAATGGCAGTGCATGAACCGGTTGCCGGATCTTTTGCAGCTTATGCCAATAATTATGTGGGGCCATTAGCTGGCTATATGGTTGGCTGGGGGTATTGGACCTATTGGATCGTGGTTGGCATTGCTGAGGTCACAGCAGTTGGCATTTATATGGGTATTTGGTTCCCCGAAACGCCACAGTGGATCTGGGCACTGTCATCGATTGTAATGATGGGTTTAATCAATCTCATTGCCGTCAAAGTGTTTGGTGAGTTTGAGTTCTGGTTTGCCTTAATCAAGGTGGTGGCGATTGTTGCCATGATTGCGCTGGGTGGTTCTGTCATCTTATTTGGGTTTACCAATGATTGGCAGCCAATTGGCTTGAGTAATTTGTGGCAGCATGGCGGCTTCTTTCCCAATGGCATCAGCGGTATGTTGCTCTCCTTACAGATGGTCTTATTTGCCTACGTTGGCATTGAGATGATTGGTTTATCTGCAGGCGAAGCTGAGAACCCACGCAAAACAATCCCCATGGCAATTGATTCATTGGCGTGGCGCATCTTGATTTTTTACATGGGTGCAATCTTAGTCATTCTGGCAATCTTCCCTTGGAATGAGGTAGGACAACAGGGCAGTCCTTTTGTGGTGATGTTTGAGCGCATTGGTTTGCGTGAGGCAGCTGGCTTGATTAACTTTGTTGTCATCACGGCAGCGCTTTCATCCTGCAATGCTGGCATCTTTAGTGGCGGCCGACTTCTGTACTCTTTATCGAGCAATGGTTATGCGCCAGCACCTTTTGCAAAGTTATCCAGGTATGGTGTTCCTCATCGTGCGGTAATGGCTACTGTCGCTGTTTGTATGACTGGCGTTATTTTGAATTACTTTGTTCCTGACAAGGCTTTTCAATACATCATGGCTGCGGTGACCTTTGTTGGCTTGATGGTCTGGATTGCAATCTTGTTTACGCAACTCAAATTCCGCCGCTCATTAACTAAATCCCAGGTTTCTGAACTTGCGTATCGCACTCCTTGGTACCCATATTCCTCATGGTTTGCTCTGGCATTCATTTTTCTTGTCGTTGTGCTGATGGGTTTCCATGAGGATGCACGGATTGCATTGATATTAGGCCCGTGCCTATTGGCGGTGTATCTGGCGATGTTCTACATCGTTGGTTTGCACCATAAAACAAAAAGTAATCGTGAATTCAAATAACAGGAGATAGAAATGATTATTGGCGTACCTCAAGAAGTAAAAAATAATGAGTTTAGAGTGGGCTTAACCCCGGGCAATGTCAGCGGGCTCTGTAAACAGGGCCACACTGTTCTCGTTCAACGTGGCGCAGGAGAACAGATTGGCCTAACGGATGAGTCCTATCGGATTGCAGGTGCTTCACTCATCAACAGCGCAGCAGAAGTATTTCATAAGGCCGAGATGATTGTGAAGGTCAAAGAGCCGCAAGCGCAAGAATGTGCCATGCTGCGCGAGGATCAAATTCTGTTTACTTATCTGCATTTAGCTCCAGATCCAAAGCAGACAAAGGCATTAATTGATTCTGGTGCCACCTGTATTGCCTATGAAACAGTGACTGCCATCAACGGGGCGCTGCCGCTGCTAGCCCCGATGAGCGAAGTGGCTGGTCGCATGTCAATTCAGGCGGCTGCATCTCATCTAGAAAAAACGCATGGTGGTTTGGGTGTTTTGATGGCTGGGGTGCCTGGCGTATCACCAGCCAAGATCGTCATTTTGGGCGGCGGGGTGGTGGGCCGTAATGCTTTGCAGATGGCAGTAGGTATCGGTGCTGATGTGTGTATCTTTGATCGTGATATTGATCGCTTACGTCAAATCGATATGCTTTACGGTAATCGGGTACGAACTTTTTACTCAGATAACTTGCTAATAGAGCAAGAAGTTTGTGAGGCAGATGTTGTGATTGGTGCAGTACTACTCCCTGGTGGTGCAGCACCAAAGTTAGTGACGCATGAGATGGTGAAAAAGATGAAGCCAGGCTCAGTCGTGGTAGATGTTGCAATTGATCAGGGTGGGTGCTTTGAAACCTCCAAGCCCACTACTCATGCTGACCCCACCTTCTTAGTGGACGGTGTATTGCACTATTGCGTTGCTAATATGCCTGGAGCAGTTGCAAGAACTTCTACCTTTGCATTAACGAATGCTACCTATCCATTTGTGGAGGCTTTGGCTAATCGAGGGGTGATGGAAGCTCTATCGATTGACCATCACTTGCGTAATGGTCTGAGTGTGCATAAGGGTGTATTAACCTCTAAGCCAGTAGCGTTGGCGCAAGGCTTAGACTTTGCTTTGGCAGAGGAGCTCTTGGTCGCATAAGTTGTTTTGTATGGATTTGTAGTTTTGCATCATGTGGACACATTGGGGATTTAAACTGTCCCCAATGTATTACTCATTGCTGCATTTACTGGAACAACTAGATCCATGGACTTTTCTACTCTAATCCTCTCTGCTGGCGTTGTCGCCTTAGCGGAGATGGGTGATAAAACTCAACTCCTTTCATTAATGTTGGCTGCGCGTTATCCCAAGCAAGCTTTAGCCATCATTGCCGGGATATTTCTTGCTACCATCGCAAACCATGCATGCGCCGCCCTCTTGGGCCATTGGTTAACGACCTTGGTATCACCAGATGTAATGCGTTGGATTTTGGGATTGAGCTTCCTGGGCATTGGTTTGTGGCTTCTGGTGCCCGATCATATCGATGATGTTGCTGGATCGAGGGTAGCCGATCGTGCTTGGCAAGTATTTCTGCTGACAGTTGGCCTATTCTTTTTGGCCGAGATGGGGGATAAGACCCAAATTGCGACGATTGCTTTAGGCGCAAGATATGAAGATGTTTTCTCTGTAACGGTTGGCACCACATTGGGGATGATGTTGGCGAATGTCCCAGCTGTTTGGATCGGTCAAAAATTTACCAAGCGTATGCCGATCAAGTGGGTGCATGCGGTGGCGGCGGTAACCTTTATTGCCATTGGTATCGCCACGCTGATTTGGAATTAGTGGGATCTTGAGGGGTCTGCAGCAACACTAGCCAAGGCTTAAAATAAGACTATGAAAACTGATCTGCCACAGAGCTTTCGTCGACTCGAATACCGACCTCCCGTTTATACCTTTGATCAAGTAGAGCTTGATATTGCACTAGATCCTGCACGTACGATTGTGAAGAGTCGGATTGAGGTTTTGCCGGGTAAGGGTTTTGCAGCCGGAGCACCATTAGTTTTGGTAGGCCAAGAATTGGAGTTTGTGAGTTTGCGTATTAATGGTGAGGCACATCGTCACTTTGAACTAACTCCTGAATTTTTGACAATTCATTCTTTGCCAAATGAAGGTAAAGATAAATTCATTGTTGAAATCATTTGCGTTTGCGTACCCGAGAAAAATACTTCTCTCATGGGCTTGTATGTTTCTAATGGAAATTTCTTTACGCAATGTGAGGCTGAAGGTTTCAGAAAAATTACTTACTTCTTAGATCGTCCAGATGTGATGGCGCGCTATCGTGTGACATTGCGTGCACGCGAAGCGGAATACCCAGTCCTCTTATCGAACGGCAATCTATTAAATACTGAAAAGTTACCCAATGGTTGGCATAGTGCCACTTGGGAAGATCCTTTCCCAAAACCTTCCTACCTGTTTGCCTTGGTGGCTGGTAAGTTGGAATGCATTGAAGAAAGCATTACCACCGGTAACGGCGCCAAGAAGTTATTGCAGATCTGGGTAGAGCCCCATGATCTTAAGAAAACCCGTCATGCGATGGATTCTTTAATTGCCTCGATTCATTGGGATGAAAAACGTTTCGGTCTTGAGTTGGACTTAGAGCGTTTCATGATTGTGGCGGTGGGTGATTTCAATATGGGCGCAATGGAGAACAAGGGATTGAATATATTCAATACCAAGTTTGTACTAGCGCAACCCGAAACTGCAACCGATGCAGACTTTGCCAATATTGAGAGTGTTGTTGCGCATGAGTATTTTCATAACTGGACTGGTAATCGAGTCACTTGCCAGGATTGGTTTCAGCTATCCTTGAAGGAAGGCTTAACCGTATTTAGAGATCAAGAGTTTTCAGCTGATCAAATGGGTAGCGAGTCTGGCAGGGCTGTAAAGCGCATTGAAGATGTGCGCCTACTTCGTCAACTACAGTTTCCTGAAGATGCGGGTCCGATGGCTCATCCGATTCGTCCTGATGAATATCAAGAGATCAGCAACTTTTATACTGTGACCGTGTATGAGAAGGGCTCCGAGGTAGTGCGGATGTATCAAACCCTGCTAGGCAAACAAGGCTTCCGCAAGGGCATGGATTTATATTTCAAGCGCCATGATGGTCAGGCGGTAACTTGTGATGATTTCTTAATGGCAATGGCCGATGCTAATGGTAGAGATCTTACTCAATTCAGAAATTGGTATAGCCAGGCAGGTACACCGCGCGTCAAAGTGCAAGAGCATTACGACCCGACAAAAAAACAATATCAAATTACATTGACTCAAAGCTGTGCCCCCAGTCCTGGGCAGCCAGAGAAGAAGCCTTTTCATATTCCATTGAAGATGCGCTTGATTACAAAGAGCAATGATCAAGCAGAGCAATTATTAGAGCTAACTCAAGCAAGTCAAAGCTGGACTTTTGACAATATTGATGAGCGCCCAGTGCTTTCGATTAACCGAGATTTTTCAGCCCCAGTAAATTTAGATTTTGAGCAAAGTGAAGCAGACCTTTTAACGCTGTTCTCGTCTGACGATGACCCATTTAATTGCTGGGAAGCGGGTCAGAAATTGGCCATGCAAATGATTTTAAACAATCGCTTGCCCGACGCTCAATTGATTGAAGCCTACCGCAATCTTTTGCTTGATCCTAATCTAGATCCAGCCTTCAAGGAGCTTGCACTAACGCTGCCTGCCGAGTCTTATTTATATGAACAGTGCACTAGCGTAGACCCACAGAAAATCTTTACTGCACGCCGCGCCTTCCGAAAAGAGCTTGCTAAGCAGTTACAACTAGAGTGGGCTGCCTTGTATCAACAAATGCAAACACCCGGACCATTCAAGTCTGATGCGGTGGATGCTGGCAAACGTGCTCTGAAAAACTTGGCGCTCAGTATGTTGCTGGAAGCCAATCCAGCGATTTGGTCTCCGCTGGCGGTCAATCAGTATCGAATCGCCGACAATATGACTGATCGTTATGCTGCTTTAGCGGGATTGGTCATTCATGGAGCCAAGGAAGCAAAAGATTGCTTGATTGACTTCTATGAGCGCTTTGCAAATGATGCATTGGTAATCGATAAATGGTTTGGATTGCAATCGAGCCGCCCACCCGTCGATGGTCGGGATTCCACATTGAGTAATGTGAAGGGCTTGCGTGAACATCCTGCATTCAAAATGAATAACCCCAATCGAGTGCGCAGCGTGATTCATGCTTTCTGCTCCAACAATCCTGCGAGCTTTCATCAAGCAGATGGCAGTGGCTATGAATTTTGGGCTGATAGTGTTGTCACTTTAGATCCGATTAACCCTCAGGTAGCTGCTCGGTTGGCTAGAGCCTTAGATCGCTGGCGTCTATTTGCTCAACCCTATCAAGATAAGATGAAAGCGGCCTTAGAGCGCGTAGCCGCCTGCCAAACCCTCTCTCCAGATACCAGGGAGGTAATAGGCAAGGCATTAGGTCACTAGTCTTTTAGATAACAGGGCAAAATAGAGCCTTAAAGTACGATATTGGCATCAACAATCGGAGAAACACCTTTGTCCTCAAGCATCAATCACACGTTCAAGCAGTATTTAGTCAGCGCCAAACCAAAAGGTGCTGCCATACCTTTAGGCCTTCAGGATTTGTTGCTTGCAGTGGTCAATACTTGCTCGACCTTAAGTCATGAAGTAGCACAGGGCGCCTTGATTGGTTTATTAGGCTCAGCTGGAAGTGGCAACGTACAGGGTGAAGTACAGCAAAAGCTAGACATTATTGCTAATGATCAATTGATAGATGGTGTGAAGGGCTGCAAATCGCTGGCAGGCCTTGCCTCCGAGGAAATGGAGCTACCTGTGCCAGTCCAAGGTACTGGTGACTACCTTCTCTTGTTTGATCCACTGGACGGTTCATCCAATATTGATGTGAATGTTTCTATCGGAACAATCTTTTCTGTTTTGAAGAAGCAAGATCCAAAAACTCCTTTACAAACTTCTGATTTCTTATTGTCAGGACGTAACCAAGTGGCTGCAGGTTATGTAGTGTATGGTCCGCAGACCACTATGGCCCTGACATTGGGTGATGGCGTGGTGATGTTTACTTTAAATAAAGAGACTGGCGAGTTTTTGCTTATTAAAGATGCCGTCACTATCTCGCCTTCAACCAAAGAGTTTGCAATCAATATGTCCAATATGCGTCACTGGGCCGATCCAGTCCGTCGCTATGTAGAGGAGTGCTTAGCCGGCACCACGGGTACACGTGATAAAGACTTTAATATGCGTTGGATTGCATCAATGGTGGCTGATGTTCATCGCGTTTTATCTCGTGGTGGTGTATTTATGTACCCTTGGGATAAGCGTGATCCAAGTAAGGCTGGTAAGTTGCGTTTAATGTACGAAGCAAATCCAATGAGCTTCTTGGTGGAGCAGGCTGGCGGTGCTTCTATTAATGGCACTCAGACCATTATGGATCTGCAACCAACAGGTTTGCATGAGCGTGTTTCAGTCATGCTGGGATCCAAAGAAGAGATTGATCGCTTGCGGCAATATCACGCTTGAGCTAATGCCCTGGTTTGATCTTAGGGCTTCACTTGTTTCTTGAGGTAGGCGAGCGACTCTTCTACTTGGTCAATCAGAATAAGGCAGATATCTCCTGCAGAGATGTCGTTTAGGGCAGTATCGATTGCCTTAAATTCTCCATGAATTTCTTTCACTTGCTTGGCTTTAGTTGCGCCTACTAGACCTTCTTGCAGGAGCTTGAGCACTTCACCATCTTCACGACCACGTTGGCAAGCATCTTGATACAAGATGACATTGTCAAACGAATTACCTAAGATACGGGTGAGATCGCGGATATCTTCATCACGTCGATCCCCAGCGCCGCTAATCACAACGTGACTCTTCTTTGGCTTCATGGCTTCAATGGCGCTCGCTAAGGCGCGCATGGCATCTGGGTTGTGGCCATAGTCAGCAATTACGGTTGCACCGTTGTGTTGGAATTGATTAAAGCGACCTGGTACAGAACTTGCATCACTCTCAAAACTATGAAGACCACGTGCAATTTTTTCGGCGTCAAGTCCGAGGGCCCATGCTGCTCCAATTGCAGCCATAGTATTTTCCACTTGGAAGCCAAGCACACCATTTTGAGTAAGCGGAATTTCGCTAACGGGGAAGCGGTACATCACCCGCGAACCTTTTGAGGCAACAATATAGGTGCCATCAAAGTAGATCACTTTCTTATTTTTCGCGCGATGCGCAGCAATCACTGGGTGATGTTGGTTTTGAGCAAAGAAAATGACCCGTCCAGAACACTTGTCACCCATCTTAACGACCATCGGGTCGGCAGCATTCAGGACGGCTGCGCCAGTTGGTGCAACGTTTTGCACAATTACCCGCTTGAGAATAGCCAGATCTTCCACGCTAGTAATGTAGTTCAGGCCCAAGTGATCGCCTTCGCCAATATTGGTAACTACTGCCACTTCACATCGATCAAAACCAAGACCTTCACGCAGCATCCCACCGCGAGCAGTTTCTAATACGGCAGCATCCACATCTGGATGCATTAATACATTGCGCGCGCTCTTCGGTCCGCTGCAATCACCAGAATCAATTAATCGATGGTTGATATAGACGCCATCGGTCGTAGTCATGCCAACGCGTAGTCCAGTCTCATTTAGTAAATGAGCAATCAAGCGTACGGTAGTTGTTTTGCCATTGGTACCAGTGACCGCAACAACTGGAATACGGCCATCTTCACCGGGCGGAAACATCGTATTCACAATATCTTCACCAACGGGACGGCCTTTTCCGTAAGACGGCTTGAGGTGCATGCGTAAGCCAGGTGCGGCGTTGACTTCAACGATGCCACCACCTTGTTGCTCTAAGGGTTTGTAGATAGATTCACACAAAATATCTACGCCTGCAATATCAAGACCAATCATTTGTGCTGCAGCCACTGCGCTAGCGGCAACATCAGGGTGGACATCATCAGTTACATCAGTTGCAGTTCCGCCTGTACTCAAGTTTGCATTGTTACGAAGGAGGACGCGTTCCCCGGTTTTAGGGATGTACTTGGGGGTGAGTCCGTTGCTAGCTAAGTGGGCGAGGGCAATATCATCAAACCGAATTTTGGTTAGTGCAGTGGCATGCCCATCGCCTCGTAATGGATTTTTATTTTCTATCTCAACGAGTTCAGCAACGGTATGGGTGCCATCTCCAACAACTTGAGCGGGTTCACGACGGGCCGCCGCAGAGAGACGATTTCCAACCACGAGTAAGCGATAGTCAGCACCCGGGAGGTAGCGCTCAACAATCGTTTCGCGACCAAAGCTTTGGGTTACTTCAAAGCCGGCACGGATTTCTTTTTCCGTTTGAATATTGGCAACAACACCTTTACCTTGATTACCGTCTTTTGGCTTTAATACGACCGGACCACCAATTTCTTGTGCAGCACGCCATGCATCGTCAGCTGAAGTGACCACCTCGCCAGTTGGTACTGAAACACCTGCTGCGGCTAGTAAATTTTTGGTGAGATCTTTATCTTGAGCAATCGCTTCAGCAATGGCACTGGTATCACTGGTCTCAGCAGCTTGAATTCGCTTTTGTTTACTGCCCCAGCCAAACTGCACCATACTGCCTTCAGTCATGCGACGGTATGGAATGTTGCGCTGTACTGCTGCATCAACAATAGAACCAGTACTGGGGCCAAGACGGACATCTTCATAGAGGGCTTCTAGTTCAGAGAGGGCTGCAGCAAGATCAAAAGGTGCATCATTCAATGTGGCTTGAATGAGGGCAAAGCCAAAGTCAAAAGCCATGCGACCGACAACTTCTTCGGTATATTCCACAACCACCTGATATACGCCAACATCCACAGTCTGGACAGTGCGACTAAAAGTAACAGGGCAACCAGCTTGCGCTTGCAAGCCAAGGGCGGCATGTTCTAGGGCATGAGCAAGCGAGAGTACTTCATTGTGACCGCCACGACGCATACTGCCAAGTTGTGGAAAGCGTTCGCGAATCTTGGTTTCAAACTGGGGGATGGAATCGATGGAGCGCTCAGCCTCATCGCAAGAGACGATTGCTTCTAGGGCAGTGTGTCGGCTCCATAAATTAGGGCCGCGCAACATACGAATACGGGTGATTTCCAATTAAGCCCCTGGTGCAGTAGTGAGGTCTGGCACAAATGTTTCCGCACCAGCTTCGATAACATTAAATGGTATATCTAGTGCCCAGGCAGCGGCAATGGCAGCACCTAAGTTCATACCTTTCCATGGGGCGCTATTGTCTGATTCGGAGTGGCGTGGTACGGGAATTGATTTCTGATCCAACTTACCAGACTTGAGAGTAATTTGTTGTTTGCCAACTAGCACAACACGACCTCCGTTTTCCAGATGAGTTTTGACAACATCAGAATTCGGTTTTTCACTAAACAAGATCACTTGACCATCACAGAGCTCTGCCATCTGCACACACATCGGATCGTCAGCATTGAGAACGCCAACTCCAGTTGGGAGTACCACATCAATCTGGGTGCGTATAACGCTAAAGACTTGCTCTTCATCATAAATAGCGTATTTAGGAAAGTTAGCCTTTGGGTCTACATTAAGGACTACGCCAACTTGGCAGCGATCATAAGCTAAGCCTTCAATCAGCATAGAGAGATGATTATTTTCAATGACGACCGCTTCTACGGCGCGATTGAGTAAAGTGCGGCGCGCATTTTCCCAATTGGATGCATTGGTATTAGGGATCGCGCGATTGCCAAAAAACAAGCCTTTACTGCATGAGAGGCCAACATACACATTGGTTAGACGTAGGAAGTGGGCAATCATTTCTGCAACAGGCGTTTTGCCATTTTCACCACAAATACCTACAACTGGAATACGGAAATCTGTCCCTGGAGGGAAGAGGTGTTGAGCAATTTCTTTGCCAACGGGTTGTGGTTTTCCACTCGCAGGCTTCAAATGCATTAAGAGGCCGGGGCCAGCATTTACTTCCACGATGGCAGCATTTTGTTCTGCTAGTGGGCGACTGATATCTTGTGCAACCAAATCGACACCGGCTATCTCAAGGCCAACTACGCGTGCTGCTAGGGCCACTTGGTGAGCTACGTCTGGATGAATCAGATCGGTTACATCAAAAGCGACATTGCCGTTACTTTGAATGAGCACTTTGTGATCTGCGGTAGGAATACTATCGCCTGTGAGTTGTTGACGTGCGAGCTCAAGCTCTACTGCTGAATCAATGCGAACTGGATTGAGCGGATGCTCTTCTGCAGTACCGCGACGGGGATCTGAATTGATTTGTATTTGAATGAGTTCGTAAACAGAGTGCTTACCGTCACCAGTAACCCAAACGGTTTCTCCTTTGGCGGCAGCAACGACTTTATTGCCAACTACCAGTAAGCGATGTTCATCACCCACAATGTGGCGCTCTACTAAAACTTCGCTACCTTCATCAATCGCTACTGCATAAGCAGCCTCGATTTCTTGTTGGGTGTAAAGGTTAATGAATACGCCACGACCATGGTTGCCATCAATTGGTTTAACAACAACAGGTAGACCAATGTCTTGTGCAGCTTCCCATGCATCGTCAGGGCTAGTAACAGTTCTACCTTCAGGAGTGGGGACGCCAGCACTCCGTAATAGGCTCTTAGTTAAATCTTTATCTCTAGAGATGGTTTCGGCAATCGCACTAGTTTGATCGGTCTCTGCGGTCCAGATACGACGTTGCTTGGCGCCGTATCCCAGTTGGACTAAGTTGCCTTCTGATAAACGAATCGAGGGAATGCCACGCTCTTCAGCTGCATTGACAATACACGCTGTGCTTGGCCCAAGCAAAAGATCATCGCCAAGGTCGCGGAGCTTTTCGATGATGTCACTCACCAGCGCAACACTATCTCGATTGTCTTGCGCTAAAGCTAAATACAAATCACGTGCATATTTGAGCGCAGTTAGGGTGACTTCTTCATTAATGGCGCTCACCATGACTTTATAGACACCTCGTCTATCACCATCACGTGCTTTGCCAAAGCCACCTGGAATACCGGCTAAATTTTGTAACTCAAGCGTAAGGTGTTCCAGAATATGCGCAGGCCAAGTACCTTCTTCGACGCGCTTTAAGAAACCGCCGGTCTCTCCATAACTGCAACGATGTTCAACGAGACTCGGTAGAGCCTGAACTAGTCGCTCATAAAAACCGGGAATGAGGTTAGAGGGATAGTCCTCCAAATCACCAATATCTAGCCAAACCTCAATGACGGGATGGTAGGTCCACATATTGGGGCCACGGAGATGCTTAACACTCAGGATCTCGATGGATTTATCTAGTAATTGGGGCATGGGGTATTGCGAGTTCTGGGGCCTGGGTTTGGCTATGACGCGTCAGACAGTCTCTCTATTTATAGTTTTTATTTAAAACTCACAAAATTAGCAAAAGTACATAAAAAGGGCTAGTTCATTAATTTAACGTTTTTACAGCCCTAAAGTTGACAGGATCTATAAATCTAAAAAATCTAGCTCCACTATACTTTTAGTGTCAATGAAGCCAGAAATCCTACCTTTTGCCCCCGCTTTGCCAAGCTATTGGCAAGCTATTTTGCAGGACCATAAATCTCCAGTCCACAGCTTTGATGCTTTGCTAGCATGGGTTGAACTCGATTTGGGTGCGGATCTTCGCTTTGAAAAAAGCCTGATTTGGCTGAGCGAAGAAGGTCTTTTTTGGACCGATGGTAAGCAATTTGAGTCTTGGTCTATAGGGCAGAAAGAGCATTTGATTCATGGGGATCATGCTGGGGTGGGGCATTTAAGGCTAGAAACTGCCGATAGTTTGCTGCGAGCTTGGTATTTCACCTTGGCAGTAAACCCACAAGTTCTCCGCTTGCAATCAAGCTTTAAGCAACTCACTAGAGGAGAGGCAGAAAGTAAGAGCGAGTCAAGCGAATACGATAAACAAGTTTGCCCAGTTTGCTTAAGTCCAAAACCGGCCAATTCAGATTTATGCCCTACTTGTGACCCAGAGGACGACACTCCACCTTCTACCTGGACTTTATTCAAGCTCTGGCGTTTTGCAAGACCCTATAAGAAACAACTTGCGCTGGGTTTTGTGTTGACCTTGCTATCTACTGGCGCAACGCTTATTCCACCTTATCTCACCATGCCTTTAATGGATCACGTGTTGATTCCATATGAGCGTGGCAACCCAATAGATTTTCATTTAGCAAGTATGTATTTGCTGGCTTTATTTGGGGCAGCAATTGTTGCCTGGGGTCTGGGTTGGTGGAAAACATACTTACTTGCATTGGTGAGTGAACGTATTGGCGCTGACCTACGTAATACCACTTTTGAGCATTTACTTAAGCTTTCTCTAGAATATTTTGGCGGCAAACGTACGGGTGACCTGATTGCGCGCATTGGCGCAGAGACTGATCGTATCTGCGTTTTCTTGTCTTTGTACGCTTTAGATTTTGCAACTGATGTACTCATGATCACCATGACTGCGGCAATCTTGGTGTCGATTGATCCTTTACTTGCTTTAGTGACATTAGCTCCATTGCCATTCATTGTTTGGATGATTCATGTAGTACGTGATCGCTTGCGTTTTGGCTTTGAAAAGATTGATCGCATTTGGTCTGAAGTTACCAATATCCTAGCTGACACTATTCCGGGTATTCGGGTAGTGAAAGCATTTGCTCAAGAAGATCGTGAGCTCAAACGTTTTGTTGACTCAAACAAGCACAATTTACAAATCAATGATCGTGTGAACCGTGTGTGGGGATTGTTTTCTCCAACCGTGACATTACTCACAGAAACTGGATTATTGGTTGTCTGGGGTTTTGGTATTTGGCAGGTTGCGCACCAAAAAGTAACAGTTGGTGTATTGATTGCCTTTTTAGCTTACATCGGACGTTTTTATATTCGATTAGATTC